>NZ_CP067101.1:5727272-6363636 GCF_016616425.1 Bradyrhizobium diazoefficiens
GGGTCGGCGCGCTGGTGTCCGATCTCGTGATCAACAAGCCGCTCGGCCTGCGCCCGCCGCAAATGGAGTTCAAGCGCGCGCATCTCTACGACATCAACCCGGTCGGGGTCGGCGCCATGACGCTCTCGATCATCGTCTCGATCGCGGCGTTCTACGGTCTATTCGGCCCGACCATGAAGGCGCTGGCGGCCTTCGTCGCGCTGACGGTCGCCTTCGTCAGTGCGCCCCTTATCGCCTGGCTCACCGGCGGACAATTCTACATCGCACGCAAGCCGAAGAAGAGCTGGGCCAATATCGAAGCGATCCAGTGCTGCATTTGCGAGCACAGCTTCGAGCCGGAGGACATGACCTCCTGCCCCGCTTATGCCGGCCCGATCTGCTCGCTGTGTTGCTCCCTGGATGCCCGCTGCCATGATCTCTGCAAGCCGCATGGACGCGCGCAGGTTCAGTTCTCCGACGCGTTGAGCAAGATCCTTCCGCAGCCGATCTATCAGCGAATCAACTCGCAATTCGGCCACTATGTCGGCGTGTTCGTGGTCTCCGCTGGTCTCGTTGCGCTGGTGTTGGGATTGATCTATCTCCAGACCTCGGCCAGCGTGCCTGGCGAGAACATGCTGGTCTCCAACGTATTGTGGAAGGTGTTCTTCTCGCTCAGCATCATCATCGGCGTGGTGGCCTGGCTGTTCGTGCTGGCGCAGCAGAGTCGCCGCGCGGCGGAGGCCGAGACACGGCGCCAGACCACGCTGCTGATCCAAGAGATCGACGCCCACAAGCGCACCGACGCCGAGCTGCAGCGCGCCAAGGAGGTTGCCGAATCCGCCAACCTCGCCAAGAGCCGCTACGTGGTGGGCCTGAGCCACGAGCTGCGTTCGCCGCTGAACGCGATCAGCGGCTATGCGCAGCTTCTGGAGCAGGATGCGACGCTGAACACCAAGCCGCGCGACCAGGTCCGCGTCGTCCGCCGCAGCGCCGACCACCTCTCCGGGCTGATCGACGGCATTCTGGACATCTCCAAGATCGAGGCCGGGCGGCTGTATTTGTCGCGCGACGAGGTCCGCTTGAGCGAATTCCTCGACCAGCTCGTCGGCATGTTCCGCCTGCAGGCTGCCGCAAAGAGCATCGACTTCCTGTTCAAGCGCCCCGCCCATTTGCCGGTGGTGGTCTATGCCGACGAGAAGCGGCTGCGGCAGGTGCTGATCAACCTGCTCTCCAACGCGATCAAGTTCACCCAGACCGGCAGCGTGCAGTTCGTCGTGCACTATCGTAGCCCGGTCGCCGAGTTCGAGGTGATCGACACCGGTCCGGGCATCCAGGGCGGCGATCTCGAGCGCATCTTTGCACCTTTCGAGCGCGGCGCGCTCGGCGCCGCGCAGCCACAGACAGGGACGGGGCTCGGGTTGACGATCAGCCGGCTTCTCGCCGGCGTCATGGGCGGCGACATCAAGGTGACGAGCACGGTCGGCACCGGCAGCACGTTCAAGGTCAAGATCCTGCTGTCGGAGGTCACAAATCCCCGGCGCATCGCGCCGGTGGAGGCGCCGGTCTCCGGCTATCATGGCGCACGCAAGACGATCCTGATCACCGACGACGATCCGGTGCATCGCGACCTGCTGCGCGAGGTGCTGACCCCGATCGGATTCATTCTGCTCAGCGCCCCCGACGGCCCCGGCTGCCTCGCGCTCGCGCAGCACTGCCGGCCCGACCTGTTCCTGCTCGACATCTCCATGCCCGGCATGGACGGCTGGACCGTGGCGGAGACCCTGCGCACGAGCGGCCACCACCAGGCCCGCATCCTGATGGTCTCGGCGAGCGCGCTGGAGGCGCACGGCGCGCCCCTGGCGCAACCCTTCCATGACGGCTATCTGATGAAGCCGATCGACATCCCGCGGCTGCTGGAGACGATCCGCCAGCTCCTCAGGCTCGAATGGCAATACGGCTCGGATGAGACCGCAGTGCCATTCTGGCGGCCCGAGAGCGGACCAAAGCCGCCACTACGGCACATCGAAGCGCTGATCGGGCTCGGCCAGATCGGCTACGTCAGCGGCATCCAGCTCAAGCTGGACGAGATCGGCAGCGAGCACCCCGAGCATGCCGACTTCGTCGCCCAGATGCGGTCGCTGGTTGACCGCATCGATCTCGACCAATACATGGCAACATTGAAGACACTGCATGCTCGTGAGCATTGAGCCGAAAAAGCGCGACGTCGCGCTCGTTGTCGACGACTCCCCGGAGACGTTGCGGCTGCTCACCGATGCACTCGACGGCGCCGGGATGACGGTGATGGTGGCGCTCGACGGCGCGAGCGCGATGCGCATCGTCGACCAGATCACGCCCGACATCGTCCTGCTGGACGCCGTGATGCCGGGAATCGACGGGTTCGAGACCTGCCGCCGCCTCAAGCGCGAGGCGGCTCTTGCCAACGTGCCGGTGATCTTCATGACCGGCCTTGCCGAGACCGAGCATATCGTGCGCGGCCTCGACGCCGGCGGCGTCGATTACGTGACGAAGCCGATCGTGATCGAGGAGATGCTGGCGCGCATCCGCGTGCATCTCGCCAATGCGCGGCTGACCCAAAGTGCGCGCGCCGCCCTCGACGTTTCCGGACGCTATCTACTCGCGGTGAACAGCACGGGCAAGCTGCTGTGGGCGACACCGCAGGCGCAGAAGCTGTTGTCAGACACGCTGGCCGGCACCGGCGGCTTCACTTTGCCCGAGCCGATGCCCCAGTGGCTCGATCAGGTGCGGAAGGGAAAGCCGACCGCGAAATCAGCGACCATGGCCGCATTCCTCGGCAACGACCAGCTGCGGCTGCAATTCATGGGCAAGCTCGGTGCCAACGAATTCCTGCTGCGGCTGGCCAAAGACACCAGCGGTGACTTGCCCGCCGAATTCTCCAGCGAGCTCGGCCTCACAACGCGCGAGGGTGAGGTGCTGTCCTGGCTCTCCAAAGGCAAGACCAACCGCGACATCGCGCAGATTTTGGGATTGAGCCCGCGCACCGTCGATAAGCATCTCGAGCAGATCTATTCCAAGCTCGGCGTCGAAAACCGCACCGCGGCCGCCGCGATCGCAACCGGCGCAAACCGGCGCAATCCGTAAAGCGCATCACTTAGCGAAGCATGCTCTCAATCGGAGGGATATATCGTAGTCCGAAGTTACCAAATTCAGGGCGAAACGAAGCGCTGATTTTGCGCCGCATCATTGGCAGTGCCACGGAACGCTCAATTTTTGAGCGTGCAACCACGGCCGAGCTCAGGCTTAATCGGGCCAACGTCTAATCGTGCTCGCCAATAGGCGGGTAAGAATACCAGAAGACATCTAGTGGAGGATCGGATGCGGCGAGTCGCGCAGGTCGCTCTACTGGCGATCGTCACTACGCTGACTGGTACGGCGCTCGCTTTCGACGGCGGACAATACGACAATGTCTCGCCTGACATCCGCGCGTGGTTCAAGGCTGTGACGGCGCCGAACGGCGTGCCGTGCTGCGACATCTCCGACGGTCATCGCACCGACTATGATTATCGTGACGGCGCCTATTGGGTTCCAATCGAAGGGCAGTGGATGGCTGTACCCGAGCGGGCCATCATCCGCGATCGCGGCAATCCGGTGGGGCAGGCCGTGGTGTGGTATGTGCATTACCGCGGCAACATCATCATCAGCTGTTTTGTGCCGGCAGACGCGGTATAAATTCTACCGCCGGCTTCGACCTAGAACATTGCTCTGTCGCGGCTTGGCCGATCACTGGACTCGATGGGCTCACCAAGCTCGACTTGGACCCAATGATTAAAATCGAGATCCAACGGCTTGGCCCTGCCGCCAGCACCATCGAGTTCATGTGCCGCATCTGCCCATGATTCAGCCAGCGATTTGAATGGCGCCTGCAACGGGATGTCGGCCAGAACGCTCAAACCTAGAAGGCCGCTGGTCAGGGCGTTGAAGGGCCCGCACGATGCCGACATCGCCAGCACGTAAGGTGCTCCCCTTCTTCACGGAGGACGGGTTCGAGTCGCTAGAGCGCTACCGCCTTTCCACACAAATCTGCGATATTCTCTCCGATGGTCCGCATCGGGAGAGCTTATTCAGGTCCCATGAAGATTGACGGAGGGGCGCGGGGCCCCTTCGTCTGTTGCTGCGATACGACGTCGTTCAGAACGGCGAATCCGCGAAGTAAAAATCTTTTGCGTTAGCTTTGGTGATTAGTGTCGCATCGAGGATGTAGCTGCCGCGAACCGGGGCCTGATTGTAAAAGTTGGCGGCCGTCAATTCCATGGCGGTTGCGACCATTGCCGGCGGGTAAAGCACGTCAACCGGGACCAGCTTGTCGCCGTCCATGACCTTCTTGACCATTTCCTTCGAGCCGGCGCCGGCGATGACATAACGAATGTCGCTCCGCTTTGCCTGATCGATGGCCTGAAGCACCCCCACGGCCATGTCATCATCCTGACACCACACCACGTCGATCTTAGGGAACTTGGTCAGATAGTCCTGCATGACCTTGAAGGCATCGTCGCGATTCCAGTTGCCGAACTGCTTTGCGAGAACCTTTACATTGGAGCCGGAGATAGCCTTGTCGAACCCGTCCTGGCGCTGCTGGTCGATCGGGATCGGCAGACCGCGGATAACGGCGACCTGAGCATTCGGCGTGTTTTTCTTGATGTATTCACCTGCGGTGGCGCCGAGAGCCGGGTTGTTACCGGCGACATAAAGATCGCGAACCGAATTGTCGTTGTTGCTGGGTGCCCGGTCCACAAGCGCCACAAATATGTTCTTGTTCTTCACCTCCTTGATGGCATTGACCAGGGGATCCGGATCGGATGGCAGTATGACCAGGGCGTTGATGCCCCGGGTCACGAGGTCCTGTACAGCGTTTGCCTGCATTGCCGGATCGGGAGACGTCTTCACGATGACGTTCAAGCCCGGATGTTGCGCCATCAGCAGCTTCGCCATCCGTTCGGCATGAAACACCACGCCGGCAGTCCATCCATGGTCGGCGGCGGGAATCGAAACGCCGATAGTCACTTTCTTGTCTTCGGCGTGAGCTGCGCCCATCAAAGCCGCCATCGCGACGGCCAAGCCCAGTATTCGCTTACGCATGTCTTCCTCCCAAGAGCGGGTCTTGTGACGAACGACCGGCGACCCGATAACCCGGCCGTTTACGATTTCCTTACCAGGGAACGTTGGACCAGCATCGCAACGATGATGATGGCGCCCTGGATTGCGCCGATCAGATACTCGCTGACGAAATTCGAAAGCAGCATGATGTTGCCGACGATCTCGAGTATCAACGCCCCGCAGATTGTGCCCCAGATGCGGCCGAGGCCGCCGCGCAGTGCGGTGCCGCCGACCACGACCGCGGTAATGGCCTGCAACTCCCACATCAGTCCTGTCGTTGCGGACGTGGATCCCAGCCGCGGCACGTAAAGCAGACATGCCACGGCCACGCACAGTCCCTGGATGACATAGGTCATCGTGCGCACGCGTTCGACGGAGATGCCGGAATAGCGCGCCACATCCTCATTGGATCCCACGGCCAGAACATGACGGCCATAGCGCGTTCTGTGCAGCACGAAGGCGCCGACGGCGGCTGTGACGATGATGATGATGATGGGCACCGGAACTCCCAGAACCGAGCCGAAATAGGCCGGCCGATACAGGGATTGGATGTTCGGAGACCGTAGCGTGATGGCGCCGCCCTGCGACAGCCATGTCGTAAGACCGCGATAGATCCCCATGGTGCCGAGCGTGGCGATGAACGGCTCGATGCTGCCGGCCGTGGTGATCAGACCGTTGGCAAGGCCGCAAGCAGCGCCAATGACCATGGCAAGCGCCATCGCGACGACGAGCATGGTCGCGGGATCAGCAATCACGCCGCTGTTCATGAACATGATCGTCAAGCTGGCGACGAACGCGACCATGGAGCCGACGGACAGATCCAGGCCGCCGGCCGATATCACGAAGGTCGCACCGACGGCGATGACGGCGATGAAGGCGCTGCGGGTGATGACGTTCAGCAGGTTGTCGATGCTGATGAAGTTCGGGTTTGCGATCGCCCCGAGTACCAGAAGAAGGGCCAGTGCCAGGAAGGGGGCGACGGCGCGCAGGTCAATGTCTTTCCAGGACTTCTGTATTTTTCGAGTATCTGCTGCGAAGTCGGTCATTTCTATTATGCAGCCTCCCCGGCTTTGGCGCCAGTCGCCAGCACGACGATCTCGTTCTCGTTCATGTGCTCGCCTGTTACTGCGCCGACGATCTGCCCGGAGCGCATGACAATGATGCGGTCGCAAATGCCGATCAGTTCCTGCATTTCGGACGAGACGACGATGATCGAGCGCCCTTGCTCGGCGAGTAGCGCGATGAACTTGTAGATCTGTTCCTTCGTGCCGATGTCGATGCCACGTGTCGGCTCGTCGATGATAATGATGGAAGGGTCGGTCATCATCATCTTGGCCAGCAGCAGCTTCTGCTGGTTGCCGCCCGAAAGCTGATCAACGAGCATGTCCTTGCGGCTGGCGCGGATGTCGAACTCGCCGATCGCCTTGTCGAGCGCGACGCGCTCCTTCGCCCGGTCGATCTGAAGCCCGCGCCGAAATTTGTCCAGTGAGGCGAGCGTCAGGTTGACGCACAGATCCTCGGCCAGCAGCAGGCCCTTGCCCTTTCGATCCTCGCTGAGATAGGCGATGCCGGCCTTCAGGCTGGCGTCGACATGCGGAAACTGCACCGGCTTGCCATCGATACGGATGAAGCCGCGGCCGGGCCGCAGGCCGACGAGGCCTTCCATCAACTCCGTCCGCCCGGCGCCGACCAAGCCGGCGAAGCCGAGGATCTCGCCCTTCCCCAGCCGGAACGACGCATGTTGCGCGAAGCCGGAGACGGAAAAATCCTCGATCTCCAGCACTGTTTCCCGGGCGGTCGTGGCGTGACGATCAGGATAGAGCTTGGCTACATCGCGACCAACCATCAGACGCGCCATGTCGACCGGCTGCAATTCGCTCGTCGAATGGCTGGCGACGACGCGGCCGTCGCGCAGCACGGTGACCTTGTCGGCGATTTGCTTGACCTCGGGCAGACGGTGCGAAATATAGAGGACGCTCACGCCCTTGGCGCGGATATCGGCGATGACCTTGAGCAATGCCCTGGTTTCGATTGGCGTGAGCGAAGCGGTCGGTTCGTCGAAGATCACCACGCGGTGCGGAACCAAAAGCACCCGTGCTATCTGCACGAGCTGTCGTTGCGCTATCGAAAGACGTCGCACCACGATGTCGGGATCGACGTCGGCCCCGAGATTGCGGATTGCCTGGCGCGCGCCCTCGTTCATGGCGCGGTCGTCTACGACGATTCCCTTGGGCAACTCCCGGCCGAGATATACGTTCTGCGCGACCGTAAGATCGGGCGCAAGGAGGATCTCCTGGTGAACAAGGACGATGCCGCGACGCTCCGCGTCGACGGGCCCAGTCAGTGTCGCGGTTTCGCCGTCGATCCGCAATTCGCCGCGCGTCGGCTGCAAATGGCCGGCAAGCAGCTTCATGAGAGTCGACTTGCCGGCACCGTTCTCTCCGATAATGGCGTGAACCTCCCCAGGGTACGCCGCCAGGCTGACGTCCTTCAGGACCTCCACCGGACCGAAGGACTTCGACAGCCCCACCGCCTCCAGCATCGAGGCTCCGGTGGCACCGGACAGATCGGCGGCGAGCGCCTTCATTCGACCTTGATCCATACGTTGCCGGCTTTTGAAGACGCTACGGCTGCCTCGATGAGGCGCATGCCGGCCAAACCATCATGTACGGTTGGGTAGATCGTTCCGGCATCGGGCGGGGTGCCGGTCCGCGCAGCGCGGATTGCCCGCGCAGCTTCGGCATAGATCGTGGCGAAGCCCTCGAGATATCCCTCGGGGTGCCCCCCCGGCACGCGGGAGACGCGGCCAGCTTCAGGCTGCGCTCCGGCGCCGGCGCGGGTGAGCAATTGCTTCGGCTGGCCGAAACGGGTGAACCACAGATAGTTCGGGTCTTCCTGGCTCCATTCCAACCCGCCTTTGGTACCGCAGACGCGCAGCTTGAGGGCGTTTTCGTTGCCGACCGCTACCTGGCTTGCCCACAGCAGACCACGCGCGCCGCCCTGGTAACGCAACATGATTTGGACGTCGTCATCGAGCAGGCGGCCAGGCACGAAGGTGGTGAGCTGCGCTAGGAGCGCATCTGTCTTAAGTTCGGTGACGAAAGCAGCGAGATTGTAGGCGTGTGTTCCGATATCGCCGATGCAGCCGCCGGCTCCGGATCGCTTTGGATCGGTGCGCCACTCGGCCTGCTTGCTTCCGGAAAGCTCAGTGCGCTCGGTGAGCCAGTCTTGTGGATATTCGACCTGCACGACGCGGACGTCACCCAACTCGCCATTGGCGATCATGGCGCGCGCCTGCCGGATCATCGGATAGCCCGTGTAGTTGTGGGTGAGGACGAACAGCTTGCCGCTGCTTTCCACGAGATCGACCAGCCGCTCGGCTTCCGCCACCGTGGTCGTCATCGGCTTATCGCAGATCACATGGATTCCGGCCTCGAGGAAAGCGCGGGCAGCGGGCGCGTGCACATGGTTCGGCGTCACAATCGACACCGCCTCGATCCCGTCGGGGCGCGCGGCCTCGGCCCTCGCCATCTCCTCGAATGATCCGTAGGATCTTTCGGCCGCGAGTCCGAGTTCCACGGCCGACGCCTTCGCCCGGACAGGTTCTGAGGACAGCGCCCCCGCGACCAGTTCGAACTGCCCGTCGATCCGCGCCGCTATGCGATGAACGGCCCCGATAAATGCGCCTTGACCGCCGCCCACCATGCCAAGTCTGATTCGGCCGCCTGTGGTGTCGTACCCGCTTGCTTCAATCACCATGCGAACCTCCTAAGCCAGGCCGAGCATCTTGCGATTCGCCAGGTCGTCGGTGCCCGCCCCGGCAAAATCGTCGAAAGCGCGCTCGGTTACGCGGATGATGTGGTGTTTGATGAACTCCGCGCCTTCGCGCGCGCCGTCCTCGGGGTGCTTGAGCGCGCATTCCCACTCCAGCACCGCCCAGCTGCCGAAATCGTAGGCTGTCAGCTTGGAGAAGATGCCGCCGAAATCGACCTGTCCGTCGCCCAGCGAGCGGAACCGCCCTGCCCGATTCACCCAACTCTGGAAACCGCCATAAACGCCCTGTCGGCCCGTCGGATTGAATTCTGCATCCTTCACGTGGAAGGCCTTTATGCGCTCATGATAGATGTCGACGTAATCGAGATAGTCGAGCTGCTGCAGCAGAAGGTGCGACGGATCGTAGAGCAGATTCGCCCGCGCGTGATTCTTCACCCGTTCGAGGAACATCTCATAGCTGACGCCGTCATGCAGATCTTCGCCGGGATGAATCTCGTAGCAGACGTCGACGCCGTTCTCGTCGGCATAGTCGAGCAGCGGCGTCCAGCGTCTCGCCAGCTCATCGAACGCTGCTTCCACGAGTCCGGCCGGGCGCTGCGGCCACGGATAGATATAGGGCCAGGCCAGCGCACCGGAGAAGGTGGCATGCGCCTGCAAACCGAGATGCTTAGATGCTCTAAGCGCGCGCTTCACCTGGTCAATCGCCCATTCGGCACGCGCCGACGGGTTACCGCGCACTTCCGGCGCCGCAAAGCCGTCGAAGGCAGCATCATAGGCGGGGTGTACCGCGACGAGCTGGCCCTGGAGATGAGTGGAGAGCTCGGTGACCTCCAGGCCGTGCCGTGCGGCGACCCCGCTGATTTCATCGCAATAGGTCTTTGAATCGGATGCCTTCTTCAGATCGAACAGACGCGCGTCCCAGGTCGGAATCTGAACACCCTTGTAGCCGAGCGACGATGCCCACGCGCAGATCGCGTCAAACGAATTGAACGGAGTCGCATCCCCGGCGAACTGCGCCAGGAAAATGGCTGGACCCTTTATCGACTTCATGAGCTTTCCTCCCGAACGTCCGTTAGGGTTTACATGGGTAGAACCGAAATTACGGCAGGTTGTCCCGCAGAAAAATATCGATACGGATGCGCTCCTGGTCGGGGCTGATGGGTTCACCCGAACAATGCGCGAGCAGAATTCGCGCCGCAGACCGGGCCTCGTGGCCGGGATCCTGGTTGATGATGGCATCGAGCGTGCCGCGAACCAGGAAGCGCCGCGTGTGCTGGGTCAGCTCATGAGCGATCCAGACCACCTCTCGCGCGCGGCCCTGATCCTCAAGCGCATTGGCAATGCCACGGTTTCCGGCGCCGCAGCAATATATTCCGCGGAGATCGGCATGGCGCGCGAGCAACGCGGCAGTGAGCTGTTGCGTGCGCTCGCTGTCGTCGCGGCCTTCAATGACCGGCAGTCCGATCAGGTTCGGATACTCGCTGGACAGGATCTGGTGAAAGCCGAACTGCCGCTCGGTATGATCGCGCAGCGACAACGATCCCGCGATTACGGCAACCGTCCCCTCGCGGCCGGCGAGGAAACGTCCCATCAGCGTCGCCGCAGTTCGCCCCGCGGCCGGGTTGTCGATACCGACATAGTGCAGGCGGCGCGAGCTCGGCGCGTCCGACACAAGGGTCACCACGGCGACCCCGCGCGCGGCGAGTTCATCGATCGCGTCGCGCACCTTGGGATGGTCGAGCGCGACGACGGCGACACCCTGATAGGCCAGCGGCAGATTTTCCAGCGCGTCGGCGAGGACATCCGGATCGAACACGTCGACATGGACGATATCGATGAAGCCGCGCTGGCCGGCGAGCCAGCCTGCGGTGCGCTGGACCTGTTCGGTCAGGTTGGTCATGAAACTGTTACTGCCGGTCGGCAGCACGAAGGCGAAGCGGTACGTCTGCCCGCGGGCGAGCCGCGCGGCCGCGACGTCGGCGCGATAGCCGAGTTTTGCCACCGCGGCCTCGACACGCGCGACGGTCTTGGCGCGCACGCCCTCGCGCCGATTGACGACGCGGTCGGCGGTCGCGAGGGAAACGCCCGCCGCGCGCGCGACATCCTCAAGCGTAGCGCGAACTGGCGGCTGGGTCGCACCAACCCTCATGTACGCGCCGCCCACAATATGCCGCGGGTCATCAGAGCCTGGATCTCCGGTGCGTCGAACTCGTAGGCACGGTGGCCGAGCGAGGAATAGAACACCTGCCGGCGCCGCAGCGCTTTTTCCAAACCACGGGCATCACCATGCCATCGATCCAAGGAGCGTCGGCGACGTTGACCAAAAGCAGGCATACGGCAGCGGCGTGTCCCATCACCTTCCTCCCAAGCGGCCTTTATTCTTTTGGCTGCAATCCTGCCTCCGATTTTTGAGGTACGCAACTAAAATTCTGCCCTATGCACCTCACGCGCGAACCAAACAAGGTCAGAGCAAGGTTGGGGCGTCGCATTGCCCGCAACGCAATCGACGGCTACCCACGTCCGCAGTTTATTCCGCCTTGCTGGCAAGGCCGCTCCGTCACGGTGGGCGCAGCGCACATTGGCTGCGAGACGAAGGATTGGTGGCGCGGCGATGCTGATGGCCTCTATCCCCACGGTCTGGGTCGGGCTCTATCTGATCCTCATCTTTGCCGCCCGGCTCGGCTGGTTTCCAAGCTCCGGTTATCCTTCGATATCCGAAGGCGGCCTCGTCAATACAGCACGGACAACGCGGAGCGAAAAAAAGAACGTGTCGTATCGCATGGGACTCAATACGAGCTCGCACGGTGCCCCGGCCTGCGCAAGGCAGCGTCGAACGGGTTGATCTTCGACGCCAGCGCCTCGGCCTCACGCCGGAGCACCTGAACCACGGTCGGCAAACGCTGGGCGTTAAGCCGTTCGACTGTGGTGCCGATGCTGATTGCGGCGAGCGGCCGCCGCTCGCGATCAAGTATCGCAACGGCGACACCAGCCATGCCCGGCAGGAGTCCCGTCTCGCGCGCGGCGTAGCCGCTTTCCCACACCTGCTCAATTCCTTTGCGGAAGAACACTTCGTCGAACGGACCGAAATTGAGCAGACGCGGCAGGTTAAAGCGGATCACCTCGTCGCGTTCAGCTTCCGGCAAGTGAGCGAGGATTGCCATGCTGCCTTGCCCGACACCGAGGATCACCTTGCCCCCAACATCGCCCGTGAACGAACGGATCGGCACCGGTCCCTCACAGCGGTCGAGACAGACTGCATCATAGCCGCTACGTACCAGTAGGAAGACCGTGTCGCCTAACGCCGCCGACAGCCGCAACAGTGCCGGCCGGCAAACCTCGCGCAGATTGCCGGGGCTTCCGGCGCGGGCGGCAAGCGAAAAGAACTCGATGCCGAGCCGGTAATGCTTGTTGCGCGCATCCTGCTCCACGAGGCCTTCATCGATCAACATGCGGAACAACCGGTGCGCCGACGCCGGCGTCACGCCTGCCGCCTCGGCCGCATTGGTCAGCCGCATCCCCTCACCGCCGCTTGAGGCCAGCGCCCGCAGCAAGGCCAACGCGCGCGGCAGACTTCCAGAAGGTCCAGCGCCGGAAACTTTATCCATTGGATGGAAATACTCCTGCTCAATCGGGATAACGATTACACATACCGGAAAAACAGCGCATGGCGTTTGCGTATAGTGGAATATGTCATTGACACGACGCAGAGCAAAGACCTGAATAGCGGTTGACGTCCTCGCTCCAGCAGTGGCCGCCCTATGCGCGAACCGGTCTTGCGTATCGAAGATCTTCGGGTCGAATTTCGCATTGGTGCGGAGTGGTATCCGGCCGTCGACGGCGTGTCATTCACGTTCGACCGCAACGAGACGCTCGCCCTGGTCGGCGAATCCGGCTGCGGAAAATCGGTCACGGCGCTCTCCATCATGGGCCTCGTACCGCAGCCGCAAGGTCGCGTGTCGACGGGCCGCATCCTGCTCGACGGAACAGATCTGCGAACGCTCGATGAGACGAAGTTCGAAGCCCTGCGTGGCGACCGCATGACGATGATCTTCCAGGAACCGATGACCAGTCTGAACCCGGTGATGAGCATCGGGTCGCAGGTTGCCGAGACGCTACGGGTCCATCGCGGGCTGTCTCGGGCGGATGCGGCGAGGAAGGCGCTCGCCGTTCTCGAAGAGGTGAAAATTCCATCCAGCAAGCAGCGCTTCCACGATTATCCGCATCAATTCTCGGGCGGCATGCGCCAGCGCGTGATGATCGCGATGGCGCTCGCGTGCGAACCGGCATTGCTGCTCGCCGACGAGCCGACGACCGCCCTCGATGTGCCCATCCAGGCGCAGGTGCTTGGGCTGTTGGCTGACCTGAAGGGCCGCCACGGCATGGCGATGCTGTTCATCACACATAATCTCGGCGTGGTCGCCCAGATCGCCGATCGCGTTGCGGTGATGTACGCGGGTCAGATTGTCGAAGAAGCGCCCGTGCAAGAGATTTTCAGCAGGCCCGCCCACCCCTACACGCGTGCACTTTTCTCGGCGATCCCGCGCATGGATCGCGCGGAGCAGACCCTCACTGCCATTCCGGGCCGCGTGCCTCCGCTCACCGACATGCCGAAGGGGTGCCGCTTCGCGCCGCGCTGCCCGTTGCGCCGCGAAGGGTGCGAGGCGCCGCAGGTTCTGGCTGCGGCCGCCCCCCGGCATCTCGCCCGCTGTCACATTGCAACCAACGCTTTCGCCAGGGAGCTTGCCCGTGCTTGAAGCATCTGGCCGGGTCGTGATGGTCTCCGGTGCCTCACGCGGCATCGGCCGCGCTCTGGTGGAGCGCCTGATCGATGGCGGCTATCACGTTTCAGCCGGGGTGCGCGACTCCCGCGGACTGGTCGGGTCCGACAGGCTGATGCTCCGTCGTTACGATGCAGAGTCACTACCTTCGGCGGAGGCATGGGTTGCAGCGACGATCGATCGTTTCGGACGGCTCGACGGCCTGATCAACGCGGCCGGAATCAATCCGGAAGCCGACCTCACCGATCCCGACGAGACGGCGCTCGACGCCATGATGCTGATCAACGTCAAGGCGCCGATGCGGCTCATTCGGCTCGCGCTGCCGCACCTTGCCAAGGGCGGCGAAGGACGCGTGATCAACGTCGCCTCCATGTCGGGCAAACGCGTCCGCAACCCCAATGCCGGCTATGCGATGAGCAAGTTTGCGCTGATTGCGCTCACCCATGCCGTACGACAGTATGGCTGGGACCACGGCATCCGCGCGACAGCGATCTGCCCGAGTTTCGTCGCGACCGACATGACCGCGCATGTCACTAAATGGCCGCGCGAGAAAATGAGCGATCCGCGCGATATCGCCGAACTGATCGCGACGGTCCTGCGACTGCCCAACACCGCGACCATCGCCGAGTTGCTGGTCAATTGCCGGCTGGAGGACATGCTATGAGATTGCAACGCCTGGCAGAGACGAACCGGCCCGCCGTGTCGTTCACGCTCGATGGTCGGCCCGCGGCCGCGCTCGTGGGCGACAGCCTGCTCACCGCCATTCTCACGCAGGATAGCTACCTGCGGACAAGCGAATTCGGCGACGGCTCGCGAGCGGGTTTCTGCCTGATGGGGGCGTGCCAGGATTGCTGGGTGAACCTCGAAGGCGGCGGCCGCGTGCGCGCCTGCACCACTCCGATAGCCGAAGGGATGCGCGTGTCACGCGGGATGGTACAACCATGAGCATCGTCATCATCGGGGCCGGTCCGGCCGGCACCCGTGCGGCCGAAATTCTCGTCCGCGCAGGCCTGCGCCCAATCGTGATCGACGAAGCACCGGAGAACGGCGGACGCATTTATCAGCGCCAGCCGACCGGTTTCCACCGCCCCCCTCGTGTTCTCTACGGCTTTGAAGCTGCAAAGGCGCGCACCATACACGACATCTTCGACCGGCTACGCACGTCCATCGACTTCCGACCGCGAACGCTCGCATGGAACATGCGGCCGGGCATGATCGACACGATGTGCGACGGGAAAGCGCGCGCCGTGCCTTTTGCGCAGACGATCCTTTGCACGGGGGCGATGGATCGGGTGATCCCGCTGCCTGGCTGGACCCTGCCGGGGGTTTTCACTCTGGGCGGATCACAGATTTCGTTGAAGGCGCAGGGCTGCGCCATCGGTGCGCGTGTCGCCTTTCTCGGGACGGGCCCCCTGCTCTACCTCGTTGCGTATCAATACGCCCAGGCCGGCGCGCAGGCTACGGCCGTGCTCGACACGACACCCTTCGCCAACAAGGCGGCACAGGCGTTCGGGCTGATGCGTGGCGGGGCAACCTTCGCCAAGGGCCTTTATTACATCGCCTGGCTACGCTCGCACGGCATCCCCATCATCGAGGGTGTAACACCGCTCGTGATCGGGGGCGGCGGCCAGGTCGAGTCGCTGAGCTGGCGTGACACGCGCGGCAGCACGCAGGAGGTGGCAGTCGATGCTGTCGGACTCGGCTTTGGGCTGAAGCCGGAGGCGCAACTCGCCGATCTCGCCGGTGTACCGTTCGACTTCGATCCGGTGCAGCACAATTGGGTGCCGCGCAAGCATCCCAGCGGGCAAACGTCCGTCGAAGGCGTGTTCCTTGCCGGCGACGGCAGCGGGATTTGCGGCGCCGATCTTGCCGAGGCGGCCGGTGCGCGCGCTGCCTGGGCGGTGCTGGCGACGCGCGGCCTCGCGGTTGATGCGCGCGCGGTGGCGCGGCTCGACGCAACGCTGGCAGCCGGCGCTGCTTTCCGCGCCGCATTGGAGCGCGCATTTCCATTTCCAGCGAAGCTCGCCGCCGATATGGCTGACGACACCATGCTTTGTCGCTGCGAGGCAGTCACGGCGGGCGAATTGCGCGCGGCCGCGAATGAGTTTCTCGCGACGCTTCCACCATCGGAGGTCAATCGGGCCAAGGCGCTGACCCGTGTCGGCATGGGTCGTTGCCAGGGTCGCGTCTGCGGCGCAGCCGCAACCGAGGTGCTGGCGACCACCCTGTCCTGCCCGGTCGAAGAGGTCGGCCGCCTCCGCGGACAGCCACCCGTGAAGCCGATCCCCATCCTTCCCGCGGAGGCCGCATGAGCGTCACGTCCACCGACGTGTTGATCGTGGGCGGCGGCGGGGCCGGTTGCTCCACGGCCCTGCATCTCGCAAAGCGCAACGCGCGATGCATCCTCCTCGAACGCGGCCAGATCGGCGGGCAAGCCAGCGGCGTCAATTACGGCGGCGTCCGTCAGCAGGGCCGGCATCCGGCGGAATTGCCGCTCGCCCGCCGTTCTCGGGACATCTGGGCCAGGCTGCCGGAGCTCATCGGCACCGACTGCGAGTTCGAGGTGACCGGACATCTGAAGCTCGCGCGCAACCAGGCCGAGGAAGCCGAGCTCATTGCCTATCTTAATGTTGCCAAGGCCAACGGACTTCCGCTGATCATGATCGGCGGCAATGCCATCCATCAGCAATATCCCTGGCTTGGACCCGACGTCGTTGCCGGCTCGTTCGCGCCCGACGATGGCGCCGCCAACCCGCGCCTGTTGAGCCCCGCTCTGGCGCGAGCCGCGCGCGATGCCGGCGCCGATATCCGAGAATTCACGCCGGTCAGCAAGCTAGCTCATGACGGCATGCAGTTCATCGTGAAATCGGGGGAGCGTGAATTTCGTGCGCGATGTCTCGTCAACACAGCCGGCTATTGGGGCGGCGCGGTTGCCAAAGCATTTGGTGAGCAGGTCCCGGTGTCGCCGCTCAACCCCAACATGCTCGTAACCGAGCCCCTGCCCTACTTCATTGCGCCGAATTTGGGCGTCGTTGGCGGCGACGTCTATCTGCGTCAGATCCGGCGGGGCAATGTGATTTTCGGCGGCGGCCGCGGGCACTCCGATCCGGACGTTCCGTCGTCACGGCCGTCGCCAGAGGCAAGCTATGTCGTCATGGCGAAGGCGCTGCAGCTCGTGCCGCAGCTCGCGGGCGTCCAAGTGATCCGCAGCTGGACGGGCATCGACGGCGAAACGCCGGACGATATTCCCGTCATCGGACTGAGCCGCACGACGCCCGGCCTGTTTCATGCCTTTGGATTCTCCGGTCACGGCTTCCAGCTCGGCCCGGCCATCGGAGCCATCATGAGCGAGCTCGTCCTGGACGGACACACGGATGTTCCGCTCGAGCCGTTCCGTATCGATCGCTTTGCGCCGAACCAATCACTCAACCAGCAGGGACAGAGACATGACGCTTCGCATCACGCTTAGTGCGGCACTTGCGGCTGCCACCCTCATTGCGATGCCCGCTTCAGCAGCGCCAAAGTCCGATCTGAAGGTCGGCATGGCGGCTCAGGATGTCGGTCAGCTCGATCCTCATCGCGCGGTCAGCACGATCGACCGCACCGTGGTGGCCTGGATCTACAACGGCCTCGTGCGTTTCAAGCCGGGGACGATGGATCCTGCGCAGATCGAGCCGGATCTCGCGGAGAAGTGGGAATCGAGTTCCGACAAGCTCGACTGGACATTCCACTTACGTCACGGCGTCAAGTTTCACGGCGACTTTGGCGAGCTGACCGCCGATGACATCGTCTTCAGCCTGAAGAGAGCAAGCGATGCCAAGACGTCGGCGTTCTCCGCCGACTTCGCCGCATTCAAGACGATCGAGGCAACGGATCCGTACACGGTCCACATCGTTCTGGCGCGGCAGGTGCCGAGCTTGCTCGGGCTGGTCACCAACTATTCGGGTGGCTACATCGTCAGCCGCAAGGCGGTCGAGAAATATGGTGCGGACTTCACGCGCAACCCGGTCGGCACGGGCCCCTTCGCCTTCGTCTCCGATACCCCGAACCAGTCGCTCGAGCTCGCGGCCTTCGACGGCTATTTCCGAGGCAAACCGAAGCTCGAGCACGTGAGCTATCGCTACATTCCTTCCGATTCCTCACGCGACCTTGCCTTCCAGAACGGCGAGATCGACCTTATCTACGGCAAGCAGGATCAGGCCTGGATCAACCGTATCCGCGCGTTGCCGAACTCGGTCGTCGACGTGTTCGAGCCGGGCGAGCTCGCCAATCTCAATCTCAACATCACGGCGAAGCCGCTCGACGACATTCGCGTGCGGCAGGCGATCGCTTACGCTGTCAACAGGCCCGAGCTCGTGAAGTGGCAGGGCGCCGACACCGCACGGCCAGGCCAGAGCGTGATTCCGGCCGGCTATCTCGGATTTTCCAAGGATGTCGGTCTCGTCAACACCGATATCAGCAAAGCCAAGGCGCTGCTCAAGGATGCAGGTTATCCCGACGGCGTGACGATCAAGATCATCCACACGCAGTTGCCGCAGATGCTGGGCAGCATGCAGGTGGTGCAGGCGCAGCTACGCAAGGCCGGCATCAATCTCGATATCCAGGTCGTCGACCACGCCACCTTCCATCAGCAGATCCGCAAGGATCTGAGCCCGATCGTCTATTATGCGGCGGCGCGCTTCCCCGTGGCGGACATCTACCTGACCCAGTTCTTTCATTCGTCAAGTATCGTCGGAAAGCCGACGGCGGTCACCAATTTCAGCCACTGCGACGTCGCTGACAAGGAGATCGACGCCGCCAAGTCCGAGACCGATACCGAGAAGCAGGTTGCACTCTGGATCGAGGCCCAGAAGAAGATCGTCGCGGCCGTCTGTGCCGTTCCTCTGGCTGAGGCCCTGCAAATCTGGGCGCACCGCACCGACCTCGATTATGGCTACGAGTTGAAGGCGTCACTGTCGCTCGGCCCGCTCTTGACGGAAGCGACACACTTCAAGTGAGGTTGGCGCGAACAAGCCGAGGGATCGTCCGGTGATTGGCTTCATCATCCGAAGATTGCTGTCGTCGATACCGACGCTGCTCGCGGTATTGACGCTGGTCTTTCTGCTGGTGCGCGTGGTTCCGGGCGACCCCGCGATCGCCATCCTGGGTGATCGAGCGACCCCGGAAACGCTCTCGGCCCTGCGCGCCGAACTCGGCCTCGATCGCTGGATCGGTACGCAATATTTCGAGTTCCTGGGTCATGCCTTGCGCGGCGATCTCGGCACCAGCATGGTCACGCATCGTGCAGTCTGGACCGAAATTGCCGAAGCTTTGCCGCACACCATCGTGTTGACGCTGGCGGCCATGGTGATCGGCTGCCTGGTCGGGATTCCAGCCGGCGTCTGGGCTGCCCTTCACCGCAACGGCACGATCGACGTGCTGACGCGTCTGTTGTCGCTGCTCGGGCTGTCCTTCCCCGTCTTTGTTTCGGGCATCTTCCTCCTGATCGTCTTCGCGTTGCAGCTGCACCTGTTTCCGGTGATAGGCAATCCGCGCCCCGGCGACTTGATCGACGGCTTGCACAAACTCGTCCTGCCCGCGGTCACCCTCGGCATCGTGATGGCGGCCTATGTCGTCCGCGTGACGCGCAGCTCGATGCTGCAGGTACTAGGCGAGGATTACATCCGCACCGCGCGCGCCAAAGGCGTACCACGGCGCGCGATTGTCTGGCGTCACGGTTTGTCCAACGCCTTGATCCCGGTCGTCACAGTGGTCGGTCTCTATGTCGGCATCCTTATCGGCAATTCGGTGCTCACCGAAATCGTCTTCAACCGCCCCGGCCTTGGCAAGGTGATCGTCAGCGCGCTGACCCAGCGCGACTACACCATGTTGCAGGGCATGATGGTGATCTATTGTTTCCTGATCGTAGTGGTGAACCTGATCACCGACATCAGCTATGGCCTCATCGATCCGAGGGTTAAGCAATGACCGACGTGGCCCTTTCCACGCTATCTTCACCCCGTCGTGCAATGGTCGGCCGGCTCTTGGGCAATCCCACGACACTCGCCGGCATCGTTCTGTGCGCCATCATTCTGGCCGGCGCGCTGCTGGCGCCATGGCTTTCCCCTCACGATCCCCTCGAACAGAACATCATCGATCGCCTGGCGGGATCGGGGTCTGATTATCTGCTCGGCACCGACCAGTTCGGCCGCGACGTGCTGTCACGGCTGCTTTGGGGCGCGCGGGTATCCCTGCTGGTGTCCTTTCTTTCCATCGCCTGCGCCGTCGTCGTCGGCGGGGCGATCGGCATGATCAGCGGCTATATCGGCGGACGCTTCGATCTGGTGACCATGCAGGTAATGGACGTCCTGCTGTCGTTTCCGAGCCTGATCCTCGGCATGATCATGGTGGCGCTGCTTGGTTCGAGCGTCACCAATCTCATCATTGCCATCGCGCTCACGGCGATAGCCCCGTTCGCGCGCATTGCACGCGCACCGGTCCTGGTTCTCAAGGAGCGAGCTTTCATTGAGGCCGGCCGCGCGCTCGGCTTCTCGCATCTGCGCATCCTGTTCGTGCATGTACTGCCCAACATCGTCACCGACCTCCTGGTCATGGGCACGCTGTGGATGGCAACCGCGGTCCGCACCGAGGCCTCGCTCTCCTTCATCGGGCTCGGTGTCAAGCCGCCGACCCCGACCTGGGGCGGCATGATGCGAGACGGATTTGAGAACATCCTCGATTCGGCATGGCTGTGCATCTGGCCGGGCTTGGCCATTCTTGTTCTGGTCCTGGGATTGAACCTCGTCGGTGACGGCCTTTGCGACGTGACCGATCCGAAAGCGAGCGCCCAATGACCGCGTCGCAAACCCTGCTCGATGTTTGCGATCTCGCCAAGCATTTCACGGTGACCAAAGGCTTCCCGCGTCCTGTCACGACGACGGTTCGCGCCGTGGACGGCGTCAGCTTCGCAGTGACGCGCGGCGAGGCGTTCGGTCTGGTCGGCGAGTCCGGCTGCGGCAAGTCGACCGCGGCACGTGCCTTGCTGCGACTGATTCCGCCGGACGCTGGTCGCGTGCACTTTGCCGGCATCGACGTGACCGGGGCACACGGATCCGCGCTGCAGCGGCTGCGTCGTCAGATGCAGATCGTATTCCAGGACCCCTATTCGTCGCTCAATCCGCGACGCACGATCGGCCAGGCCCTGACCGAGCCGCTTGGCGTGCATGGTCTTGCCCGCGGCCGCGCCGCGCGCGACCGCGCGATCGCGCTGCTGGAGGAGGTCGGCCTGCCCCCGTCGGCCTATGACCGCCACCCGCACGAATTTTCCGGCGGGCAGCGTCAACGTATCGGAATCGCCCGTGCACTGTCTGTCGAACCCGAGCTCATCGTTGCCGACGAGCCGGTTTCCGCGCTCGACGTTTCCGTCCAGGCACAGGTGCTGTTGCTGCTGAAAGATCTGCAGGCGCGGCGCGGCCTGACATTCGTGTTCGTCAGTCACGATCTCGGTGTCGTGCGGTGGTTCTGCTCGCGCGTTGCGGTCATGTATCTCGGACGTATCGTGGAGGACGGCCCGGTCTCACGCGTGTTCGGTGCACCGCGCCATCCCTATACGCGCATGCTGCGCGATGCGTCACCCATCCCCGATCCGGGTATCCGGGGCCAACTGCCGCGTATCGTCGGCGAAATTCCTTCTGCCGCCAATCCACCGGCAGGTTGCCACTTTCACCCCCGTTGCTCCCGCGCATCGGAGGTGTGTCGCAGTGTGTATCCGCAATGGCGGGCTGATGGCGATGGTGGCATAGCCTGTCACCATCCAGAGGCCTGATAGACCGCTGCATACTCGAAGCGACCTCTTCCACCGCGGCACGAAATGGAAGTTCGCGAGCGTCACGTCACCAGGTAGACTCCTTGGAATTCGAGGAAAGCCGTTTGGCTGGGCCTCGCTGCGTTGCGGGATGAATGCGATCGGCATCTTGCGGCAAAGCCGGATCATTTTGAGCCAAGAGTCTAGTGGAGTGGGTTTGCTTCGATTTCAGAAATATTCCATTGTAAGCACACGAAGGACATCCGCAGGTATAGCGGAACTCGACGTCGGCTGACGACACCAGCCGGTGAAGCAAGACGAAAGGGAGATCATGAAAAGGCTTCTAGCGCTCGCTTTTGCCTCACTGATATCCACCGCCTCCTACGCGGCCCCGTTTCCGGATCGACCGATCAAGCTGATCGTGCCATGGGCCGCCGGCGGCGATACCGATCTCATCTTCCGGCCGCTGCTGCCGCTGCTGCAGAAATACCTCGGCCAACCGGTTATCATCGCCAATGTCGGCGGCGCCTCCGGGACCGTCGGTGAGCGCGAGGCCGCGAATGCCGCGCCGGACGGTTATACGGTTTTCGGCGCTCACGATTACATCCATTCGGTTTACTTCGGGGGCATTATCGACATCAAATATTCCGATGCCTTCGAGCCGGTCTGCCTGATCGCCTCGACGCCTTCGGTCATTACGGTAGGCGAAAAGACGCCCTGGAAATCGTTCAAGGAACTGGTGGCCGATGCCAAGGAGAGGCCCGGCCAGATCGTGGTCGGCGCCTCGCTCGGTTCGACCAGCCAATATTCGATCGCACTCGCAGCCAAGGCGGCCGGCGTCACCTTCAAATACGTGCCTTATCAAGGCACGGCCCCGCGCATGAACGCGCTGCTCGGCGGGCACATTCAGGTCGCCGACAGCAATCTGACCCAGAAGAACAAGGTCGATGCCGGCCTGCTGCGCTTCCTGGCCAGCATGGCCGACAAGCGAACCGAGGGTCTGGAAAACGTGCCGACGTTGAAGGAACTCGGCTATGACGTCGAGTATTCGGTCAACCGCGGCCTGATGGTGCCGAAGGGAACCCCGGCCGAGGTCGTCAACAAGCTCAACGATGCTTGCGCCAAGGCGACCAAGGAGCCCGAATACGCGAAGGCCCTTCTGTCACAGGGCACCAGCGTACGCTACCTGGATCCGAAGGGCTATGCGGATTATCTAAAAAAGACCGATGCGCAGACGAAGGACATCGCCAAATCTCTCGGTCTGCTGAAGCGCGAATAGATGCTCGGTCGCGATGGCATAGCGGGGCTGGTCTGTCTGGCGCTCAGCATCGGATTGTTCATGCTAACATTCGGATTGCCGCCGGCCGTCATGGTCCCGATTGGACCGGCGTTCTATCCGCGTCTCGTCATCCTGCTATTCGGACTGCTAAGCGTGATCCTGATCGTGCTTGACCTGCGCACGCCGCGCAGTCTGCGGTCTGGCGCCGGGGCGGTGGTTGCTCCGGGCACGCCCGCGGCGGGAGCGCAGCCAAATTACCGGCTCGTGCTGGCCACCTTCGTCGAGTTCGGGATCTACATCGCCGCGCTGCCGCTGATCGGCTTCCGCATTTCGACCTTCTTGTTCGTGCTCGCGCTGGAGGTCACGCTGGAGTGGCCGCGCGATGTGAGACGCTGGGCGCTGATGGTGGCCGCCGCAATAGTGACGAGCGCCGCATGTTACTTCGTCTTTGAAAACTATCTGTCGGTGCTGTTGCCGCGCGGCGCGTGGAGCGGAATGTGAATCATTACGAGCTGCTGTTCACCCACATCGGCACGGTGCTTCACTTCCAGTATCTTGTCCCGCTGCTGGTGGGCACCATCGCCGGCGTGATCGGCGGCGCACTGCCCGGCGTCACCGTCACCATGACCGTAATCGTGGTGCTGCCCTTCACTTTCGGACTCGATCCATTGCAGGGTCTCGCTGCAATGATCGGCGTCTATGTCGGAGGATCGGCCGGCGGCTCGATCACCGCGAGCCTGATCGGCATCCCGGGCACGCCCTCGGCAGTGGCGACCACGTTCGATGGTTTCCCGATGACGAAGAACGGCGAAGCCGGACGCTCGGTCTGGGTCGGCGTCTGGTCGGCGCTGATCGGCGGCGCGCTCGGCGGCCTGTGCCTGATCGAACTCACCGGCCCCTTCGCGTCGCTGGCGCTCCAGTTCGGTCCGTGGGAATTCTTCTCGCTGTTCGTCTTCGCGCTCTCGATGGTGGCCGGACTGGTCGGACGATCGGTCACCAAAGGGCTGCTGTCGGGTGCGGTCGGACTGGTCGTCACCATCATCGGGCCCGACCCGATCATGGGCGTGCAGCGCTTCACGCTTGGCATCCATCAGCTCGAGGGCGGCTTCCCGTTTCTGCCGGTGCTGATCGGCATTTTTGCCTTCGCGCAACTGATGCCCGACGTTGAACGGATCGGAGCGGGTGAGCATGCGACGGCGGCGCCGACACAGATGAACCTGAAGGTTTCCCATCTTTCGGTGCTGAAGGACATACTGTGCCGGCCCTTCATGCTGCTGTGGGTGACCTTCATCGGCATTGTAATTGGCGTGCTGCCGGCGATCGGCGGCAGCGCCGCCAACATCATGGCGTATGACCAGGCTAAGAAGCTTTCCAAGCGTCCGGAGAAGTTCGGCACCGGCATTCCTGAAGGCATCGTCGCCTCGGAAGCCTCCAACAGCGCCAACGTCGCCGGCTCCCTGATGATGATCATGGCGTTCGGCATCCCCGGCGATGCCGTGACCGCCGTGATGATGGGTGCGCTGACAATCCACGGTATCCAGCCGGGACCGCTGTTCATTTCGCAGCATCCAAAGATCGCCTACGGAATCTACGCTTCCTATCTGGTGGCGCTGCCGCTGATGGTCGCAGTCATATGGGTCGGCTCGCGCGCCTGGATGCGCGTTATCTTGATCCCGAAGTCCATGCTGATCCCGATCGTGCTGGTGCTATGCGTGATCGGCGCCTACGCGCTCGGCAACAGCATGAACGACGTCTATGTGCTCGGGCTGTTCTGCGTGATTGGCTACGCCATGGTGAAGGCGCGCATTCCGCTGGCGCCGTTGATCCTCGGCGTTGTTCTCGGCGACCAGATCGAATCCAATATGATCCAGGCGATCTCCACCGATGCCGATCCCTGGCTGTTCCTGACGCGCCCGATTTCCGGCGGGCTGATTGCGGCGTCGGTGCTGTCGATCGGTTTCGCCGTCTGGCAGCATAATCGCGAAACTCGGCGGGTTGCTGCCGCGGCGGCAGAAGAGATCGATCCGGATTTCTGAACGGAGCACAAACTGACGGACACACATTCCAGGCTCGCGCTGCGCGTCGGGCTCACCTGACTCGGTGCCGTCGGCCTCGGCGTCGCGTGCAAGCTCGAAGCCGGCATTCCCGGCCTGACGCTCGCCGATCTTGCTTGGTGGGCGCACCAGGGCTCGAACCTGGGACCCGCTGGTTAAGAGACATGCTGCTGGCGTTGATTTTTCGAGAGAATTTTTCCAACTAGCGCAGAATCCGATCATTACGGAAAATGGCTGATAGGCAAAAATCCAGCCATTGGACGCGAACGACGCAACCGCTTAGCTGGACTTGCCGAGAGCTTTCATGACAAAGCGAATCTGATCGCGCAGGCCTGCTTCGGTGTCTTCGCCGTGTTGAACGCAGTGCTCGATCAAAATTGGATGGAAGAAGGGCACGAACGCGGATCTGACCGCTCGCGCGGCTTCCGCAGCATCTTCGACCTCGAACTCGCCCGCTTCGATTCCCTCGCGTATGATCGCCTCGAAGATCGTCAGCATCCGCGCGGTGTGCGCCTGAATGATCGGCCAGTTCTCCTGCGTGGCCGTGACGACCAGCTCGTGCATGGGCCTTGCCTTGATCAGCATCATCTTGTTCTGGCGATGAACGGCGGTTAGGAGTCGGTCGAGTTTCTCCATGGCCGGCGCATTCGCGCCCGCAATCACGAAGGCGATGTCGGCAACCTCGTTCACAACGCGACCGCAGATGGACTCGTTGATCGCATCCCTGGAGGGAAAAAAACGATAGATGTTCGCCGCGCTCATGCCGAGTTTGGCAGCGATGTCGGCAACGGACGTCCTGTGGTAACCGACGCTGCGAAAATGCTCCTCCGCCACCTCCAGGATACGCGCACGCGCCTCGTCTGATTCATTTCCCGTTCGGACCGGACGATTCATGGATCTAACAGAGCCCTACTCCGCAGCCAGTGCCGGTCGCAATCCAGGCTCCTCCGTAGCATCCCCGTGGATCTCATCGGCAGTCGGCTTGATCCGGAACCACACGGCATAAAGCGCAGGCAGGAACAGCAGAATCAGCACCGTGCCGACGGCCGTGCCGCCGATCAGCGTGTAGGCCATCGATCCCCAGAAAACGGAATGCGTGAGGGGAATGAAGGCCAGCACGGCTGCAAGTGCGGTCAGGATCACGGGCCTCGTGCGTTGCACCGTGGCCTCGATGACAGCGTGATAGTCGTCAAGGCCGGCGGCAAGGTTCTCCTTGATCTGTTCGGTCAGGATCAGCGTGTTGCGCATCAGGATGCCAGCCAGTCCTATCAGGCCCAGAATGGCGTTGAACCCGAAGGGCTGGTGAAAGGTCAGCAACATCGGCACCACACCGACGAGACCAAGCGGGCCCGTCAGCACGACCATGGCCATCGTCGAGAACGATCGCACCTGCAGCATGATGACGATCAGCATGGCGGCAATCATGGCGGGAAAGATCGTCGCCAACGCGTCGTTGGCCTTGGTTGCCTCCTCGATCGATCCGCCCATTTCGATGCGATAGCCGGCCGGCAGGGACGCGATCAGCGGCTGAAGGGCCGTCTTGATCTCCTTGGAGACCTCAGGCGGCTGGGTCGCCTCATTGATGTCGGACCTGATCGTGACGACAGGGGTGCGATCGCGACGCTTCAAGATCGGCTCTTCAAGCTGGACTTCCGAATGACCGACCTGGTCGAGCGGAACCGGGCGACCGTCCCGGCTCATCAGCGAGAAATCCGCCAGACGCGTCGGATCCAGCCGCTCTCCGCCGGCGCTGCGTGCCACGATGGGGACATTGCGAATGTCCTCGCGGACCTGCGTCACGGTGATGCCGGTGAGCAGGAACTGCAGTTGCCGGGCAACCTCCGCTGGCGAAAGGCCGATGAGGTTCAGTCGATCCTGATCCGGAATGAAGCGGAGCACGGGCGTGCGATCACCCCAGTCGCGGTTCGCCTGGCGCACATCGGGAATGCCACGCATGAGACCGAGGGCTTTTTCGGAAATGGCGTACAATTGCGCCGGATCAGGCCCCATGATCCGAAACTCGACCGGGAATGGCGTGTAGGGTCCGAACACGAGCTGCGTGACGCGCACATTGGCCTCAGGTGCGAGCCCCTGTGACACCGCCTGCCGGAGCCGCTGCTTGAGATCTTCGCGCGCCTCCGCATCCGGCGTCAGCACGACGATCTTGGCGAAGGCCGGGGTCAGGCAATTCCGGCGCCATCGCGAAGAAGAAGCGCGGCGCGCCCTGACCGATATAGCTCGTGACGATCTTGGCCTCGGGCTGATCGTGCAGCCAGCGCTCGAGCTTCTCGGCTGCGGCGGTGGTCGTCTCGATGCTGGTACCTTCCGGCAAGCGAACCTCCACCAGCACTTCGGGGCGGTCGGAAGTCGGGAAGAACTGCTGTTTGACGCCGCCCATGCCGACGACCGACAGCGCGAAAGCGACGGCGACGATGCCGCTGGTTACGAACTTGTGGCGCACGGCGAAGGCAATGAGCGCGCGCAGGCGCCGATAGTTCGGCGTGCCGTAAATCGCGTGGTGACCACCTTCGATCGGCTTGATCGCGGGCAGCATCTTGACGCCCAGGTAGGGCGTGAAGACCACCGCGACGATCCAGGAGACGATGAGAGCAAACCCCACGACCCAGAAGATGTTGCCGGCGTATTCGCCGGCCGTCGAGCGCGCGAAGCCTACCGGCAGGAAGCCGGCGATCGTCACGAGCGTTCCCGACAACATCGGCGCCGCCGTGTGGCTCCACGCATAGGCCGCCGCCAACATACGGTCCATGCCCTCTTCCATTTTCACCACCATCACCTCGATGGCGATGATGGCGTCGTCAACGAGAAGACCAAGCGCCAGGATGAGGGCGCCGAGCGTGATGCGGTCGAAGAACCTACCGGTCTCCAGCATGATGAGGAACACGACGGCAAGCGTCAAAGGAACGGCGGCAGCGACCACGATGCCGACGCGCCAGCCGAGGCTGAGCAGGCTCACCAGCAGCACCACGCCGAGCGCCATCGCGAACTTCATCATGAACTCGTCAACCGCCGAGGTGATGTTGACGGCCTGGTCACTGACCTTGGCCAGAGACATCCCGAGTGGCAGCGTCCGGGAGATCGCTGCGGACCTCTCCTCCAGCGCCTTGCCGAGCGCGAGGCCATTCCAGCCCTCTTGCATGATGGCGGCGAGCATGATGGACGGCTCGCCCTGGTGTCGGATCAGGTAAGTGGGAGGATCCTCATAACCGCGGCGGACTGTGGCGATGTCGGAGAGTTTCAGCGTCCGCCCTGCAGCGACGATCGGGGTGTCGGCGATCGCCTGCACGCTGTCATAGGCGCCGTCGACCCGGATGAAGACCTGCGGCCCCTTGGTGTCGATCGAGCCTGCCGGTGTGACGGTGTTCTGCCGCTGCAAGGCCGCGACAATATCCTGTGCCGACACACCGAGCGTTGCCAGCTTGGGATAGGAAAACTCGACGAATATTTGCTCGGGACGTTCACCGAGGATGTTGATCTTCTTGACGCCGGGCACGTGCAGGAGGTCCTGGCGAATGGTCTCGGCTTGCCTGGCGAGCTCTCGCATCGGCATGCCCTTCGCTTTAAGGGCATAAAGGGCGAAGCTCACGTCCGAATATTCGTCGTTGACGAAGGGGCCGAGCACACCTGAAGGCAGCTTGCGCGCTTCATCCCCGAGCTTCTTGCGGGCCTGGTAGAACTCCTCGTGCACGAGGGATGGCGGCGTGCTGTCCTTCAGCGTAACGGTCATGTAGGCATAACCCGGCCGCGTGGTCGTCTCCACCCGGTCGTACCAGGCCAGCTCTTGAATCCGCTTCTCCAGGGGTTCGGCGACCTGGTCCTGCATCTCGCGTGCCGTCGCGCCCGGCCAAACCGTCGTGACAGTCAGAGTCTTGATGGTGAATGAAGGGTCCTCCGCCCGCCCGAGCATGAAGAAGGCGTACGCGCCTGCGGCCGCCAGCAGCAGGATGAAGAACAGGGTGACGGCTCGTTCGCGAACGGCGATCGCAGACAGATTGAAGCTCATCAGTTGCTCCTGTCTTGAGAGGCGGTCCTGACGTGAGCGCCCTCCTGCAAGAGATGAGCGCCCAGCGAAACGACCCGATCACCTGAGCTCAGCCCGGAGATAACGGCGGTTTCGCTGGTCACACGCACAAGCTTGATGGGCTGAAAGTGTACGGCCGAGGTGCCGCTCTCGAAGACCCAAACGCCGGTCTTTCTGCCGTCATCGAGCACGGCTCCCAGCGGCACCTGGACTTCCGGCAGGGTCTCCTGGCTTGCAAGCCGAATGGTGACCGTCGCGCCAAGTGGCGCCGCCGCGGCCTCACCGTCGAGCACATAGCGGGCCTCGTAGGTACGGGTCTGGACATCGGCGGAATCCGACAATTGCCGGAGATGCGCAGTAAAGCGGCGCCCATCGCTCCCATACAGGCTCGCCTCGGCGAGCGAGCCGATCGCCGGCCGCATTGTTTCGGGAAGCGCGACCACAGCTTCGCGAGGGCCCGACTGTGCGAGTCGAACGACCGCTTGGCCGGCGGAGACCACTTGTCCCGGCTCGCCGAGCGTTTGGGTGACCGTTCCGTCCGCATCCGCCACCAGGATGGAATAGGTCGCCTGGTTCTCGGCGACCCCTGCTTCGGCTTCTGCTGCGGCAAGCTGCGCTTTGGCAGTGTCCGATGCGGCCTTCGCCTGCTCGTAGCGCTGTTTGGAAGTCCATCCGTCGCTGACCAGGTTGGCGTATCGACGCTCGTCGGCGTCGGTCTGAACGACAACTGCACGCGCTGCCGCTACCGCGTTGCGCTTCGCCGTGACCGCCAGACGAAGGTCGGTTTCGTCGATCCGCATCAGCGGCTGGCCGGATTTGACCTGTTCACCGGCATTCACAAGTCGTTCGACGATCTTCCCGGCGACGCGAAAGCCGAGATTGCTTTCCACCTTGGCGCCGACTGTGCCCGTGAAGCCGCGTTCGGATCCGCCGACTCTCGCGGCGATCACCAGACGGACCATCGGGGGCTCCTGCCTCGGGTCGCTGACCGCAGAGGCTTCATGGGCGGGAATCGCAAGAGCAACGAAGGTCGCCACCCCCGCCGGGACCAAAATACCGGCGAGCACCGCAACACCCCTCATCATGACCCGTCTCCTTTGGATTTTAGATTTCATACGGCTTCTATAGTTCAATTAGATTTCGATCGCAATCTAATTTGGACGAGTAACTGGAACGTGAAGGCAGAGATCTCTCGCCCTTCAGCGGCAAATCCCAGCCGCCGGATTGATAGATTGCAGTTGAACTCTATATGAGCTATAGAAGTTGGACGAAATCCAAATGGAGGTCCACGATGCGAGTGAGTCGCACTCAGGCGGCCGAGAACCGCCAAACCGTGATCAACGTGGCAAGCCGCCTCTTCAGGGAGCGGGGCTTTGACGGCATCGGGCTCAAGGATCTGATGAAGGGTGCCGGGCTGACCCAAGGCGCCTTCTACAAGCAGTTCGCATCAAAAGAGGATCTGGCGGTTGAGGCGTCCAAGCGCGCATTGGAGAGCGCGTCCGGCCGATGGTCGGACGCGGCCTCGGCACATCCTGACGATCCACTCGGCGCGGTGATCGCGTTTTACCTCAGTGGCGACCATCGCGGAGAAAGGATGGACGGCTGCCCGATCGTGGCGCTCGGCTCAGATGCCGCCCGACAGGGCCCTGACGTGAAGGCGGAATTCGAAGCGGGGATCAAAGCGCATCTCGAGGTGCTCGGCCGGTTCATTGCCGGGACCGGCGAGGAGGCCTCGCGCGGCAAGGCCATGGCCATTCTCGCAACGATGGTCGGCGCGGTGACGCTGTCGCGCGTGGTCAACGACCCTGATCTGGCTCAGGCGCTTTTGGATGCCGCGGCCGAACAGGTTCGCGACGTCGCCGCCGCTTGAAAGCGCCCCTTCGAAGCACGGAGAGATCGAATGCTCAGCATGACTGAAGCCAAACCAAGTTTGCTGAAGATATCGGATAAGCTAAGCGTACGGTTTCAAAAGACCGGCAGCGGGCCTCCGCTGCTCCTCATACATACGATCCGGACGCAGCTCGAATATTTCCGCAGTCTTGCGCCTCTCCTCGCGACATCGCACGCCGTGTACGCCATTGATCTCCCGGGCCACGGACACTCACCGATCGATCCAAGCGCAAGCTTCGACGAGCCCTACTTCAGGCGAGCTGTCATTCGCTTCATCGAGGAGCTGAACCTCTCAGACGTCACGATCGTCGGCGAGTCAATTGGCGGGGCATTGGCCCTCACGGTGGCGGCGTCGCTTCCCCAGCGCGTGAAACGGGTCTATGCGATCAATCCCTACGACTACGAGACCCGCTACGGGGACGGCATTCGACGCGGGAACTGGCTCGCGAATTTCATCATCGGCAGTTTGCAGATCCCGGTGCTCGGTGCAGTGAATGCATCGCTCGAAAACAAGCTGATCCTCGGCAAGATCATGGGCGGCGGATATCACGATCCCCGCAAACTGCCGGCCGATCTGCTTGCGGAGTTCGATGAAGTCGCCCACCGCCCCGGATACAAGCGGATCGCCCGCAAGGTGCTGGCAGGGTGGCGATCCTGGAGCAGGGCCCGCGATTACTATCGGCAGATCTCGGCACCCGTGACGCTGATTTATGGCGACAGCGATTGGTCTCGGCCAAACGAGCGCGAACGCACACAGTCGCTGATCGCTGCTTCGCAGATGGTGACGCTCAAGAATACCGGCCACTTCTCAGCTGTCGAAAATCCGTCGGAATTGGCTCGCGTGATTTTGGCGGTAGAATGACCCGCGCATCAATTACAGCAGCGGACGCCGCTAATCCGACAAAAGCGACTGCTGCGATTTAACTCTTCAGCACGCCACACAGCTCCAACGTTGCGCTGAGGTCCTGAACCGCACTTGCATGATGATCATCATATAAGGCCGGGTTATCGGGCATCTAATGGGAGGAAGAAATGCGTAAGACTGGTGCACACAACTTTCCGGCAATTGATCGCGTCATTTATGGCAAGACCGCGGCTGAAGCCGTCAGCGAAGAGGCGGAGCGGCTCAACGCAAGGCGCATTTTCCTCATCGTCAGCCGAACCTTGAATACCAAATCCGACGAGATCGAGAGAATCCGGCATACGCTTGGCGACAAACATGCAGCAACTTTTGATGGAATTGCGCAGCACACGACCCGCAAGCAGGCTGCCGAGGTTGCCCATCATGCAAAGGAGGCGCGAGCTGACCTGGTTGTGGCCGTCGGTGGCGGTTCTGCCGTCGATCTCGCCAAGATCGTCATCATGGCGATGGAGCACGAGATCCGCGATGAAGCGGGCTTCGATCCCTTCCCCATGGGTCCGGGTGTGAGCTTTTCCCCCTTCCGCGCGCCGAAAGTCCGGCAGATCGCGGTGCCGTCGACGCTGAATGGCGGCGAATACAATGCCGCAGCGCTCGTCACCGACGAGCGCCATAAGCTGAAGCAGATATTCTTTCACCCCCAGATGATGCCGGTGTCGATCATTCTCGACCCTGCCCTCACGCTTCATACGCCGACAAAACTCTGGATGGGATCGGGCACACGCTCGATGGATCACGGCATCGAGGCACTGTGCTCGCCGGCCGGCACTCCCTTGGCCGACGAAGTGGTCCTGGCGGGTATCCGCACGTTGCGGGAGGGAATGCTCCAGACTTTGCAGCAGCCTGACGATCTCGAGGCGCGCCGGTTATCTCAATATGGCTCATGGCTCGCGTCCTTTGGGCTGCAGGCACGCGTCCCCATGGGCGCAAGTCACGGCATTGGCCATGTGCTTGGCGGGACGTTCAATGTTCCCCACTACTATTGCACGCCCGTCATCATGCCGAGCCTTCTTCGCTACAACAAGCCATTCACTGAAGACGCGCAGAAGCGTTTGGCGACGGCTCTGGGCGCTCCGGGTGGCGAAGCCGCAGACGCCTTTGCGGAGTTCACCCGGAGGCTTGGACTACCCGGACGACTCGCCGAGGTCGGCATCGGTGAAGACAAGTTCGATCAGATCAGCAAGATCGCAATCAATCATCGCTTCGTAAAGGCCAACCCGCGCCCGTTCAAGAACGAAGCCGATATCGTCGATCTGCTGCGAGCCGCCGCGTAACTGTAACCGTTGGAATTCGGCATCGGAAGCAAAGCGGCCGACCGGGGTCGCGCAACTGCTGCACGAGGAAAACGCCCACCATGATCGCTTCTGCTCCTTCGGCCGAACAACGCTACGCCGATGTTCCAGAAGGTTCGCCGGAGAACTCTCCGGCGAACGGCCATATTCGCAGGCGGACCGTTCGCGCCAACGGGCTGGATTTTCCGATCCTGGAGGCTGGAACTGGTCCCCTCGTACTCTGCCTGCACGGCTTTCCCGATCATGCGCAGAGCTGGATCCCCATTCTCGACCGGCTCGCGCGAGAAGGATATTGGGCAGTCGCGCCTGCGCTCAGAGGCTATTGGGTCGGCGGCGCTGCGCCCGACGGATCGTACCGCGCCTCGGCGACAGGTCAGGACGTGTTGGCTCTCATCGAATCGCTCGGAGCTGAGCAAGCCGTTCTCGTCGGGCACGATCTGGGGGCACGTGCCGCCTACGCCGCGGCGAGCCTGGATGCGGCGCGCGTCCGCAAGCTTGTCGGCCTGGCGGTCCCCTATGGAAAAGGGCTGGCAACGGCATTCGTTGCCGACGGTGATCAGCAGCGACGAAGCTGGTATATGTTATTCTTCCAGACGCGTCTGGCCGAGATGGCCGTTCAGCTCAACGACTTTGCCTTCCTCGACCGACTCTGGCGCGAATGGTCGCCGGGATACGTGCTGCCACCCTTGGGGCGATCTGCGCTCAATGAAGCCTTTGGCCAGCCCGGCGTCCTCACGCAGACGCTGGCCTATTACCAGCAGTTGTTCACCCCGCCATCCCTCCCGGCGGCCCAGGCTATCGAGGCTCTCGCCAGCCGTCCAATTGCGGTCCCGTCGCTGTACCTGCACGGGGCGGAAGATGGCTGCATGTCCGCGCGGCTCAGCGAAGGCATGGAAGCAATGTTCACGCATGGACTCGAGCGCGTCGTGATCCCTAGCGTCGGGCACTTCCTGCATCTCGAACAGCCCGACACAGTTCTAAACCACATCCTTCGCTTCCTGAAAAGCTGAGCGGCCCCGCGCGCCCGGTGCAAGAGCCGGTCTCCTTCTGAAAAGCTAGCCTGTTAGCCGAGAGGACAAGGCAATGTCGAAGCGGCCTCTTATTCTGATCACCGGCGCCGGCGGCGAAGTGGGCTCCGTCAGCAGGACCATGATCCACGTGCTGCTGGAGCGGCAATATCCGGTGCGTGCCTTCGTGAGGCGGGACGACGAGCGGGCTGAGGCGCTTCGACGGGCCGGAGCCGAGGTATTCGTCGGGGATCTTCTCAATGTCGCCGATGTCGCGGCCGCGTTGAAGGGTTGCCGGCGGATCTACTTCAGCATGAGCTTGAACCCCTACTATAGCGAAGCAACCATCATGATGGCCGCCGCTGCGCGCGCGCAGCGCGGCATCGAGGTTTTCGTGAACATCTCGGAGTTTGAGCAGACCTTCATGACGTTCGATAGAATGACCGCCGTGCAGGAGGCGCGAATAGCCTGGCTCGGAGGAACTGTCGCCGAATGGTCGCCGCAACAAAGAGCCCATTGGGCGTCGGAGCAGGCGTTGCAATGGTCAGGTCTTCCGGTCGTTAACATCCGAGCAACGATGTTCGCCGAGAACCCGATCCTTTCCTGGTTTCCGCTCAAGCAATTGCTGAGTGCGTGCGAACTTCATCTGCCGTTCGGCGCGCAGAAGATCGCGCCAATCGCCGCCTATGACGTTGCGGAGATTTGCGCGAAGATACTGGTCGACCCGCAGTCGCATATATCAACGTCATATGCGCTCACGGGACCTGCGTTGAAGGACATGCACGGGTTTGCGGAGGATTACAGCGCCGCGCTAGGGCGCAAGATTTCGTACGTGCCCCAGGACATGGATGCCTGGATCGACACGTACATCAACAGCGCTCTGGCATCTCGCAATCCGCACATTGCGGACCACCTGAAAACCATCACCCGCCTAGTCGCAGGCGGACGTTATGACGTCGTCAACGACGAGCTTGAAAGACTGCTTGGACGCGCTCCGAAGACCGTCCGATGGGCTCTCGAACAGAATCCGCGTATTCGCAAAGCCCTGGAGAGCGCATGATCGCAGTGACCGGGGCTCGATCCGAGGCGACGGTCTAGAGTTTTGACTTGCGCCCGCCTCGGCGCAGCCGATTTGAACCCGTTACATCTTTCTGGCAGCGCTCTGTTGCCGTCACGAGCAATTCACGACCAAGATCGCTCGACGCTGGCATCGCTCTGGCCAGAACCAGCGCGCCAACCATGCGACAGACCAGATCCACCGCCTCCTGGCGCGCGGACGGCGCCTCGGGCAACGATTCTGCAATCGACAGGATCATCCGCTCGACGCCCTCGGCGAAAACACTTTTGATGCTATCCGGCTGTCGTGCGACCTCGCCTGCCAGCGCTGCCGCCGGACACGTCGAGCCAGGCGCCCTCCGAGCTTCTTCCGAGAGGTAAGATGCAACGAACTCGTCGAGCCCGGGCATTTGTTCCCGCACGCCATCCATCTGACGGAATGCGTGATCGAGAGCTTCACACGCCAATGCGCTCTTCGATTCGAAGTGATTGTAGAATCCGCCATGCGTGAAGCCGGCGGCCTTCATCAGGTCGTTCACCGAAATGCCATAGAAGCCGCTCTCGCGAAAGAGCCTCGACGCCCGCGCGACGACCTTCTGCCGGTTTTTTTGGGCCTGACTTTCAGTAATCCGCACGTAGGTCTCCCAAATCTCACAGGTTTACGATGATACTAGTCATCATTAACGATTGACAAGACCTACAAACGATGATGAGGATCATCAAAATAATGATGACAATCATCATTAAATTCGCTGCGCGCCAACATTCAGAAGGAGGACAACAATGCCGCTTTGGAAGATCTATCATCCGGTCGGCGCCTTCACCGCTGAAGACAAACGCGCCCTCTCGCAAAGAATTACCGGGCTCTATCGCGGACTGCCGAAATTCTACGTCATCGTCGTTTTTCAAGAAGTCGCCCCCGATTCCTTCTATATGGGCGGCGAAGAGGTGCATAATTTCGTTCGCATCTGGGTGGACCACATCGCGCGCTCATTCCCGCCCGACGCCAAGAAGCTGAAGGCCAAATGGATGGGCCGGGCCGAACAGGCGTTGGCGCCGTACATCAAGGATCGCGGCAGGGAGTGGGAAATCCACATCGACGAAACGCCCTTTGATCTCTGGCAGATCCAGGGCATGCCACCGCCTCCGCCAAACTCCGACGTTGAGAAGCGCTGGATCGAGGAGAACAAGCCGGTGCCGTACCCCATTGAAGATCCGGCTTAGACAGGCCGATTGTCGGAGGCATAGATCAGGATGAGCAACCTTCACCGTTTTGCAGTCGTCACCGGTGCCTCGTCGGGGATAGGCGTTGCCTACGCCGAACGAATGGCGGAGCGCGGCTACAATCTGATTCTCGTCGCCCGTCGGCGGAACCGGCTCGAAGAGATCGCCGGCAGAATCCAAAGCAAGACAGCGCGAACCGTCGAGATCGTGACTGCGGATCTAGGCGATGCAGCAGACCTGTTGCGCATTGAGACCTTACTGACGGAGCGAGAGGACATCGACGTCTTGATCAACAATGCCGGCCTTGGTGCTCTTGGGCCTGCTTCGAAAGTGCCGGCGGCTGCGTTGGAAAACCTGATCAAGATCAATGTCCTGGCGTTAACACGACTGACGCATGCAGCGCTGCCGGGTTTCCTGCGGCGCAATTCCGGAACGATCATCAACATCGCCTCAATCATCGCGCTCATGCCGACGCCTTCCGGCGCGGGCTATTCCGGCAGCAAGGGATATGTCCTGAATTTCACCCGCTCGCTCCAGATGGAGCTTGCAAAGACCGGCGTCACGGTTCAAGCCGTGCTTCCCGGCCCGGTTCGTACGGAATTTTTCGAAGCATCCGGTCTCGCGGAAGCGCCCTTCCCCGATGAGCTCTTCATGTCCGCGGAGGAATTGGTCGACACCGCTCTTACGGCACTGGATCAGCGCGAGCTCGTCTGCTTTCCCGCCTTGGAGGATACATCGTTCTGGACGGCGTTTGAGGACGCACGCATTGCGTTGATTCGTGCGCTCACCTCGTCAGGTCGGCCGGCGACGAGATATTCGGAAACAGCTCGGTAGTGCCGACGCTTTCCTGGTCATCTGACCATGCGTCGCATCGTCGTTACGGGACAGGGTCTCGTGTCCCCGCTGGGCCGCGGCAGCGAGCTGGCATGGTCCCGCTCGCCGCCCGCTCAGGACTTGCCGCGCTCCCGGAATGGGCTTCTGTCCTTCCCGCACGCATCGCTGGAATGGTTGCGACGAAGGCCGACGACTTAGCTTCGATCCGGATCTGGTCGTTTCCTCCCAAGGACCAGCGGAGGATGGATCGATTCATCCTGTTCGTGGCCAGAGCCGGAAGCGCACAACCGCGCGCCGGGTCATTGCGGTGGCGGGCGCCCTGCCCATGGTCGTTCGAGTAGCGCATCGCCTGCTCCGGGATGATCCGACGTATTGGCTGATGATCATCATATCACAACCCGAACCTCTCACCAGACGCATGGGCAAGGTGCGGCGCTTGAAGCGCGGATCGCGAGCCGTGGCCTCACGCGACCTTCAGGGCGGTCTCGCTGTCGGCGTCAAGAAATCCGGTAAGCCTGCCCCTGATCAGTCGCTCGGCATCCGCCATGATGCGGTCGATCAGTTCCTTCACGGTTGGAATGTCGCGAATGAGCCCGACGACCATGCCGCAGCTCCAGGCGCCCGCGTCCATGTCGCCGTCGATCATCACCTTGGGATAGACGCCCGCCACCTGGTCATGGATGTCGTCGATCTTGATGCTCTTGCCTTTCTCTCGCTCGATCTCGAGCAGGTGCTCAACGCCCTTGTTGTTCAAGACCCGCTCCGTATTCCGGAGCGTCCGCATGACCAGCCGGGTATCGAGCTCCGACGCCGCGACCAGCGCGTTCTTGACGTTCTCGTGGACCGGCGCTTCCTTGGTGGCGATAAAGCGCGTGCCCATGTTCATTCCCGCGGCCCCCATTGCCAGCGCCGCAACCAGGCTGCGGGCGTCCGCCATGCCGCCGGAGGCAACAAACGGGATCTTCAGTTCTTCGGCCGCACGCGGCAACAGGATCATGTTCGGCATGTCATCCTCTCCGGGATGACCACCGCACTCGAACCCGTCGACGCTGGCAGCATCGCAGCCGATTTGCTCTGCCTTCAGCGAATGCCGGACGGAGGTGCATTTGTGGATCACCTTGATCCCGGCCGCCTTCAGGGCCGGCATGTACTGCTCGGGGCTGCGCCCGGCGGTTTCGACGATCCTGACGCCGCCCTCCCTGATGGCGGCGATGTATTCCGGATAAGGAGGCGCGCTGAAGGTCGGCAGGAACGTGAGGTTCACGCCGAACGGCTTGTCTGTCATGTCGCGGCAGCGCGCGATCTCCTTGGCCAATAGCTCCGGCGTTCGCTGCGTGAGGCCTGTGATCAAGCCAAGGCCGCCCGCATTGGACACCGCGGCCGCCATTTCGGCGAAGCCGACATAATGCATTCCACCCTGGATGATCGGGTGCTCGATGCCGAACAGTTCAGTGATCGCGGTCTTCACGAATGATCTCCCCGTTTCCGCTCAGTTCACGATTTCAAACAGACCCGCCGCGCCCATGCCACCGCCGATGCACATGGTCACCACGCCGTATTTCGCCTTGCGTCGCCGGCCCTCGATTAGGATGTGGCCGGTGAGACGCGCCCCCGTCATGCCGTAGGGATGACCGATCGCGATCGAGCCGCCATTGACATTGAGCTTGTCCGGGTCGATGCCGAGCTTGTCGCGGCAATAGATCACCTGCACCGCGTAAGCCTCATTCAGCTCCCAGAGGTCGATGTCGTCGATCTTCAGGTTATGGCGCTTGAGCAGCCGCGGGATCGCGGCGACCGGCCCGACGCCCATCTCGTCGGGTTCGACGCCGGCGGCAACGAAGCCGCGGAAGATGCCGAGCGGCTTGAGGCCCTTCCTCGCCGCAATCTTGTCACTCATGATGACGCAGGCCGAAGCGCCATCCGAAAGCTGGCTGGCATTGCCGGCGCTGATGGTCTTGCCCTCGAATACCGGCTTGATTTTGGCCAAGCCTTCAGCTGTAGTCTCAGGACGCGGGCCTTCGTCCTTTCCGAGGGTAACCTGCCGGTACGCGACTTCCTTGGTGTCTTTGTCGACCACCGCCATCCTGGTCGTGATCGGCACGATCTCGTCGTTGAAGCGGCCACTCTGCAACGCGACACCGATGCGGCGTTGGCATTCGAGGCTGTATTCGTCCTGCTTGTCGCGGCCGATGTTGTAGCGCTCGGCGACGACCTCCGCCGTATCGAGCATCGACATGTACATTTCGGGCTTCATCGCCATCAGCTCGTCGTCGATGGCGTGGAACCTGTTCATGTGCTCGTTCTGCACGAGGCTGATCGACTCGATACCGCCGCCGATCGCGACCTCGACCCCGTCAAGCATCACCGAGCGCGCAGCAACCGCGATGGCCTGCAGGCCGGACGCGCATTGCCGGTCGATCGTGGTGCCGGCCACAGTGACGGGAAGGCCGGCGCGGATCGCGCCCTTGCGCGCCACGTTCATCACCATGGTGCCCTGCTGCATCGCGCAGCCCATGACCACGTCTTCCACCTCATCAGGTGCGATGCCGGCGCGCTTCACCGCTTCGGCCATCACATGCCCGGCCATGGTCGGGCCATCCGTGTTGTTGAGCGCGCCGCGATAAGCCTTGCCGACGGCTGTCCTTGCGGTGGAAACGATGACTGCTTCAGTCGTCATGCTGGCCTCTTCTGTCTACGCGGCCGCATCCAGCTGCGCGTAGCGCAGCACGTGGAAGGCGGGAACGCCGAACTGGATGTTGATGGAGGAGATTCGCTTGAAATAGTGTCCGACGTTGAGCTCGTCGGTCATTCCCATGCCGCCGTGAAGTTGCACGGCCTGCTCGGCGACGAACTTGCCGGCATAGCCGATCTTCGACTTGGCGCCAGAGGCGAGGCGCGACAGACCGGAATCGCCGGTGCTGAGGCTGAGGCTCAGATGTTGCATCAATGAAAGCGCTTCCTGATGGGCGATGAACATGTCGACCATGCGATGCTGAAGCACCTGGAAGGAACCGATGGTGGTGCCGAACTGCTTGCGCGTCTTCGAATGGTCCAGCGTCGCGGAATTCAGCTCGCCGATGGCACCGACCGCTTCCGCGCAGAGCGCGCCGATGGCGCGGTCGCGGCAGGCTTCCAGTGTGGCAACGCCCTCGCCTTCCCGTCCCAGCAATTCCCCGCGGACCTCGCGCAGGCTGATCTCAGCCGCGCGGCGGCCATCGATGGTTTTGAAGCTCTGGAGATCGAGGCCGCTGGCGCGGCGGTCGACCACGAACAGGCTGACGCCGCCGCGGTCCCGGTCGTCGCCGGAGGTTCGCGCCGAGACGATCAGATGGTCGGCCCAGGGCGCGGCCATCACCATGGTCTTCACCCCGTTCAGAACGTAGTCGTCCTTCTCGCGCTGCGCCCTCGTTGCAACATTGGCAAATTCGAAGCGGGAGCCCTTCTCCGCCCAAGCCAGCGCCCAGAGCTTGCTGCCGTCGATGATTCCGGGAATGAAGCCCTGCGTCTGCTCGGAAGTGCCTCCGTGCTCGATCAGCCCACCGGCCAAAACCACCGTCTCGACGAAAGGCTCGACCACGAGGTGACGGCCGAATTCATGCATGACGATCATGGTCGACAGCGGACCGCCGCCGAGACCGCCCGCGACTTCCGAAAACGGCGCCGCGAGCAGGCCGAGCTCGGCGAAGGCCTCCCATTGCTTCCGGCTGAAGCCCTCCTCGCTTGCGACGATCTTGCGCCGCGCCTCGAAATCATACTGGTCGCGCAGCAGCCGCTGGACGCTGGCGCGCAGCAATTCCTGCTCTTCCGTGAACTGAATATCCATCCGCTCCTCCCGATCCGCCGTTGCTAGAGCCCGAGCACGGCCTTGGCGATGATGTTTCGCTGGATCTCGTTGGATCCGCCGTAGATGCTCAGCTTGCGCGCGTTCAGGTATTTCTCCGACGCGGTATGGCCGTGATCGGGGCCCGGCATGAAGCGGTTGGCGCTGGCCGGATGCTCGCGGATGGCAAGGCCGTAATTGCCGATCGCGCGGTGGGTGAGCTCGGTGATGTCCTGGAAGATCTCGGTGCCGCGAATCTTGAACAGCGAAGCCGCGGGACCGGGATCGATGCCGCGCGCCATCTGGGCGACGACGCGCAGCTCCGTCGCTTCCAGCGCCAGCACGTCGAGCTCGATGCGAGCGATGTCCCGCAGGAATTCGAGATGCGCGGGATCGTCGGCCGGGATCTCGGCCTTCACGATCTGCTTCAGCTTGCCGATGTAGCGCGTGGAGCGGCCGATGCCGGCCATGCTGGTGCGTTCGTTGCCGAGCAGGAATTTGGCGTAGGTCCAGCCCTTGTTCTCCTCGCCGACCAGATTCTCGACGGGCACGCTGACGCTTTCCAGGAAGACGTCGTTGACCTCGTGGCTGCCGTCGATCGTGATGATCGGCCGCACGGTGACGCCGGGCGACTTCATGTCGATCAGCAGAAAGGAGATCCCGGATTGCGGCTTCGCATTCGGATCGGTGCGCACGAGGCAGAAGATCCAGTCGGCATGCTGCGCCAGGGTGGTCCAGGTCTTGTGACCGTTGACGATATAGTGGTCGCCCTCGCGCACCGCCTTGGTTCTGACGGTCGCGAGGTCCGAGCCGGAGCCCGGCTCGGAATAGCCCTGGCACCACCAATCCTCGCCGGATAGGATCCGGGGCAGAAATTTCTGCTTCTGCGCCTCGTTACCGAACGTATAGATCACCGGCCCGACCATGGTGACGCTGAAGGCGAGCGGCGGCAGCGTGCCGGCCCGGGAGGTCTCCTGCTCGAAGATGAAGCGCTGCGTGATCGACCAGCCCGGGCCGCCATATTCCTTGGGCCAAAGCGGCGCGATCCAGCCCTTCTTATGGAGGATTCGGTGCCAGAGCAGCGACTGCTCCCTGGTCAGGTCGGTCTCGGGGTTGGGAACGCGCATTTCCGTCGGATAATTCGCCGCGATGAAGGCGCGTACTTCATCGCGAAAAGCCGCGTCCTCGGCCGATAGCGCGAGTTCCATCCAACAAACTCCCTACCACTTCTCGCCGAAGGGGCGGATTTCCAGCTCGAAAGTCCACGCGCTCTTCGGCTGCTGATAGAGCTGCCAATAGGACGCAGCGACGGACGACGGCGGCATCAAGAGATCGGGGTCGTCGAGCGCATTGGGACCTAGCGCCTCGAGCCGGCGCTGCCGCACCCATTCGGTGTCGACGCCGGAATCGATGATGAGATGCGCCACGTGGATGTTCTTGGGGCCGAGCTCGCGCGCCATGGCCTGCGCCACGGCACGCAGGCCGAACTTCGCGCTGGCAAAGGCGGCATAGCCGCTGCCGCCGCGGAGCGATGCCGTCGCGCCGGTGAAGAAGATGTTGCCGCCACCGCGCGCGAGCATCAGCCGCGCCGCCTCGCGGCCGGCCAGGAAGCCGGAGTAGCAGGCCATCTCCCAGACCTTGCGGAAGACGCGCTCGGTGGTGTCGAGGATCGGAAAATTGACGTTTGCGCCGATGTTGAAGATGCAAACCTCCAGCGGCGCGTGCTTGTCAGCATCACCGAGGAAGGAGATGATCTCCTCCTCTTTGCGGGCATCGAGCGAGCGCGCGTGGATTTCACCGCCCGCGGCCTCGATCTCCTTGACGAGCGGCTCGAGCTTGGCGCCGTTCCGGCGGCCGGCGAACACCGTGAAGCCCTCTGAGGCGAACTTCTTGGCGATCTCGCCGCCGATGTAATCGCCGGCGCCGATCACGGCCACGGTTGCGTTTCTCTTTTGCACGGGTCGTCTCCCGGTTGGGTTAGATCTGTTGAAGCTGTTCTGCCGGTGCCGGCGCGCCCGATCCAATACGGCATGCGCGAGTTATGACCAGCCGATCGCCTGCGATGCGGGCTGCGCGTGAAAGAGTCGCCATTGCCAACCTCCCGAATACGGAGCGCCCGGTCCTTTGCCGCGGCGCGTCCGATCCGGAGTTAACGTTCTTTTTTAGAACTCGTCAATTGCTAATTTGCCGTCCGGGCATCCGATGGAGGAAGCGGCAATCGCCCTGTCATTTCCGGATTCGGTAGAACTCCGTTTACAGCATCGCGCGGACTGGCTACGAATAAGTATCAAATAAGAACTTATAAGGGGAAGACGACCATGGTGGAAGGTCACGGCGTGGCGATCCTGGTGGGCGCGGGGAACGCGATCGGCGCAGCCGTCGCGCGGCGTTTTGCCCGCGGGGGATATACCGTTTGCATCTGCCGGCGCGACGCAGCCAAGTCCCAGGGGCTCGTGGACGAACTGAGCGCTGCCGGCCATCGCATCCACGCCTTCAGCGTCGATGCGCGTCAGGAGACCGAGGTCCAGAAGCTCTTCTCGGACATCGAAAGCAATATCGGACCGATCGAGATCTGCCTTTTCAATGCCGGCTCGAACGTCAACAAGCCCCTCCTGGACACCACGGAAAAGCTCTTCTTCAAGGCTTGGGAGCTGGCCTGCTACGCCGGATTCCTCGTGGGCCGCGAAGCCGCGCGTGTCATGCTGCCACGCGGGCACGGCACCATCTTCTTCACCGGCGCGACCGCCAGCATCCGCGGCGGCACGGGGTTTGCCGCTTTTGCGTCGGCGAAATTCGGTCTCCGCGCCGTGGCCCAGGCCATGGCGCGCGAGCTTGGGCCGAAGAATATCCATGTCGTCCATCTCATCATCGACGCCGGCGTCGATAGCGAGGCTATCCACCAGCGCATGAAAGCGGCTAAGGGCATCGAAGCAAGCGAGATCCCACCGGACAGCCTGACCAAGACATCCTCTATCGCAGAAGCCTATTGGTTCACCCACCAGCAGAGCCGCGACGGCTGGACCCATGAACTCGATCTTCGTCCGTCGGCGGAGAAGTGGTGATGAGCCCGACACCCGATCTCACACTGTGGGGCGCCGGCACAAGCCGCACCATCCGTGCACACTGGGCGATGCACGAACTTGGCTTATCCTATAAGATCAAGCCGATCGGGCCACGCACAGGTGAGACCAAGACCGCTGAATATACCAGACTCAATCCCCGCCAGAAGATTCCGCTGTTGCAGGACGGCGACTTCTGCATCGGGGAAAGCGCCGCGATCGTCGCCTATCTATCGCGCACGTATTCCACGCCGGAGCGCTCGCTGATTCCGGAAGCCACCCGTGACTATGCCGCGTGGCTCGAATGGTGCTTCTTTGTCGTGGCCGAACTCGATTCGACGAGCCTTTACGTCATGCGCCGCCACCGGGCGGACGCACTGGGACATATCTATGGCGTTGCGCCTGAGGTCGTCGCTCAAGCCGCGGAATATTTCCGCGGGCAGTTGCGCCACGTCGAAGTCGCCCTGGCTGATGGCCGGCCGTTTCTCATGGGCGAGCGCTTCAGCAGCGCAGACATCCTGCTGACAACCTGCCTCGACTGGGCCATCGCCTATGGGGTCGGCATCTGCGACAATGCGCAGCCCTACCTTGAACACATCCATAGACGAGAGACTTATCAGCGTGCGGTCGCAGCGAATGCTCCGGCTACACCGATCGCACCTGCGCCGGCGAGGGCCTGAGGTACGCTCCGCCGATGCGTCAGGCTTCGCGCTTCATAGGGCCACGCGCACGCTCCGTTCTGCGATCATCTTGTCGATGGCGCGGTCATCGTATCCCAGTTCGGCCAGCACCTCACGCGAATGCTCGCCGACCCTGGGAGCCGGCCCGCCGATCCTGGTCCGGTTGACCTCGAAGCGGGCCGCCGGCTTTGGCTGCCGCACCCGGCCGACCTTCGGCTGATCGAATTCTGCTATGATGCCGCGCGCCACCACCTGTTCGTTGTGAATAATCTCACTCCTGCGCAAGATCGGTGCACAAGGCACGTCCGCGGCATCCAGGCGCTCGAGCCACTCGGCCGTGGTGTGCTGGCTGATGTATTCTGCCATTTTATTAATGCGCGCCGTGGCATTGACCGAACGCGCCGCCGGGGTCGCAAAGCGCTGATCATTCGCGAGTTCGGGATCGCCGGAGGCGCGGCAGAATCCCTGCCATTCGGAATCGGAGATAGTTCCGGCCGTGATGTAGCCGTCGCTCGTCTTGAACACCAGGTCCGGCCGATCGTTCGGATCGGCGGCGGCTGCCTCGGCACCGACCACCGTGTACTGCATCATGCCTTCCGGCCAGAGATAGGAAATCATCGCATCCAGCATCGCCACCTGGATATGGTCGCCCTGCCCGGTCTTCTCACGCGCATACAGCGCCGCCGCCACCGCCTGAGCGGTGAACACCGCGGTGGTCTTGTCACAGACGATGGTGCGGATCATCTGCGGCCGGTTCGTGACCGGCTGCGACTGAATATCGGCGAAGCCCGACAGTCCCTGAACGATCGGATCGTAAACGCGCTTCTTTACATACGGACCGGTATCGCCGACCCCACTGATGGAGACGTAGATCAGGCGCGGATGGCGTTGGCGCAATTCCTGAACGCCGAGGCCGAGACGTTCCATGGTCCCTGGCCGGAAATTCTGCACCAGCACATCCGCCTGCGCGACCAGCCGTGTGAGCACCTCGCGCCCCGACGTGCTCTTGACGTCGATCGACAGCGACCGCTTGCCGCGGTTTGACGAGATGAATAGCGCGGAGAACTCGCCCTCCTTGTCGATGGTGGCACGGCTGCGGCGCGTAATGTCGCCGCCGATCGGCTCGATCTTCAGCACGTCGGCGCCCTGATCCGCCAGAAACATGGTCGCGAACGGGCCCGACACCACGCCGGTCAGATCGAGCACTCGAACGCCGTGAAGTGGGCCGGGCATGGCAGTCTCCCTGAATCTGTGTTTGCTTTTAGGGCCGAGGGTGGCTTTCGCCACTCAACCCGGATCGTCGGCCCCGTCAGGCCGTCTTGGAGACGGGTTGTCTGCTTTGCTCGACGATCGACTCCTCGACATCGCGGATCTGGTCCTTGCCGAAAAACATTTCCGTTCCAACGAAGAAGGTCGGAGAGCCGAATGCTCCTCGGCTGACGGCGTCGTTGGTTAGATCGATCAGCCTCTTCTTGACGTCATCCTGTTGTGCACGCGCCATCAGCCGATCGATGTCGATGCCCGAAGAGACAAACGCGCAACGGAAGATCTCGAGGTCGTCCATTTTCTTCGGCTCTTCCCACATGTGATGATAGGCGGCGCGAAAATAGGGCTCGAACATGCCCTCGAATTGGGCGGCGACAGCACCGCGCATCAGCATCAGCGTGTTGACCGGAAAGAAAGGATTCTGACGAAATTTCGTGATGTTATGGCGTCGGATAAATCGCTGGGTCTCCAGCGCCTGATATTCCGGCTTGTTCTTGATTCCGCGAAGCGAATCGAACGGCGACATGTTGCCGGTCGCCTTGTAGATCCCGCCGAGCAGAACCGGGACATAGGCGAATTTCACGCCGGTCCGCCGCTCAATGCCCGGAATGGCCACTTCCGCCAGGTAGGCGTTCGGGCTACCGAAATCGAACTGGAATTCAACCTTCAAGGTCATCGCGGCTTCTCCGGAGATCGCATGGCGGACACTGACGATCCGATCGCCAGCCTCATTTCCTCTAACTATACAGTTCCAAATTAGAACTGTCAAATATATCCCGAGGGCTGCTGGTTTCGCCTGCCCTGGAGGGGATTGTTTGGAATTTAGTACCTATCTAGAATGCAAGCAGCCACGCTGGCCTGCGTGACGATTCGGAACGACTTTTGCCGGCATGACTGGAGTGTGTGAATGAAATGGAAAGAACTCGAGGAAGAGCCGTGTTCGATGGCGCGAACCATCGGCGTGATCGGTGATCGCTGGACTCTTCTGATCCTGCGCGAATGCTTTCTTCGCACGCGCCGCTTCGAGGGATTCCAGTCGGCACTCGGAATCACGCGCCACTTGCTCGCCGAACGGCTGAAAAAGCTGGTTCGGCAAGGAATCCTGCGCCGCATTCCCTACCAGGAAGCGCCGAAGCGTCACGAATATATCCTGACCCAGAAGGGGCTCGATCTGTATCCGATCATGATGGCGATCGTGCATTGGGGCGATACCCACATGGTCGACGAGCGCGGCCGGCCCCTGCTGCACCAGCACCGCAAGTGCGGAAAGGACTTCGATCCGGTCATGGTATGCTCCGAATGCGGCGAGCCGCTGTCGGCCAAAGAGGTTCATACCCACCCGGGACCAGGTGCCCGAGGCCTTCCGGCGGCGGCGCCGGAGGTCCGCAAGACCAAGACACGCTCACGCGCCGCTTGAGATTGCCGGAATGCTGCTCGACGATCCGCGCATCGGATAGCAAAGCAAGGGAGCGCACGCGCGCGCCCATCGGACCAACACGAGATGTCGCTCAACCCGCTCTTACACTCGGACCACATCGCGGCCCGGTTCGTTGGCGTAGAGACGCTCAACCTGTTCGGAGCGAACTTTCAGCACAGCACGCTGGTTCACGTAGGCCTTGTCGGTGATTTCTCCTGCCGCCATTGATGGCGGATCCTTCAGCAGGGAGAAGGAACAGACTCTTTCGCTGCTTCCGACGATCTCGTTATATTCCTGAAAACGGTCCCTCAGAAATTGAATGACAAGAGGATCGCAGATCAACTCTGCAGCTTGGCTCTTCGAAATCCGCGCAGCCTCGGTCGGATTCAACCAGCAGAGCAGCGCGCACGCCTCGCGATTTTCGCCCGCAACGACAATGTCGAGCAAGACGCCGCGTGTCGCGGCGAGGATTGCCGCGCGCATATTGCCAATCGCGACCCAGGTGCCATTTGCAAGCTTGAAGTTCTCGGAAATTCTTCCCGTAAAGCGCAGCCCAAGCTCGGGCCTCTCTGGATTCAGAAACGAGACAGTGTCGCCGATGCGATAGAACCCTTCCTCATCGAAGGCCTTTTCTGTCAAATCCGGTCTCCCGAGATAGCCGGGCGTGACGTTCGGTCCCTTGACCCTGGCCTCGTAGGTATCGGAGACCGGGATGAGCTTGAGCTGCAGCCCCGGCGCGGGAAGGCCGATCTCTCCGGGCTGGTCCGTTGCCCAATGCGTCGAACTGATTGTCGGCGCCGTTTCGGTCGTGCCATAGCCCGACATGACAGGAATTCGACGGCCGGTGACTGCGAATGTCAATCGACAGAGCTTGTCCAGCGTGCCCTGCGAAATTGCGGCGCCGGCATAACTCAATCGATCTATCCGCTTGAACACGCTGGCGCCAATGTCGAGGTCGTTCTCGATCGCGTCACACAAAAGGTTGTACCCGGCAGGCACGTTGAACATGGCGGTCGGCGAAACCTCCTCGAGATTGGCGACCGTCTTATGAAAGAGCTGCGGCAGCGGCCTGCCATCGTCGATATAGAGCGTTCCGCCGTTCTTCAGAATGCTGTGAAGGATGACATTGCTGCCCATCGTATGATGCCAAGGCAGCCATTCAACCTGCACCGGAGCAGCCGGAGGTGACACGAGCAGGCTCCCCATTTGCAGGGAGCTCGCCATCATCCGGTGGGTGTTGAGCACTCCTTTTGGAAAGCCGGTCGAACCGGAGGTGAAGAGAATCTTCGCCACGGCATCGCAAGGCACCTCACGCGATGCGCGCTCGAATCCGTCGCTCCCAGTTCGCGCGGTCAGAACCCGAAAAGGCACTGTGTCCGGTGCACCATCGACGCTGATCCAGGTCGCGGCTGCCAATTCGGGAACGGCGCGGCCAGCAGAAAAGTCGCGGCCGCTTTGAACGAACACGAAACTCGGGCGCAGCGCTTCCGCGATGTCCTTGAGGCGTGCAAGCCCCCCGGGCATCAGCGTGTAGTTTGGCGATATCGGCGCCAGAACGATTCCGATCGACATCGCCGCAAATGAGATCACCGCGTTCTCGATCGAGTTTCCGGAAAGGACCGCAAGCTTGTCGGCGGGCTTTGCGCCCATGTCGATCAAGCTTTGGCCGACGGCCTGAACCTGCGACCAAGCGTCACCATAGGTAATCTCGTCCCACCCTCCCTTCGCATTGCGTTGCGCAAGGAAAACCCGATCCGGAACGGCATCGGCCCAGCGCGGAAGAAAATCGGTGATGCGCCAGTCGCACGGCGTCCATTCAAGCGGCGATCTCACGATCAGCGCGCCGTCGGTTCGACGCTCGATGGAAACCTCACGCGGTGCAAACGTCAGTGCCGTCGTCGACATCGAAAATGATCTCCCGAATTGCTGATAGGCGACCGCACGCGGTGCATTCCTGTAGTGCTCAGCGGCGACCTGACGGCGCGGAGCAAGTTCGGACGCAGCTCATGCCGCGTCCGTCACTGTGGCTGGGGTCAACTCATTCGGACCTGGCGTCCAACACCTCGCCGAAGGCTTCCCAGGTCGAGCCGGTCCACCGCTGCAGGCGCATCTGCGTCCAGATCATGTTCCTGGACTCGCTGGTGTTCACCTTGATCCCCGGCAGCGCGGTCGGGACGACAAAATCCCTGAGGTTCTTGGCCTGCGCCAGAATGTTCTTGCGGGACAGATCATTGCCGCATTGCTTCAGGATCTGCTCGAGCAGGATGCCCTGCTGATAGCCGGTGAGATAGCTACCGTTGGTGATATCGACGCCGGCCAGGTACTTGTCGAGAAATGCCCGATAGGCCTGCATGGCGGGATCGTCTTTCCATGTCGGATCGACGACATCCTTGTTGATTGTCCCCACCATCACGCCGACTGACTTGTCGAGACCAGCCGGCGCGAGGGTGCCGCCGACCGAACCGGACGGAAAGTTGATGATCACCGTCGCCTTCCAGCCGATCACAGAAGCTTGCCGGATCGCCTGCGCTGCGAACTTCGGCGTTCCCGCGATCATCAGGGCGTCGGCACCGGAGCTTTTCAGAGTTGTGATCTGCGAATCCACGGTCGGCTCCGTGACCTCATAGGACGCGCTGACGACCTTTCGATCGTAGTCCTTGCCGAGAAACGCCTTGAAGGCATTGACGTAGTCTTTGCCGAGATCGTCGTTCTGATAAAGGATCGCGTATTTGGCGTTCGGCAGCGTCTTGGCCAGATATTTGGCGTAGATCTTTCCTTCGGTGTCGTAGCTGACGAGGCCTGTCGTGGTCAGCGGATAACGGGTGACGTCGGTGAACTTGGACGAGCCGCTGATGATTGCGATGCTGGGCACTCCCTTGGCCCTCAGGTACTTTGCCGTGGCCGAAAGGCCGGGCGTGCCGAGCTGCCCAAACATGAACGCCACTTCATCGCTCTCGACGAGCTTGCGGACGTGCTCCACCGCTTTCGGAGGGCTGTAGGCATCGTCATAGGCGATGTAGTTGATCTTGCGGCCGTTGATACCGCCGCGGTCATTCACCGATTGAATGTAGGCGATAAGGCCCTTGCCTACGAGTCCGATCGATGATGCCGGTCCGCTGAACGGAAACACCCCGCCAATCTTGATCTCCGTCGCGGTAACTCCCGGCTCGTCGGCTGCGAACGCCGGACTGCTCAAAAGCAAAGCCAGAGCCGCAAGACTCTTCCATTTCGCCAACATGACCCGTCCTCCCTGATGCGCACCCATCCAGGCACGTCATTGTGTTTTGTTGCCTCACCCGGCTGCTCGCCCGGCATCGTGCCGAGCGAATTGCGCGCTTACCGTCCAAGTGTGATTGGCCAGCGGTGAGCCCTGCGGCCGTTGAGCCCGGCCATCTCGTCCGCAAACCTATCGTTCTTTTTTAGAACTCGTCAAGCACTTAGATGATCAACCGTTGGCCGCGCCGGCTGCGTTCGGTGAGAAGTACAAGTTCTGACCATAAGCAGGGAATAGCTGGGCGCAACGCACCATCAGCCAGGAACGCCGCGTGAGAAAAGCAAGGCGCGGCGCCCTCGTAGAACATTAATTCTATTATTGAACTTAATTGATTTTGCCCTGCGGTCTGCTGTTCGCAGCATGATGTCAGGAAGTCGGAGTGGCCGAGACTCCAACTAACAAACCGGTCCTGTGGTCCCACGCATGGGTCCACTTCAGACACCCTGGCACCATCGGGACTTAGCCGCGTGGAGCGTCGGGGTTCTTAATGTAGGTGACCATATTGTGCTGAGAAAACGCGTTAAACGAATCTGGAGGAGTTGGATTTCCGATCGCTCGAGCACGCCGCTGGTGAGATCTGAGGCTTATTCGTTTGTCTCCCCGGTCTGTTCATCGCCGGCAGTCACCGGCTTCGACTCTGGCGAGTCCTCCTGGCGCAGGAATATGCTTAGAACAATATAGAGTCCGATCGCCCAAAATTCTGCTTGCCAACACTGCAAGACAGAAACCCAAAAGCTGGAGGAGCCGGAGTAGGCGCTGAGCGACATCGCAGGCAAGTGACGCAATGCCTGATCTTCGTTGTACTTCCATTGCCCAAACAAGCCATGCAGCACGAATGTTGCGATGAACATGCAGATGAACGCCAGGGACAGTGAGTTGGCGTAGAGCCACTCGCGCATAGTCGACCGAGCGCTGAGCTTCCAGGCCATCTTGCGGTGCGTTGTTCGTTCCGTCTTTCGGGAATGTGGCGCGCCCTTCTGGCGGAGCACTGAACCGAAGGAGATCAATACAGCCAGTTGCAGAATCGCCGCCTGCCAATTGCTGAAGATGCCATCAAGGAAGTGACCAGTACGCAAATAATTGCCGAGGGTGATTTCGTGGAAGTGCCCCGCTTCTAACGATCGATTATAAGCGAGCCATCCTGAAATGGCTTGGCCGATGAGGCAAACTAGAAACAGGCTGAACAGCAGAATCGACATGCTGTCTTCGCTTAGTGCTCGTTTCAAGCTGTTCCAATAATTGGCGTTTTGGCAAGCTTTCAAACGTAGGCCTCCGGTGCCCTCGCGCGGCAGAATGGCGTCCGCGGCGCACGGCCCAAGCTCCTCGATAGCTGCAGGTCGATTGCTGCACAGGACAAACTGACGATTCGCATCCAGGTTCCGGCCCGCGCCGAAGGCGGTATGCTAGCCATGCTCGCCTCCGCAGGGCATGCGTTCCGTTCCGAGCCGCTGCGCAGTCTGCTTCATCCGATGAAGGTGCCAGACGGAGTTGCTGCTCAATAGCAGTGCCGGGCCAAACGCGCTGAGGGCGGAGGTGATGCCGAGGAGCGCAACGATACTCAGCCCGATTCCGGTCGCTCGACCATGAAGATGCCGGTACCCCCTCGGACGCCTCCCTCACCCAGCGCACTGCCCGCTGCGGCGCCCGAGGTGTAGGGCCGAGCTCAGTCTCTTCTGCTCCGACGAGTCTTCGATACGAGCTCGGCCTGGATCGTGCCGTTGCGCAGGACATGGAAATTATATCCCCGCCAGGAAACCGCTGTTCCGAAGAAGCTGCACACGTAAACCAAGAAGGAAACCGCATCGTGCAAGGGCAGCAACCAGAGGTCCTGTCGCTTCAAATCGAATGCACTCGCCACGCTCGCGCTGAGCAGCGCACGTGCTGAAAGCGCCGCGGCGACGAGAGCGGTCCCATGAGAGTATCCCGTGCACGCAGCCAGAAACGACAACATCAAGGGATGCATGAACAGTAGTCCCATATAGCCCACGGGATCAATTGAACGGATCGTGCGCGCTGATCGCATGTGGTGTTCCCAGAACGAGCGAAAGCTATGGTCGACACAGGCATGGCCGACCGCCCAGCGCGGAATCACGACTTCTTGTCCCAGGGCTCGTACGGCCCGACCGATCGCGTAGTCATCGGCTAGTTCGTCTTCGAAAGCGCGAAGGCCGCCGATGTTCATCAGCGTCGTCCTCCTCAGGGCGATGGCCGACCCGAAGCACGGCTTGGCCGCTCCGAAGGTTAGGGCGACGATGACGTTCGGAAGAAACTGGCAATTGATGTTTGTCGCCGCCACACGGGACCAGATCCCGCGCACGCCGACTCCGTAATATACGCAAGTAACCGCTCCTGCTTCCCTGCTCTCGAGCTCCGCAACAATCCGTCGGAGGAAGTCGCCATCGACCAGTATGTCGCTGTCGGACAGCACGACTAGCTCGTGACGAATTCTGCTTTCCATGTTGACGAGATTGCCAACCTTCCTATTCGTGCCATTGCTACGTTCGTTGACGACGAGATCGACCTGAGCACCGGGATTGAGTTTTTGCACCAGGCGGACCGCGTGTATTGAGTGATCGCGCGATTCCTGCGTGCCGAGAATGAGTTGAACCTCCTCCGGATAATCCTGACGGCAGAACGTCATGAGTCTCGGATGCAGTCCCGGCTCGCCCCCATGCAGAGGCTTCAGGATGCTCACCCGGGGCAGTTTAGTGCAGGTCCTTTTCAAAGCAGCGGGCCCGGACTCTTCCCGAAATAGGAGGACGAGGAATGCGGCGACCAAGTTGTAAAGGATTGCAAGTATGGCTCCTGTCCCGCAGAGTTCGTTCAGGAGAGAGAGGATCTTATGAAGATCAGGCATAAAAGAACCGCTTAACCATTCAATGTTGAGGGCGATCGCGGAGAAGCAGGGCAAGGCCGGAAGGCCGCAGTCCTGTCCGCTCGCACTTGGAAAGACGAATGCCCGGGAGAGATGTAAGTTCCAAAAGAGTGCGGTTGGTGCGGCAGCGGGAAGAGCTGTCCGGTCGCTGCAGGTTGCTCGGTGTAACCGGCAATCGCGCGTGATGAGCGGTTGTCGCGCCGGGTCCGTACGCGAGAAACAAACTGCCAATACCTCCGTTCTCTTAGCGGATTGTGGGTTCAAATTCCGTGTTGCTAACCAAGGACCGAACATGCCCGTTGCGAGACTGCTCAAAGGACCGGTAAGCGCGTCTCAAAACTGCCAAGCGATCGTTTGTGTCGGCCTCGCGCTCGAAGCAAGAATTATCATAGGTGAATTTTCAGCCGACATCGGCAGCGTCGAGTTGGCGAATCTGACTGAGGCCCTTGATTGGGCATCTGCTGCCAGCTGCGGAGGTATTGTGAGCTTCGGGCTGGCAGGGAGTCTTGCCGCCGATTTGCGTTCGGGAGATATCGTCGTCGCGTCCGGAGTTATCGGACGCAACGGGAGCTTCGCGACCGACGATGCTTGGTCTGGATCGCTACTATCGGCCATTCCAAGATCGCTCTATGCTCCGATCGCCGGAGTTGACGTGGCGGTCGCCGTCACTCCAGAGCGGCGCGAGCTTGCATCGCGATCGGGAGCGCTTGTGGTCGATATGGAGTCACACATAATAGCGCAATTTGCTGCCAATCGCGGGCTGCGATTCGTGGCCGTGCGTGTCGTGATCGATGCCATGCACCGCAGAATACCAAAAGCCGCTCTGGACTGCATATCGCATGACGGCGAGACGCGGATGCCTGCGCTTGGTCGCTCATTGCTGGAGCGCCCGTCTGACACGCTCGACGTCTTGCGCCTGTGCTCGGATTGGCAACCTGCGCGGCGAGCGCTTCTCGACTGCTCCGGCATCCTCAGCGCAAGCGTCGGCCAAATCGCACGTTAAGAAGAGATACTGGCCGAGCCTGATCCGTGCTGTCGTCAGCCGATGTACCCGCCATAACGGCAATCAGCCGCAAGACCAATCTCGTGGCCGATCGGAAATCCGGCATTGTCGCAGAGAATGGCGCCTCCGACTGCTCCGGCGAAAACAAACCAGATATTGAGTACTTGGGTCGTTCCAGCGAGCACTGTGGCCGCGATGAGGGTCGCCTCGTCCGGCATTGGAACGTCCAAGGCGACCGCGCCCGTGACCGCCAAATAGCCATAGGATGTGATCCTGTGCGCAACATCGCCATGCACGACCAATGCGTGTCCCTGTCACAGTTGCGGCGACGGCGCTTGCGCGGCGTAGCGGCCGCACATGCGGCCTGAGGACTCAGTGCGGTACACGACGACCGACCGAAATGCTCCAACCAGCGCGACCCCGATCAAAGAGATTAGTGCAGAAGGACAAAGGATTGGGCTGCGTCTCGTAGTACATGCCGTCACCGCCCGGTGCGCGCAGCTGTCCGTCTGCGCCCGCAGAAAGACGGCGGCAAAGACGGCCAGCGTGCGGCACCGCACGATCTGCCGACGTGTTCATCGTACGCGAACGTACATACGCCTGTGCCTTCTCTGTGGTTTACTCGAAAGCCGGAACAAAATCTGGTTCTATCGAATTTCTGTTGGGCCAGCTCGCTTCGCGAAGTCGCGTGGTTTGGGAGCACGCGACGGCCGTCAAGAAGTACCTTTCGTTCCATTGCGAACGGCCCGCTCAATGTTGTTTTCCGTACCCTATCCGCCACTAGAGAAGCTTGGTCTTGTTGGCGACAGGCGCACAGCGGCGCTCATTGCCGCGGATGGCAATCTCTGCTGGATGAGCTTGCCCAACTTTGACCACCTCTCGCTGTTCGGAGCCCTTCTCGATTTCAGACGCGGTGGATCATGGAAGGCTGGGCCAAGGTCGGCTCGATTCGGGTATCAGGAATACCTGCCAGGGACCTTGATACTGAAAACAATATGGGAGGAGGCGTCAGGGGTCCTTGAACTCCTCGATTTAATGCCGCTGCCCCAGGACGATCGGATAAGCTGTGATGTCCTCCGCCGTGTTGTTCTGCGACGCCTCAGGTGCATCGTTGGTCAGACCGACTGCTATGTCCGATGCGAGCCTCGACGCGATTTCAACTCGGCTTTCCGGACCGTCATCGAGAAAGACCGAGTTGCATTTGTTCACGACAAGGAACGGCTGAGTTTCTGGTGCTCATTGCCGGTACATGTGCAGCGCCATTCTGTCGAAGCCTCATTCCGGCTGACGGCGGGTAACGAGGTCTGGTGTGCCCTCGAATTCGGCGATCAAACAGCTCAATGGACGGCGGAGAAAGCCGCAACAGCGCTCGCTGCGACAACCAAGGTCTGGCACGCCTGGGCAGGCAACTTCGGGGTGCGTGGAAAGCGCAGCGGTCAAATTTTACGCTCGGCACTTCTGGTTCATCTCCTAACCTTCGCGCCCACCGGAGCAGTAGTAGCTTCTCCGGCAGCCTCGCTACCTGAACGGATTGGAGGTGGAAGGAATTACGATTATCGCTTTACTTGGATTCGAGACGCCTCGCTCGCTCTGGAGTTACACACCAAAGCCGGCTCCACGGCCGACGCGCAGCGCTTTCTACAATGGCTTTGTAGCCTGCGCTCAAAAAGTGAAATGCCTCTTCAGGTGCTTTATCGCCCGGACGGAGAACTCGACGCTCCCGTGAACAAAAGGGCGCGGTTGTATGGCTACCGAGGCTCTCGACCAGTTCAGTTCGGAAACGCCGCCACTTCGATCATCGAGATAGATTCGTTCGGCTACCTTGCTGATTGTGTGCTCACCTACCTTGATCACGGGGGCACTTGGCGCCCAGAATTCTGGCAATTGATCCGGCGTGTCGCTGATTTTACGGCGGCCAATTGGGGTAGCCCGGGCGCAGGGATCTGGGAGATCTCGCCCGAGCAGCATTTTGTCACTTCCAAAGTAATGAGCTGGGTAACCCTGGATCGCGCTTTGCGAATTGCGGACAAGATCGGTGAGAAGGCCCCACATCGAGAAATTTGGCGGTGCAGACGAGACGATATTCATGAGGAGGTGATGGATAAGGGTTGGAGCGAGCACCTTGGCTCCTTTCGGCAGCGATACGGAGCGGACGCGCTAGACGCCTCTCTTCTTTTGCTTCCAATCATGAAATTTCTGCCTCCAAATCACGAAAGGGTCACCTTGACCATCGCCCGAATTCGTGAGCGGCTTGAGGTAAACGGATTCCTGCACCGGTTTGTGCCGGCAGACCTCCCGGGTCAAGGCGAGTTGCCACTAGGTGAGGAAGAAGGAGCTTTCCTAATGTGCTCATTCTGGCTCGCGCACGTCCATGCCCTGCGAAACGAGATTTCGGAGGCGGAAGCATTGCTGCAGAGAGCAGAAGCCGCAGCCGGCCCACTTGGATTGTTTGCGGAAGGAGTAGACGCACGATCAGGGACGCTGGCTGGGAACATGCCACTCCTGTTTAGCCAGGTGGAATATGCCAAGGCCGCGATGGCTTTGGCCGACGCGGAGGAACGCGTGGCCTGTTCTGGTCACTGATCATTTTAAAGAGTGACGGCATCAGGTTTAGTTGGCGCATTCGTCAGGCCGGAAGGCATGGAGTGCGTGGCGGCGCAGACGGCGCCTCGACGGTTCGCGCGGAAGCTTTGCGGAACAGGTGCTTGAGCTTGAAAACCTGTTCGATCGGGTTCAGGTCGGGCGAGTATTTCGGCAGGATGAGCAGATCGGCGCCGACCGAACAGATGAGTTGGCGAACTGCTTTGCTCCTGTGGCTGCCGAGTTATCCAAGATAAACGATATCGCTGGGTCGAAGGACGGGCAGGAGAATATCGTTATTTCGGTCCAAAAGCTCACGCCAGCAAGATCGGGATTAACCACGGCGCATCGATCCGCCATGGCGAGAGCGGCCAGCAAGGTCACGAACTTCCAGCGGCCGTTGGGAACCCCGGCGTCAAGTCTGCGCCCGCGCGGCGCCACCCTGCAAGGGCGCCATATTGGTCCTGGTCCAGGTCTCGTCGATGACCAGCCGCTCAACTTCGACGCGACCTTGATGCCTTATCCACCGGGTTCTTCGCCGCGCGACCTCGGGGCGACCGCGTTCACCAGCCGCGATGCCCTCTTAAGCTGAGCTCCTCGGCATGCACAAAGTCCCTCATCGAATGGTAGTCGACCTTGAGGCCGCGACCGACGAATCGCCTTCGGCTTGTGACCCACCCATCTGACTAGGCTCAACGCTGCCGGTCTTCTCGACCCGCTGCCTCCCGCCCGGCACCGATCCCGGCGCCAAACTGCTCGGCTGCCTGATTGCGAGACATCCCGCCCTCGATCGCGGCCACGACACCATTGCGGACGCTTCGTCGCAAGAGGTACTCGCAACGCGGCGTTCTAACGGTTAGAGCTGCCGTTGTTGGTTCCAGAAGTGGAATGGCCGGCGTTCGTCCCCGCATTTGCGCCTGTCGTTCCCTTATTCGCTCCCGCGGCGCCGGTCGTTGTTTGCGAACCCGTCTGCGCCGGTGCATTCGTGCCGGCATGGTTGGAGGCTGAGTTGCCGCCCCAGCGACCAGAACTTGCCCACGCGATGGCGGCGACCACTAGGATGGCTACGACCACGCCGACCAGCCACCCTGACGACGAGCTACGCTGAACGTTGTTTGCCATATCTCCTCCACTGACCAAAACTAAATGACGCTTCCTCCGGGTCTAACGGCGCGTTGGGTTGAGCGTTCCTGGGCCTGCGTCGGGTTGCGTCTCGCACGTCCGCCCTTCGGAACCTTGCACACTCATGTCAGAACCGTGGCCCTTGCTCCCTCGCTTTGTCGCAGTGAAGGGGCACGCGACGCATATGCATGACCGAATAAAGCCCTCAGTTCATCGACGCCTCTGACGCCGGAGGTCCGTTGCGTCCGACGCGTCGCTTTTGAGGATTTCCAGGATGCGGCTGACGCCCGCGGCACCAGCGGTGTCCAACCCCACAAAGAGCTCGGTCGATCTGAGAGAAGCTCGGAGTCGGCATCGGCCTTGACGTGTTTCGTCCCGCCGACGCTTCTGTTCCTTCCGTCTTCGCGTATCGTCGCCTCGCTTAGATTGCAAAATTCGATGTAGTCGCTGGTACTGGTCTGACCGACCTCGACGATCCCGGTCTGCCCCCGTTTTCGGTGGCAAATCCTAAGCCAATGCCGATCGAGATGAAGGATGCAGCGATCGTCGACGGCAGCCCTTCGTGGCCTTCTTCTACGTCATCATTCCTGTTAATCGGCTTGCCAATTCGACAGGGTCGATATTGCAGGCCGAATGACACTCTGCCGGCACCTCAGACATCAGAAGGTGGAGGACTGTGAGCGGTTCAGGCGCTGGTGAAACAGCTGGCGATTGCCAGAATGTCGACGAGTGGTCGTCGGCAACGCCCCCGAGGTGAATACGGCGGTTGATCGCACGCCGAAGATCACTCTGTCCTCGATCCCGTCCGCTGCATGCGTTGGGAACAGGGAACATTGCTGCTTCGGACTGATTGAGGAGGTCGAGAATGAAGCCTTGCAGTCTGCAGGTGACCCACTGGGAAAGTTCGCTTTTCCGTGAGTGCCCCAGTCTGACGCTGTTTTGGAGTTCAACGCCATGCCGCACAGACAGCCATCGAAATGCCTGCCAATCCCACTGAAAACGCGATAGCGCCGCATGTCGCGCAGGCCGGAATCACACCGGGCGTCGCCCGATCTGGACCACACGCCCCGCGACCATTCTGCTCGAGAAAACAATCAGATCACGCGGCGCGAAATCGCCGAGATCGAGGAACGATCAAGCCCGCGCACTCCCGTCATCTATGAGGTCGTTCGGCGGCTTGGCGAAGAGGAAATGTTGCGCCCGGTCACCTCGTTGTGGTGGTCCGGACTGGCGGCCGGTCTCTCGATCAGCTTTTCACTCCTGGCGGAAGCGATCCTGCAGCAGCACATCCCGAACGCAACATGGCGCCCGCTAGTGACAGGGCTCGGCTATTCGCTCGGTTTTGTCATGGTGGTGCTCTCGCGTCAGCAGCTCTTTACCGAGAACACCATCACGGTCGTCCTGCCTGTGATGGCCCATTGGTCGATGAGCAATCTGGGGCGCGCAGCCCGGATGTGGGGCGTTGTGCTCATCGCCAATCTTGCTGGAACCCTGTTCGCCGCCGCATTCTGCAGCTTCACGCCCGTTATCCCTGCCGAACTCAAGGCTGAGATGCTGCACATCAGCCAACAAACCTTTCAATACGCCTGGCTTGAGATGTTGTTCAAAGGCATCGCGGCGGGTTTCCTGATCGCCGCGATGGTCTGGCTGCTTCCAAGCGCCGAAGGCGGCCAGCTCGGCATCATCATCACGATGACATACCTGATCGCGGTCGGACGGTTTATGCACATCGTGGCCGGCAGCATGGATACTTTCATGCTGTTGCTGAACGGCATGGCGGAGCCGGCCTCGGTGCTGTCGGGATTCTTCGTACCCGTGCTGGTTGGGAACGTCATCGGCGGCACGGCACTCTTCGCCCTGCTGGCCTATGCGCAGGTCATGAAGGAGATCTAGCTGCTCGGGACCGTTACGCAAAGTCGGGTAGGGTACCGAGATCAGCAACGGACGCGTGCTGGCGAAATGAACTCAATCGGAATACTGCGCCGGCTTCGTTTCATTGAGACGAAACCAGATCACCGCGCCTCCTGCTGCCGCGACTGCCGCCATGCTCAGGAAGGCGGCCCAATGACCCATGTCTTGCGCGACAAAGCCGAAGGTCGTCGTGCTGATCGACGCCGCCAGTGCGACCACCAAACCGACCGCACCACGCGCCAGATTGAAACGGCCCGTCCCCGTGGTGAGATCTGCGACAACCACCGTGGTCAGCACCGTGCGGATCGCCCCGCTGACGCCGTCAAGCAGTTGAACGGCAATCAGGAGAATCGAGTTGCTGACAAAGCCGAAGAGGATCGCCCGCAGGATTTGAACGGCGAAGCTTGTCAACAGCAGCGGCTTGCGTCCCCACGTCTCGGAAAAATATCCAATCCAGGACGCCAGCAGAGCGACCACGGTCTGCGGCGCCACGATCATGGCTGACGCCATCAGGGAGCTCTGAGCAGAGCTGGACCGGCCGACGCTCTCGATCGCGAGCGCCAGCATCGAGGCGTCAGCCAGTTGGAACAAAGCGGCGCTGGAAGTGAACCACAGAAGCTGCCGGTTCTTCACGAGAACAGTGAAGCCTTGCATGGCCGGGCGACCCTCGTGGTCCTTGCCTGCATTCCGCGCACGATCATAGTCAATCTCATCGCTGCGCACGAAAGTAAGTGCAAACAGCGCGGGAAGCGTGAGTGCCGCCGCCGCAAGAAAAATCGTGCTCTTGCCTATATAGCTTCCCAGCGCGCCCATGGCCGCCGCCGTCAAGGCGTTGCCAGCAGCATCGAAGCGATGATTGCGCCCAATTCGGCATGACATCGCTCGCCGTCCGACGATCCCGAGGCTAATCGCCGCTATCGCCGGCGTGATGATGCCCGCAGTCAGACCGTGCAAAATCTCAGCGCCAATGACAAAGATGAATGTGGGGTGAAGCGCAAGAATCAGCGCCGCGGCAGCGATCATCGAAATTCCGGTCGCGATCAGGGCTCGTTTCCACCGCACGGCGTCAGTCAGTGCTCCCCCGGGGATCAACGACAACGCGCTCGCGACCCGGCCAAGCGTCAACATCTCGCCGATGGATTCCTGCGACCAGCTGAGATCGGCCAGATAAAACGCGACGAATGCGCCAAAGCCCTCCTGCACGTCTGCGATGAAGAAATTCAGCCAATCTAGCCCCCGCCGGCTGCGGCGGGAGGCGACCCTCTCGAGCGACGACTTGTTCCGCCAGTGACGCGCAATCGTCACCCTCGCGGAGGACAATCGGGTGATGGCCTGAGGCATGGCGAGAACCGAACAGAGCTTCCCCTTGCGGCCTTCTCTTCAGAGCGCACGAGGTAGGGTACGCGCCCAAGCATTACAGATTGTGCGCACCGACACGTCCTAAACATTGCGTGGCGCCGCTCCGTTCCTAGCCGGAGCAGAGTTGCTTGCCCGGCACGCGGGGTTGGTTGGCTTCGGCGTATCGCCTGTGAGCCTCCTCAGCGAGATGGCCGGGCATTGCCACGATTTTTGGAACGTTCGTCGCTTCATCCTTCTTTCTCGTACAAAGCGCTTGATGAGCGCGCCGAAGACTTCCGCAGGAACGTCACTGCATGAGCAGCTGCGACTATACCGCCGATTCGCTTCACCCTTCGCTGGTGGAGGCGGGCGCCATCGAATGGAATTACACGCGGGCCGAGGTCATGGCCGACGGTGTCGTACATGCCTTCGGCGTGAGCCTCGGCTTCACTGCGGGTCCCATTCTCATTGCGGTCAGCCTGTCGTCTGCAGCGTTGCCGAGCGTTGCGGTGACGATCTACGTCGCCGGCCTGCTGTCGATGCTCGCCTGCTCCGCAGCCTTCAACTTGTGGCCGGTGTCGCGCACCAAGTGGCTATTGCGGCGGTTGGATCACTCGGCGATCTTTCTTCTGATCGCCTCGACCTACACGCCGTTCGCGGTCGAGCTGGAGCCGTCAAGTTCCCTTGCCGTCCCATTTCTGGTCAGCGTATGGAGCGCCGCCGCGCTCGGAGTGCTGCTCAAACTCGCCTGGCCGGGTCGCTTCGAACAGGCCTTCATTGGCTCCTATCTTGCGCTCGGCTGGAGCGGGATCATGTTCTACGGACGGGCCGAGGCCCTCTACCCTGCAAGCGTGCTGTGTCTCGTGGCTGCCGGAGGTGCGGTCTACACGGTTGGCGTGATTTTTCACCTATGGCAGAGCTTGCGATTCCAGAACGCCATCTGGCACTGCTTCGTGCTACTTGGCGCGGCCTGCCATTATGCCGCGGTGCTCGGTCTCGTGCTGAGCTAGTCCGCGCGGGCCGGGTTCGGTTCGCCATGCATTCCTGCGCCGGGCAGCGACGGTCCTGTCGCAAAGCTCCGCCGCAAAACGGCCGTCGGGTCCCCCTTCAGCACCTCGAAGCGGCTCCCGGCGCCGTCGCGCCGGAAGCGGACGTCGAAACTCTGCCCGCCGATTCGGAAGTCACGAAGAGTCAGCTCCGGCAGCCAGTCGGGCAGCGAAGGATCGACCCAGAGTCGTTGCCTGGGCTCGTCCGGCACGAGACCTAGCATGGCCTGAACAAGCATGAAGATCGATCCGGCAGCCCAGGCTTGCGGAACGTTCGCGCCGAGATACTGGACCGGAAAGTTCATCGGAGCTCGGGTCAAGCCGGCATAGAGTTCCGGCATTTGGCGGCGGCTGAAATAGCCTCCCGCGGCGATCACGTCGTGCGCAATGCGGCAGGCCTCCGCCACGAAACCGTATCGCCGCATACCCAGAGCAATTAGCCCGTTGTCGTGAGGCCAAACCGAGCCATTCTGGTATGACAGCGGATTGAACGCCGGATGATGCACCGATAGCGTTCTGATCCCCCATCCGCTCTGCATGTCGCTTGCCATCAAGCGCTCGACGACCCTGCCGGCCCGCCCCGGCGGGACGATTCCGGACCAGAGACAGTGCCCGGCATTCGAGGTGACGGTGAGAACTTTTCGTTTCTTTCCGTCCAGCGCATAGGCGTAGAAGCCCATGCCCTCATCCCAAAACGCCTCGTTGAAGCGGGCGAACAACTCCGCAGCTTTTGCACGGAGAGATCGGGCAACAGCTTGCTTGCCGAGCTCATCGAAGATCTCCGCCATGCGCAGCCAGGCATCATAGACATACCCTTGCAGCTCGCAGAGCGCCTTGGGACCTTCGACGGGCGATCCGTCCGGATTGAGCACGGCGTCACCTGCGTCCTTCCAGCCCTGGTTTTCATATCCGGCTGGCGACTTCGTTGCATATTCCTGGAATCCGTCGCCATCCCGGTCGCCATACCGGTCGATCCAATCCAGGCATTGCTGAGCTGTCTCGCAGTGCCGTTCAAGGAGGCTGCGATCGCCGGTACAACGCCAAGCCGCGTGCAGCACGATCAGATACAGCATCGTCGCATCGGCGCTGCCGTAATACGGGCTATGCGGAATGACGTTGAAATGCGCCAGCTCGCCGAGCCGGAGCTCGTGCAGGATCTTGCCCGGCTCGGCATCGCGATACTCATCCTGTTCCATGGCCTGATAGTCGCCTAGCACCTGCAGGACGCTGCGCGCGAACCCCGGATACACACACGCGTTCTGAAGCGAGGCAATCAGGCTGTCGCGCCCGAACAATGCGACGAACCACGGCGCTCCGCCCGCCGGAACGAACTGCAGACCGTCGCGGCTTTCGATCGGCAGACGCAAGGCCGCGAGGTCATCGATCGCCTGCTTGAACAGGCGTCCGAACAACTCGTTGCTGGCCTCCAACTTCAGGGCATCCTGATGCCATTGCGCCAGCCGCCGTCCGACAGAGGTGGCTTTGCTGTCGGTGATGCAGCGTGACGGGGCCTTGGTGCGGACCCTGCCGTCCCCGAATTCGTAAAGAATGCAAGCGTGCCACGTCTCCCGTGGTTGCAAAGCGACTGCGAAGCTTATTCGTCCGTTGGCGTAAAGCGGCTCGGAGTCGCTGGCTCCAACCGACATCACAAGTTCGCGGCAAAAATGCTCCTTGCGATAGATGGTTCGAAGAAGTTTCTCCTGCTCGGACCATCGGGTCGAGATCCGCCCGCGCGGCACCACCTTTCCCGACCTCGCCTCGAACAGGTCGGCAAAGTCGCTCGCCATGACCAGCTCCAGGTTGAACTCGACGGATTCCCTTCCGTAATTGACGATGTCGATGTCCTCATGCATGCCTTCGTCGATCAAACGGCTCAATACGAGATGCAGGCTGTGGGGAGGAATTGTCCCCGCTTCCGTCGCCACTGCGCGGTTCGTCAGGAACACCCGCGAGGCATAGTGATAGAGGGCGCCTCCGTTGAGGAGCTTCCATCCCTGCCCGTTGGCACGGATGTTCCAGCGGCTGATCAGGCGGGTATCGCGGAAATACAGCCCATTCTGCGAGCAGGCGGAAATCTGGCCGTCCGATTCCGTGACGAGAACGGTGTGTCCCTGATGTGTAACGATATGCGGCGGACCTACAGCGATTTCCAGCATCGGCCTGCTCGCCTGCGCAACGCGACCTGCCCGTGATCTCAGCAAGACGCGCGGCAAGCGCGGAAAGTTCCGAGTCAGGGTTCACACCTATTCTCGAACGATCCACCTCTCCGTCCGCGCAAACCGCTGGTTTGCCCGATCGCCTTCAAACGTCGAGCCCGCTTGATCACGCGACATTGGAACGGCCTGCCGGAGCTGCCGTTTTCACTTCGTCGAAACCCCTTCAGAGCGAGCATGACCATGTCCCAGACCGTCGGCGATTTTCTTATTGAACGACTCCACCAGTGGGGAGTGCGGCACATTTTCGGCTATCCCGGTGACGGCATAAACGGGGTCTTCGGTGCACTCAACCGCGCCGACGGCAAGATCCGGTTCATTCAGACGCGGCACGAGGAAATGGCCGCGTTCATGGCGAGCGCCTACGCCAAATTTACCGGCAGGCTAGGCGTGTGCATCGCAACCTCCGGCCCCGGGGCCTCTCACCTGATCACGGGCCTGTACGACGCCCTGCTCGATCACCAGCCCGTGCTGGCGATTGTGGGCCAACAGGCCCGCACCGCGCTCGGCGGACACTATCAGCAGGAACTCGATCTCTGCGCGATGTTCAAGGATGTGGCCGGCGCCTTCGTTGAGCAGGCCGCCTCTCCCGCCCAGGTCCGGCATCTGGTCGATCGCGCAGTACGAATTGCGCTCGCGCGACATGCCCCGACAGCGATCGTGTTTCCCAACGACCTCCAGGACGAAACCTACAAGGATCCGCCTCGGGCCCACGGCACGCTGCGGTCGGGAGTCGGCTACAGCATGCCGAAGATCCGGCCGAGCGATGAAGATATCGACCGCGCCGCGGAGGTTCTCAACGCAGGCAAGAAGGTCGCCATGCTCGTCGGAGCCGGGGCGTTCGGCGCCACGGACGAAGTCATCGCGGTCGCCGATTGCCTCGCCGCTGGCTGCGCCAAGGCGCTCCTCGGCAAGGCGGTGCTACCCGACGATCTGCCGTGGGTGACCGGCTCGATCGGCCTGCTCGGCACCGAGCCGAGCTGGAAGCTGATGACGGAATGCGACACGCTATTGATGATCGGCTCGGGCTTCCCCTATGCCGAGTTCCTGCCGAAGGAAGGTCAGGCGCGCGGCGTGCAGATCGACATCGACGCCGGCATGCTCTCGATCCGCTACCCCATGGAAGTGGGTCTCGTCGGCGACTCCGGAGAGACGCTGCGTGCGCTGTTGCCGCGGCTGAAACAAAAATCCGACCGAAGCTGGCGCAAGGGCATCGAGGATGGCGTCAAGGAGTGGTGGAAGACCCTCGAGGACCGGGCGAAGCAGCCGGCCAACCCGGTCAATCCGCAGCGGGTCGCCTGGGAACTGTCGCCGCTTCTTCCGGACCGTGCGGTCATCACCAGCGACTCCGGCTCCTGCGCGAACTGGTATGCGCGCGACCTGAAGATCCGCCGCGGAATGAAGGCTTCGCTCTCCGGTGGTCTCGCCTCGATGGGCGCTGCAGTTCCTTACGCCATCGCCGCCAAGTTCGCCAATCCCGACCGGCCGGTCATCGCGCTGGTCGGGGACGGCGCCATGCAAATGAACAACATGGCCGAGCTGATCACGGTCGCAAAATACTGGCGCGACTGGCCGGATCGCCGATGGGTGGTCTGCGTCTTCAACAATGAGGACCTCAACCAGGTGACCTGGGAACAGCGAGTGATGAACGGCGATCCCAAATTCGACGCCTCACAGCAGATCCCGAACGTGCCCTATTCACGTTTCGCCGAACTGATAGGATTGCGCGGCATCTACGTCGACAGCCCGGACTCGCTGGCCTCCGCATGGCAGCAGGCGCTCGCCAGCGACGTTCCCGTCGTGATGGAAGTCAAGACCGATCCTGAAGTGCCGCCACTGCCGCCGCACATCAAATTCGAACAGGCGAAAGCATTTGCCAGCGCCTTGCTGAAAGGCGACCCGGATGAGGCGAGCGTCATCAAGGGCGCCGCGCGTCAGGTGCTCGAATCGGTTCTGCCAAAGAGAGAATGAGAGAGCCACAGTCCGCCGACGACCGACGCCCGCCGACCTCGAGGTCGGCGGGCGTCGCGTGAGTCTCAGACTCAGCTAGGACATGAATGCAACCAGCCAACGCGGGTCTCCACAGTCCGTTGGCGCGACCCTGATAGTTACGTCGGCGTAGATCCCATCTGTGACAGGGAGCTCAGACAAAACTTGCCTTCATTTTCCCAGCAGCGTGCCTGCCCACAGCCCTCCACGTGCAAGCAAGAGATCATTTCTTGGTGGTATTCTGGTCCGCGCCTTGTGGGGAGTTGGTCTTGTGTTGCGACTGCCCGACGGTTTGCGATTGACCCTGCTGGCCGTTCTGACCCGACGATGCATTGTATTGCTGGCCTTGATTTCCGCTTGCGCTCTGCGGCTGCTGTTCACTGCCGATATTCACGCCCAACGCCGACAGTGTCTGCTGGTCGAGCTCACCATTCGCCGGCAACTGCTTGGCCTGCTGGAAATTCCGCAGCGCGTGCTCGGTCTCCTGTCCCCAGACGCCGTCTACGTGCTTGGCGTCGAAGCCGGACTTGTTCAGGTTCATCTGCACCTGTCGAATCTCCTCCTTGCTAAGGCTCGACGGCTGTATGACCTGTTGCTGATTGTTGGACGCCTGTGCCTGGTTCGGGTTCTGCTGCTGCGACTGATTCTCCATCTGCCGGTTTGATCCGGTCGTCTGGTTCTGCTGCTGATGAGAAGCCGATGGAGGCGATCCGTTGGGATTGTGTTGAGCCATGGCAGGGAACGTTCCCGCCAGACAGGCGGCCGTTGTCAGTAAGATAGTTCTCTTCATCGCGGTTCTCCTTGGTTTGATCGATAGCGTTTGTGGCGCCCCTCTCCGGCCAATCCCAAAGCATCGCTGCCGTTCCTATCTACACATTTGTTCTTCCGTAAGTGCCGCGGCTACGCACGGCGTAACAGCCGTTGCGCGAACGCGACCTCAGTGTTGGCGTGTCGCATTGCCGTCCTCGGAAGTCGTGTCCAGCAGAAGGAACATGCCATGAAACCACTCGCGACCGTGGCCGTTCTCGCGTTGCTCTCCGGACCGGCCCTGGCACAGTCATCGCAGAGCACGGGCACACAGCACAAGCAAGGGAATCAAGCTCAAGGAAGCCAAGCTGCCCAGCCGAACTGGGAATCGGGCCAGAATCTCGTGGCCGCGCAGAAGATCAAGAAGGATTTGGAAAACCAAGGGTTCACCGACGTCAAGGTGGTGGCGGAATCCTTCGTCGTTCGGGGAAAGTCACGGGACAGCGATCCTGTGGTGATGACCATAGGCCGGCACGGGATGTCGGTAGCTCCGGGACGCAGAAATGACGTTGGCCTGACGGCCTCCAAAACAAAGTCCACTCGAGTGGTGAGCCTCGAGCGAGCGTATTCCACCAGCAAAAAAAGAGCCGCCACAAGATGGCGGCTCTATCGTCGAGACCACTTAGGTCAGTCCGGAAGCACCGAGATGAGCTCGCTGGCATTCGCATTGGTGACAGATCCGTTCAAGACCTGGCTCATGTCGGTCTTCTTGCCGTAATAGGCGCGGTTGTTGGTGTCGGACCAGTTGACGTCGGTCACACTCACCGTTGCGCCCACATAGGCACCTGACGTATTCGTCCACAACACGATGTCGCCCTTGCCCCAGGAGGCCTGCGAGCCGCCGGAGTAATTGACGATCGAAAGCCCAGCGTCCGCATTCAGGGAAAACTTGTTGCCGCTCTTGAAGGCGTCGACAGCCGACTGATCCATCAGCAGAAATACAACGGAACCGCCTGATCCGCCGATTTGGGGGCCAAGGCTGATCGCGCCGAAATCATAGAAGGCCGGATCGCTCCATTTGCCGTTCTCTCGCACGGTGACCAATCCTTCTCCGCCACGCGCACCGACGATCACCGCACCGCGACCGAACTTCGGAACGATGAACAGTCCCTTGGCTTTCTTCATTAAACCGACGAGTTGCTGGTCCTTCTCCATCTGCTTGACGACGTTGACCGCCTCGCCGACGACCTGTTGGGCGGAGTTGTTCTGGTTTTCCGCGGGCGCAGCGCCGGTCGTCGTCGTTCTCGAACTCTTCGGAGCGTTGGCGGCTCCGGCGTTGTGCGCGGGTGGCGCCGGTGAACTGGTATTGTTATCCATCGCATAGGCGGTAGGGGCAGCGGCCGTCAGAAGGACGGTTGCCATCGCAATAAACCTCATCTGCTACTCCTCTGTTTCGATCTGGTGACGAGTTCGCAGTGCTCCGGATGTACGCGAGCGCTGCGATTGGAGATAGAGATAGAATTAAAGCTGCGCCCCGACGTTCCGCGATGCTGGTCGTTTTGACAAACTCGTTGCTCGCAGCTCGGCTCGTGATCGCCGGGTTCTTTGCTGCGGTACGCCCGCGTACATTGTTCGATGATGAGCTTGCGGCGGCCGTCCCCAAGCCGCTTCGCCGCCCGTTTGGAACGGCTCCAGCGCGGCGGAGGTTGATAAGGCCTCAGCTGGTCCAATTCGTTGATGACGCTCGCGAGCTCTGATTCCAAACGTGCCCTGATCCTCGTCGCGCTGGCATCGCTCGCGTTTCTGGCGTGGCATCTGCGGGATTTTTTCCTCATCTTCGTCGGATCGCTCCTGGTTGCAACGCTCCTCGAGCTCTTGAGCGAACCATTCGTGCGCTGGTGTCGACTGCCGCGCCAGCTCGCCTTGTTAATGGCGGGTCTTCTCGTGCTCGCCGCGATCGGCGGATGCGGGTTCCTCTTCGGTACCCAGATAAGCTCTCAGCTCGAGGACGTCTTCAACCGGGCGGACGCTGCGACCACCTCGATCACGGGCACGCTGCAACATTCGCCGATCGGCCGGCTCGCGTTGTCGCACATCAGTGGAGAAATCCCCTCTCTGAGCAGCATGTTCAGCAGCGTCCTGAAAATCAGCCTCCACTTCGCTGAGGCAACCATCTTCATCGTCTTCGCGGGGATCTACTTTGCAGCGCAACCCGCCCTTTACCGCAAGGGCGCGGCCTACCTGTTCCCACGGAACTCGCGACTGAACGCGGTAAGCACCATGCGCGATATTGCTCGGGCGTTGCGGTTGTGGCTGCTCGGGCAGCTCATTCAGATGCTGCTGATCGGGCTGCTCTCCACCCTTGCCGTCTGGCTGATCGGCTTGCCGTCGCCATTTGCGCTGGGCGCAATCGCCGGGATCACCGAATTCGTGCCCTATCTCGGGCCGATCCTTGCGGCCATCCCGGCGATCCTCGTGGCTGTAAACCAGGGATTCTATCCGGTTATCTGGACGCTGGGCGCCTACATCGCTATCCATCAGATCGAAGGCAACGTGATTGCGCCGATTATTCAGCGCCGGATGGTTCTTGTGCCGCCCGCTACGCTGCTGCTCAGCATCGTTGCCATCAGCCTCTTGTTCGGAAGCGCGGCGATCGTCTTCGCTGCGCCGATGATGGTGATCGCGTTCGTCGCAGTCAAGAAGCTGTATGTGCGCGAGGGGCTGGGAGAATCCACATTGCTGCCCGGCGAAGCCAATGCGGAACGTCTTTGAAGCGGATCGATTGAGACGCGGTAGGTCTGAGAACCCATGGAACTTGCGCTATCAATCAGTTGGCTGGCGATCGTATCCTGGCTGATCATGCGCGCCTATGCGCAACGTGATCTCTTTCCGGTCGCAAGACCGGAACAGATCGTCCCGGACGAGTTGGCCGCCCGAATTCACGTCCTCGTTCCGGCTCGAAACGAAAGTGCCAATCTCGCGCGCTGCGTCGGCGCGCTTCTCAACCAGGCCTATCCCCCCGGGTGGCTCAGGGTCACCGTCATCGACGATCACTCCACGGACGATACCTTCGAGATCGCCGCCTCGATCGCCCGCCGGGAGCCGCGGCTTGCCGCAATCAAGAGTTCTGCCCTGCCGCCGCATTGGGTCGGAAAATGCCACGCCTGCTGGACCGGTGTCGGGACGGTCTCCGCGGAGGATGATTGGCTCTGCTTCGTCGACGCGGATGTCGTCGCCGAACGCGAGCTTCTGAGCGCCGCGTTGGCGGTAGCTCAGGCCGAGCAGCTTGATCTGCTCTCGTTGACGCCGCGGCAACGGCTCGGCAGTTTCGCCGAGCGTCTCATCATTCCCTGCGGACTGTATCTGATGGCCTTCTGCCAAGACCTGTCGGCCGTCCAGGCGAGCCACAGCGACAAGGTCACGGCGAGCGGACAATTCATGCTGATTCGCAGGGCCGCGTACGATGCCGTCGGCGGGCATGCCGCTGTGCATGACGCAATCTGCGAAGACGTGCGCCTTGCCCTGCGGATCAAGCGCGCGGGCGGCAGGGTCATGTTGCAGGACGGAAAGGCTCTGCTCTCCGCTCGGATGTACACGGGGTGGAGCAGCCTCTGGAACGGGATCTCCAAGAATCTCGTCGACATGCTGGGAGGACCGGTGACGACGCTAATCACTGCCGCACTGGTGCTCTTGCTGTCCGTTGCGGCGGTGGCCGTACCCGCTCTCGATGGCGCGTCATGCGCGCAAGGTGATGCTTCGGGGTGCATCGCGCTCATTCCCGCTTGCCTCGGCACGGCGGCGGCGCTCGGCCTTCACGTTGCCGGCGCTTTGTATTTCGGCAATCCATTCTGGTATGGCCTGCTTTTTCCGCTCGGCTACGCGATTGGAGCCTGCCTGGCCCTGGAAAGTCTCCGGCGGCGCTGGAGCGGAACCATCGTCTGGAAGGGGCGCACGTATCCGTGAGCGATTATCCCCACAGGACTGGGCAGGCACGCGATCACGAGCACGTCAGCAGAATCTCGACCCCGACGATCCTGTTCGTTCTCGGCGCGATTGCCCTGGCTGTCTACGAATTGCAGCTAATCCTGCTGCCTTTCGTCGTCGCAGGTGTCGTCAGCTACATCTGCACACCCGCGATCGACAAGTCGACCCAAAGAACCGGGCTTCCGCGCCTCCTTATCGCCATCCTGGGTTTCCTCCTGATCGTGGGCCTCCTCGCGGTGATCGGATTTCTTGGGGCACCTCCGCTGATCGAGGAAGTCAAGCACATCGCGACCGATTTCGACGGTACGATCAAAAACCTTGTTCAGGGCGCCATTGGCACCACCAAGTTGAACCTGTTCGGACAGCCGACAGACGCCCAGCGTCTCGCGAAGACCCTCACGGGAGCGGTTCGCGACCTTCTGAGCAACATGCGCGTGTTGGCGCTGGTCGGTGGATCGGTGCTCGCTTCCGGCTTCGGAGTTTTCCTGATGCTGGTCCTTCTGTTGTTCTTCATGACCAGCGGGCCAAAAATCGTTCGTGGCCTTTTGTGGCTGGTCCCTCCAGGAGAGCGTCCGCTGATCGAAGATCACATCTTGTCCAATCTCGATCCGATTCTGAGGCGCTATTTCATCGGCGTGCTCGGAGTGGTGGTCTTTGCAGCCGTGTTCTCCTATGTCGGCCTTGGGCTTGTGCTCGGCATCCCGCACGCGCTCTTTCTCGCCCTGGTGACGGGAATCCTGGAGGCAATTCCGATTGTGGGGCCGGCCGCCGCTGCCGCTATAGCGGCCCTCGTTGCGCTTCAGCATGATTCGGGATTGGCGGCAATCCTGGGTTACGCGATCTATGTTGCGGCGTTGCGGCTGTCGATCGATCAATTCTTCGGACCGATCGTGCTTGGCGCAGCCGGACGGGTTCACCCCACGCTCATCATCTTCTGCTTCTTGGCCGGGGGAACCTTGTTCGGTCTGATCGGCGTCATTCTCGCCGTACCGGTGGCGCTGATCGTGCGAGCCACTCTTGTGGTGCTCTATGACGAGGGCTCGATCGGCAAGAAGTGAGAACTCGTCCGTCGGGCTTTGCGCCTGGGAGGTCCGAGAGTGCCGGTATCTAAAGGCCGAGTGGTCGTTGCGGAACGAGCGTGCCCGGACCGATGCACCCAGATAGCCATGCCGCTCGAACCAGTCGACGGCATCCTGCAAAGCGCTCGCGTACTTCGGGACTGCCGTCTCCTGGCGAGGATACAATTTTCATGTCCTGCGCAACGGCGCGATCGAAGCCGCTGATCTGATATCGACGCCGCGCCGGAGCGGAGGGCTCCGACGCCAGACAGCTCCAAGGGCCGGGTTCCATCAAGATCGCTGCTATCTCCGGAAGGCGGCCGCCGAGCCCCGGTCGTGACCCGCTGCTGTGGTGCGTCCCTCGACAACGGCCCTCGGCTCTCAATTGTCGTCAGGCGTACGCCCAGACGCTTTCGGCCGGCCGGATGGATTTCAGCTCCGCCGCCGCGCCGCCGTTAGGAACGGCGCTACGAACCCTGCGTTGGAATGATAACCTTTGCACAACCGACGCGACGCGTTTCGACAGGCGAGGATAGGAGCCCTCGTGAGATGCTGGCCTGGGGCGCCAGCTGGGAGTGCAGACCACAAAGGAGGTTTGCCATGTCAACAGTTACGACTTCGGAAAATACGCTTCAGGAAGCCGCCACCTATGGCGGACTGGTCGATGCCATCGGCGGTGTCGCCACCGTCGTCCTCTCGATCATTGCATTGTCGGGGATCGACCAGCCTCAGCTGGCCGCCATCGCCACCATCGTGTTCGGTGCTGCACTGCTGATACAAGCGGGCACAATGCTGTCCGAATACACCAAGCTGACGTTCCCCGTCGGCAGCGTCTCGGGTCAGGAAGGCGTCGGGGGCGGCGGCCTCCCGGCTCTGTTCATGGTCGGAGCGGCCGGTATCGTGCTCGGTATCCTGTCCCTGCTCGGCACCGCTCCGGCAGTACTCATATCAGCCGCTGTGATCGCATTTGGCGCGGCGCTGTTGCTGAGCAGCAACTCGGTCCGGCAGCTCTACCAGGCCAAGCAAGCTGCGCAGCGGCTGGGAATAGAGCGAACGCTCTCCGGTGGCGAGATGCTCGCCGCCGAGATGGCATCCGGTTCGGCTGCTCTGCAATGTGTCGCAGGCCTCACCTCGATTGTTCTGGGCATCCTCTCAGTAAGCGGCGTCTACACCAATATTCTCGCTCTCGTGGCGTTGTTGGTGCTGGGCGTGACTGTACTCCTCACCGGCAGTTCCCTGAGCGGCGCGGCTCTGAGCTTCGCCGAGCCCGCTACCGCGACCAGAGGGGCTTGGCCGCAATCGCGAGACATCGCGGAGTAGTCGATGCCAGTCGCAGAACGGAGTCGGCGGTCGCCGGCTCCGTTTGACTCTTTTAGGTGAGTCTTTTAGGCCGAATGGCCCGACAAGTTGTTGCTGATTTCACCGCGTCCGGTGTTCACGAGGCCGTCGCTGCTGCGGCGGAACAAACGACCTGACGGTGGTATTCAAGCTCGATCAAGCCCGAGCAACCACAAGAGAGATGCTCCAGTTCGGACGCACGCTCAATCCGGATGAAGCGACGCCTCGTCGAGATCAGGCTCTCGGCCTGCAGCTCCTGGAGGCGGTCAGTGATACTCGCGCGCCGCACGCCTAGCAGTCGCGCAATGACATCGTGAGTCAGCGGGATCTCATCCGCATTCAGCCTGCCACGAGCAAGCAGCAGCCATCGCGCGAGACGCTGCTTCAGCGTATGCCGCAGATTGCAGGCAGCGCACTGTGACGTTTGCGCGAGGAGGAAGGCTACGTAGTGGTTTAGTACCATTTGCAAGACCGGAAGGCGTTGGCAGATGTCGTGCAGTGCTGGGACGCGAACGCGCAGGGCTGTTCCGCCAGCCTGAACGACACGGCGATGCAACGGCGCGACGGGGGTCCCAAGCATGAGAGGCAGTCCCGCGCAGCCGTCTGATCCGACCAGCCAGACCTCGACGAAGTTTTCGCTGTCCACCTTCGCTGCCACGGAGACCAACCCACTTTCGACAAAATAGATGTGATCCATCGACAGCTTCCAATGCTGGAGTACTTGGCGGGGGCGGAGTTCCACCCGTTCCGTCGCCTTAAGCAGCGCAGAGAGCTCCTGTGGCGGCAGCAGGCGGAGCAGCCTGTTGGTGGTCTCTGCGCGGGCCATTTCGGTGCTGGCCGCCAAATCGAGTGGACGCATGTCCTGTTCTTGCAAGAATATGTTCATGGCTCCCTCTCCTGATTTCTTCAGCCATTTCCGCACAAGCGCGGAGCGCGGGAGCAGCAATGGTGCGGCAGGTCTGTCGCAGGAATATTCAAGCCTCGATCGGCTTGGCTGAAATAGGAACCGGTCGCTTGAAGGGGGGTTCCTAATCAGTTGATCGAGGAGACGAAAGTCGAACGCCCGCAGCGGGCGATTGCCGCGGCTCCTTTCCTCCGCTACGGCATTAACGGCCACAGATGACCATTCGCGATAGGCTGCTCGGATATCTGCGCGAACGTCTCGGACCTAACGAGCTGCCGCTCCGTCTGGTGTTCGCGGATGGCTCGCAGTTCGACTTTGCGCCAGACCCGTCCGTCACATTGCGTCTGCACAACAATCAGCCGATCCGCGCGCTGTTACGCGGCGACTTCGCGCGTCTTGGTGACGCTTACGTGCATGGTACCATCTCGGCCGAGGGCAAGATCGAGGACGTTATCCGGATCGGCATTTCTCTCGCCGAGCGTTTCGGGCGGTCTCGGACCGTGCAGCAGTTTTCGCGCTTGTCGCAGTTCATTCCGAAGCGTCGCGCCAGAGAGGCGGAAGCCGCCGATGTTCAGTATCATTACGATGTCGGCAACGATTTTTACCGCCTCTGGCTCGATGAACGGATGATCTATTCGTGCGCCTACTTCAAGACGGGACTGGAGGACCTTCACGCCGCGCAGAGACAGAAGCTCGACCATATCTGCCGAAAGCTGATGCTCAGGCCCGGCGAGCGCCTGCTCGACGTCGGGTGCGGCTGGGGCGGTCTGCTGCTGTGGGCTGCAACTCACTACGGCACCACCGGCGTCGGAGTGACGCTCAGTGAGGAACAGTACTCGTATGCCAGGAAACTCGTCGTAGATTCCAATCTCGCCCACCGCATCGAAATTCGTCGCCAAGACTACCGCGATCTTCGCAATGACAGGCCTTTCGACAAAATCGTCTCGGTCGGAATGTACGAGCATGTCGGACTGGAGAACCTTCCATTGTACTTCTCTGTTATCGCCGAGTGCCTGCAGCCAGGCGGGATGTTCCTCAACCACGGCATCGTGGCGACTGATCCGGAAGGCCGGGCTCGCGGCCCGACTGGCGGAGAATTCATTGATAGGCACGTGTTCCCCGGCGGCGCGATACCTCACCTCGCTCGCGTGCTGGTCGAACTTTCGCGCGCTGGACTGGAGTTTGCCGACGCCGAAGATCTGCGGCCGCACTATGGGCTCACGCTGCAGCACTGGAGCCGGCGGCTGGAAGCGCACCAAGCTGAGGCCATCAAGGCTGCCGGCGAGAAGCGGTTCCGCATCTGGCGGGTTTTTCTTGCCGCAATGGCGTGCGCCTTCGATCGCGGCTGGCTATCGATCGCGCAAGTGCTGTCATTCAAGCCCCTCGGCAATGGTCGAGTGAGAAGACCATGGGCGCGGGCCTACCAGTATGGGGATAATCCAGATTGGGACGCCGTCCCGCAGACACATTGAACATCCATGCAAGACTGGACGAGACGTTTGCAATTGCACCAGCGTCGCGCCTTACGAGACGACCCGGAGGTCGCATGCTGAATGGGCTCGTCGATCCGATTGACAGAAGACTCCGCGTCCTCCACAGCATCACGGAATTCACCGGGTCTCGGGACTGCATTTTCCACATGCAGTTGGGCATCAACCGCGAACGAATTGGGCTGCAGGACGGGACAGTCGTCGATGCCGGAGCCCGTATCCTCATCCTGCATCTGTGGAATGAACACATCCTACCTTTTCCTCCGAGCGGACCCGGGCTGGGCTGGGCGCGCCGGCTGAGCCGACAACTGGAGTTTTCGCTGAGGGAGCTCGACTTGCACATCACCTCCCGAGCCAATCTCCAAGATGTCCCGGCGATCCGGGCAGATATGGCCCTCGCAGCCGGCGAGCGCGCCCCTCAACTCCTCGCCCTCGCCGCCAAGTATGGATTTGAGCCAGTCCAGACCGGCGAGAGTTCGCTCGCCCGTCGGATGCATCGGTTGGGCGAGAATATCCTGATCGCGATGCTGGTCGTGGCGCATAACCCGCGCGCCTTTCGCATTGATACGCTCCGCCGCTCATGCACTCCGATTTTTGTGTCACGGGCGGGCATGTGCAGGCGCTTGAGCGGCAGTTGCCAAGTGCCGGTCCCGCGGGCGTTAGCCTCATTCAGCCGCGGCGAAGCAGGAGTACGCTAGCGTACCAGTTTTGGTGATGCCAAGGCCGGAACGGCGCACTTGCCCGTTCATTGTTCCACGAGACCGTCCATTCGACTTACTCTTTCACTGCAGACGGCAACCAGGGGAAACTCTCAATGTCCATACTTGGCAAGACGAGCTGGGCAATCGCAGAGGGCTTTATTCCGGGCGGCAGCGTCAGTCAGGACCCGGCACTGGTGTCCCACGAGACCGCGTGCATTCTGAATGCGGCGGACTCCGAAGCGCATGTGACGATCACGGTCTATTTCACCGATCGCGAACCTATCGGCCCCTACCGGGCCACGGTGCCGCCGCGACGGTGCCTCCATCTCCGCTTCAACGATCTCGACCGGCCCGAGCCGATTCCGCGCGACACCAGCTACGCATCACTGATTCAGTCCGATGTTCCCATAGTCGTCCAGCATAGCCGGCTCGATTCGCGCAACCCTGCGATCGCGCTGCTTTCAACGATCGCCTTCCCAGGCTCATGAGAGTGCCTGATAGCCAGACGCCGTGTCATGTCCAATAGACTCGAAGAATACGGCCTGATCGGTGATGGCGAAACGGCGGCACTGGTGCATCAGAGCGGTTCCATCGACTGGCTCTGCTTGCCGCGATTCGACTCAGATGCCTGCCTGGCGGCGCTTCTGGGCACTGCCGAAAATGGGCTGTGGAAGCTCGCGCCTGTCAACCCTGTACGCATATCGCGCCGCTACGCGAAGGACACGCTCGTCCTCGAGATGGAGTTTGAAACCGGCTCGGGAGCCGTGCTGCTCACGGATTTCATGCCTGTCCGAGACAAGAATCCGGCTTTGATCCGAATCGCAAGAGGCGTGCGCGGCCGGGTCACGATGCGCAGCGAACTTCGCCTCCGCTTCGACTATGGATCTGCCGACCCATGGCTTGCAGTCCATGGCACCCGAGCAGTCGCGCGCATTGGCCCAGATCTCGTTATTCTTCATGCCCCGCTCGAATTGCAATGCGAGGAGTCCGCAGTCGTTTGCGAGTTCGATCTGAACGCGGGCGAGGAACGCGCGTTCGTTCTGGTGTACGGCTCCAGCTTTGAACCCGAACCACCGCCCGTGGACGTCGCAGAAGCCCTGACGGCGACGCTGGATTACTGGCGGGAATGGATCGGCCGCTTTCAGAAGCAGACCGAATGGGCCGATCCGGTGCGACGGGCCCTCATCACGCTGAAGGCGATGATCTACCGCCCGACCGGCGGAATGATCGCCGCACCGACCACCTCCCTTCCGGAGCGATCAGGTCGTGCTTCCAACTGGGATTATCGCTACTGCTGGATTCGCGACGCGTCCTTCACCCTCATTGCGCTGGTCGATGCCGGCTATCGCAGCGAAGCGGCCCAGTGGCGCAACTGGATGCTGCGCGCCGTCTCGGGCGAGCCCGAAAAGATGCGGATCTTGTACCGCGTCGACGGCTCGCGCCGTCTCGAAGAGTGGGTTGCCGATTGGCTTCCGGGATATCGGTGGATACCACCGACGAGGATCGGCAATGCGGCCGCCTCGCAGCGTCAGCTCGACATATTCGGCGAACTCATGGACTCGATCTACATCGGCGCCCAAAACGGCATCGAGCGTACAAAGCAGGAGGAGGAACTGCTGGAGGGCATCACCAGACACGTCGAGAAGGTGTGGCGCCTGCCGGACAACGGTCTTTGGGAATCCCGCGGTGACCCGCGGCATTTCGTCTACTCGAAGGTTTCGGCGTGGGTTGCGATCGATCGCTACATCCGTCACCGCGAAGTGTACGGGACCGGCGACGAGACCCAGCTTCGTCGGATGCGAAGACTGCGGCAGACGATGCACGACGAGATTTGTCACGAGGGGTATGTCGCCGGCCTTGGCCATTTCGTCCACTATTACGGAAGCGAGGTGCTTGACGCCAGCCTGTTGCTCTTGCCGCTGCTCGGCTTTCTTCCCGTCGAGGACGAGCGGATCGCGCGCACGATTGACGCCATCGAGAAGCACTTGGTAGTCGATGGCCTCGTTCACCGGAAAAAGCCGCAGCAACACAATCCCGAAGGCGCATTCTTGGCTTGCAGCTGCTGGCTCGCCGATTGCCAGCTGATGCAGGGCCGCCGGGAAGCCGCTCGCGCGACCTTCGAACGGGTCCTTGCCGTCAGCAATGATCTTGGCCTTCTGCCGGAAGAATACGACGTCCGGGCCAAGCATTTCACCGGCAATTTCCCTCAGGCGTTGTCGCATGTCGCCCTTATTCGTACCGCATTGCGGTTCACGGGCGAAGTCACGGAGCGCGGCAATGAACGGTGCGAGTAGGCAAAAAATAACGGACCTGCGAAGCGTCCGGCGTGCCGGCACTGGAGAGCCAATGGAATTGAAAATGCGGGGAACGCCGCGCCCTCCAATTGCTTGACTTGAGAGCGCCGGCGCCGGGCTCCCCAGGTCCGACCGAGCGATCCAATCGAAAGGAACCTCATGCCCACTGCTGTTGTCACCGGAGCAAGCGCCGGGGTGGGGCGCGCGGTTGCCTTAGAGTTTGTGCGCCGGGGCTACCGGGTTGGTCTGTTGGCGCGAGGCCGCGAGCGGCTCGAAAGCGCGGCGCGGCAAGCCCGCGATCTCGGCGGCGAGGCGTTGCCGATCTGCGTCGATGTGGCGAACTTCGACAAGGTGCAGGGGGCAGCCGAACGCATCGAGGTCGAGCTCGGGCCTGTCGATGTTTGGGTGAACAGCGCGATGGTAACGATTTTCGCGCCGGTTCACGAGATCTCGGCGGAGGAATTCCGCAGGGTCACCGAGGTCACCTACCTCGGCCAGGTTCATGGCACGCTGGCCGCACTTAAGGGAATGCGCGAACGAAATCGCGGGACGATCGTCCAGGTTGGGTCGGCGCTGAGCTATCGCGCCATTCCGCTGCAATCGGCTTATTGCGGCGCCAAGTTCGCCGTGCGCGGTTTCACCGATTCATTGCGAACAGAACTTGTACATCAGCGCAGCCGCATTCGGCTGACGATGGTGCAGCTTCCTGCCGTCAACACGCCCCAGTTCGACTGGGCTCGCACCAAGATGCCGCGAAAGGCGCAACCAATGCCGCCCATTGTTCAACCAGAGGCAATCGCGAGCGAAATCGTCAGGGCCGCTCGAGAGGCGCCGCGTGAGCGCTGGATCGGACGCTCGTCGCTGAAGGCCATCATCGGAAACATGCTGATTCCGGGAATCGCGGACCAGATTCTCGCGAAGCAGGGCTACAAGGGCCAGCTTACGAACGAGCCGGCAGACCAGAGCAGGGACAATCTGTTCGAGCCGCCGCCGGGTGATCCGGGCTCGCGCGGTCGATTCGACAACAAGGCAAGCTCGGAAGTCACAGGGTTCAATCCCGCATGGCTGCGGGCGGGGACATTCGCCGCGCTCGCAGGTCTAATGGGAGCCGCATTTGCCATGCGCCTCCGAAGGCCGACGAGTTTGCTTCCGAGGGTCGAGGACTAGCCGATGTGGAAGCGATCAACGCAGTTGGTGCGTATCGGCGACGCCGCAGCAAACGCCGCGATCGGCAGCACGTTCTCGAACGTGGCGGCCCGTAGCATCGGAGGTCGGAGTGTGACCAGCCGGCTACCGTCTGCGGCGCCGCTATCAAACGTACGCCGCACCTCGGCGGCGTCCCCCAGCGTCGTTGCGGCACGCCGACTGAACCGCGCCGCCGGAATTCTGGCGTTCTCGGTCCTGGCCGACAGCGCGGTCGAACACTACCGCGGCTCCTATCACAACCGCGCAATGTATACGCCGCTCGCCGTCGCCTCGGCGGCCCTCGCAATGAGCGCTCACGGGCTGGCCGACCGACGACAAGGCGCGCATATTCTCCGCGACACGAGCTATGCCGCCGCGATCGTGACTGGTTTGGCCGGTACCGCGTTTCACTTTTACAATGTCGGCAAGCGGCCGGGCGGCTTCAGTTGGCAAAATCTGTTCTACGGTGCCCCGCTTGGTGCACCGAGTGCAATGCTGTTGTCCGGCCTCACCGGATTCATGGCTGAGCGCGTTCGCGGCACAGAAGACGGCAGAAGCTCGCGCTTCCTGGGGCTGCCGACAGGCCGGCTTACCGCCGCACTGACCGCACTTGGTCTCATCGGCACGACCGCGGAAGCCGCCCTGCTCCACTTCCGCGGCGCCTATCATGATCCCTTCATGTACGTCCCCGTGACCGTCGCGCCGGTCGCAGCAGGTGCAATGGGCGAACTTGCGCTCGGAAAGGCGCGGCGCAACCGGGCTCTCTCGCGCTGGTGGCTCAAGCTCACCGCCGCCATCGGCATGGCCGGCGTCGGCTTCCACGCCTTCGGCGTTCACCGGAATATGGGTGGGTGGAAGAACTGGCAGCAGAACGTGCTGAGCGGTCCGCCGCTGCCAGCCCCGCCGAGCTTCGTCGGCCTTGCCCTTGCCGGCCTCGCTGCACTGGCGCTGCTAGAGGCCAAACCCGAATAGCGGCTGGGCGCCCCCTTGATCCGGTTTGACAGGCACGAACCGCATGTCCGAGCAATTCACAAACCTCTACCCCGAATACGACGTTCTCGATAAATGGGAAACGCCGTCCTGGAATGAGGTGACGCGCTCGGTCGTGCAAAAACGTCTGCACGAGATACCCGAGCGCCGTTTCTTCAACGAACAGCAATGGCTGACGCTGACCGCTGTTTGCGATCGCATCATCCCGCAGCCCGAGCGCAGTCAGCCCGTTCCGATTGCCCCCTGGATCGATGCCAGGCTTTTCAAGGGTCAAGGCACCGGGACGCGCTATGCATCGCTGCCTCCGGAACAGGAATCCTGGCGCCGCGGCATGGATGCAATCGAGGCCGAAGCGCAGCACCGCTACCGCCGGTCCTTCCATCGGCTTGATCGTGTTGAACAGGATCGCCTGTTGCGTTCGATGGACAACAATGAAGTCGAGGCCGCAGCCTGGCAGGACCTGCCAAGCAAGAGCTTTTTTCGCCACGTCGTGCTTCGCGCGGTCGTAGAGATCTACTATGCCCATCCCGCTGCCTGGAGCGAAATCGGCTTCGGTGGCCCCGCATCCCCCAGAGGCTACGTGCGCCTTGACGCCAACAGGCGCGATCAATGGGAAGCCATCGAGCAAAAGCCGGCCGCGGCACAACGACTGTATCCGAAATGAGCAACCCCGAAACCGATCTTCGCGCCACCAACGGCCGTGCACCGGATGTGTTCAGGCGCGGCGCCTGGGTGCCGATGCGCGAATACAGCGATGACGAAGAGGTCGATTTTGCGGTGGTCGGAACCGGTGCCGGTGGCGGCACATTGGCGGCGCGGCTGGCCGAGCATGGATTCAAAGTGGTCGCTCTGGATGCGGGTCCCTTCTGGAGACCACTTGAAGACTTTGCCTCCGACGAGAAGGAGCAGAACAAACTCTATTGGCTGCAGGACCGCATCAGCGGCGGCCAGCACCCGATCGAATTCGGCGCCAACAATTCCGGCCGATCGGTGGGCGGATCGACCGTCCACTTCCAGATGGTGGCGTTGCGCTGGCGGCCCGAGTGGTTCGCCGCACGAAGCAAGCTCGGATATGGACGCGATTGGCCGATCGATTGGAGAGAGATCTGGCGCTACTATGCGGAAGCCGAAGACGCGCTCAAGATTTCCGGGCCGATCAGCTATCCTTGGGGACCGCCCCGCGGCCGATATCCGTACCGCGCCCACGAGATCAATGCGGCCGGCCTCGTTCTTGCCAAAGGTGCCGAGGCTCTCGGCGTAAAATGGGCGGCCGTGCCGCTGTCGACGTTGTCGGCGCCCCGGGGCAAGGCCCCGCCTTGCGTTTACCGCGGCTTCTGCAAGGTCGGCTGCAGCACCAACGCGAAGCAAAGTGTGCTCAACACCTTCATTCCTCGTGCTCTGGCGGCCGGCGCCGAAATCCGTGATCTTGCAACGGTCTCGCAAATCGAAATGGGAAGCGGCGGCCGCGCGACCGGGCTCGTCTATCACCGGCAGGGCCAATGGCGGCGCCAACGTGCCCGCCACGTCGTCGTCTCCGGCTATGCCATCGAGACACCTCGACTGCTCCTGAATTCGGCGACGGCGCAGCAGCCGCAGGGGCTCGCCAATTCGAGCGGGATGGTGGGGAAGTGCCTGATGACCCACGCAAACCATGCGGTGTGGGGCGTCATGGAGGATGAAATCCGCTGGTACAAGGGACCGCCCTCGATGACCGTGTGCGAGCACTGGAATTATGAAGACCGGGGCAAGGATTTCCACGGCGGCTACGCCTTCATGAGCCAGGGTCCCCTGCCCGCCGATCACGCCAAGGCTCTGGTGAGCAATACCGGGATGTTCGGCATGCAACTGCGCCAACACATGGCTCTGTACAACCACATGGCCGGACTGAAGATCGTGGGGGAAGTCGAGCCGCACGAGAACAACCGGATCGAACTCTCGGACCAGACGGATGAGCTTGGAATCCCGCTGCCGCGTATCACCTTCTCGTTTTCCGAGAATGATCAGCGTCTCTACAAGCACTCGCTTCAGTTCATGCGCAGGGCGCTCGAGTCCGCGGGAGCCAGCAACTTGATCGAGACAGCCAGCACGGCGCATTTGATGGGCACCTGCCGCATGGGCACCAGCGCCAGCGACAGCGTCACGAACGCCGACGGGCGTACCTGGGACATTCCGAACCTGTGGATCTGCGACGGATCGCTGTTCCCGACCTGCGGCGGCGTCAACCCATCGATGACGATCTACGCGCTGGCGCTGCGGGCGGCGGACCGGATCAAAGCTTTGGCAGGACGCGGCGAACTGTAGCGCCGCGCCGCGGCTTCGAATTGGCTCCAGCACCTCCAATTGAGTCTGGCTGCGGCCTCTCGGGCAGGGAGTTTCATCGCGTAGGAACGGAGCCGTTCGGGCGATGTTTTCGACACAGAGGTAATCGAAGTCCTGATGCCTGGTGTCGTCATGCGCAGACGGATTCGCGGAATTGGCTATTCGGGTCAGTTTCTCTGCGAGGGCCAGCCTCATCGCGCAGGATGGCAACCAGACCGATGACGTTATCAGACAATGCGATTTCCCGAACAAGCAGTGAGATTGGCTCTCGCGTGCTCGAATTCGCCGGCGGCCGCGCGAGACTCAAGGTCGTTCTCCTGCTCGGTTCTGTCCTTGGCCTGGACAGCGCCGATAAAGCGGCGCTCTCCGCAATCGCGGACAGTCTCAAAGACCAGTTTCACCTGAACAACACGGAGATTGGACTGCTGGTCGCGGTGACCTCGCTTGCCGGGGCTCTTTGCACCTTGCCCGTCGGCACTCTCGTTGATCGTGTGAGCCGCAAGAATGTACTGTTGGGGGCGATTGCACTTTGGACGGTTGCGATTGTGGTCAGCGGGTTCGCAAGCTCCTTCCTGATGTTGTTGCTGACACGCCTCTTTCTCGGTGCCGTCACTGCCGCCGCAGCCCCCGCGGTGGCTTCCTTGATTGGCGACTTCTTTCCCGCTCGAGCGCGTGCGCGCGTTTATGGTACGGTCCTTAGCGGCGAACTCGTCGGCATTGGCGTAGGGTTCTTCCTGTCCGGCGAAATCTCGACATTTGCCGGCTGGCGCTGGTCGCTCTATCTGCTCGGGCTGCCGAGTGTTGCGATCGGGGTTCTGATCTGGCGCTTCCTGCCCGAACCGGCACGTGGCGGTCAGGGCTACATCCATCGTGGGCAGGATGAGTTGCGATCCCAAACGCAAAGCGGGGCGCAGGATGAAACGCCCGAAGAACATCGGGCGACGGCGACCGCGGGAGGCGACGATGACGCCAGCGCCCGGACCCATCGGCGGATCCGCGAGGCCGGCTTCCGGCCGCGGCACGAGATCGTCATTCACGAAAATCCGGCAGCTTGGTCGCTCTGGCGGACGCTACGTTATCTCGTGCGTATCCCGACCTACAGGCTGCTCGTCGCTGCTTCCGCGCTGGGTTACTTCTTCTTTGCCGGAATAAGGGCCTTCGGAATGATCTTCATCACCAGCCAATACGGCCTGTCCCGCGGCCTCGCTAGTCCGCTCGTATTGATCCTCGGCGTTGGAGCGATTGTCGGAGTGATAAGCGGCGGACGATTGTCGAACTGGCTGCTGGAGCGGGGATGGCTCCATTCCAGGGTGGTGGTACCGGGGGTCGCGCTTCTGCTTGCGGCATTGCTGACCGCACCAGCGATCTGGACCAGCAGCGCCGTGCTTGGTTTCGCGCTGCTCACGCTCGGCACTGCCGCGCTTGCCGCGGCAAATCCGCCGTTGGACGCGGCGCGCCTCGATATTATCCACGCCCGTCTTTGGGGACGGGCCGAATCCGGACGTATGGCGCTACGCGGCGTGCTGGAGGGGCTCGCCCCCATTCTGTTCGGATGGGTGTCAGGCCTGTTCGGCGATGGCGGCCATGGCCTGCAATGGACCTTCTCGATCATGCTGATACCGGTCCTTGCGGCAAGCTCGCTCGCCATTCCTGCGCGACGGAGTTACGCGACCGATGTCGCGACGGCCGATGCGTCCGCCCGGGCGATCCGGGAGGCCGAGGCGTCCGAATGATGCTCGCTCCATAGCGGGGAACGGTAGGAACGCGGTTTGGTTTATCTCGCGATCCGACGGCGGGCACCAACTGCTGAAGGGATACGTTCTCGGCGCCAAGCCTTGTGGGACCGGATTATCACGAAGGAGGATCGCGAGCGTGCTCTCGCTGATGGATGTTGCAGCAATCCTTCTCTCGCTATGCGCGGTCTTCGGTTGGATCAACAAGAGATTCCTTCCGCTCTCGCGCGCGGTCGGTCTGCTCCTGATGAGTGTCGCGACGTCTGTGATCCTACTGGCGCTCAATGCGCTGTTTCCACTGGAGGCCCTCTTCATCCGCTTCGACGTGGAAGGCTTTGTTCTCGCCGGCGCAGCGGTGCCGCTTGTGCCCGCGCGGCCGCTGATCCTGACAGCCACCTATGCGGTCGTCCTCTTCAGCATCACCGTTCAGGGCTCGACCTTGGGGCTGATCGCAAGACGTACAATCAAGAAGCACTGAGTCGGCGGCGGCTTCACTACGGGCCGTTCTCGGGTGTCTGGATGCCTGGACGTGTTGGAGCATAGTGGGGCGGCCAGCCCTGGCGATTGGAATAGTCGGTCATGCTCAATCCGTAGAGGAACAGGAGCCAGAAGAACCCACTGACCGCGAACACCCACTTCAACGACGGGGGTCCTTTCAGCCGCATGAACAGGATGAAGAGCGCGGCTGCCTGTATCGCCGCTATCCCGAACTGGACGACGGGTGCCCAGATGCCCAAGTGAAGGTATGCCGTCCATACGCTCACGGCAGCGAGCAGCAACATGACGGCCCAGGCGACGACAAAGGGCAATCCCCGCGCGCGTCGTGCCTCGATCTCCGGTCCCACGGTCATGAGCGTCCCACCAAATAGATGCTCGGAAAGAGAAAGAGCCATACGGTGTCGACGAAGCTCCAGTAGATGCCGACGACCTCGAGTGGCGCATAATAGGCAGGACCGATTTCGCCACGCCGGATCCGCCACAGCAGCATGTAGAGCACCAACCCGATCCCGGTCATGAGGTGAATGGCGTGGAGGCCAGTTCCGACCCAATAAAACACCCAGAACAGTTCGCCCGCGCTGCCCTCTCCCGGCTTCACCTCATAGTGGACGACCGGCACGACCTTGTCGTGATAATCGAGATAGTACTCGTAGCCCTTCACGACTAGGAACGCGCAGCCGAGCGCGACTGTGACGAGGAGCCATCTGACCATCCTGCGCGGGCGCTCGTCCTGCGCCGCTGCGTTGACGGCGAGCACCATGGTCAGGCTGCTGGTCAGCAGAAGTGCGAAATTCAGACTTCCGCACCACAGCACCGCATCCTTTGCGGCGACCTCGAACTCGCGCGGATAGGTCATCCGGTACAGGAAATAAGTGAATATCAGGGCTCCAAAGAAGATGGTTTCGTTAACCAGGAAAACCCACATCCCGAGCTGAGCCGTGTCACCCTGCTGTTCGAGAGTGGCGTATTGAACCTCAGGCGCCAACCGGGCACTATGTGGCATCTTGCGTGCCCTCCTGCGTCACGAACGTGTCGTTCTCGGGATCATAGCTGTAGGGTCCAAGCTGCACGATGGGCGTGCGCTCGAAATTGTGCTTCGGCGGCGGAGAAGACGTGATCCACTCGAGACCCGTCGCGCGCCACGGATTGGCGTCCGCCTTGCGTTCCCAGAAAAGGCTCCATCCCAGATAAAGCAATGGCAGAAAATACGCCACCGCCAGAATGGAAGCGCCGGCGGAGGACAGCAGATTCCAGGATTGCCAGTCCTCCGGATAGGCGTAGGAGCGCCGGGGCATGCCCAGGTAACCAAGCACGAACTGCGGAAAGAACGTCAGATTGAATCCGACGTACGTCAGGATTGCCGCAAATCGCGCCCACATCTCCGGATAGAGACGACCTGTCATCTTCGGCCACCAATAATGCAGCGCGCCAAAGAAGGCGCTCACCGTGGCACCCACCATGATGTAGTGAAAGTGAGCGACGACGAAATAGGTTCCATGAACGTGGACGTCGATCGCAAGCGTCGCCAGCATCAGCCCCGTCACGCCCCCCATCGTGAACAACAGCACGAAGCCGAGTGCATAGAGCATCGGCGCATCGAAGACGATTCTGCCTTTGTGCAGGCTGACCGTCCAGTTGAATACCTTGATCGCCGACGGCACGGCGACAAAGAATGTCGCCAATGAAAAAAAGATGCTGGAGTAAAGAGAAATTCCCGCCACAAACATGTGATGCGCCCACACGAAGAAGCTCAGGATCGCGATCGACATCAGCGCGGTCGTCATTCCCGCGTAGCCGAAGACCGGCCGTCGCGCGTAGCAGGGAATGATTTCACTCACGACCCCCATCGCCGGCAGGATCATGATGTAGACTGCCGGGTGCGAATAGAACCAGAACATGTGCTGCCACAGCAGCGGATCCCCGCCATGACGCGGATCGAACAATCCGATACCGATAAACCGCTCGACGGCGAGCAGGAACGTATCCATCGCTAAGACCGGCGTTGCGGTCAGCATCACGACGCTCACTGCATAGATCGCCCATACGAACAGCGGAAGCCGCATCCAGGTCATCCCCGGCGCCCGCAGCCGGTGAATCGTGACCACGAAGTTCAGGGCGGTCATGATCGACGAAAAGCCGTTGATGAAGACCGCCATCGCCGCCGCGAATACATAGCCGTTGGCGTAGACCGTCGACAGCGGAGTATAGAAGGTCCAGCCGGTATCGGCGCCTCCCATCACGAGCGCATAAAGCACAACGAGGCCGGACAGATTGAAAACGTACCAGCTGAGGAGGTTGACGCGGGGAAATGCAAGATCGTGCGCTCCGATCATCATCGGAATGAAGAAATTTCCGAACGTCGTCGGGATCGATGGGATCAGAAAGAACCAAACCATGATGATGCCGTGCATCGTGAACATGCGGTTATAAAGCGACGGCTGCAGCAGGCCTTGAGGCGTGGCGAGGTTCATCCGCATCAGCGTGGCGGCGGCTCCTCCGACAAAGAAAAAGAAAGTGATCGAGGCGAAGAACAGCAGCGCAATGCGCTTGTGGTCGCGCGTGAACAGCCAGGAGACCACTGTGTTCTCGGACGTCAGATAGCTCGGCTCGCTCGACGCGCCGGGTGCGCGGCCAAAGGTCGTGGTGCTCATTGGCCGAGCTCCTGGTCGCGACGAAGCGATTTGATGTACGCGATCAGCTTCATCAGTTCATCCTCCCCAAGTTGGCCCGAGAAGTCCGGCATCACCGGTGGATAGCCGGCCACGGTGAAGCTGCGCGGGTTGAGAATGCAGTCCCGTAAGTAGGCATCGTCCGCAACCCGGACCGAACCGTCCTGCAGGTGCACCAAAGTGCCGTAGAGCCCGCGGAGTGACGGCGCGTGTACCGTGCTGTTCTCGCCATGGCAGCCGCTGCAGCCGTGGGCCCGAAAGAGATCGGCCCCCTGGGCGGCTAAGGATTCGTGCACGCCCTGCTCGGCGAGCCAGCGGGCGTACTCTGGGGCCGTCATTACCACGACCTGCCCATGCATTGTCGCGTGCTGCAGGCCGCAATACTGCGTGCATTCAAGTCTGAAGACGCCGGTTTTGGTGGCCTTGAACCAGATCGTTTCAAGCGTCCCGGGTACCACATCGTGCTTGATCCGAAATGCCGGGACGAAGAAGCTATGGATGACGTCCTCCGAGGACATCACCAGCCTGATAATCTTGTCGACCGGCACGTGCAGCGCGTCGATCTCGCGCTGGCCGCCCGGATGCTCGACTTTCCACATCCACTGCTTGCCAATGACATAGACCTCTTCGTCGGCCGGCGGCGGACGGAACAGCCAGAGATAGATGGCCGCTCCCCAGACAAAGAGAATTAGGAACACGCCGAGGGTCGCGGCAGTCCAGGCCGCTTCGAAGTGCCAGGTCTCCTCGACCAGATTGGCGCGCGAGGCCGCGCTGCCGCGGCGATAACGGATGCAGAAGCTCAGCATCATGATGACCACGGTGCTCATGATCACTGCGCTGAGGCCAAGCTCCGCCACGTAGAGGTTGTTAACCACCACCGCATTGACGGCGGCTGCATCCGGCCAGAACGGGATCCAGTGATACATGCTTCACCCGCACCGTCGGCGGCGGATCGCGGCGAATATCGCGATAGTGGTCACGGCGGCCCCGATATTGCCAATCACGAACGCTGCGAGCACCGGAACCGTCCACCGCCCGAGAGGCGCACCCTGGACATGGCAGAGCAGCAGCAGGCGCGTGACCAATCCTTGTGACTTGTTCTGCTCGGCATTTGCGAGAGCCGCGAGCAATTCCTGCGGCGACGCCGTGATCCCCTCCAGATACCCGCTGATGACGCCATTCGGTGTGGCGACAATCAATCCTGCGGGATGAATATAGGCGTCGAGCAAGGCATCGTACCGGTAGGGAAATCCGACAGCTGCTGCGATCTTGCCAACATCTGCAGGCCGCCCGGTCAGAAAGTGCAGGCCGGCACTGCTTCCGGCACGATCCAGCAGCTGCGCATACTTTGCCGCGGCGGCGCTCGCATCGCGAGGTCCGTCGCGCGGATCGATGCTGATCGCGACAACCTGGTAATCGCGTCCCGATTGGAGCGGCAGGCTCTTGAGCGTATCGCCGATCACATTGCGCAGAGTGACGCCGCACAACGACGCGCAGCGCAGATATTCGAGCACTAGGATGACCGGCGATTTGGTAAAGTAGGCGCCGAGCGTGACGCCGCGGCCGTTTTCATCGACGAGCGCCACATCCAGCGGCAGTTGCGCACCCGGACGGGGGCGAAACGAAAGGTCTGCGATATCGCCGCTGCCGGCCATCTCAGACCGCAGGTTGATCGCTCCGATCCGAGCAAGGCTCAGAACGGCGGCCACAAGCAAGACGACTGCAACCAAAGCATAAGCGATTCGTGTCATGGTGGAGCCTTCGGAAAGCCGTCGATCCCAGTCTGCACAAGCGTTTTCATCGCCTCCCTGATCGGGACATGGGCAATTCCCTTCTGCTTATCGATCCAATAATACTCGTTGAGCTGCCGCGACTCCGCGGCGCGAAATCGTCCCAGATCGGCCTCTGGATTGGTCTGCAGTCGCGGGCCCGGGGGATTGATGCGCAGCGTGCGAGTGACATCGGGCAGTGCGTCCGGATATGCCACGATCAGCACCAGGCAAGAGACGATCAGCAGCACCAGCGTGCCGACGTAGATCCATGCCACCGGCGCCAGGGACCAATCTGTCGGCTCGAACGCGGTGACCGGAGCCTCCTGCTGCACATCTGGGCTTGCTGTCATCGCTCGCCCAACCAATTCAGGCTTGGAGCCCTTCACCAGCGAACGGACAAGGAAGTAGAGGCCGAGGATCGCAGCGAGAACCGTCCCGGCCATGAGCTTTCGCCCGGTCGCGCCGGCGGAGGGCTTTCTCTCCCGGTGCGCCCTCTTAGCCATGTTCGGCGGTCCAGATTGGCCGGTTGGAGCTCAAAAGCCCGCGGGCACGACGCGCCTCGAATCCAAGCAGCAGCGTGACAGCCCCGCCCAGCGCCAGTAAGGCGGCAACGTCTAGCCAAAACGGCGGCGGCATCGAGGACTCCGGGATGACCAACAGCCAAGTATTGGCAGCGCGGCTAATCAGGATCGATGCACAGACGGTCGCGACCGCGGCGCGGTTGTACTTGCTCGGCGTCCATAGCAGCACGAAGAAAGGTATGACAAACCCCAGACCAGCGGAAACATAGATTGCTGAATGCCAAGGCGAATGAAGCCGCTTCAGATACCACGGGATCTCGGTCTTGAGGTTCTCCTCCCAGATGATCAGGAACTGCATGAACTCGACATAAGCCCAGAAGATCGTCGTCGCGAGGAGAATGCGCGCGAGATCGCTCATATGCGCGCGGTGCGGCTCGTGGACCGATGAGGCCGACGTTGACACCATCAGCAAGACCGCCGCCAAACCCGTGTTGAACCAGCTTGCGGCTTGCGTGTACGGAAAGATCGAGGACCAAAACTCGGGCTCGAGCGAAAGAATCCAGTCGATCGCGGCAAAGCTCGCCGATAGCGCTAGCACGATGAGGCCGATGGCGCTGATCCACGATAGTCCGGGCGCGATAGGTTGGCTTCCTGCCCGCGGCCCCCATAGTGCGAAGGCAGCGAGCAGATTCCACACGGCCACATAGGCGCCATACCGGATAAAGAAGGCGAGCGGATTGAGATAGAACGTATTCGGCAGGCCAGGCGGCGGATGCGTCCAGCTGTACAGCGCATCCAGGTGGACGAAGGCAGGAATGCCGGCAAGGCTGGCCAACGGCATCGTCATGATGGCGGCAGCGAGAACCGGGCGAGCGGTCTCCATCCAATCTCCACCGGTCAGGTCGTGCACGAGCACGAGCGTGACGCCGGCGAGCGGGATCCCGAGCCAAAGGACGTAGCTGCACAACCACGCATGCGCGAAAGCAGCCCAGTCGGACAGCGCCCCGACGACGCAGCCGGCTACTCCGACCGCAGAGACGAGAATTGCGGCAGACGTGAGCCTGATCGGCCTCATCGCAGCGAACTCCGCTTCTCGTCCGGCACATCAGATAGCGATGCTTTTGCGCTCGCCTGCAAGGCGCGGATATAGGCCACGATGGCCCACCGATCCGCCGGCGCGACGCGGTCGCCATATGGATACATGGCGCCGTAGCCGTGCGTTATCACGTCATAGAAGTGCTGGTTGGGCGCGTTGCGCAACCTCTCACCGTGATAGGATGGCGGGTGCGGAAATCCGCGCTGCACGATCATGCCGTTGCCGTCTCCGAGCCTGCCATGGCAAGGAGAGCAATAGATGTCGAAGCGCTGCTGCCCGCGTTCGAGCAGCGCCATGGTGACGGGCGGAGGCTCGGGCGGATTGAGGCGGTCGTCGCGCGCAACGGTGTGCGGCACCGGCGTCCTCGGCCAGTCGACCTGCGCGCCGACCGGCAGTTCGTAAGGTTTGAGCTTCGGCTGATTGGCCATATTGTCGCAGGCCGCAATCGCGGCCGACAGGACAACGAGAGCCGCACCCGACCTCCACCTCACGCCCGCACCTCATCGATGCGCTCTGCACCAAGCCGCTCGAACCGGCTGCGAACCGCGGTTGCATCGAACAGCGGATCGGCAGCTTCCAAACAGAGGACGAACCGGTCACGGGACGCGCGCTCGAAAGCCTTCGCCTCGAAGATCGGGTGATAGAGCCTCGGCAGCCCAGACGCGGCAAGCATGCCGACGAATCCGGCAGCGATCGTCACCAGCAGCATGAACTCGAACGTTCCAACCATGAATGCGGGCCAGCTGTTGTAGGGCCGGCCGCCGACATTGATGGGATAGTTCAGAGCCTCACCCCAGTACTGGATCCAATAGCCCCACGCCGCGCCTAGTACCGCGGCTGCGAACATCAGAAGCGGCAGGAGCGGCTTTGGGCCCGGATGAATGATCCGATCCAGCCCTTCGACCGGATAAGGCGTATAGGCTTCGAACGCGCGAAAGCCCGACTGTCGCAGATCTTCCGCGGCGGTCCTTACCGCGTCCGGTGATGCGAACTCCGCCGCGACGCCGAACAGCTTCGTCATTTCGACTTCTCTTCCTCGATGATCTCGCGGACCTCGGCGAGCGAAATGATCGGCGCAAATCTCAAGAACAGAAAGAACAGGGTGAGAAACAGTCCGATGGTTCCGGCGAGAGTCGCCCAATCCCAAAGCGTCGGAAAATAGTATCCCCAATAGGACGGCATGTAGTTGTGCTCAAGGCTCGCGGTCGTGAAGACAACACGCTCCTGCCACATCCCGATGATGACGCCGCCGGAGATGAGGAGCAGCAGCAGTTGATTGCGGCGAACAGCCGGAAACCACAATAGTTGTGGCACGACGACCGTGAGGATCTTCTCCGACCAAAACAAGGGCGCGGTGAAGCCGAATGCGCGGTGAAAGAACTCAGTCCGTTCGGCGACATCGCTGGTATAGAGCGGACCGAATGCTTCCCAGACATAGGCGTAGGCAAGCATCAGGCTGCCGACGAGCATGACTTTCGCCATGGCATTGAAGTGATATTCCGTCAACAGGTCTTGAAGGCTGTAGCCCCAGCGCACAAGAATCGTGAGCATCACGATGAGGGCCGTGCCCGAAATGACCGCGCCGAAGAAGAAGTAAGGCGGAAACTGCGTGTCATGCCATCCCGGCGTCAGCCCGGCCGCGAAGTCGAGACCGACCACGCTGTGCACCGAGATGACCATCGGCGCCATGATCGCCGACATGATCGCGTAAACGATGCGCTGGTTCTGCCACTCCGCGACCGATCCGCGCCAACCTAGTGCCAGGATGCCGTAGAATATCTTCTTCGCCCTGGTCGACGCGAGATCGCGCACGGTGGCAAGATCTGGCAGGATGCCGGCGTAGTAGTACATGATCGACATCAGGATGTAGCAGAGCAGGCAAATGAAATCCCACCAGAGCGGGCTTCGCACCTGGGGCCAGACGCCCATCACGTTCGAATAGGGAAACAGCCAGTAGAACAAGCCGGGCCGCCCCAGATGCATGATGGGCATCAGCCCCGCGCAGGGCGCCGCCGACAGCAGCATGCTTTCGGCGATGCGGTTGGTGGCCGAGCGCCACGGCGATCGCGTGAGAAAGAACAGCGCGGAAACGATGGTCCCGCCGCTCGCCAGCGCAATCCACCAGACGTACTCGGCGATGGCAAGTCCCCAGGCGACCGGTATGTTGACTCCCCACACTCCGATGCCGACGATGAACAGCACCGCCATCTGAACGACCAGCACCAATAACAGTGCAACTGAGATGCCGAATCCGATCCACCACCACAGCGGCGTGCGCGACATGAGCACGCGGCTGCTCACCTCCTCGCTCAAGGTCGTCAAGGTCACTTCGGGCCCGACAATGGGCGCGTCGGCCGGCAATTCACTCGTCAGCGTCATCGCCATGGCTGGTTGTCTCGCCGTGTTGTGACGCGCTGGTCTTGATCGCCGGATTTGGATTGCGAATGAGCGCGCTATAGGTGGTTCGAGGACGCGTATTCAGGTCGTCGAGCAACGCATAGTCGATCGGCCAAGCCTTCCGTCCGGCGACGGCACTGCCCTTGTCGTTGCGATCGCCGAAGATGATCGCCTGCGTCGGGCAGCTCTGCTGGCAAGCCGTTCGAACCTCACCGTCGGCGATTTTGCGATCCTCCTTCTCGGCATCGATCTGAACCGTTCGAATCCGCTGAATGCAATACGTGCATTTCTCCATCACGCCGCGGCCGCGGACCGTCACCTCCGGGTTCCAGGACTCCGCGGCGCGCTCGTTCTCCTCGGCATATCCGTAGAAATTGAAACGTCGAACCTTGTAGGGGCAGTTGTTCGAGCAAAACCGCGTGCCGACGCAGCGGTTGTAGACCATCAGGTTGAGGCCTTCGTGATCATGCACGGTGGCGTGCACCGGGCATACCACTTCGCAGGGTGCTTGTTCGCAGTGCATGCAAGGCATCGGCTCGAAGGCCATCTCAGGCGCATCGGTCGAGCCGGAATAATAGCGGTCGACCCTCAGCCAGTGCATGACGCGGCCGGCGAGAACTTGATCCTTACCGACAATGGGCACGTTGTTTTCGGCCTGGCAGGCGATCGTACAGGCCTGGCAGCCGATGCAGGAATTGAGATCAACCGTCATCGCCCAGGCGCGATCGGGATAGTCGAAGGGCTGATAGAGCGACTCCGCTTTCTTCTGCTTCACGATCTTGCCGGGGTCGCTGTTGAACTCGGCGAGATCGCCCTCCCGGATCAGATCTCGCCCGATCACCCGATCCTGGTTCTGCGTGGTGGCGAGCCTGTCAGTCTCCCCGGTCTTCACAAGTGCGCTGACGTCGGCAACCCAGGGACGGCCGGAGTGACGGATCGTGTAGGCATTGAAACCAGATTTGGCCCCAAGCCCGTCCGCCGTGCGGCCCCATCCGAGCGGCAAGGTAATGCAATCTGGCGCTTGCCCCGGCAGCACAAAGACCGGCGCTCTGAGCTTAGCCTTCTCGATCGAGATCTCGACGACATCGTGCGTATCAACGCCGAGTCGCTTCGCCGTGCTCGGCGCCAGCAGCGCGGCATTGTCCCAGGTCAAGCGGGTGAAGGCGCGGGCCATTTCCAGGAGCCAGGGGTTATGCGCATGGCGTCCATCCCAAAGTCCCTCATCCGGCCGGAACAGCGCCTGCAGGGGGGGCTGTGGCGAAGCGGTTGCAGGCGCTTCTTCAACGGCAGCATCCGGGGTCGGCTTGATTGACAGCGCAGGTTGCGCTGTGTCGGCGACGATTCCCCGCTGCAGCGCACCGTGCCAGAACTCTTCGAAATCGCCCCGGTTCTCCTGCTGAACACGCCGCCGCCAGTAGTCACGGAGCAGCGCGTAGGGATCGGCCGACGAATCCCCAAGAAGCACACCCAGGATTTCCTGGGGCGCGCGCCCTGCATACATCGGACGCACCTGGGGTTGCATAATCGTGACCGTGCCGTCGAAGGCGCGTGCATCGCCCCAGGTCTCGAAGACGTGCGCGGCGGGAATGCGCCATTTGCAGGCGACCGCGGTCTCGTCCTCGTAGAGCGCAACCGACACGGAGAATGGCACATGGCGCAGCCGCCCGGCGAAATCGAGATCGGCAGGCGCGTCATAAACCGGGTTCGCACCCATGATCAGGAGCGTGTCGACTTTTCCGGATGCCATATCGTCGGCGAGTTCGACCAAGGATTGCCGCTTCGAGCCGGGCATCGCCTCCACGGAGGCGATTGGCTTGACGGTGTTGCCGAACGCATCCAGCTTGGCGTTGATCGCATCGGCCAGCAGATGAACCTCGACCGGCTGCTCCCGGCCGGCATGCACGAGAGCCTTTCCCTTGTGCTGATCCAAATCATCGGCTGCCGCTCTCAGCCAGTCTGAATGCCTGCTTTCTGCCTGCGACCATGTTTGCGGCCCGGCGCCGAGCAATCCCGCCAGATAGCGTAGCGCACCGGGGATCTCGTCCGGCCGTATCGCGAGGCGGTGGTCCGCCTTCGCTCCGAGAAGCGTCGGCGTGCTTTCGATTGCATAGACCCGGCTCATTGAGCCGCCGTTTTCGGCCGGCCGTCGCGCTGCAGCGAAGTGCCGGGCGTAAGCGAGCCATCCAGGCGTCGCCGAAATCAGATCGCTCTCGATGCCAAGGATTCGATCCGCCTTGGCGACATCGAATGTCCTATCCACATTCTGATTGAAGCTGCGCGCGGCAGAGGCATGCTCGCTGTCGCGATGAAGGGGCTCCCATTGGTGCCAGCGCATGGCCGGAAACTGCTGCCGCAGCTTTGCCATCTGGGCTGCGAGCGAGGGCGACGTGACCGCCCCGGTTAGAATGCGCAGACCCTCACCGTTGCCGTCGCTCAAGGCGCCCCGTCGCGCGTGGAGCGTTCTGACGAAGTCTTCCCAGGGGGCGATCCTGCCGTCGCCAAAGATGGTCTGCGCTCGGCGTGGATCGTAGAGTTCCAGAATGCTCGCCTGCATGATGGCGCTCGCCGCGCCCAGAGACGCAGGATGATCCGGATTGCCTTCGACCTTGATCGGCCGCGCCATCTGATGGGCGAGCAGAACCCCGGTGGCATATCCATCCTGGATGGTCGCTCCGCTGTAATAGCGATTGCGGCCGGGAATGATGTTTTCGGGCTGCTCGACGTAAGGGAGCAGTTGCCGCTGGTTCGGCTCGGGACCGCATCCCGACAAACCGCCCAGCGCCATCGACGCTGCCATCAATTGCAGGAATCGGCGGCGGTCGAATGCATTGACGACGTCGCGAAAGCGCGGCGCTTCTTTTTCGACGAATGCCGCGAACTGCGGCGAGTCAGCCAATTCCTCGAGGCTGCGCCAATATGTGCGGGCCGGCTCCCTCATCTGTGACAGACCCCGCAATCCGACAGTGCTTCGGTTTTGATGTGATACTGAGCCAGCAGGGTCTCGGGCGTAGGCGTCGAATCTGTCCGCCGCCAATGCGGATTGAAGACCTGGTCCTTGGGACGAAGATGAGGGCCCGGATCCCTATGGCAGGAGAGACACCAGCTCATGTAGAGGTTGTGAGCTTTCCAGGTCATGGCCATGTCGCCGATCGGACCGTGGCACTCGGTGCAGCCGACGCCCTTGGCGATATGGATGCTGTGATCGAAAAAGACGTAGTCGGGCAGCGCATAAACGCGCGTCCATCGGATCGGGGTTTTTTCGGCCATGCTTTTCCGGTCTGGTGCCAGCATGGCGGCATTGGTCCAGATCTGCGAGTGGCAGGTCATGCAAATTGCCGTCGACGGCATTCCCGCGTTTGCGGATTTCTCCACCGTGGCGTGGCAATAGCGGCAGTCGAGCCCAAGACCGCTGACGTGGTGCTTATGGCTAAACGGGACGGGCTGCTCGGGTGCGAACCGTTTCTGAGTGTTGTAGTCCATCAGCGGCACGACCCATATTCCCGTCACCAAGAACACGCACAGGCAGACCGCGGTCACGAGGGCCGCGGTCATGAACAGATTCGCTCGAGGCCCGAACACTGCCATCAGTACGCCTGTGCGACAGCCCCCAAGCACTCTTGGCGCTATGCCGAAATTCGGGTGCCCGGTGAGCGGAACTCGGCTGAACGATAGTTGGTTCCAAAAAAGTTTCGACCACGCGCCCGAGATGAGGCACTTCGTACGATCGCGTACGGACTTGCAGAGCGCTTGGCACCTTCTAGCGGGCGCACCTTTGCCGTTTTGACCAAGCCAGCCGGGGCCGTCAGGCCGAGGAATGGAGCCTCGTTTGGCCGAGCTGGGCCAGCAGGTGCGGCCCAAGCTCCTCGACGTGATTCACGCCGACGAGACCCATTGCATCCAGGGCTTCCGTCCTCAGGATCTCCAGCGCGCGGGCCACTCCGGCGCGGCCGGCCGCTCCCAGCCCGTAGAGGGGAGCGCGGCCAACCCACACCGCGTCTGCGCCCAGAGCAAGGGCCTTGAGCATGTCCGTTCCCCGGCGGACGCCGCCCGCCAAATACAGCGCGATCCGATCGCCGACAATGTCGCGCGCCACGGGCACGAGATCGAGTGGGGCGATCGTCCAATCGAGCTGCCGTCCGCCATGGCTGCTCAACACTAATCCATCAACACCGCTGTCAATCGCGCGTCGCACGTCCTCGGGATTCAGAATGCCCTTCAGCAGGAACGGCTTTTTCCAGCGTTGCCGTATTTTTGCGACCGTGTCCCAGCTGAGCGAGGTCGGCTGGTGCGCGCGGACCCAGCTTGAGATGCCAAAAAAGCTGCGCCGATCCTTCGGCACGAAATCGACGATGTTGGGGAAGCTCGGTATGCCGTGGGATAACAGGTTCTGCGCCATCCAGGCCGGATGGCACATCGCCTCCAGCGCGGCCGACGTGGACAGCCGCTTCTTCCCCACTTGATTGCGCCGCTGCCACTCGCGATCTCCAAAGATTTGCGTATTCGTGGTGAGCACGAGGGCTTCGCAGCCTGCCAGATCCGCGCGGCGAAGCAGTTCCTGCCAGACCTCATCGCCGCCGAAGACATAAAGCTGCCACCAATGACGCACGCCCGGCGCCGCCTTGGCCACCTGCTGCATGCTGTCGTTCGACATGGTGCTCTGGACAAACGGAACGCCAGCCTGCAGCGCGGCCGCCGCCAGCATACTGTCGCCATGGGCGCGAAAGATGCCGTTGAGGCCTGTGGGCGCGACCACAAGCGGCATCGCAGCGGAACGACCAAAAAGGCTGCTCTGAAGCGTCCGACGGGACACGTCGACCAAGGTTCGCGGCACGAATCGCCAGTCGGCATAAGCGCTTCGCTCCCGGAAGAGCGACGCTTCATCCTCCGCACCGCCTTCCAGATATTCGAGCGCAAACCGCGGCAAGCGGCGATGGCTCATGGCCCGCAAATCAGCGATGGCAATCGCACGCTGCAAATCGAACCCGGTATAATATCGGCGCGACGGAGTCCCATTGAGTTGCGCAAGCTGGGTGTGTCGATTGGGATCGTATGCGCCCGGATGCGACTTGCGCGTCACGGCCAAGCCGGCGGCGGCACCGGCCAGGCCGGCAAGTCCATACGCCAGAAGCGGCACCAAGCTTCGATTGGGAGCGGCGCGCATACCGAACCTGTTTCGTACTGACATCGTAAACCTATAACCCTTTGAATTGGCGTTTCGTCCGCCCACGAACTCGGGCGCGGCGCGAACCCGGCAGAGCGGATGCACCGTCGTCCCAGAGGATGTACCGTCGTCCCGGAGGAGAACATGTGGCGTCTTGATCTTGTTCCTTCCGCTGCATTGCGCCGCTCGGGGTCGCCGCAGCGCCACAAGGGAGCCGTCTCCGCGATTGCGCGAAGCAAAGGGCGGGGACCGGCGAAAAACTGTGTTCACTATCTGTGCAGCGTGCTGATTTTTCCACTCCGTTCCAGACGTGCCTCTTTGATGTCGTCCAGACCGCTCAGCCCGGCCTGTCTGGCAGCCTCTTCAATATCTGGCTCGCTGATGCCGCTACGGAGCATGCGCTTGCGATCCAAATGACCGCCCTCGATGAGTGGGACGGAGTCACCCTTTACGACACGGCCGAAGAACCGCCAGCGGGCGGCCAAGTGACTCAAGATCCAAAAGCACACCGCGAGGACAAACGTGGCGACAAGCGTCGGAAAAAAGCGAGCGCTTCCGGTGATCGTGCGGCTCAGGTTGGAGCCGATAACGATTGCGAGCACGATGTCGAGTGGCGTCTGCTTGCCGAACGCATGGCGACCGAACAAACGTATGATGCACAGTCCGAACAGAAAGACGAGCATGGCCCTGAGGCTCATCTGCCACCAGAGGATGTCTTGCGCACTGCTGCCAATCAGCTGATCGATCATGGGGCTCTGCACCCCTCTAAAGGCGACGTCTCTTCCTGCCGCCTGCATTCGCACGGGAAAGCCCGATGTAGAGGAGAAGGCCGGCGGCCGCCGCCGTCCCCACACCGGCGAGGGCCGTTCTGCCATCGAGACGCGCCGGGTCCTCGCGGTAGAAATCCGCCGCCGCGTGAGCGGGAATCTGTTGTCCTGCCTTGATGGCCAGTGCCACGACTTCAGCGGGATGCATCGCCCAGCGTTGCGTGCCGTGCAGGATCTGTTCGCGGCAGCTGAAGCCGTCCGCGATGATCAACGTATCAGAACCCGCCTTGCGCACGGCCGGAAGCAGCTCGTGCTCGCCGATTTTCATCGAGACGTCGTAGTGCTCGGCCTCATATCCGAATGAGCCGGCCTGACCGCAGCAGCCAAGCTTCGGATATTCCACCTTAAGGCCCATCGCCTCGAACAGTTTCTGTTGCAAGTCGAATTGAAGAACGGAGCGATGATGGCAATGTGCGTGCGCAAGCGCCGCTCGCTCGAACCGCGGCGGCTTCCATTGCGGATCCTTCATGAGAAACTCGCCGAGCAGCATGGTCTGCGTGGCGAGGCGGTGCGCATCGCGGTCGTCCGGCATCAGGTTGAGAAGTTCATCCCGGAACACGGAAACGCAACTCGGTTCCAGCCCCACTACCGGCACGCCGGCCCGAATGGCCGGCCGCAGAACCTCGATCACCTGGGTGAGCTTGCGCTTGGCGAGGCCAAGCATTCCGTAGTCGTAAAGAGGTCTGCCGCAGCACAAGTGGGCGTTCGGAACCATCACGCGATAACCAGCATCCTCAAGCACGGTGACCGCGGCCTTTGCCGTGCCCGGTACGAAGTAGTTATTGAATGTATCGGGCCAGAGGATGACAGGCGGGCGCGAGCGATCATCGACGTGCCGGTTGCGCGCGAACCAGTGCTGGAATGTTTCGGAGCTGAATTTCGGTGCCTCGCGCTCGGGAGAGAATCCGGCCAGTCCACGCAATGCGGTGCCAAGGCCCGGTGATGCAAGCAGCGCGTTTGTCAGGCCCGGCGCGAAGGATGCAAGCCGCGCCCACGCGAAAACCAATCCCATCGAATAGGCGGCCGCAGGGCGCAGCCGCCCGGCGTAATAGTGCGACAGGAACTCCGCCTTGTAGGTGGCCATGTCCACCGACACCGGACAATCATGCTTGCAACCCTTGCACTGGAGGCACAGGTCGAGTGCCTCGCGCACGGCCTTCTCGCGCCAGCCGCGCTTGAGCTGATCGCCCCGCATCATCTCGAACAGGAGGTGTGCCCGGCCGCGGGTCGAGTGCATCTCTTCACGCGTCGCCTGGAAGCTTGGGCACATCACCTGCCCGCCGAGAGAGCGGCACTTCCCGACCCCAAAGCACCGCTCGGCCGCGGTGGCAAAGGAGCCGCGATCCCCAGGAAATTTGAAGTGGGTCTTTACCTCTATCGGATGATACTCCGGCCCGAGCCTCAGATCGGCATCGAGGGGTTGCGGATCGATGACCTTGCCGGGATTCATCCGCCAATGTGGATCCCAGATCGTCTTGAACTCGCGGAATGCCTGGATAAGGTCCGGCCCGAACATTTTCGGCAACAACTCGGCCTTGGCTTGGCCGTCGCCGTGCTCGCCCGACAATGAACCGCCATAGGACAGGCAGAGGTCCGATGCCTCTTCCATGTAGGCACGGAACTTGGCCACGCCTTCGGCGGTGCGCAGACCGAAAGTCATCCGGCTGTGGATGCAGCCGTCGCCGAAGTGACCGAAAATCGTGTAGGCGTAGCCATAGCGCTCGCACAGCGCTTTGAAATCGCGCAAGTACGGACCGAGACGATCGGGCGGGACGGCCGCATCCTCCCAGCTTGGCCAAGCCTCCTCGGTGACCGGGATGTGGCTCGATCCGACTCCGGACTCGCGAACGTGCCAGATTGCGGCTTGGTCACCTGGGTTCCCGACCACCCGCATATCGTTCGACTTTGTGCCGCTCCGCTGCAGCTTTCGATAGGCCGCCTCGGCCTTGTCATTTGCATCCTTCTGGTCATCGCCGCCGAATTCGACCAGAAGCCATGCGTGTCCACTCGGGAGCAGATCCGCCCCTGACACCGACTTTGCCTTGCGTCGCATGTTCACGACGACGTGCTCGTCAATCCCTTCCAGGGCCAACGCGCCGAGATCTCGGATCTGGGGCACGTCGTCGCCGGCTTCCGGAAAATCATCATATCCGAGCACGAGCAGCGCGCGCGCCGGTGAATAGGGTTGCAGTCGAACTGTAGCCGCGAGCGTCAGCGCGCACGTGCTTTCGGACCCAACCAGCGCACGCGCCACGTGAAAGCCGTTCTCGGCCAGCAAGGAGTCGAGATTGTATCCAGATACGCGACGCGGAATGTTCGGGTAGCGCGAGCGGATCTCGTGGCCATATCGATCCGCCAGTTGCTGCAGCCGATGGTAGATCTCGGCACGGCGCCCGCCCCCGCGCAGGATCAATTCGAGCGTATCATTGGATGTCGCTCCAATACGGGTGCGCAGTCCGTCATAGGTGAGGATCTCCAGCTCTTCCACATTGTCGACGGTCTTGCCACCCGAGAACGTGTGGGCGCCGCAGGAATTATTGCCGATGTTTCCGCCGAGGGTGCAGTACTCGTGGGTCGCGGGATCGGGCGCAAAGGTGAGGCCATGGCGCTGCGCCGCCTCGCGTAGTTGGTCGTTTATGAGACCGGGCTGGACTTTGGCAATACGCGCTTCGGGGTCGATCGCCAGAAGGCGGTTCATGTACTTGGAGAAATCGATCACCACCGCTACATTGCAACATTGGCCTGAAAGGCTTGTCCCGCAGCCACGGCCGAAGATCGGCACATCCCTGTTGCGGCAGCTCTCGACTACTGCAACGACGTCGTCGGCATCGCGCGGAATCACCACGCCGATCGGAACATGGCGGTAGATGGAGAGATCAGTCGCATAGAGCGCCCGTGAGCCGGTATCGAAGCGGACTTCCCCGCCGATGCGGCGCGCCAGCTCTTCCCTGAGCTCCCGCGCGGCTTCCTGACGCCGGCGCTGCTGCACCGCCTCACCCTGGGAAGGGACGATCGACTCGGGGATAGTGTTCATTCGTTGTCTCCGTGCGGACCGGTAAGCTTCTCTACGAGCCGCGCTGCCGCGCCGAACGGACTTTCGCTGAAACTGAACTCCTGGACGGCGTGTCGTCCGATCGTGAGGCCGATCGGACGCCGATTGACCTCGCCGCGCGCCAGCGCGGTTGCGAGCTTCTTGGCTTCATCGCTGGTGATGACAGGCGGCCACGGCGGCTCCAGCGGATCGACCACGCATTCGATCACCGCGGGTCCAGGCTGAGCAAGCGCCGCTTTGAGCTGCTCGCGGCATCGTGCCGGCTCCTCGATGCGGACCCCGAAAGCGCCGCATGCTTCCGCGACTTTGACGCAGTCGACCGGTGCGAGATCAACCCCGTACTCCGGGTTGCCTAGATACAGCATCTGCTCCCATTTGATCAGGCCGAGCGTATTGTTTTTCATCACCACGACCTTCACGGGCATCTTGTTCTGCACGAGCGTGACGAAGTCGCCCATCATCATGGTGAACGAGCCGTCGCCGGTGAACGCGACGACTTGACGGTCGGGAAAAGCGGCTTGCGCGCCGATCGCATACGGCAAGGCGGCAGCCATCGAGCACATCGTTCCACTGAAAGAGAATTGCTGCCCCTCGCGCAGCCGCATGCGCGCGGCCCATGTGGTCACGGTCCCGGAGTCGCCGCACAGAATGGCATTGGATTCCATGAGGTCCGGTAGGTGCCAGCCGACCGCCTGGGGACGCATCGGCTGCTGTCCGTCGGCGGCACGCTGCTCCATTAGCGCCCACCATTCTTTCATCCCCTGCTGGGCCTGGGTGAGAAAGCTGCGATCCTCGTTGGGCTTGAGCTTGGAGAGCAGCGCGCGCAGTGTCGCCTGGGAGTCGCCGACCAAACCGACGTCGATAGGATAGCGCAATCCGATACGCTCGGGCTTGTCGTCGATTTGAACACTCACGGCCTGCCCCGGCTTGGGCAGAAACTCGATGTAGGGAAACGAGCTGCCGACGATCAGCAGCGCCTCGCAGCCGTTGAGAGCTTCGACCGAGGGCCGCGTGCCGACCACACCGATGCCGCCGGTCGTGTACTCGCTCGTATCCGCGATACAGTCCTTGCCAAGCATCGCTTTGATGACCGGAGCGCCAAGCCGCTCGGCCACCTGCTCCAGTTCCACCCCGGCCCCTCGCGCTCCCGAGCCGGCGAGAATTGCGACCTTGCTCCTGCTGCCAAGCAGGTCCGCAGCCTGCTTGATGAGCCCATCATCCGCAGGCAGGCGTTTGGGCGGCTGGTATTGCGCCCCGCTGTGTCCTTTGACATTCCGCTTGAATCTGCGTTCGGCGCTGGCCGGCATGGCTTGGATGTCGATGGGGAGCGCCACGTGCGCCACCGCACGATTTGATAGTGCAGCGCGGCAGGCCAGATTGACGACATTCTCCAGATGCGCCGGCCCCATCACCCGCTGATTGTAAATCGCGACGTCCTGGTAGAGGTAGTCCTGATTGATATCCTGCAGATAGTGAGTTCCGATCAGATCGTGGTAGGTCATGCCGGTAAGCGCCAGCACCGGTGCGCCGTCGATTTTCGCGTCATAGAGGCCGTTGAGCATGTGCACGGCGCCCGGCGCTGCGGTCGAAAAGCAGACGCCAAGCCGCCCGCTGAACTTTGCGTAGCCAGAGGCCGCCAGCGCCGCGGTTTCCTCGTGCCGGCAATGGACGTAACGGATCCGATCCTTCGCCTTTCGAAATCCCTCCACCAGACCATTGACGCCATCGCCCGGCAGCCCAAAGACCGTGTCCACCCCCCATTGCACCAAGATGTCGACGAGATGGTCGGATACTGTTGTCGGCGGCATGTTCTGACGTCCCGGCCGAGATGATTTAGTAGCTCTGGTCGTAAAGCCGCCGAAGCCCAACTCGTTCCAAGCCTGATCGCGCGCTCGAAACCCACCCGCTTACGAGGGAAGCGCCGTTCACTTGGCTCCGCCGAGACGCCGACAGATGCACTCTCGCGACCGGACACTTGCGCAGGCGAAATACCCCGTCGATTTTGCCTCGTCGAATTAACCTTCGTGAATTCGGATGTGCCCAAGATCGGCGATAGTTCGTCCTGCCAGATAAGGGCAGTCCCCATGTTCGACCATCATACGACGGCGCTCTTGCGCACCGTGCTCGACGAGGTTTGTCGAAGCGTGTCGCGGTACGAAACCGGCACGAGAACGCACGTGGCGGCCAAAATACTCGAAGCGGTGAAACAAGGCGATGCGACTGTCGATAGTCTGAGGCAGGTCGGTCGGAAGGCGCTCAATGAGGCGCCGACGCTGTGGCGATGAGGCCCGTGGAACCGGCGGCCTTCGCTTCGGCTGCTGATCCAGAGAACGGCAACCGTTGACAAGCTGGAAACGCTAGGTCGGGTCTTCTCAAGCTCGGCTCGGCCTAGAAAGCAGCCGCCTCCCGCCTAGCTCTCAGAGGTTATTTGCCCGGAACGCGATCGGCCCCTGGCCATTGACCGATTGGACAAAGACAAGCGTGTGATCTGGTCCGCCTCACGACGAGTGACTGGGTGGTCGATGTGCTTTTGCGGCTCTGCTCCGCAAGAAGAAAACGAAAGAAGACGACATTCTGAGGTTGCAAGAGCCGATCCTGCTGCCCGACATCGCGCGACCAAAGCCCCAACGCTCGCGCAAGGTGACGGCGGAAGACATGGCGGGTCACGGCGCGGCAAATGAGATGGGATAACGAGCATGCCAGCCATTCCGAACGATCCGGTCCTCGACAGCTCGTTGGCTTTTAGGCGCGAGGGCTACGAGTTTTGCCGGAATCGCCATCGGCGCTTTCAATCGGATATCTTCTCCGCCCGCCTGCTTGCGAGCCGACATTTCTGCGTCGCCGGCGAAGAGGCGGCCGAAATGTTCTACACGCCCGATCGTTTCACCCGCAGCGGCGGCCTGCCGAGCTCGACCTTGAAGCTGCTGCAGGATAAGGACAGCGTGGCAGTCCTTGACGGCGACGCGCATCGGCAGCGGAAGCGGATGTTTCTGTCGCTGATGCGGCCCGAGCGCCTTGAGCTCGTGGCATCTCTGGCCGCCGATACGCTGCGGGATATAGCGCGGAGCTGGCCGAAGAGCAGCCCGATTTGCCTCCACAAGGAGCTGCGAGGCGTCTTTTGCAAGGCGGCCTGCCGCTGGGCCGAGATTCCATTCGACAACGCCGAGCAGGCGCGGCTCACCGTTGAACTCGGCGCCATGATCGACAACGCCGGTTCAATCGGCCCCGCGAATTGGCTGGCTCGGCTGAGGCGCCGCCGCTCCGAGATCCTGCTGCGCGATTTGGTCGAGGCGGTTCGCGCGGGCAAATATGCGCCCTCGGCCGACAGTGCGTTGCACGTCATCGCATCGGCAGTCTTACACGAGGGACGGCCGCTGGCGGCTGAAACCTGCGCGGTAGAACTCCTCAACCTCCTGCGTCCGATCACCGCGATCGCGACATTCGTCATGTTCGCAGCTTTGGCTTTGCACGAACAGCCCGGGCTCAGGGAGCGGCTGTTGGCAGATCGTTCGTACTTGGAGCCCTTTGTTCAGGAGGTCCGGCGGCTCGCTCCTTTCTTTCCGATCGTGGCCGGAGTGGCCCGAGAGGATTTTTCCTGGCGTGACCACGAATTTCACAGAGGCGACCGGTTCGTTCTCGATCTTTATGGAACGAACCGCGATGCGCGTGCGTGGGATGAGCCGGCGGCGTTTCGTCCAGAGCGCTTCATGCGCTGGAACGGAAGCCCGTTCTCGATGGTGCCCCAAGGCGGCGGGGAATTCGAAACTGGCCATCGCTGCGCCGGTGAGTGGCTGACGATCGGCGCGATGAAAGCGACGATCGCGGTCCTGCTCCATGAGATCGAATACAGCCTGCCGGCCCAGGACTTGAGCGTTGATCTCGCGCGCATACCGGCACGACCCGAGAGCGGCGTGCTCATAGCAGTCGCCCGTGTGAACTGAGGCGCCCTTCTCTTCGATCGATCACGCAGAACAATCAATCTCCGTCGCCCGATGCTTCCCGTGGTGATGGCCGTGACAGCGGACGAAGGATCTCAGACCGAGTGCTAACGTGAATTCGAGCGGTGAATTGAGAGGAGACCGCGACGGTCGCGAACGCATTTGGTGGCCTCAGCTGTGTGCTTTGGATGGAGGGGACAAGGCCGAGGCCACCATTGTCGCCATCGTTCGACGATCCCCATCATTACACGTTCGGCACACTCCTGCATTTGCATAAGTTAAATGAAGCTTCGTCTGCCCCGCATTTATCGCAAACTTCACCGACAGATCATTCAGAGGCGCCTCAACATCGCTGCGTTTAGCTCGGCGCCTGCCAGTAAAGAATAGGCGGCAATCCATAGCCAAGTGAGCAGAACAGCGACTGAACCGACAGCGCCGTAGGTCTTGTCGTAAGAGCCGAAGGTGCTCACATACAGAGAAAAACCGTAGGAGCCGGCGAGCAGTCCTGCGGTTGCCAACAATGCCCCGGCCGAAGTGAATTCCCATCGCGCACCGGACCGGTTCGGTGCATGGCGGTAGAGGGTGGCAACGACGACGACCACGATCGCGAGCAGCGCCGGCCATCTGATCCAAAGCGCGATCTTTTGCCAGTGTCCGGCAGACGGCATGTAGCCGACCAGCACGGGCAGTAGCGCGATCAGTATGACGGCCGCGCCGATGAACAAGATCAGGACGGTGGTGAGCAGGAAAGCGACCACGTTATATCGCACGAACGAGCGCTGCTCGCGAACGGAATAGGCCACGTTGAGCGACGTCATCAATGTGCCTATCGCATAGCGTGCGCTCCAGATGGAAATAGCGACGCCGATCGCGAGACCTATCCCGAAATGCGCTCGTGGCTTTTGGACGAGATCGTTCATCCATCCCGAGATTGGAGCCACGGCGTCGGCCGGAAGGACCTCGCTCAGCGTCTGCACCTGATGCTCGATATCGGCTGGATTGGCGAACAGGCCGTACAGCGACACCAGAGCAGCAACTGCCGGAAAGATCGAGAGAAACGAGTAGAACGCGACGGCTGCGGCGAGAATCGATGCATCATGTTCGCCGAGCCGCGACCACACCTTCTTGACAAGGTCATATGCAGCGCGAAGCGACATTGATAAGCGATTAGCTCTCTGTACGCTCGAACACCGGGGCGCCGTCCGCGCCGGCTTCAACGAAATCGGCAACTCCACAACGTATTGCCGTTCCGTACGTTGCCTTGACGCTTGAAACGGCCACGCGCCGCCATCGAGCTTCAAGAGAAAAACCGGGTACGCTCGCGTACCGCCCGTTGGGGAATACTGCTGCTTGCATCAAAAGCGCGATGCGCGAGCCAGAGCCCCCTTTCCGGCCAGAACTCTAGCTCAAGAGAACGCGGTTCCGGCGAGATCGGAATAGCCAATCGACGCGAGGCCAATTCGAGTCATCTGCCGCAACACCTCCGGAGCACATAGTGCCTCCAATTCGTCGCGATATCGATAGCCGGCTGCGCTGCCCTCGAAGACGTTCTCCGATGCAGGATGGGTGTAGATTTCGACGATTCCGCAGGGGAGATGTTGGAGCAGCTTCGAGAGACGCTCGGTGGTGACCTGTCCGCTCCAGCAAACTCCGAACACGGCATCCGGCCCCAGCAAGCCGGCGGCACGGACTCGCCCCCTCAGCCACGCTGTGAGCGCGGTCACCGCCGGCGATAGCGGTTCCACCGGCTCAGCCGCGATCAGCCGAAGCACCGTTCTCGGCTCGAACGGAATTCTCAGCGCCCTCGCACCGAAGTGCCGGCATGCAGAAATGACCTCACGGGCGACGACCGGATGCAGGTGATAATGCTTGTGAAGGTTGACGTGGTCCAGCACGAGACCGGTGCGATGAAAAGCTGCGAATTGCGCTTCGATTTCGGCACGCATCTGCGCCCGCGCCGAGGGTGAGATAGCAAGCTCCAGGCCCAGGCGCGCCAGGTCCTTGCGCAGGCTGCCGCGGCCATCCACCAGTCGGGGTATTTGTTCCGGCGGCAGCATCGGCTTGGCCTCGACCAGGGTCAAATGCAACCCCACTCTCAGGTGGGGCAAAGCGCCCGCTCGCCGGATCGCGTCCTGCGCCGCCGCGCCCGCCACCATCAGACTGGCCGCGCTGAGAATCCCGTTTCGATGCGCGAGCTCGATCGCCTCGTTGACCTCCCAAGCGAGGCCGAAATCGTCCGCCGTCACGATCAATTGCGGCAAGACGGCGCGGCCTTTGACGGAAACCGGTATTGCTGGTCGCGACAAGTTTATATCTCCACACCGAACAGAGAGGCGCGCAAGCTGTTGCATCAGCTTTGGTTCTCGCGCGATGAGCAATGGTCAACAGGGCCACAATTAGACTTGTCGATTAGACTTGTCGATTTGTTCGCACATCACAAGTGGTCGGTGGTGCTTGCGGCTCTGGTTCTTCTGCACGCGCGAGCGCCTTTGATGTCCTGTACTTCTCGCCGAACACGGACGTCGAGACGCTGATGGCCCAGAATCTGCCGCGGCATAAGCGTCAGCACGAGCTGACCAGTGCCTTTCCGCAACGCGGCATTACGGTCGTTCTGCGCGCAAAGACGGCCGAAACTGCGGAATTGACCGCAGATCACTTCGCTGAGCGTCTTCGCGACAATCCCTCACTGTTTCCGTCCGTCGGACAGCCGGACAGCGGCGAGTACTTCGAACGGAACGGACTGATATACGAGTCTCTGCCACAAGTCGAAAAGATGGTATCCGGTCTGATCAGCGCACGGGGTCTTTCGGAGCTCGACCTGATTGGCGGCTGCGGCATGCTAATTGCGTTCCTATGCAGCCTGACCATCGTGCCGGCCGTCCTGACCACTCTGAATCCGCCCGGCGAAGTTGCTCCGACGGGCTTCAACCCGGTCGACCTGCAAAGCCCCACCTCGCCGTCCGTGCAGGTCTAGCATGAGCTTCAAAGCGATCCTCTGGCGAGCACGAACAATGCCAAGTTTTTGGCCCCGACACTCGGCCAGGCCGACAGCCTCGCAAAGCGACTGGCTGAGCTTCCCGAGTGTCTCGAACATTGACATGCTGTTGACGCTGATCCCTCTCTTGCTCGCTGGCGTCGTTACCCTCGAGGCCAGTCTATCATGGGGACTGCCGATCAACTTCGCCAATATCATCGCGCTTCCGCTTCTGCTGGGCGTCGGTGTCGCCTTCAAGATTTATTATGTCATGGCGTGGCGCGCCGGGAAGACCGGGCTGTTGCAATCGGCGCTGACGCGCGCGGTCGTGTTCAGCGGGCTCACCAATGCGGTTGCCTTCGGTAGCATGTGGACCTCCGATTATCCGGGCATGTCGACGATGGGCAAGATGATGGCTCTTGCGCTGGTCTGCACCATGGCCGCGGCGGTGCTGTTTCAGCCCGTCTTGATGGGCCGGCCCAGGCAAGTTCAGCCTGAGCCCGATACTGATCAAGAACTCCCGCATGCCACCGAATAACCGACAGCTTCGCATCGTGCCGGGAACGCGCGCGGTACGCTTGCGGACCGCCGCCGCCAAAAACGCCACCCCATGCTGTCTTGGCGGTGCTCGCGCCTGCATATAGACAGGAGTACTGCTGGCTCTCGACTCGCGCGCGGCGGATTTCGCGCGGACCGCTCTTGACGGCGAACGTTTGCATTACACAGGAACGTAGCACAGTCTCAAACATTCACTTTGCATGTCACGAAGGAGTTTCGATATGCCCCTACAGATCGTCATGGATCGCTCAGGCGATGCGCGGTATCACTTCAATGAGGACGACGATGCCGCCGTCGCAAGGGCGCAGCAACGCTTCGACAGCCTGATGCGGAACGGCTTCACCGCAGCGCGCCGGGTCTCGCCAGGCGAAGTCGAAAGAATTCGCTCGTTTGATCGGCGCACTGAAGAGACCCTGTTCTTTCCACAGCTGGTCGGAGGCTGATCGATCGTGTCTTCCTGGCGCCATCTCTTGCAGGAGACGGGTGCACGCGTCCTGCGCAGGATACTCAGGATATTGCTGCGAGAGAGCACCAGCCACGCACGCGGCATGGGCCTGCTGCGTGACTGGCTCTCTCCGGCGCAACGGGAGCAGCTCGATGCAGAAGGACAGTTCGAGGTCATTGGCTCGGACTCCGGCAAGCGGTACCGTATCCGCTATGGTTACGCCTCGAACGTCTTCGAGATCGATCAGAACGGAAAGACGGTTGCGGGCTGGTGCTTCGTCCCGATGGGCACGCGGGTCGTTGGAGACGTGATGCTCACGCAAAAGCTCGCCCTCGAGATTTGCGAGGCGGACGCCTTGGCTGCGGCGAACAGAATGCCGCAGCCGTAGCCGTCGCAGCGTCGCGCCCCGCCTGAGACACGTCATCCGAGCGCCTGGTTCAGTATGGTGAGCCCAATGAATCCGACAAAGAACAGCGCCGTGATCCAGAGCGTGTCGTCGACCTCGTGGGCTTCGACCATCAATTCCTCGACGGCCAGATAAAGTAGCGCGATTAGACCGAAGGCGTATGCCGCGGTCTGCAGGAAGGCCGGTGCGCGCGAAATCGGGCCGGCAACAAGCGAGCCGATCGGCACCATCAGCGACACGCCGAGCGTGGCTCCGACGATGAGTGACCGGCATGCCTTGCGGTCGAAGGCGGACGCGATCGAGACCGACAGCAGGAGAAATTCGAACGCGAGCGCGACCGCCAGTAACAAGCCCTGTCTCTGGCCTGCCGCGAAACCGAGGCCCAGCACCATGCCGTCGATCAGGGCATCGACGGCGGACGCTCCGATCAATCCGACCGGACCGCTTGATTTGCTTTCGAGGGCACGGGTGAAGAGCATTGCCAGGACGCCTGCCGCGGCTCCCGCTAGCACAGGCCAGATCGTTCCTCGGCGCACGGCATCGGGCAAGAGTTCACCCGCCGCGGCCGCGAACACGATGCCAGCGGCCATGTGCTGGATAGCGCTCGTCAGCTTCGGGCCCGGCGGCTTGGTCAGGGTAAAGAGCGCTCCGGCCAGCGAGGCGACGACGGGGATCAAGGCGTAGAGAAGCATGCGAACTGAACCGGACAGGTGATGGCGGGTTCCTCATTTCACCCGCTTTGGGGATCGAGGGTGATGCCGTGCGCATCGCCGGCCATCTCGTTCCATGCACCCCAGCAGCTGATGACATGCGCTTGCTGCGCCAGCGCATCCATGGTCACATCGGGCAACGGCCCTTAATTTAGGTGCAGGGTGTCACGGGCCTCCTCGAGGCCGAAACGACCGGACTGCAAGCGCAGCATTTAGATCGCCTGCTGGATATCGAAGCCGTGATCGATCATCGTCGAGTAGAGCTGCAGGTGGATCTGCGGCTGTCTGTCCACACCCATGCAGCCGAGCACGCTCCACAGCCGTCACGCTAGGCAATGGAGGCGATCAAGGTGTGCAAGGCAATCTTGCTCGGCGCGGGGCAATTGGGATGACAAAAAGTTGGACGCCGGTTCATGGGAGTGTCCTAACTAGCACTCTCACCTGGTTGACTCCCAACCCGCGGAGGATGCAACCTGCAAAGCATCCCCGCCCCATCGTGGCTTTTGCGCTCCTTCATGTGCGGCACCAAGGCCTGGGTCATCTGGAACACGCCGCGCGCGTTGACGGCGAACGTCTGATCCCAGGTTTCGGTGGTCAATTCGTCGATGGTCGCTGGCCTAAGTATTCCCGCATTGTTGACGAGGACGTCGACGTGCCCGAGACCCCGGACCGCTTCAGCCACGGCTCGCCTGCAATCGGCGGCGTCGCTGACGTCACCCAGCACCGGGATGCAGCGGCGGCCAAGCTCCTTGACCTCGGAAACGGTCTCGAGGAGGACCTTCTCCTGGACAGCGATGTCGGTCAGCGCCAGATCGTCGCCGCGCCTCGCAAGACCAAGCGCTATCGCGCGGCCAATTCCGCGGCCTTCACGGTCTCGTCGAACGACACGAGATTGGCGCCCGAGCCCAGCCCCGTCGCGACGATCGCGGCCGCCGCGGTCGCGAGCTTGGCGCAGTCGAGCAAGTCCCAGTTGCGCGCGAGACCGGCGATGAAACCGCCCGTGTAGGAATCGCCGCATCCCGAAGTATCGCGGACCGCGACCGGAGCTGCGATCAGCTAGTACGAGTCGGGCAACACCGTGACGAGTGCTTTTATCGAGGCCGGTGTTCTGGGGCTGCTCGCTATCGCGATATTGCTGCTGATCGCCTTGAGGCGCGTGACCGACGTGCTCCTGACGCTGTTCCCGCTCCTGCTCGCCGGCGTCGTCATACTCGAGATCAGCGTCATCTGGGGCTTGGCTCTCAATTTCGCGAACATCGTCGCGCTTCCACTTCTCCTCGGCGTCGGGGAGGCCTTCAAGATATACTACATGATGGCTTGGCGGGCCGGAAAAACCGGTCTGTTGCAATCGACCGCGAGGTCACAAACCGAGATACGCACGACGAATCTCCGGCATTGCTGCAAGCGCGCCGGGGGCGCCCTCGGTGAAGATGCGTCCCTCGGCAACCACATACGCATAGTCGCTGACGGCCAGGGCAAGGTGCACGTTCTGCTCGACCAACAGGATGGTCAAGCCGGCCAGCCGCAACTTCTTGAGCGTGCGGAAAAGCTGATAGGTGAGCACCGGCGACAAGCCGAGCGACATTTCATCGATGATCAGAATGCGCGGATCGGACATCAAGCCGCGCCCAATCGCCAGCATCTGTTGCTCGCCGCCGGACAGCGTACCGGCGATCTGACGCCGGCGCTCGCCAAGGCGGGGAAACAGGGCAAAAACGTCTTGAAGGCGGTCCCCGTAGTTGCGGGCCGCGCGTCTTGAAAAGGCGCCAAGCTCGAGATTTTCATCGACCGTCATGGTGCTGAATAAATGCCGTCCTTCCGGCACCAGGGCCAACCCGCGCTCAGCCTTGGTATGGGTGGGAAGGCGCGTCACATCCTCGCCTTCGAACATCACGCGTCCGCGCCAAGGCGCGATGGTACCGGCAATCGCACGCAGGGTCGTGGTCTTGCCGGCGCCGTTGCCGCCCACGATGGCAGTAAGCCGGCCGCGAGCCGATCTAAGTGAAATGCCCCACAAGGCCTGCACTTCGCCGTAGCCTGCTTCGAGGCCCTCGACCTCCAGAAGAGCTTCAGCCATCCTCATCTCTCCTCTCGAGCTCCGCGGCCAGCCCGGGATCGCCGAGATAGGCCTCGACGACCCGGGGGTCGTTGGCAATCTCGGCCGGCCGACCCTCGGCAAGCTTCTCGCCGAAATTCAACACGACGATTCGATCCGACAGGCTCATGATCGCCTGCATCAAGTGCTCGATCATTAGGATGGTCACCCCGCGCTCGCGGATGCGCCTGATGACACCGATCATGCGCTCGACTTCGGTTGGATTGAGACCGGCCAGCACTTCGTCGAGCAGCAGCAGGATCGGATTTCCGGCGAGCGCGCGCGCGAGCTCCAAGCGCTTCTTTCCGGCGACGGTCAAATGCGCCGCCAGCGTTTCCTGGCAGTCCTCGATGTCTGCGACGGCAACGGCCTCGCGTGCGGCCAGCCGCGCCCGCGACAACGGCAGATTTTTGTGGCCAAAGCAAGCGCTCACCGTGCAATTGTCCAGCACGGTCATATTCGCGAGCGGCTGCACGATCTGGTGCGTGCGCGCCACGCCATGACGGGCGATTCGATACGGCGTCTCGCCGCCGATACTCTTACCGCGCAATAAGATCCGGCCGGTGTCGGCAGGGAACACCCCGTTGATGAGGTTGAAGACGGTCGTCTTGCCGGCGCCGTTTGGGCCGATCAGGCCGAGGATTTCGCCATCATGAACGGCGAAGCTGAGGTCATGGACCGCCTGCAAGCCGCCGAAGCGCTTGTTCACCCGTTCAAGCTCCAGCAGCACCTTCATTCCAGCACCTTCTGGGTGCGCGGGAACTGCCTGTAGACGAAACCCATCATTCCGCTCGGAAAGAACAGCACGATGACGAGCAGAAGCACGCCAGCGACCACGAGCTGAAAATGCGAAAACGTCTCGGATGTGAGCAGGAAGCCGCGCAGTTCCTCATAGAGATAGGCGCCGAGGGCGACCCCGGTGACCGTGCCCTGCCCACCCAGCATTGCGATGACGATGACCTCGGTCGACAGCGTCAGGTCGAATGCGTCGGCAGGCTGGATGAATGAACTTTTCAGGAAGTAGAGGCCACCGACGATCGCCGGCAGGAATGCGGAGACGCTGTAGACGAGCGCCTTGTAAAGCGGTGTCGGCACGCCCAGGATTGCGGCCGCATCCTCGTTCTGCCCGATGGCAAGCAGGCCGAGACCGAATTTCGAGACTTTGATAGCGTAGCTCAGGTAGAGCGAGAGCCCCATCACGGCGACCATTGAGAAATAGATTACCCAGAGCCCCTGCGCCGGCCCACCAAACGGCTTGAAGATGATTGGAGACAGGTAGATGCCCGATGAGCCGCCCCAAGGAGAAAAATTCTCAACGAAGGCCTGGACCCCCTCATTGACGCCGATGGTCGCGAGCGCGAAAAACGCCCCGCGCAGCCTGAGAATCCCGAGCCCGAACAGCAGCGCCAGCGCGCTCACGCAAATGCCGGCCGCGGGGATCGCAGCATAAAGCGGCCAGGCATACGCACTGACCAGCCAGACGCAAACATAGCCGCCAAGCCCGAAGAAGACGATGCTGCCGAAATTGATATAGCCCGCATATCCGAGCATCAGATTGAGATTGCTGGCCAGCGTGATGTAAAGTGCCGCAATGATCAGGCTCTCGCGCAGCTCGACATTGTTGCCAAGGACCGGCAGAATCGCGAAGACCGCCAGAACAGCCGTGATGATCCAGAAGAACGGCCGACGCGCCAGCATCAAAGTGCTCCACGTCTTGGCGCGAAGACGCCGCCGGGGAACGCGATCAGCACCACGACGAACAGCGAGAACTCGATGACCAGCGTCCAGCTCACGGGCACGAATGGAGCGACCACCCCTTCGAGCAGTCCGAGTGCAATACCGCCCATCAGCGCGCCGACTGGATTGCCGAGGCCCCCCAGAACCGTGACGATAAAGCCCTTGAGCTGATAGCTATCTCCCGACAGCACGGTGAACGGAAACAACGTGCCGATCAGCACACCGGAAACGGCTGCAAGCGACACTCCGATTCCAACCGAGATCGCGAGCACGCGCGTGGTCGGAATAGCAACGAGCTCTGCCGCTTCGCGATTGTTGGCAACCGCGCGGATCGCCTTGCCCAGCCGCGTGTAGTGCAGGAACAGGTAAAGCAGGAACGCAATCACCGCAGCCAGGACCGCAGCCAGGATGTGGGGACCGGGAAAGGTGTAGCGGCCCATGCTGATCCCCGGCACGGACACCGGGACGTTGAACGGCGCAGTGCCCAACATGGCTGTGCCTATTCCGATCAGCACGAGGTTCACCGAGAACGTCGACAACAGGCTCATCAACGGCGGCCGGCCGACCAAGCGGTGGATGGCAATCCAATAGAGCAATAGGCCGACAATGAACCCGCCGATCAACGCCGGAACCAGTGTGGCATAGGGCGAAAGGCCGAGCGCTGCGGTCAACAGGTAGAGCACGAGCATGCCGGCAACTAGCATCGCACCATGGGTGAGATTGATCACGTCCATCACGCCCCAGATCAGCGTGAGACCCATGGCGGCGAGCCCATAGACAAGGCCGACGAGGACGCCATCGATGATCGAAGCGAAGATGCCGAGCATGAACAAAGCGCCTCGCGGGCGCCGGCGGCTTGGTTGCCGCCGGGCCAGACTCCATCAGTGACCGGCGTTGATCGGGTAGATCAGGTCGGCTGATTTTGCCGAAGTGGGCCAGACCACCTGTCGAGCAACTTCACCGTTTGCCTTTTGCCACTGCGCCAAAACCATCTCGTGCGCGACCTGCAATCCGTGGTGCTTCGGGTCAGCCGCAAATTTGATGTGCCCGAAGAAGGTCGTGACATCGGTCTGGTCGAGCGCCTTGGCCACTTTCTCCGTATCGAGCGAGCCGGCCTTCTCGATCGCATGCTGCAGGACGACGCCGGCCGTGTAGCCCGAAGCCACATGGTAATCCGCCTTCTGGTGCAACTTGGCCTCGAAAGCCTTCGCGAATTCCTCCGTCGTCGGCCCGAATTGCGGCTTGTAGTTGACCTGGGGCTCCCATTGCGACGGCACTGTCACGCCCAGCGCGGCGGCCCCGAGCTCGGAGAATTTGTCATCTGCCGGTGCCACGAGAATCGATATCCACTTCAGATTGGCCTTCTGGTCATACATCTGGCGCGCCAGCGTGGCGCCGTCCGAATAATGCCCGCCGCCCATGAAGGCATCCGCGTTGGATGAAATGATCTTGTTGACGATCGGCCCGAAATCGGTTGTCGAGGGAGCATACGACTCGTCCATGACGACCTCGAGCCCGGCCTCCTTGGCTTGCTCCTTTGCCGCAGCGAGCACGGTCTTCGAGAATGGATCATCGGAATAGACCATGGCAATCTTGGCGTGCGGATTCTTCTCCTTCAGTGCCGCGATCGCACCCGAAAGATAATGCCCCGCTGAAGTAATCACCATGAACAGATGCTTGCTACCGAGCTGGAACGGCTTTTCCTCGGCACCTCCGCTGTCAATCATGATCTTCCCGTACTGCTCGCTGATCACGGCGGCCGCTGCCGTCAATCCCGAGGAATAGGGACTGAACAGAAAATCGGCCTTGTCCTGGTTGACGAGACGCGTGTAAAGCTGCTGGACACGGCCACCGACCGATTGATCGTCATAGCTGGCGAACTTCACCTGGTAGCGCTTGTCGCCGACCTGGATGCCGCCTTTGCTGTTCACCTCATCACGCCAGAATTCAAAGCCGCGTTCCTGTCCGGTCGAATCCACATTGAGCGGACCGGTTCGCGAAGCCGTGAAGCCGATGGTGATGGAGCTGGTATCTGCAGCGAACGCCGGCGTCACGATCATCGTCGCAACCGCCAGGAGTGCACAAAACGGTTTCATCTGTTTCCTCCGTTGTTGCCCCCTGCGTTCTATTGCAATCTCGATCCCCTTTTTAATCCCACCAAAACGGACTGTTCTCCGTCACACCTGATTGGAACGTGTCGAACCCCGTACAAGGTATGAACTAGCATATCCGATCGACCAATGCGTCCGCGACCTTAGAATGAGTTGCTGCGCTGCGGCGCGGCTTCGCATGCGCATCAAATCCGCGGTCTGGCCTTCGGCTCGCGGCTGCCCGCAAGATGAGACCAAGATGTGACCATCACCGTCACCCGGCTGGCAACAGCGCTCGTCGCATTGCCGCTCGGCTGAGGAGAAAAAGGGTTCGACGCGTCTTGCGCTCCCCAAGCGCGCCCAGCCAGGCGACCACACACCTGCGCTGGGAGGCGCTCCTCACCTATCTGCCCATGCAACTCCGATATCAGGTGGAGCTCACCGCATCGCTTGACCCCGCAAGCTGCGGAGCGCTCCGCTCCGCCTCGCGGGAATGATTGGCCGCGATCAGCAGGTAGGCCGCAGGCACCACGAACAGCGTGAACAGCGTCCCGATCGAGAGTCCGCTCGCGATCACAAGCCCCATGTTGAACCGCGATACCGCTCCCGCGCCGCTGGCGAGGATCAGCGGCACGACTCCGACCACCATCGCCGCCGTCGTCATCAGGATCGGCCGCAGCCTGATGCCGGCAGCCCGCTCGATGGCCTCGCGCTTGGACACGCCGCTCCGCTGCAACTCGTTGGCAAACTCCACGATCAGGATTGCGTGCTTGCTGATCAGCCCCATCAGCGTCACCAGGCCGACCTCGGTGTAGATATTCAGCGACGCGCCGCCGATCCCGAGGCTGATGAAGATCAGCGCGCCCGCTATCGACATCGGCACCGAGACCAGGATGATGCATGGATCGCGGAAGCTCTCGAACAGCGCGGCCAGCGACAGGAAAATGATCACGAGCGCAAATCCAAAGGTGACGACAAAGCCGGAGGATTCCTGGATGTATTGCCGCGACAGGCCCGCATAGTCGACCGTGTAGCCCTGCGGCAAGGTCCGCGCCGCGAGATTGCTGAGGAACTCAAGCGCGTCCGCTTGCGCGACACCGGGCGCGGCCACGCCCTGGATGGTGGCGCTGTTGAGCTGCTGAAAGTGATTGAGCGTTTCAGGCACGGTCTTGGTCGTGATGTGCGCGATCGTCGAGAGCGGCACCGGGATGCCGTCGACGGTGGCAACGTAGTAATTGAGCAACTGATCTGTATTGAGACGATACCTGTGTTGAACCTGCGGAATCACCTTGTAGGAACGCTGATCGAGACTGAAATAGTTCACATAGCCGCCGCCCAGCATCGCAGCCATGGCATTTCCGACGTCACTCATCTTGGGCCCAAGCTGCGCGGCCTTGTTGCGATCGATTTCGACCACGGCTTCCGGGTTGTCGATCTTCAAGTCCGTGTCGAGGAAGATGAACATGCCGCTGTCTAGGGCGGCCTTGAGAAATCGCTGAGCTGCGTCATTCAACTTGTCGAAGGAGTCGGTCGTCTTGATCACGAACTGGACCGGCAAGCCCTGGCTGCCCGGCAGCGGCGGCAATTGGAATGCCGCGATGCGCGCGCCGGCGACCTGATCGAGACGTCGCTGGGCGATCGGCTGGAGCTGGTTGCTCGTTCTCTCGCGCTCGTCCCAGGGTTTAAGCACCATGCCCGCGACCACGCTTGCGGGAGAGTTGATCTGGAAGATATGATCAGTCTCCGGAAACTGCTTCATGATCCGGTAGACCTGCTGCGCATACAGCACCTTTTGCTGCAGCGTGGCGTCAGGCGCAAGCGTGGACGAGGCGACCACGACGCCCTGGTCCTCCTGCGGCGCGAGCTCGCTCTTGGCCCCCGTATAGAGGAAATAGATGCTGGACAGCACCAGCAATGCGAAAACAGCGGTTACCGGCAGATAATCGAGGCTGCCATGCAGCCACGCCAGATAGCGGCGCTGCAGTGCCTCGAAACGCCTGTCGATGAAGGCGATAAGACGTTCCTGCCAGCCCGGGGTCGTGCCGTGAGCCTTGAGCAGGCGGGCGCTCATCATCGGCGAGAGCGTCAGCGCCACGATAGCCGATATCGTCACGGCGCCGACCAGCGTGAACGCAAATTCGGTGAACAGAGCGCCGGTCAGGCCGCCCTGGAAGGCGATGGGAACGTAGACCGCGACCAGAACCACCGTCATAGCCAGAATCGGCCTGCCGAGCTCGCGCGCCGCCTCGATCGCCGCGGCAACCGGAGTTTTGCCTTCCGCAAGGTGACGGTCGACGTTCTCGACCACGATGATCGCATCATCCACCACGAGGCCGATCGCCAGCACCAGCGCCAACAGCGTCAGCAGGTTGATCGAAAAGCCGAGCGCCAGCATCATCGTGAAGGTTCCGACCAGCGAGAGCGGAATCGCGACCATCGGAATGACGATGGATCGCACCGAGCCCAGGAACATAAACACGACGAGATTGACGATCAGAAGCGCCTCGACCAGGGTTCGCACCACATCGCGGATGGCGGCATGCACGAAATCGGTCGAATCGTAGACGATGCGGCCGTGCAGTCCGTTCGGCAGGGCCGCGTGGATCCCCGGAAAGATCTTGTGCACGCCGGCGATGACGTCGAGCAGATTGGCGGTCGGCGCCACCTGGATGCCGACATAGACCGCCGGCTTGCCGTCGAACGCGACCTGCGTTTCGTAGCTGTCCGCGCCGAGCGAGACGTTGGCGACATCCTTCAGCCGCACGATCGCGCCGCCTGTCTGCTTGACGATCAGGTTGGCGAACTCGCTCTCGCTGTGCAGCCCGGTCGAGGCGGTCAAATTGATCTCCACCATCTGGCCCTTGGTGGTGCCGAGCCCGGAGATATAGTTGTTCTTGGTCAGCGCAGTCGAAACGTCGGCGGCAGTGAGGCCGTAGGCGGCGAGCTTTTTCGGGTCGAGCCAGGCGCGCAGCGCAAAATTCTGACCACCCAGAATTTCCGCGGTCTGCACGCCTGGAACCGCCTGCAGCTTCGGCTGCACGACACGGGCGAGATAATCAGTGATCTGATTGCGCGCCAACACGTCGCTGTCGAAGCCGAGATACATGGCATCTATGGTCTGGCCGATCTGCACCGTCAGGACCGGCTGCTGCGCCCCTGCGGGAAGCTGGTTCAACACCGAGTTCACCTTGGTGTTGATCTCGGTCAGCGCCTTGTCGGCATCGTAATTCAGACGCAGGTAGATGGTGATCGTAGAGACGCCGCTTGCGCTCTTCGAGTTGATGTAGTCGATGCCGTTCGCCTGCGCGATCGCATTCTCGAGCGGCGTGGCGATGAAGCCGGCGATCACATCGGGATCGGCGCCGTAATAGGTCGTGGTGACGGTCACCACGGCATTCTGCGTGCGCGGATATTGCAGCACCGGCAGCGAACCGATGGCGCGCAGGCCAAGGACCAGGATCATCAAATTGAGGACGGTGGCAAGAACGGGCCGACGAATGAAGAGGTCGGTGAAGTTCATCGCATGACCTTCATTGTTCCGAGACCTGCGGATTCGCACTGAAAGACATCGGCACTTCGTTGTTGATACGGACCGGCGATCCGTTGTGAAGCTTGTTCTGTCCGGCCGTCACGACGACATCGCCCGGCTCTATTCCGTCGAGCACGGCAACCTGATCCCCGCGCGTCTGGCCCGTCTTCACGAAGACCTGGTGCGCGACCTGGTGCTGCTGTTCGCCTCCGCCCTTGCCGGCGGCATTCTCCACCACGTAGGCAATGTTGCCATAGGCGTTGTAGTAGATCGCGGTTTTCGGCAGGGTCACGTAGCGCTGCGGCTTGCCCACATCGACGTCCACGGTCGCGAACATTCCGGGCAGGAGTCTCTCGTCGGGATTGTTGAAGGTCGCGCGGATCTGGACGTTACGGCTTGCCGCATTGACGAGCGGGTTGATCGCCAGGATCTTGCCGGCGAACTTCTCGTCGGGATAGGTATCGACCTTGGCCGTTACGGCCTGCCCGACCTTGATCTTGGCGAGCGCCTGCTGCGGCAAATAGAAGTCGACGAAAATCGGATCAACCTGCTGCAGGGTCACGATCGGCGTGCCCGGCGCGATATACTGGCCGAGATCGACCTGGCGGATGCCGAGCCGGCCGGCGAACGGAGCCCGGATCGATTTGTAGCCGACGAGCGCCTGCTGCTGCGCGACTTGCGCCTGGTCGTTCTTGAGCGTTGCAAGATCAGTGTCCACCGTCTGCTGGCTGACCGCCTGGGTCGTGAGCAGCTTGCGGTCCCGGTCATAGTTTAGCTGGGCCAACGACGCCGTCGCCTGGAGAGCCTGCAGATGAGCGATCTCGTCAGCGTCTTCCAACTCGACGAGCAAAGCTCCCCGTTCGACTCTTTCGCCGGACTGGAAGTGGATGGCCTTGACGATGCCCGCAACCTGCGGGCTGAGATCGGCCCCCTTTTCTGCCCTTGTGCTCCCAACAGCCTCCAGGCGATCCTGCCACTGCTGTGTGCCGGCAATAATTGTGGAGACTGTTTGCGGCGGATTCCGCAGGCCCGCGATCGCTTTCTGGATCGCCTTGGCCTTGAACGCTTCAAACCCGAAGATCGCCGCAAAGACCAGGCCCACAGCAACCAGCATGATGGCCATACGTCGAAACATCCGGGATTCCGGCTTGATGGGACACCCGATAACGCCCGAGACGGCCTGCAGTCTCTCACTCTCTCCCGGAATTGATCAGGATGGCCATATTCCCGCGCATTGCGGTCGAGCCGCCAAATATGTGACGACAGCTGGAACCGACTGGTCCAAAGAACGTTCAACGGCCATGTGGCAACCTCCGGCGCTCCCCCCGCCAGTCCGGCCGCCGATCCCTTGAGGCTTTCATAGAGCGGCCGGCCCCGTTTTCGGCTGCTGCCGCGCAGGAATTCACGCAGTGACCGGTAGTGCAGTCTATCTCGCCACGATCTGGATCCTTCCGGTGATCATCGCGATTACCTTTCACGAAGCCGCGCATGGCTTTGTGGCTCACCTCCTGGGCGATGATACCGCCTGGTGGTTCGGACGTGTGAGCTTCAACCCTTCAAGCATATCGACCTGTTTGGAACAGTGCTGCTGCCCGGCCTGCTGCTGATGCGCTTGCCATTCCTGTTCGGATACGCCAAGCCGGTCCCCGTCAATTTCCGGGCGCTGCGTCGGCCGCGACGCGATATGGTGCTGGTTGCCGCAGCGGGACCGGCGATGGACATCGCGCTCGCCGGTGCTCGCAGCGCTAGTACCCGGAATCATAGCGGGGTGATACGGCGGCCTTTGAAGGGGCCGCTACTCGGGGCGCGACTTCGGCTCGACCTTGGCGCGGCTTCGCACGTGCTCGCCGCGTCGGCCGACACCACCATCGAAGAGATCCTTCGCGTCACCGGCAATGCATAGGCCGGCAATCGTCGTGAACCCGAGCGAAGCGCGACCGCCCGGCGCGAACATCGAAACGGATCCAGATTAGATCTGCCTAATCGACGCAAACTCAAAATTTTCGTTCGGCGGGTTCTCGCCGATGCGGATTCTGGTATCGCTCAGGAAATGATAAGGCGGCACCGGGAGATTGTAGGGCGCCGGGACTCCTCGAAACACCCGGCCCGCAAGATCGTATTTGGAGCCGTGGCACGGACAGAAATAGCCGCCCAGCCAGTTCGCGGTCGGCTGAGTTGCATTCGGCTGAGGCTCGAACTCTGGAATGCATCCGAGATGGGTGCAGATGCCGATGATGATGCCGAATTCCGGTTTGATCGAACGATGCCAATTCTCCGCGTAGGGCGGCTGTTGCAGCTCGGATGAACGGGGATCGGCCAACTGCGCGACCAGCGCGGGATCCCTGAGCGTCTGCAGCACCTTCGCCGTGCGATGGGTCACGAACACAGGCCTGTCGCGCCATCGCACCACAACCTGCTGACCCGGCGCGACCTTGTCGAGATCGAGTTCGATCGGGCCGCCAGCAGCCAGCGTCGAAGCGTCCGGCTCCATTTGACTGACGAACGGGACAATCGATGCCACGACACCGACGGCGCCGAAAGCCGCGGTCGCGATATACAAAAAATCGCGACGCGTCGCTTTATCGGACGGGACAACGGTCGGGGTGGAAGCTTGTTCGGACATGACGGAGTCCTCCTGTCGACAAGGGCACAGACGGCAGAAGCGTTGTGCTCAGTCGAACTCAGCGATGCCGCCGAGACTGTTCAATGCAGACGAAGCCGACTCCATTTGATGGAAACCACGCAACCGCCGGTCCAACGCGAACGATTCACGCGAACAATCTCAAAGCAACACGTAGTGAGGCTTCGAGCCATTCCAAGACGAGTGCGCGCAATTCGTTCTGACCTCACGCATTCTTAATTTCTCGCGAGAACAAGCGTCGCTCTCGGGTCCGCTCTCGCTCATGCAGAGCGCCATATCGATGGTCTGCCTGCCGGATTTCCATTACAGAACGCAATCGGCCCGGATTGAGCACGTGAACGAAGATCGCAAGATCGTGACCGAATTACCAATATGCGATGAAACCCTTTCTGCCGTAGGGAACTTTTCTAAGTGTCATTGAACTTCGAACGTTCAATCCACGCGACCTGACCCACTTCGAGATGAGCGTGAGCGCATCTCGGCGCGTCGTGTCCTCGCCTAAGAACGCTGGGCGACAATAAACATCGTCGTAAGATACTCGGGGGGCCCGCACCAAGGAGGCCCCAAAATGCGCCTAGAAACTCTATTCAATCACGGCGTACCACGCAGAACCTTGTTGAAGGCAGGTCAGATCGACGCCGTGACCGGCACTGATTGTCATTGAAACGTCCTCCGCGTCTGTAACACCACGCGCATGGAGACCAATTCGGTCTCCAAGCTCCTGCTCGATAAGTTCGGCAAAAAATGGTATTTCATCACACCTGACTGCGCCTTCGGCCATACGCTGCAGCAGGGCTTCGAGGCCAGCCTGAAGAAATACGACGGAACGGAAGTCGGTGCCTCTCTGACCCCGCTCGGCTCCGTCGATTTCTCATCCTACCTGATCAAAGGCTCAGGCTGCGAGCCCCGACATCATCATCTTTCTGACCGCGGGACAGGATGCTGTCAATTCACTGAAGCAGGCGGTGCAGTTCGGCCTCGACAAAAAATTTCATATCGCCGGAGCACAGCAGGAGCTTGAGGTCCTCGAAGGCCTGCCACCGGAGGCACGCATCGGCACGTGGGTGTTCGAGTGGTACTGGAATCAGCCGAACGTGCGCCACGTCGGCGAATTCGTGAACGCGATCAAGAAAAAGACCGGCGGCAAGGTACCCACCGCGCGGCATTGGTTCGGCTACGCGGCCACATGGACGTGCGCGCTGGTTGCCAACGAGAAGAAAACGCTCGAGGCTCCGACACTTGCCAAGGCGCTGGAAGGCTTCGAGCTTCCACCGGAAGTCGCATTAATGCCTGACAAGGTGTTCTATCGTGCGGGCGACCACCAGCTCATGCCGGACCTGTATGTTGGACATGCAGTCGAGAGGGCATGGAGTTTGATTATCCGGAGGGCCGGATCGTGCTCGTCACAATGCCGGAATTCTCTGCGTGGGTTGCCGCTGCCGATGCAATCGAACGTTCTTCGATCGGCGACAGCTTCTATCTCGCACTATTCACCGGGCAACGTCAGACGGATCGCCTGATGATGCGCAACGAAAGCGACGTCGAAGGACGACATGCCTTCCGGCAGAGCAAGACTGGCGAACTCGTCGATATCAAGGAGGCTCCTCAGCTTAATACACGGCTAAATGCCGCGCGGGCGCGGGTGAAGGCGCTCAAGCCTCGGCTTCAACTCGATGCGGTGCCGGCCGAACTCGTCGTCAACGAGGACAATGGCGAGCCGTATGACGAGAGTACCTATCGACATTGGGTGTCGACGGCACGTGCCGTTGCCGTGTTCGGCTTCCTTGCACGCGATACGGTACGCCAAGCGATAGTTCGCGCGGAGCGGTTGACTGCGGAGCTGACCAGAATTGTCGAAGGATTATTCGCACCTTTCCCGCTTGATGAAGGGAACAAGGCGCAGCGCGCACGCGCGGTTGATCAGCGCGCGCGAGTGCTGGCGGAATGGTTGGATGCGCGGGCAACGCGCGACAGCAAGAGTGACGATACGGCCTGGTTTCTGAAGCCACGCCCATCGCTCATGTTCATCAATGGTGCCGGCGAGCTCGACCAAAAGATGATCAGGACCTGCGCGATACCTGCGTTATGTTACTCGATCGTGCCGGCTGTGACCTGCTGACGATCTGCGACATCACCGGGCACTCGTACCGAAGCGCGCAGACCATTGCGAAGCATTACCGTGCCCGGAATGCCAATCGCGCCGATGGAATCGACCGGCTCGAGTTGCAGGTGCGCAAAGAAGGGATGAAGGGTTGATCGCCGAAGGGCCGAATCTTGGCTCGGTAAACTAGGTACAGTCCTGTCTGTGATGCTCAGCGTAGTCGATACGTCCCGCCATTTATGGCGATCGCCTGCCGAAACGCTGCAGCGGGTTCTCGCAGCCTCGTCGCACGCCGTGCGACGTTCGACCACAAAAAACGTCGCACGAGACCCATTTTGTTCTCGGCGACTTCTCCACGAAGGGCTTGAAAAATAAGGTTTTTTCCTTGGTGGGCGCACCAGGGCTCGAACCTGGGACCCGCTGATTAAGAGACAGCCACGGGCTAAGAAGAATCAATGACTTACCAGTCGCACCACTGGAGTTGTCCGGCCAAAAATGGGCATTCGTCGCGCGGTTTCGAGGCGCCATTGTCCGAGCGAGAGCTGCAGACAAGTTCCGATCAAACTTCTATCGCGCCAGCAATGGCGATCGCATTTTGGACTGGCGTGAAGATGTCCACATCCGACCCCGGCGCTTTGATCGTCACGATCAGCGCATAGCGCGCAGTGCCGTCGAAGCGCTCCAAGTAAGGCTTTTCCTTCCACCAGCCACCGACCGGAAAGACGCCAATGGCATCACGCTCGGCGAGGTCAGCTGCGCTTCCAGACCAAAAATCGGAATGCACCGATCCATTGTCGCGAAACGTGCCGAGGAGCCAATCCTCGCCACCGCCGGGAGGCACCCCCTCTTCCTCGTCCCGTGCCGCCTGATTGATGCGAGCTCTGAACTCGTCGACAGTCTCGGTCGCGGACTTCACACGGAAGCGAAGACCATGCGAAGCGTATCGGTGTCGCCTCGTCCAGCCACGCTCCCCAGGATTGGGTTCGATGAAGTAGGACAGAGTTGCTCGTAGTTCTACCTGCGCGGCACCAAGCACAGCCAGTTGCTCCTTCGGCCAAGGCAGGCGATGGAGTTTCATGTCACGGGTCTTGGCGGCGGCACTCCCTTCCCGCTGAAACGGTTGGAGTTGATCTTCGACGATGAGCGTCAGATCGTTCACCGTCGAAAGGAGCGCCCGCCCAATATCCGGGACTCCATAGCCATAGCGGCGTACGAGTGCCTGTATTTGCCCTTTCCCGCCGTTGCATGCGTCGATGCGGGCGCGCATCTGCGGGGTCCACTCGGCGGAGTGCACGATCAAGGCGCGGACCGTTTCCGGCCATAGGCCCGGGCGCGCTACCAAGATTTGGCCCGCCATTCGCGCGGCGTGGGCGGTGGCCGCGCTCGTGTCGCCGAGAGTTGTGAAGTGACGCAGTTCCGGACGGAAATACGTCGTGAGGATCTGCAGGTCGTCGATCGGTTCGCCGGGAAGCGCTCCGTCATGCGCGAGGTTGCCACCTTCGAACACGACATCGGGTTTCACGGGCCATTGCCGGTCCCAGACGACGGTGGTCCTGCTGCGAGGCGACAGCTCGCCCGCCGGCGCGATCGGCGCGTAGCCGGCGAACTGAGGATCGATGATGTCTACTTTCTCAGTATAGGCACCAACCGTCAGCGCGTTCCACGCCTGTGCCGGATCGTCGACCGCCTCGAGATCATTGCGTGTGAGGTGATCAGCAGGCGTCAGATCCTCGGCGATGTTTCCGGCGGACAGGATGATGAGGCGCCGCTGACCCTCTTCAAAACAGAGTTGGTCGACCGCCGCCGACCACGATGTCGGTCGGCCGCGCGCCGGGTTTGCGCTGGTGACCGCCATGGCTATGGCGCGGCGCCGCGCCGGCGCCTGGATCTCGGCGCGAGCAATCGCCTCTCCGGTGATCGCACCATAGAGCTCGGGATCGTTCACTTCGTCCTCGGGCGGCAGAATGCGAACGCTCTCGATGCGATACGACAAGGCAATCGGATCACTTCCGACGAGCACTGGGACAAGATCGCCATAGAGCCCGACACCGGCCATCCGCGTCCCGTGACCTTGCCACGCCGGGGTGTCGTCGCTGCCCCAGGCGGGCTTGATTGTGTGGCAGTCTTCCGCAGCAAGCGCAGGCTCGATCAAGGGATGAGTTCGGCGCACACCGCTGTCAAGAACACAAACCGCGACGTCGCTGTCCGGTGGTGTCACGCGTTCGAGCAGCTCATCGCTCCAATCGCGCTGCTCGGCGCCCCCAAGACCCATGAAGAAGGATGGTGTATCCTTCGCGCGCCGCAACTCGGCCACGACATCGCTGTGAGCAACAAGCCGATCCAGCGTTGCTACGCTAGCGAGCGCAAGCATGACCTCTCGCTCGGGAAACTTGACGGAATGCGTGCGCAGGGTGAGATCCAGCGCTTGGGCGATGCGCTCGAAATTCTCTCGACGCCCTTTGCGCAGCCAAATCTCCCACCAGACCTGTTCGATTGGTTGTTGCAGGAAAAGCGCATCATCGTCGGTGTATAGCGATCGTGCCGTTGCCAGACGCAAGGTGTCAATCCGCGACACAAGCGGCTCGTTTCGCGGTCTTCCCTTCTTGGTGTCTGAATCGCGATAGGCCTCGACTTTGCGCAGATAGTAGTTCTCCGCTTGTTGCGGAACGAAAACCGAAGCGCGCAGCGGCTCCCCTTCTCCTGCCGGTTCGTGAACCGCGACAACTTCCATCTTCTGCCGTCGATCGGCCAACTGGTCTAGAGCGATGCGCTCGCGCACCGGCAGTTCGATATCGAGATAAAACCCGGGCGCGCCGACAGCCAGGTTGGGGTCGCGAGCGGCGATCTGTACGCGAGCTGCCTGAATGGCATCTCCAACAGCCTGGATCAACGCCGCTGCATGGCCTGCGCGATCGCGTTCTGGGACTGGAGGCGGTTCGATTTTCTGCTTGGGCCGCCGATACGGCTCTCGAACACCATCGTCGCGAAGATGGATATGGGGTCGGTCCCGAGGAAAATCGTCTGCCATTACAACCCGTGCTGTCGCTAATCAGACAGCGAGGCCCGCCGGCGTTCCATCAGTGCTTGAACGAGCGCCTCCGATGTTATCCGTTTCCCGCCCCGCAAGAGTATCGTTTTGGCCGCATCGTCCGCGGCTCTTACAATTTCTGCCTGAGATAAATTGTGCGCCTGCTCGACGGCTTTGCTCCACTCGACACCTCGCGTGTCAAAACGGTCGAGGCGCGCCTGCAGCAAGGCTTGAGCCAGGACCGAATCAGGCAACGCGTATTCGATGACATCGTCGAAACGACGGAAGAGCGCCTTGTCTAACAGCTCGGGATGGTTGGTCGCAGCGACGACGAGGCCGTGGCTTTCATCCTGCTCCAGGAATTGCAGGAAGGAGTTCAAGACACGGCGAATTTCGCCGACGTCCTGGCGCTCGCCGCGCCGGGCGCCGATCGCGTCGAACTCGTCAAAGAAGTAGACCCCGCGTGTTGCCTGCATGGCGCCGAAGACGAGCCGTAGCTTTCCAGCCGTCTCGCCCATGAACTTCGTGATCAGGCCATCCAGGACGATAGTGAACAATGGGAGGTGAAGTTCGCCGGCCAAGGCGGCGGCCGTCATCGTCTTGCCCGCGCCAGGCGGTCCCACCAGCAGTAACTTGCGGCGCGGCGTCAGACCGTGCTCACGTAGGTTCTGCTGCTGCCTCTGCTCAATCAGCACACGTTCGAGCCGAAGCCGCAATTCGTCCGGGAGAACCATGTCGGTCAGACGCAGGTCCGGATAGCCGGCGTGCAGCAGCCCGGCCAATTCGCCTTTCGGCTGAACCAAGGGAACTGGCCGCGCCGTCTTGGTCATTTCAGCGCCGGCTATCTTCGCCTGATCGATCAGCTCTTTCAGTTCCTGCGCCAGCTTGCCATTTCCCTGCCGAGCCTCGTGCGCGGCAAGCTGCATTGCGGTGGCGAGGAAACGCTCCCCGTCACCGGCAATGTGGCTCTTCAGCAAACTGACAATGTGGCGAGCGGTCGACATGGTCTTCAGTCTATTTGATGCTGGCCTGGTTGCACTTGCCAGCGTTGTCCAGGTTAACGTTTTGACAACCGATTGTATCGGCAATTCGTGTCTATTCCCTTGCGATCCCTCACAAATCCCGATCAAATCCAGAAAGCTGTAGCATTCTGGCAGCGTGCTGCCAACCGTGGCTTCCCTGATGTCTCAGTCCGGGCTCCGGCTACTCCGATTGACCTCCTGCTTATCCGCGAAGAGGAGGCGCGGTCAGTTTTGCTCGAACCAGTTGCCGCGAGCGCCGGGTCGGGCGGGACCATGTGGACCGCCGATGGCCGGTGTGCCGACGGATCGCGCCGCAAGGATCCTTTGCCGGTACAAAGCTGTGGAGAGTCCGGCGACCCAGCCTTGCAAGTCCTCGCCGAACGCCCACATCGGCTCGAACGGAAAGATCATCGGCCGAGGGACGCGCGACATATGGGGGTGGGGGAAGATTTTTCGAAATTCAAAGACAACTACCAAATCACCGCCGACCTGATCGAGTCGATCTCGTACCGCTACAAGCGCATCACCAGGCAGCTCAACACCGATTTCTGGAACTCGGATTCCGAGACGGCGCACAGCCTCTACGTCGGTTCCTACGGCCGCGACACTGCCGCCAAGGGGCTCAGCGACCTCGACATCGGTTTCATTCTGCCCAACGCGGTCTACCACCAGTACAACCGCCATCAGGGCAACGGACAATCAGCGTTGCTCCAGGCGATCAAGAAGTCGATCCAGAAGACCTACACCACCTCCGAGAGCTTTGGCGACGGCCAGGTTGTCGTGATCAATTTCAACGACGGGCTCACCTTTGAGGTGCTGCCGGCGTTCGAGAATCAAAATAGCGACAGCTGGACGTATCCGAACGCGAACAACGGAGGCAGTTGGAAGGTCTGCAATCCCAGAGCCGAGATCGCCGCGATCGACACACGCAGCGCGTTGACCAACCGAAACCTTAAATATCTTGGCCGAATGATGCGCGTGTGGGCGAGCCACTGCGCGGTCCCGATCAGCGGCATGCTGATCGACACGCTCGCCTATCAGTTTATCGAGAACTATCAATACCGCGACAAGTCGTTCTTGTACCACGACTTCATGGCGCGCGACTTCTTCGACTATCTGTCGAAACAGGACGAGAAGCAGATGGTGTGGCGGGCGCCCGGCAGCGGCTCACACGTTCATCGCAAGGGCGTGTTCGAACACAAGGCGAGGAGCGCGCATCTGCGCGCGACGGAGGCAATCCAGTACAATGACGACAACCACGAATGGTCCCGACGGCAGAAGTGGCGACAGGTGTTCGGCGCCCTCTATCCCGGCTGAGCCTGAGCGCTATGCTTTAGAGAGCCAAGTGCGGGAGAGCTTCGGACGCTGCGCTTACACACATAAGACTCACGAGAAGATGGCTGAGGGGTATGCTGCCCGTCTCGGGCACATCAAGCTCTGTCAGATCATTCTGTCCGCACTGACGACGGGCGGTGCAGTCGGGGTCATCTTCGACCGCAATTCTCTCATCTATCCCTACGCGACGGCCCTGCTCGCGATCGCCCTTCTCATACTGAACAGCTACGTCAAGGACATCGACCCCGGTGAAGCTGCACAGAAGCACCGGGAGGCCGCCTCCGACATCTGGAATATCCGCGAGGCGTATCTCAGCCTGCTCGCCGACATCCGCGATGGGGCGATTTCGTTAGCCGCCTTACGCCAGCGCCGCGACGATCTGCAAGCGCAGCTGCACAAGATCTATCGCATCGCGCCGCACACCGACGGCAAGGCTTATGGCCGGGCCCAGGACGCCCTGAAGAACAGGGAAGATCTGACGTTCTCCGAGTCAGAGATCGATGCCTTCCTGCCAGCACCTCTGAAGCGGACGGCGAAAGCCTGCTCGGAACGAGGCTCGTGAACGCTGCCGCCGCCCCACCGCGGCGCGACCGATGAGCGGCGCCCCAGGCCCCGGGCGACGGCGCCCACTCTCCCTGCCGGGCTAGGCTGTGTGGACAATTATCTCAGCCAAAGCAGAGTTGCGGCGATAGCAACGACGGCGAAGTAATTTCGTGCCGTCTTTTCGTAGCGCGTAGCGACGCGCCTGAACCGCTTCAGTTTCGAGAAGCAGCATTCGATCAGATGACGCTCGGCATAGAGGGGCTTGTTGAGCGGATACTTGATTGCCCGTGAGGGGTTGTTCGGAATGACGGCTTGAGCGCCTTTTGCGGCGATCGTGGATCGCAACGCATCGGAATCGTAGGCGGCATCGCCCATGACGACCTCGGCCGGGAGCCCCTCGATGAGCGGCTGGGCCTGAGGCGCATCGCCGGCTTGGCCTGCCGTGAGAAAGAAGCGGACCGGACAGCCCAAACCGCGGACAGCCATATGGATTTTTGTCGTCAGGCCGCCGCGCGAACGTCCGATGGCCTGATTTTGAGCCCCCCTTTTCCGCCGCTGGCGTGCTGGTGGGCGCGGACGATGGTGGAGTCGACGATCAGGTATTCGAAGTCCGGATCATCTGCGAGCGCTTCGAACATGCGCAGCCAGACCCCCTTGGCACTCCACCGGCTGAAGCGTCGAAAGACGCTGTTCCACTCGCCGAACGCTTCGGGCAGATCACGCCACGGCGAACCGGTTCGCACGATCCACAACACGCCCTCGATGAACATGCGGTTGTCGCGGCCCGCCGAACCGCGCTGGTCCGGTCGACCGATGATCAAGCCGGAGATACGATCCCACTGCCCATCGCTCAGACTGAGCCGATCCATGACGCCCAAGACTTCCTCCTAAAACAAAGCCTTGAATCACCTTCCCGCTGATTTGAGAATCCCAAGAGTCCACACAGCCTAGTCCTTGGCGCGTCTCAGTCTGCGAGCGCGGCATGGCTCTGCTCGCTATTGCGCCGAAACAGGTTCGGCTTCGAAGTGCAGTCAGGAATGATTGGCTGCCAGACCCCCCATGCAGGCGGGATGAGAGCCGTCATGTCTTCCCATAATAAAGTTGCCCCCACTCGTGCAGAACCATCTTTGAGAACTAGTAACCAAGCGGACAAGACCACAACGTCGACCAGGAAGCGTGGCATTGGCCTTGCGCTGAAAAACCTCCCAGCCCTCCTATTCCTGCCTCAAGATTGATTCGGCCAATTAGCTCACGCAAGTTGAGTTGCATTATTTGAGCGCGAGAGGTGCACCGAATCGGCAGGCGGCTTATTCTCCCGTAGTGATCGCTGAGCCTCTCTTGGGTCGGCAAAAGCCATGCAGCCGGGGGACCACACCATGAAAATTCTGCGATGGATCGAGCGAATCGCACACTCGATCGGGCTTCTTCTTGCCATTGTGGCCATCGTTGCGATTGGAGTGATTATTGGTCGTCCTTCGGAGAAGAGTGGCAATCAGCCGAATTTTGCAGGCGCAGAGCAGCAGCAAAAGCGCCTGGCGGTTTTTCTCGACGGCACCTGGAACAGCGTCAACAGCAATACGAATGTCTGGCGCATGCGGGCGCTGTGCGCCTCGAAAAGTAAGGATGGCAAGCCTCAGCTCGTCTACTATGAGGTTGGGGTCAACGGTTTCCTCGGCGGTGTCTTCGGCCAAGGGCTCGATGAGAACATCCGTCTGGCCTACGAGTGGCTTGTCGAAAACTACAACGACGGCGATGAAATATTCATATTCGGTTTCAGCCGGGGCGCATTTACAGCCAGAGCCTTGGCTGGATTAGTCGCCATCGACGGGATCCTTAAAGCAGGCTCCCCGATCGGGGTGACCGAACTCTTTGATCGCTACAAGAAGGGAAATGAGGAAAGCATCTGGGCATTGAAGGAGATCGAAACGTCCGGAGACACCAGCAAGCTGACAGAGCAAGAAAAGTGGCTGCTCAAATACTCCCAACCGGCCAAGGTGAAGGTAATGGGCGTGTGGGATACCGTCGGTTCCGTCGGAGTGGCGGCCGGGGATATTCCTGGCATTAGCCGTTCCCAGTTCGATTATCTCCAGACAGGATTACGCATCCATATCCTGAACGGCTATCACGCGCTTGCCATCGACGAGCACCGCAACGACTTCGCTCCCACACTCTGGGACGTTCGCCACCCAAAAGATCCGAAGGCGGCCATCGCGCAGCCGCGCCCGCTTTCCAACGTTGAGCAGCGCTGGTTTGTAGGTGCCCATGCAAATGTTGGGGGAGGATATCAGACCGATCTTCTTGCTCAGGCTCCGTTGCGCTGGATGATGAAGAAGGCGGAATCGCACGGACTTTCGTTTCGATCGGAAGTCGATCTGGATGGAGATGGTGTGACAGCGCCGATTGCCGACTCCTATAAATCGTTCGGCTCAGGGTTGTACGCAATGGTTTTTCCGCCTCTTTATCGTACGATAGGCCGAGAACCGGACGTTCGGGAAGACGGAAGCCACATCAACGTCAACGAGACGATCGACACCAGCGTGTTCAAGCGGTGGCGAGCCGATCTAACGTATCGCCCGGCAAACCTTGTCGAATGGGCCCAGCGCAAGAAGGTCGACCCAGCGCAGTTGCAAACTTCTGTGCGGGCGGACGATCCGCACGTAGGCGTGCCCGACCAATAGACTTGCACGAGATGTGGGTTATGCTCGACCCTCTTTTGAGTATCCTCGCGAGCCACGACTATGGCGCTAGACCACTACGTATCGCAGGTGCATATGCGGAATTTCAATTCCCCTGTTCTTCAGAACAGGATTTATGCCATGCGCAAATCGAACTTCAAGACATTCACGCCACGTTCGGAAGATGTGTGCCGTATCGAAGAAGGCAATACGAACCACTATCTGACGGAAGAACGCGCCATAGAGGATTTCTTGCGCACGGTCGAGCCCAGGTACAACTCGGCGCTCGCACAATTCCGGAATGGTCGGCCTGATCAAGAGGCGATCCACCTTGTTGCGGGTTTCTGCGCTTACGTCGCCTCCTGCGCTCCCGCGGCCATGCGGCTCGGCAGTGGTCCCCTTGAAGCCACGGTGCGATCGATGGCATTGATGCTCGACCGACAGGGCGTGTTTGGACGCGCTCCCGCCTCACTCGGCAACAAGACGACGACGGAGCTTCTGGCCGACGGCACGGTCGCAATCGACGTTGATGAGAAATATCCGCAAGCCGTTGGCATCAGCACGATCCTTCGAAAGGTCGCGCTCTTCGGCAGATAACGAACGGCCGCCCCCGACTTTTCGCTGATGCTTCGCCGCCACTTTCGCGGCGAATCCCATCCTGTTAGTCGAGGCGCCAAACACTATCCGGTAAACATCCAGAGTTGCTCGCTTGCCAGATAGCCGACCAGCAATAGTCCTCCGAACGCGACGATGAGCGCGGACGCCCCGATTTCGATCGCTCGCATGATAAGCATACCCGTTCCGGCGCGCGACTGGGCGATGCGGCTTGCCGCCCGTCGCGCGCCAACGGCAAAGGTTGCGATCCCGGCCACGGTGATCGCCGTTCCCAATCCCATGATCAGCGTTGCGCCTACACCAGTCCAGAACAGATCCTGCGCCAACGCGAAAATCAGCACGATGATTGCGCCGGAGCAGGGGCGCAATCCCACCGCGACAACCGCGGCTACTCCCCGCCGCCAGCCGCCGGCACCGGCGAGGGAGGCAGGCTCGGGCGCATGGGCATGGCCCCAGGCCGACGCGTGATGATCATGATCGCCATCGCACTGGAAGCCATGAGCGGTGCATCCGTCGACCTGGCATTGGTCGCCACGCATAGCCATCGCACGAGGCCGCCGGCTGATTGATTGAAGGGACGTGGCGCTGGACGCCTGGCCAGCGGGAGCTGACGCAAAAGCGAGGTCGGGCACCGCACGCCAGGTCAGTTCGCGGCAGGCGATCAGGAAGCCGCGGCTCTTGACGTAGAGGAGCCTGAGGCCGATCAGGATAACGAGAGCATAGCTTGTGATCTCGACCAGATGGACGGTCAGCCCGATCGCCTTGGCGGTTGCGCCAAGCAGCACGGCTGCGATGGCCACGACGATGATGGCAACGATCGCCTGGATGCCCGCGGATGCAAACGACAGGACGACGCCGCGGCGCCAGGTTTCGTCATTGGCGACCAGATAGGACGAGATCACGGCCTTGCCATGCCCTGGGCCGACGGCATGGAAGATGCCGTAGACAAAGGAAATGCCAAACAGCTCCCACATTGCGATCCCGTTTCCCCTGGATGCCCGGATGAAGCCCGACAGCGAACGGTAGAAGGCGGCCTGTTCGGCAAAAATCCAGCTCATGAGCCCCGATGAGGACACGGCCGTTGCGGGATGCGGCGCGCCGAACGGTGCAGCCCGCGCCGCCACAATACCGGTCGCGCAGGCCATGAGGATCGCCGTCGGGGCAGCCAAGGAGATTTTGCGCGATCTGGTCATGGGCACTTCACCTGGATCTTATTCGCGAACGTTTCTCCATAGGTGCTGGAGGGGTCGAGTGGCACGATGTCGAACTGACTGAGCCGCGCCTGCTCGGTCGCCGTCGGCTGATGCGGAAGATCATAGGTCACGACGCATTGCGGCGCGCCGCTCAAGGAGACCGGCTTGTCCTTGGCGAATTCGAAATCCACGAAGATCGTGGGGTCGTAGATCTCGATCTGCATGGTCTTTGCGGAGGCGGCCGCTTTCAGCGGCAAGGTGAAGTGCAAGGTGAGCGCAGCATTCTTGTATTCGAGCCAATAGTCGACCGGGTCGGCGAACTTCAGCTTCTTGCCCTCGGTGCGAGCATAAGTGAAGTAGGCGTACTCCTTCAGGGACTCCATGTTGGTCTTGGCGAGTGCGGCCAGTTCCTCCCGCGTGTACTGCCCTTTTTTAGCGTGGGAGATGCCCTGAAGCGCATAGGCCGAAAACATGTCATCGAAAGTCCAGGCATGACGGACGCCCGTCATGGTCCCGTCGGCCGCGTAGACCACGTCGCTGTGGAACGTGACCCAAACATGGGGATGCGCCTCCGCGCGGGTTATGCATAACCAGAAGAGGAGCATCGCGCAGGAGCAGCAAAGCTTGCGTTTTGTCATGGCCTATCTGCCGGATCGGGAAATATGAGCACCCGTAAGAGGCGGGGACAGTGGTCTCGGTTACGCGCGGAGCATGATGGCGCACAAGATGACGCATGCGTCTCGTGTCGCACCTCGCACGACGTGTCCTGCAGCAGGCACGGAGGCGGCAGGAAGATGTCAGGAAGGCGTCAGGCGGCGGGAGGCGCGCGTGACCGGAACGCCGTATGCCGCGATCGAAACACCAGATCGGAGACCGGATTGAATGCACGATCGATCTCGGCGAATTGCAGCGACCGCCGGTTTGCCGGCCCATCCGGAATCGAGGAATTCGAAAGCAGGAAGTTCGAGAAGCAGATCGGGCAATGGTCGTCGTCATCGGCCAGCCGCGCCGGAAGCTGCTCTGCAGCTTGTAGTGTCGGTCGGGCGTACCCGACACTCACGACATCGGAGGAGTCGGACGCTGAAAGGACGAAATCATGTTTGTGGACATGCGCGAACGACAGCGCCAGCTGCAGCAGCACCGCCGCCACCGCGAGATAGGCTCCGTATTGCCGGGCGAAGGCCCGAGACAGCATCATACTCCCCCTGCCAAGGAGCCGTTCCCCTTTCGACGCCTAGAGTCCTCAGTTACCGCGGTCGACCGAACGCGTGCAATGGCCGCTTGCATTGGCTATCACCTGCAATGGACGCGGAGAATATGGCGATCGAGGGGCCAAGAGAGGCGTGTCAGTTCCCGGACGTGTCCTTTCGATGGAACGGCCCCATCCGGTCCGACTGCGTCAGCGTTGCCGGGTCACTCACCGGGCGCTCGCCGATCGCGTCGGTCGGTGGAAAGATGCTGTCATATATCGCGCGGGCTTCCCGTATGAGGCGAATCCGCTCGCGTTCGGTTCTCGAAACAAATCCTACGATCTCGCCCATCTGCGCTCCCTCAGGCGCAACAGGCTTCGAAGCCTTGCCGCAGCAGATCCTTTGGCAAATCACGCCCGATGAAAACAAGCCTTGTCTGGCGCGGCTCCTGCTCCTTCCAGGGACGCTGACTCCCGCCCTCAATGAGCATATGGACGCTTTGAACTACAAACTGCCGATCGTCATCCTCGATCGATGCGATGCCCTTCATGCGCAGGATGTCCGGACCAAAGCGTTGGGTCACGTCCTGAATCCATGACACGAACCTATTGGGCTTCATCGGTCGATCCGCGACCAGGGACAGGCTGCCGATTCCCTCGTCGTGCTCATGATCGTGTTCTTCCGTGAGGAACCCCGGCTCGACTTCAAGGACGCGATCGAGATTAAAGGCGTCTCGTCCCAATACCTGGGCGAGATCGATTTCACAGCGCTCCGTTCTGTGAATCGTTGCATATGGGTTGATGTTTCGGATACGGCGTTCGACTGTTGCGAGGGCGTCCGGATCGACAAGATCGACCTTGTTGACGAGAACGACGTCGGCGAAGGCGAGTTGTTCCTGCACTTCTGGCGCCCGGTCGACCTGTTCAAGGAGATGCCTGGCATCCGCGACGGTGACGATGGCGTCGAGCTTCGTCTTGCGGCGGACGTCCTCATCGACAAAGAAAGTCTGCGCCACCGGGGCGGGATCGGCGAGGCCCGTGGTCTCGATGACAATGCCGTCGAAGCCTCGGCTGCGCCGCATCAACCCTGCGGTGATGCGAATGAGGTCGCCCCGCACCGTGCAGCAGATGCAGCCATTGTTCATCTCAAAAATCTCCTCGTCGGCGTCGACGATGAGATCGTTGTCGATACCGATCTCTCCGAATTCGTTCACGATCACGGCAAACCGCTTGCCATGCGTCTCAGTGAGAATGCGGTTCAGCAATGTCGTCTTCCCGGAGCCGAGATAGCCGGTCAGAACGGTGACGGGAATCTGCGGTGTAGTATCGGGCATGGTGTATCTCCTCCTCGCGCTCGCGCAACGTGACGCAAGGGCATCAGTCAGCGATCTGCTTGTAATGTTATAACATTACATGTAATGAAAGGCGATGCAAAGGGGATGAGATGGGCGACTGGTGCCAGACACGGGGATGTCCCCTTGGGGGCGAGAGTAGATCGAAGGCTTTCATGAGAAGCCGTTGAGCTTCCGTCACTTCAAGCAATTCAGAGAGATGCTATTGTTCCAGTTCTGCCAGGGCGCTCCAATGCACGCCGATGCTCGACGGCGATTTCATGTCAATCTAAACCGTGATCCGCGGCACGACATTTCCAAGCCTTGGAGGAAGGCCTGCTTTCGACTGCTGATTTTGATAGGTGTTGCCGCGGTCTCGGCGGCACTGCCCGCTTCTGCGCAGCAAGCACCAAAATTAAAGGTGGTGGCGACGTTTTCGATCCTCGGTGATTTCGCGAGGAACGTTGGCGGTGATCGGGCCGACGTTATGACCCTGGTCGGCTCCAACGGCGACGTCCACGTCTACACACCGACGACCGCCGATGCGGAGGCGATCAGGAATGCCAAGCTTGTGATCGTCAACGGCCTCGGCTTGGAGGGCTGGCTGCCGCGGCTCGTCGAATCATCCGGCAGCAGCGCGGCCACCGTCCTCGCAACCCGAGGTATTGCGCCGCGCAAGACCGGTCCCGGCGAGATACTGAGTCGTGATCGCGGCGCAGGGGCACTGGACCCGCACGCTTGGCAAGCCGTTGAGAACGCCGAGATCTACGTCGCCAATATTCGCGATGCGATGGTCGCCGCCGATCCCGCCAACGCCGCGACCTACGGAGCCAATGCATCGGCCTATCAAGCCAAACTGGAAGCGCTTGACCGCGACGTTCGCGAAGCGGTCGCACGGATTCCGGCCGAGCGGCGTAAGGTGATTTCGACTCACGACGCCTTTGGCTATTTCGCCGCCGCCTACGACATCACGTTCGTGGCGCCCCAGGGCGTTTCGACCGAAACTGAGCCGAGCGCGGGGGATATCGCGACCATCATCGCGCAGATCAAGAAGGAGAAGATTCCGGCTGTCTTCCTGGAAAACATCACTGACCCCAGACTGATGCGCCAGATTGCCTCCGAGACTGGTGTCGCGATCGGCGGAACGCTTTATTCGGATAGCCTGACCGATCGAAATGGAGAGGCTCCCAGCTACGTCGAGATGGTCAGGCACAATATCAGGACGATTGCGATCGCCCTCGCGAAGTAGTCTGCTAGTCCGGCCGTGCGATCCAGCGTTACCGTTGAACACGGCGCGCCACGTGAATTGGCATGCAAAACACTTCGACGGGAGAATTGATCCGTGCGGTTGAAGTCCGTCCTTCTGAGCATCATCGATATATTCAGCGTCTTCATGATCGTCGCCTTGTCGGCGTTGCCACGGTGTTTTGCCGCGCAGCAATCGTCGGACGTTCCGGCTTGGCTGAGGGCCCATGTCGGCGAAGGCGACGGTCAAATCGCACAAGCGGTGTTGCAAAAGGCGCGCGCGCTTTACCTAAAAAAGGTCGGCGAAGGCGCAGTCAAAAATCCCTGCTACTTCGCTATGGACGCTACGCGTCCCAACGATTCAAGCGAAGGCAAATTTGGCGGGCGGTTTTACGTTATCTGCGAATCCAACCGGTCGTTTCGTACGATTTCGGCGGGTCACGGCGGCGGTCGCCATTTGAAGGGCATCGCGGATTTCGCAAACGGAAGACGGTGTGCGAAGAACTTCAGCAATGCGCCGGATTCGGAATTGACGGCCGGCGGGGCCTATCTGACAGGCGAGACGAAAACGTCGTTCAAAGGCTATTTCCGAGCCTCAGCGAAACAAGAGGCGGTCTTGATACGCTCGTTCGTTCAGTTTGAAGGCGAAGGCGAGACCGCAAACGCCCGGCAGCGCGAGATCGGCGGACATCCGGCCGAATTATTGAGAAACGTCTGTCTTCGAAAAGATCCGCGCAGTCCGTACGCAAACCATGACGGTTACGTTCCGTTCGGAACGCTGGTCGATTACGCCGGTGGCCGCAGCAACGGCTGCACCAGTTGGTCGCCATCGGACGCCGGACAAATCGTGGCGATGGTGAACGAGAACCCGACGACGCTGTACATCTATCCCGACTCCTCCGACGTCGACGCCGTGGCGCGAGCGGTGGCGGCCCGCCGGTCGCTGTCGAGTGCGGGATTATACTGGAATGCTTCCTGTTTGAAGGAAATCCGCGCTCCGAAATTCTGGCCAAAGGAAACCCTCGGTCCGATCCTCGCTCAATACAAGAAGGATCATCCGCCACCGCCGCAACGGCCAACTCCGATTTGTAAGGGACGATGAGTTGTGTCCCTTGTAGCTTGCCTCTCGTGCCGCGCGTCGCGCTACAGGGGCCACGTGCGGCAGCTTCCGGACCGAAGCGCTGGTTCGGGCGACGAGCCAGCCAGCGTAGTAGGTACTCAGAGCCCACGGCCGAGGGACCATGCGCCGGTAGCGCGGCGCAAGCAGATCGCGAAGCGGATGCATGCCCAACCGCCGCTTAAGCCCGCTGCTTACGCCCGGACATGACCATTTTCGTTGAGGAATGCCGCGACGGCGTCGGTGACTGCATCCGGCATCTCTTCGTGGACCGCCAGCTTGCCAGCTGACAGCCGCTTGACCCGAACATTGGGCAGTTCACAAAGCGCCTCCATTTCCGCCCGCGACTTCGACGGCGTCTCCTCGCCATAGATGACAAGTATCGGAGCATTGGCGCGCCGAGCGAGGTCGAGGAAGGCCGCGCGGCTCTCCACGCGATCGAGGGCGCCGGTGACGAAGCGCACCGAGCCGTGCCGGGCGCCTGGCGCGGGTCACGGCGAGCTTCTCCGCCAGACGATCTCCACTGAGCCAGCCGGCATCGCCGTACACGTGCTCGCGCGCCATTTTCGATACGACGAAGCGGCTGACATTGAGCCGGTAAAGAAGTGGGCCTGTGATGGGATGATCTATCGCTGCGCGCACCCGAGCGAACCAGGGACACGCGCCATCCACCACGTCGGCAGCGGTCCCCGCCAGGTCGGGGCGATCAGGACAAGACGTTCGATAGTGCCGGGCCGGTAGACCGCCTGATAGAGGGCATAGGTCGCGGCGTGGCCGGCCGCGACGATCGCATGGGGCGGCGGCGCGATCTCACTCAGGAACCAGTTGAGGAACGCCGAGAGGCTCTCCGGCGACCAATCGTCTCTCGGGCGCGTTCGATCGCCAAACCCCGGCCATCGACGGTTACCAGTTGGAACTGCGACTGCAGGCTTTCGAAGAGCGGGTGCATTTCCCGGCGCGTCGAAATCGAACTCAGGGCCGGCAAAAGGACAACGGACGACCCATTGCCGGCTTCGTCCATGCCGAGCGTGGTTTCTCCGCGCTCCCACCTGCAGTGTATCGTTCGCTCCATCGCGTCAGTCCGCATCGCTTGCGCAAGAGAATGGTGATCATCCTCGACCAGGCACCAGAATATATGGCCTCACGCCATCCGTTTTCAGCTTCAGAGACGCGATCTCGTCGTCGGAAAGGCGTCGCTGCGCGGTCCTTCTCTCTTCCCGAACGATACCTGGAAAGCGCAGGATCGCTTCTTCCGCGCCACCGGCATCAGGTGTCCCAACAGCGAAAAACCTGCGATCGGACTCGCGTTCCTTGATCAAGCAGACTTCGACGAGCCAGCCGAATTCCGCGAGTCCATCAGCGCGATTCATCTGATCGCCGGTGCGGGTCGCTACTGATTCAGCGGGCGGCGTTGTTGTTTCCAGATGGCTTGAATGGCCCGAAGAGGCCCAGTCCGGGGAACAGCCGCCGCGCTCCTTCTCTGGATCGGCTGCATCAAACGGTAGAAGCCAAGCTAAGCGGTCAGGCCGACGTCCCTGTCCCAATTTCAAGTGGCTAGTGTCCTGATTGGAGACGGTGACTGGCCGTGTGGGATCGGCAAGGCGGCGCGATCTCGACATCGCTTACGGCGCGGAGATCACCGCTCTGGTAGCGTCCGCACCCAAGATTGGTCCAACCAAGCGCCGGTCTCGCCATCGAAAGCGGTGGGTCTAGGTTCCCTGAGGCGCTCGCAATTTTTGGCTCTTGTGCTCGACGGCGCAACCAATCGAGCGATGATGGCCTTGTTCAATCCTTCTCGCTGCGCGCGCGCGAATGGCGGTCACGAGGTCTGGACTCTGCTTGGCCATGGAGATCAGGTTAGCAATGTGTCGATCGGCATCGACGCGCGTTTCGCGGGCGAACATTTGCCATTGGCGTATTCACGCCCGATTTTCATTGCGAGGATCCTTCCGCACATTGACATCGTCGTAGGGAAGCATGCAGGCGAGATCGTAAAGCAGTGCAGGACGTACCCGAGGCCCGTTGCCTAAGAGCAGGGAGTCATTCTTGGCGTGCGCGTCGGCACCTCCAATAAGCTTATTCAAGCCCAAGGCGCGAATGTCTCAATGTCGGCCTCGACGAACGTAGCCGCTTGCCAACATCCCGGGATGCGCTCGGTTACCGAGATACCTCACGCCGATCGGCATGATTCCGGAACAACTCATGGCTCCAACGCGCAACGCGCCTTGAACATCAGGCATCGAGATTGCTTCTGCCCCGAACCGATTCTTTCGCGCAGCCCGAAGTACGCCGCGGTTCTCCGCGGGGACTCGATTGGGGCGGCCTGCTTCATGGCTGAGCCCGACGTTTCCCCTCTCCCGCGCCTCTCAAAGACGTCGCGTCGCAGCTCATTACTGATTTGTCTTAAGACCTTGTGGCGCGCCTTCGGGTCGAAATGCGGCGTTGCTGCTTGCGTTCGTGGCTGCGTGGGTTGGCCTCGCCACGAACCGAGCAAAGCGCTATGGGCTTTGTTGGCTCGGGAAGTGTGTCCTTCGCCTCATCCGGCATCTCGGGGCGGCTTTGGCGCGCCTCCATCATCTCGAGGGTGGCGCGTCCTCTTTCCGTGATGCGCCAGCCGCCGTTGGCGCGCTCAATAAGCTTTTGCGAGAAGATGTCGAGGTTCGGCACACGCTCGCCCAGTCTCTTGGTACGCTCGGCCCAGTCCCGCCCGCTGGTCGCCAGAATGGCCATGTCTCGCTTGAGCTCCGCCATCGGCGCGAAGCCGTCCGGATAACTCACCAAGATCTTGAGGACTGTGACCTGAAAATTCACCTGAGTGACAACATCATGAATTTGTTCAATTAGCGCCACATGGTCGGCAACCTTGAAAGAGCTTCGCGACCGACCTGTTCGAGCGCATCATGGGTGGTTTCGCCCCTGCTGGCAGCTTCCAGAATTTTCGAAGCGACATGGGCGCGGACACCCGTCTCGTATGGTGAAAGATTCTTGCAAACCTCGTCAAGCACTGCGCGTAGCAGCGCGGTGGTAGCCGCATCCAACATACGAGGCCTCCCCCGTTCCACTTGCGAAACGATAATGCGGATTTCTGCTTCTGGAAATTGAAATTTGCCCAGCGCGCGAAAGAGTTTGCCGATGGCTCCCGTTCGCATCGCGAATGGCGCCATCGCATGGCGGCCTCATGCACCGCGCGAATGACCGGCTTGCTCCTCCCCGAGAATCCGGTCGATCAGCATTTGGACTCGCCGAACCGCGAGCAGCCCAAGATACGCTTAAGACCCTGCCTGATTGGAGCTTGCGTTCCGAGAGTGAACGAATAGCGCCAATAGCCAGACACTGGTCTCGGCTCTGGAAATATTGGGTACCTCGATATGTCCCTTCATACTGTGTAGCTGGGTTTGGGCAGCTTGGCATCCGCGATCTCAGCATCGGCACGAAATCGTCGAGCACCGAACTTCGTACGATCCGTACGATACCTCGTCGTGTTCTTGGCAATTGATCAGCGCCAGGTCCTTTGCTCACGATGTGGTGGGACCTTGCAGCTGCGGCGATTGCTGTTCGCTCGAAGCGCGCTTTGATTGCGCAATCATTGCGTGCTGAAAGGGACTTACCAGCAGACAGCGATTTCTGATTGGATGCTCGGTTGCACCAACGCCTTCGCAGCTTGATTCAAGCGGCCGGATTCAGCCATTTCATAATTGCGATACAGCTTTTGGATAACTTTGCGGGATGCGCGGGAATTGCAATTCTATCTGCTGCTTTGGTCATCATGCTGGCAGGGCAGGGCATTACAAAATGGCTTCCTGCCCCGCCCGACCTCATCCATGCCACCGGTGAACGCGCCCCAAGAAGCAAAATGATTGATGCACTTCGGTATTGGGAAAGCCTAGTGATACAGCTCAGACTGCTCCTGCCTGTCTCTATCGTTGCCTGCCTAGCCAGCATGTCCCCAGCGCTTGCTTGGGGGCAGTCAGGTCATTCTGTCATTGCGGAGCTGGCCCAGCGCCATCTCGGTCCGGCCGCGCACGCCAAGCTCAAGGAGCTGATAGGGGACACGTCCCTGGCTTCGATTTCGAACTGGGCCGATGACTACAAATTCACGCCAGAAGGAAAGAACACGTACCGCTGGCATTTCGTCGATGTCGACGTCGAGCGAGCGACATATGACGCGAACCTCGATTGCAAGGACCTGAATGACCAAGGCACCTGTATCGTCGAGGGCTTGCCAGCGGCCATTGCGGTCTTGAAAGACAACTCGCGCTCTAAGGACGACAGACTACGCGCGCTGAAAATCGTGATTCATCTTGCAGGCGACCTGGAACAGCCGTTGCACGCGAGCGAACGCAATGGCGATCAAGGCGGCAACAAGCTGCATGTCGTCCTGCACGCAAGACGCTCCGACGGCACTGCGTATACGAAAGCCTCGACGTTTCCACAGCATGTGGGACGACTCTCTGGTCGACCTGCAGGCATATTCGTGGGGAAGTTACGCCGATGCGCTCGATGCGGACCCGTTGCCGACGGTGAAAGCGGCACCATATGACGAAGCACGGATCGCGGCCTGGGCCAATGACACGCACGCTCTCGGAATCAGGGCTTATCAGCTTCTGCCGGCAGGAACGCCCGACCATAACGACACGAGCCATGCCGTGGACATCAGCAACGACTATGCCGTGGCGATCAAAGCGGACCTCGATCGCGAGCTGGCAAAAGAGCCGCACGCCTCAAGGCCATTCTGGACGATGCCCTGGGCGGCCCATAGGTCGCCGGTAGCGAACGAGCACCGCAGGCGAGACGACGCGTCCCACATCTATTCGTCGTGATTTCGGCCGCCCTCGATGGCCTGATGCCTGCTGTGGTTCTCTTCCCATGGGGCCTGAACGGCGAGCCATAAAGCTCGTCAACGCCCCATAGAGCAGAAGCCCCGACCAAGGCGGCGCCGATCCGAGCATCTTCGGTCCATCCGACAGCGGCCGCGCACCCGGCCATACCGGCCCGCGTGCGCTTCGGCTCAGCAGATAATCGTCACTCGGCGATCGCATATGAAGATCGTCGGGGATCAGCGCCACCCATCAGGAGAGCTCCCTGCTTTCGGATCGCATTCACTCCGCCCATGAGACGGGACCAGCTGTCTACTCTCGTCACTGCCCAGCCGGCTTGCGCCAGGGCGGCGTCCCAGCTCGATGGACATCTGCTCTCGAGCATCACTTCTCGTCCGGTGTCGTGGCGTAGACGAGGCCACTCTATAGCCGATTGAATGTCCACTTCCTGCTCGAAGTGACGTCTCATGACCTGGAACAGTGACTGCGGCTGGCCGTGGTCCCCCGGCGTAGCTATCGCAAGCTCCACGCCTGCCTCGCCCATCACCAGCGCCGGGCAGAGCGTGTGGAAGGGACGAAATCCGCCACGCAGACCGCGGACCGGATCATCATCGAGGCGCTCGAGCATGGCCCGGTTGTGCAGTACGAGCCCGTGACTTGGACACACGACACCCGAGCCGAAAGATTCGAATAGCGATTGAACCCAGGAGACGGCATGCCCGGCCGCGTCGACGACGACCAATGTCGACGTATCACCACCACCCGCCGCGCTCATGGAGGGCCCGGAATCGAGCGATAATGTCCTTAGCCGACTGGACGAGAGGAGGTCCGGCGGGAGGGTGACTCTGCGTGGATCGGCACAGTAACTATCGCGCATCGCAAATGCGACGGACTTCCGTGACAAATAAGCCACCGGATCGATCAGGGGATCGGAATTGTCGGATGGCGCCGCAGCCGGTTGAGCTTCGGTCAGAGCCAGCATGGCGACCAGTGCAAGACCTTGCGAGTTGGGTGGCGCCACGTGGACGCGTCTGTCTCGCCAGCTCGTCGATAATGGCCGCTCGAACGAGGTTCGGTGGGCAGCGAGATCCTCGAGATCGATCAAAACCCCTTGGTCTCGCGCCTCTGCAAGCCATTCCCGGGCAATTCCGCCGGAATAGAACGATCTCCAGCCCTTTTCCGCCAGGGTGCGCATGGTCTCGGCAGCTGCGGGCTGTTTCAAGCGCTCTCCGAGACGACGTCCGCCGGCCGGACCGAAACAAGAGGCCAGAGCGGGGTATTCGCGGGTGAGCGCCGTGTACTCGTCTCCATTGAAAAACGCCACTGCGGAGGCGTCAAGCGCAACTCCCCGCTCGGCCAGGTCAATCGCCGGCTCCAACACTTCGGCGAGAGAGCGAGTGCCGAAACGATCGAGCGCCTCGCCCCAGGCGGCGACCACGCCAGGGACCGTCACCGGGAGAGGCCCACGTTGTGGCATTGCTGTCAGACCGCGGTTCCGCAGCGCGCTGACCGACATAGCTCTTGGCGTCGCGCCGGAGCCGTTGATCGCAGTGACATCTCCGTCCGGCCCGCCGTAAAGAGCGATAGCATCTCCCCCGAGACCGTTCATGAACGGAATAGCGACGGCCAAGGTCGCGGCGGCGGCAATCGCGGCGTCCATCGCATTCCCGCCGCTGCGAAGGATGGCTGCTCCGGCTTCAGACGCTTTGGGATGACCAGCCACGACCATACCGCGGTCGCCCATGACGATGGGGCGATGCGATCTGATCGTATCGCTTTGGATGGTTGTGTTCATGATCGATTACTCCACAAATCCGGATGCGTTCATCAACATGCGTATGCGCTCACAGGCCTCATGGAACTCTGGGTGACGCTGAGAAGAGAAATGGCGTGGCCGAGGCAGGTCGATTTTTATGATTTCCTGGATCCGTCCTGGGCGCGGCGTCATTACGACGACCCGATCCGCCAGCATGACGGACTCCGTGATGCTGTGCGTGATCAAAAGGACCGTCTTTCCAGTCTCCATCCATACCCGCTGGAGTTCGAGGTTCATTTGCTCCCGCGTCAGTGCGTCGAGAGCCCCAAATGGCTCGTCCATGAGGAGCAGCGATGGATTGGTCACGAGCGCTCGGCAAAGGGCCACCCTCTGTTGCATGCCACCGGACAGCTCGTAGGGTCTGCTGTGTTCGAATCCCCGGAGGCCGACCAGCGCCAGCAGCTCCGCGACTCGCTTCGGCTCCTTGCCGGAACGTTGAATGTCCAGGGGTAGCTGGACGTTCTGTTGTACCGTGCGCCACGGGAGAAGTACCGGGGTTTGAAATACGATACCGATGCCTGGGCTGGGCTCGGTGACGACTTTGCCGCCGATCGTGACTTGTCCGTGGCTGGGCGCCATCAGGCCGCCGACAAGACGCAGCAATGTCGACTTTCCACAACCCGAGGCGCCGACGATGGCGACGAACTCGCCGGCGCTCACTTCAAGGTCGATGTCCCGCAACGCCTCAACGCGGCCCTTTCCGGAGCCAAACACTTTCGAGACAGCGCGTGCTTTGATCGGCTGAGCCATAGTGCGCTCAGGCCTCTAGCAGTTCGTTCGTATAGAGTTTGCTCAGCTCAACGGGTTTGGGAAGGCCTCCATATTTCAACAGCAAGTCCTGCGTTTCACGCCAATCCTGCTCGGCCATGAAGCCAGCTGGCTTTCCTTTGGTATTGCGTGTTTCGAGAGTGGGAAATGTCAAGTCGAGTTGTCGGCGTAGAACACTTCTGTTGCGCGCCTGTTGCGGCACTCGTTTGATCAGAAGGTCGATGGCCTTGTCGGGGTCCTCTCTGGACGCCCTGAAGGCCTCCAGCGAGGCGTGAACGAACGCCTTGGCGGCATCACGATTCTGCTGAACCCAATTCGCGTTCGCGACGATTCCATTGTTCATCATTTCGACGCCGAAATCGCTGAACAGGAAATAGTGGAGCTTGGCTCCCTGCTCTTCAAGTTGTGCGATCTGCACGTTCACGTTTGCCGGGATCGCGTCGGCCCGCCCCTGCAGAAAGACCGCATTCTTTGCGCCCGTTGCGGGATTGAGCACGTTGATCTTGCCTGCATCGACGTTGGATTGCTGCAACAGCGCGGGAAGCATCTGTCCAGTGCTCTCGGAGGGTGCGTAGGCAACGACCTTGCCTTCCAGCTCCTTGGGCGCGCGGATGGGCGCCTCGGCATGACTGATAACGCACATGGCGTTCGAAATCACCCGCCCGATCGCAACCAGCGGGATGCCCTGTTCGATGGCCCTGATCGTGCTGGTAAAGTCCAGGAAGCCAATCGGATCGTTGCCCTGCCCCACGATCTTGGCGACCGTCGCCGAACCCTGCCCCTCCCCAATGCTGACATCCACTCCAGCCTTCTCGTACATCTTCTCCCCCAGCGCCAAGTAGAATGGCGCATGCGAGCCGTAGATTGCCCAATCCAGCCTGAAACTGATCGGCGTGGATGCCTTCGCCCGCCTGACGAACGGGCCGTACAGCGTCAATGCACTCGCTCCAAATACAACAGTCCGCCTCGAGATCTTCTTCATAGCTTCCGCTCCTAAAGTCGACTGGGTTTTGAAGGTCACGCTGCCATGTTCTGCAGACGTATCGTGCTGTGCCAGGGTATGACCAACCGCTCGACGAACTCGACTGCGTAGTAGAGCACGACCCCGATGATCAGCAGCACGACCAGAACGGCGAACAACAACGTCGTGTCCAGATTGGCATTGGCCTGCAGCAACAGATATCCAAGCCCTGCGTTGGCTCCGACCCATTCGGCAATGACTGCGCCGACCACGGAAAATGCGATCGAAACCTTCGTGCCGGCGAAGATATTCGGCAGGGCCAAGGGAAGGCGAAAGTGAAAGAACGTCTGGAGAGTATTGGCGCGAACAGCGCTCGCGAGTTCGATCATCTCGCGCTCGATGCTCCGCAGGCCAACGATGGTCGAGATGAGAATTGGGAAGAAGGCGACCAGGAACGTAATCACGAACTTCGGGCCAAGCCCCAAGCCGAACCAGACCACAATGAGCGGCGCCAAGGCGACTTTCGGAAACGTTTGGCTCAGGATGAGCCACGGCATTACGGCACGCTCGAGGATGCGCGATGCAACCAGGACGATCGCGAGCGGCACACCGATGACGATCGATAGCAGAAATCCGCCCAGGGTGATGTAAATGGTGATCAAGCTGTGATGGAGCAGAAACCAGAAGTCTTCTTCCATGCGCTGGATCACGGCGCCGGGCAGAGGCAGGAGATAAGGTGGGACGCGGAACAGCTTCACCGCGGCATACCAGATTCCAAGTAACGCAACGAGCGTGATGGCGGGATAGATGAACGATATGATCCGATTGAGCATCACAGCAGTCCCGCAAAAGACGTCCGCGCGCACGCGGAATGGACAAGTGACACCAGGTGCGTGAAATCGAATATGGGCAGGCCAATTTGTGTCTGGATTGCTGCTGCATAGGGCGGCAGCAAAGAGCACTCCAGCAGAAGAGCTCCTGTATCCGGCGCCTCCTCGACCAGTCGCTTGGCGACGGTAACCACTTCGTTGTTGATACGAGCGAGATCCAGGGCCGTCTTGTCGTCCCATGCGGTCGCCGCGAATTCCGGACAGCCGTCCATTCCCGCGATGTGAATTCTCGCTGGGTCGATACCTGCCGCTAGAAGATGACGTGCGGACAGGCTGGTTGCATCGGCTGTGATGACACCCACGCGACGACCTCCTCTCAGAGTCGCTGCAATGAAGGGGATCAACATGAGCGACGACGCGAATACGGGAACACTGACTGCTTCCAGCAAATGATGCTGAAACAAAATCGAGAAGCCGCACGAGGTGGTAATGGCGTGGCAGCCCTGATCTTCGAGGTAGCGAGCACCGTCGACCCAGGGCTGTATCGCGTCTCGGAACTCGCTGCTTTCCGGATCAAGCTCGGCGAGATCGCGTACCGTTCGGGTCCCAGAACATCCCTTGACGACGTGATGCATCACTGGGAACGGAAATGATGACGCATTCCCGATCGCACCGGGCGGTCGCGGGAAGCGGCCCTCGATCATCAGGATCCCGATCCGATGACCGTAGACATTATGCCCTCCTCTCAGCAAACCGCTTTCCATCGCGGCCCCCTCAGCTCCTGCACAGCAGTTCGCGCGGACACTCGGCAAAGACATCGGCCCCGCGCTCCGTCACCGCGAACGTCTCCGAGATCACCACGCCGAAGTCCTCGGTCCAGATCGCCGGAATGCAATGGAAGGTCATGTTCGGCTCCAGCTCGGTCCGATCTCCGGCGCGGATACTGGCCGTGAGTTCACCCCAGGTCGGTGGGTATCCAATGCCCACCGGATAGCCAATCCGGCTTTCCTTCTCGACGCCGTGTCGTGAGATCACTGCCTTCCAGACGGCAGCCAGCTCTTCACACAAAACGCCCGGTCGCACCTTTTCCAGCACGGCATTCAAGCCCTCGGCGATCACCTTGGCCGTGAACGCCATGCGCTCCGTTGGTTTGCCGAGATAGATGCACCGGGAAAGAGGCGAGTGATAGCGATGCCTGACGCCGCCGAGTTCAATGTAGAAAAGATCGTTCTCTACAAGCGGCGCATCGGTCCATGACAAGTGCGGCGCAGAACAATATTCACCCACCATGGCATTGGGCGGCTTGCAGGGGAACGTCCCGCCGAACTCCGGCAGTCCCGCCGTCGTGACCCGGTAGACTTCGGCCATGACATCGCACTGGCGTACTCCGGGTCGCGCAGCATCGAACGCGGCTTGCTGGGCGGCGGCAGCGATACGGCCTGCCTGGCGCATGTACTCGATCTCGCGTTCGGACTTCACCATCCGGCAACGATTGACCAGCAGGAAAGCATCGACGAATTCGCCATTCGGAAGATTCTTCCTGAGAATCGCGTCCCATTTGGCTGTGTAATAGTAATCGTCGGTCTCGACACCGATCCTGCCGCGATCCCATCTACGACGCTGAAGCTCCTCGCTGACGAACTGCATCGGGTGCAGCTCGGATGAGCCGACGAACTTGTCCGGATACGGCACCACGTTCTTCGGAGCGAGAAACGCGGTAAACTTCGCTCCGACGGCATCCATGCCGCGACCGATCCAGATCGGCTCTTCCTGGTGGTGGCTGATCACCACCATCTGAGGCGTGTAGAAGGACCACCCGTCGTAACCGGTGAGCCAGAATTGATTTGCCGGCGAAGCAACCAGCAGAAGATCGATGCCGCGCTGCGTCATTGCCTTCTTCACGCGTGCAACACGCGACAAATATTCCGATCTCTCGAACAGCAGCATCTTGGGTCCTTCCGGCTCTTTGAAGTTCGCCTCGACTGTTGCGCGCCCTGAACATTCCGTCTAATGAATAGTTCTGCGGACTAGATAACCGGTCGGTTATGAGGCGGCTCAATCTAAGACTGCTCGAAGTATTCAGGGTCGTGTACGAGACGGGCAATGTAACGGTTGCCGCCGACAAGCTTGCAGTGACCCAGCCCGCAGTCAGCAAAGCACTGATCGAGCTCGAGCAGGATGTCGGCCTGGTATTGTTCGGACGGGAGCGGCGGCGGTTGATTCCGACGGAAGATGCAGCCCGCCTCTACGAGGAAACTGCCCGCCTTTTTACGCACGTGGAGGTCTTCGAAGATCGGATCGATGACTTCCGCTCTGGATCCGCAGGACAGTTGGCGATCGCAGCTATTCCGACGTTGGCAGGTTCTATTGTCGTTCAAGCGGCGGTGGCGTTGCAGAACAAAGCGCCGCTCGTGAAAGTGCGGATCGTCACTGTATCTCGTGCCGAGGTCATCAAGGCGACGACGCATCATCAAGTGGATCTCGGACTGCTGCACGCGCCCGTGGCAGATCGCGACGTGGACGTCGAGATGATCGGCGAGAGCGAGATCGTCGCAGCAGTTCATCGCGGTCATGCTTTCGAGAGCTATGATTATGTCACGCCGCGCGACCTGGATGGCCATCCGCTGATAGGTACATATGTCGGCTCCCCAGCCAGCTATCTCGTTCGCGAATGCTTCGAAGCCGCCGGCATCAAGATGCAGGTGGCGATGGAGGCGAATAGCTCTGCTGTGGCGTTCGCAGCTGCTGCTTCTGGACGCTGCATAGCCTTGATCGATCCCTGGCCCAGCTGGGTCCTTCGTGATGATCGATGTGTGCTCGTCAAATTTCGACCTGTCGTACCTCAACGTATTGCATTGCTGACCTCGACTTTTCGGCCGCCGTCACGGCTTGCCCAGTTGTTTGCAGAGGAGTTGAGACACGAAATCATCAAGGCTGCAGCCTCAACGCCCTACGTGAGAGGGATGATCAAGAGTACCTAGCCGTGGTTCCGCCAAGGACCGCCGGTTATCTCTTTGAGCACCGAAATCGATCGTAGTGGAATTCAGCCGTGAAGCGGCCGAGACGAATGCGCGGTCCTGCACGAGGATGCGTGACAAACCTTGGAACAGTCAGGTCGCTGATCGCAGTCTGCCTTTGTCGAATTCCTCGCGCAATGCCTTGGAATGCGCACCCAAAGCTGGAACAGGTCGCAACGTCGGAGCCGGCTCTTCGTCGAAGATCGCGCCTGGCGCGATGACGCGAATAACGCCGGACGGTGTCGAGACGGGCACCCGTCGCAGATGTGGATGGCGGGATACATCGCCTATCTGGTTCAACCGTCCGTACGCAACTCCGGCGGCCTCCAGCTCTTTCATCGCCTCGCCGCTCGAGAGCTTCGAAAACCGATCGACGACGATCTCATCCAAGGCAGTCCTGTTGCCGACACGTGCCATGTTATCGGCAAAGGCGGGGCACCGGATGAGCTCCGGCCGCCCCAGGAATGTGGCGCAGAAGTTGACCCATTCCCGGTCGTTTTGAACGGACAAAATGATGTCGTTGCCGTCGGCGCAGCGGTACGCTCCGTACGGCGCAATCGACGGGTGGTTCACGCCAGCCCGCGAAGCCTGGAAGGCGCTGTAATCGAACTGAAGCACTGGAACATTCATCCAGTCGGCAACCGCGTCGAAGAGTGATACCTCGATAGCCGCGCCTTCGCCGGTTCGCTCGCGCTGAAGCAGAGCCTCCAAGATGGCGTTGAGAGCAGTCATACCGGCCGCAATATCACAGACCGATACGCCGACCCGGGCCGGGCCATGCACAGTTCCAGTGGCCGCGCAGAGCCCGGTCTCGGCTTGGACGATCAAGTCGTACGCTTTCAAACCCGACAGAGGACCGGTCTCTCCAAATCCGGAGATGTCACACGTTATCAGGCGAGGAAAGCGTTTGCGAAGATCGGCGGATCCGAATCCGAGCTTTCGCGCGCTCCCGGGCTTCAGGTTCTGAATGACAACATCCGCGTTGGCAATCATCGCGTGGAGGATTTCGCGATCTTCATCGACTGTCAGGTCGAGGCAGATCGATTCCTTTCCGCGATTGAGCCACACGAAATAAGCACTCTGGCCGTGAACCAACGTATCGTAAGCTCGCGCAAAGTCACCCTCGGGCCGCTCGACCTTGATGACGCGCGCGCCAGCGTCCGCAAGCCGGGACGACGCGTAGGGTGCTGCAACCGCCTGCTCTACGGCAACGACCGTGATGCCTTCGAGGGCCTTGCTCATGTGGATGCAACATTCCGAACGGAGGCTTGGGTGGATTGTCTGTACTTGAGAGCGGAAAGCAGCCTGCTTTGCTCATTGCCGACGATAGAGATGGCCTCATCTACGCCCATGCCCGGCTTTGCGAGCATCATGTCGGCCTGCGTTGCGACCGCAATGTGGACCGAGGCTCGCGCTGAAAGGTCCGTTTCGGCGCAGCTTCCACCCACATATGCTCCAACACCATTTTCCTTGCAGACTAGAACAGCTTTGGCGGAGTCGGCGACCGAGCCAACGTCTGGCATCTTGATCTGGATTATATGGGCGGCTTTCGCCTTCGCGAACAGCCGGATATCGTCGAGCGTATTGCATCGCTCGTCGACGACCACCCGGGCTTTCGAACCGCGCCTATCGAGAAGTCCGACGATCCTGGCATACCCGTCCAGCTGGGCGTCTGTCGATTGATACAGTACCGGGCATTCAATGAGGAGCCGGTAGCCGGAAATCTCATCCGAGAGCCGCGCAATGTAGTCCGCAATTCTTTCGGGCTCCATGCCAATCTCGAGGCCAATCCAACCGTAGAGGTCGAAATGCAGGGTCGGGTGATAACCGGGCTCTCCAATTTCTGTTGCGCGCCTGGCAACCCATTTGACGAACTCCCGAAACGTCTCGCCTGAACGGCCGAATTTTTCGCGGGAATTTATCAAGCCATGCGGGAGAATATCGACGCCCTTGAGGATCATCTTGTCGATGTTGATTTCCCTTGCGTCCCCACTCTGCGCTAACAGGGGGACTGGCCTGTTTGGCCATGGCAGAGAGAATTCCGAGCAGATCACTTCGGCGAGTGTGGTGGACCGAAGGTGCGCAGCCGCGCGAAGCAACGCCTGGCTCACACCATATTCGATCGCGAGAGGTAGCCGTTTGCCCTCATGGTGCACGAGGACCCGTGCACAACCATCCAGAAAATGAGAGACGTCCGTAGCTAGGAGCCGCGGAACTATGACAGATCGGACGAGCGATTCGATTCCATCGAGCTGAAAAACGGGATCACGATCGGCTGCGCCCGAATATTGGACGCCCATCATGTCGCCCCACACGATCACCCCATCCCATAACACGAGACCGATACTAAGCGAACGCGACGGCATACGAATGGTCGTAAAACCCGGGGTCAAAGGAGTACCTAGATATCGGAAGCCGTCACGAGCAACGCCGGCCCGTATTGCCGCCTGATCGTCATAGAAGAAGCATCCGTTCCCGGCAGCCAGAACAACATCTCGTATTGCGGTGGTGGTTTTCATCTCTGTCTTTCGAACTTCGGCTTGATTTTTGAAACAGCTTTTCCGGCGTTTGCGGCGCGGCTCTGACACCGCTGCCACGATAGGATTGCAGTCCCGAGCGCCTGCGCTAGCTTGCGGGCCGGCTATCCGAGGGCCGGCGCGCCAGCCATGTTGACGAGCTTCAAGTTCTGGAAGGCCCTCATCCCCTCGACGCCACCTTCATAGCCATAGCCGCTTTGATTGATCCCGGCGTTCGGCGCATCCGCAGAGACGCCTTTGAGGCGGTTGACGCTGACTGCTCCCGCCGAAAGACTGCGGATCATGCGGCTCTGAATTTCGCGGGACTCGGTGAATAGATAGGATGCAAGGCCGTATTCGGTCGCGTTCGCCTCTTCAATGGCTTCTTCGATCGTGCCGAAGGGTGCGACCGTGAGGATCGGTCCGAACGGTTCTTCGCGGAGCACCTTCGAATCCGGACGTACCTTGGTCAGGATCGTAGGCGGCCAGTAGAAGCCACGTTGATCAAGGCGCCTCCCGCCGATCTCCAGCTTCGCTCCGCGATCGAGGGCATCCCGAGTCAGGCGTTCCATCGCTTCAATGCGTCTGGCGTTCGCCATTGGCCCCATGTCCGTCTCGGGATCGTAGGGATCGCCGATCTTTATCCCTTTTGCCGCATCTACAAGTCTCACCAGGAACTCTTCGTAAATTCGCCGCGCGACCAGAATACGGCTGGGAGCATTGCAACTCTGACCAGCGCATTCGAACTTGTACGCGGTTATCGCAGCGACAGCCTTCGAAATGTCGGTGTCGTCGAAGACAACAACGGGTGAATGGCCGCCGAGCTCCAGCACGCACCGTTGCAGGTTGTTGGCAGCAAGCTTGGCCAGCTGCTTGCCAACGGCCGTCGATCCGGTGAATGACATGGCCCGAACAACGGATGAGCCGAGCAGATGCTCGGATATCATCGGCGGATCGCCGAACATCAGACTCACAGCACCAGCCGGCAGTCCGGCCTCCTCCAATGCCCGCACGATATGGACGCCGGCACTTGGGGTTTCCTCTGCCCCTTTCAGGATCACTGGGCAACCGGCTGCGAGAGCAGCAGCGAGCTTGCGCGCATTGAGGACGGCGGGATAATTCCAGGGTGTGAAAGCTGCGACGACGCCCACCGCCTCCGGCACGATCATCCGGTTCTGGTCGATCGGTACTGGGCAGCACAACTTCTCGGCCTGACTGCCGTTCCATTCAAGGGTGTCGACCGCGCGCGTGTACTCGCCCTTGGCTTCGACGATTGTCTTGCCTTGCTCTTCGGAAAGCGCCGCGGCGGCTACGTCGATCTTCTCTTTGAGCATTCGCGCGGCGCGAACCAGCAGTGCACCGCGTTCCCGAGCAGGTGTATTGGACCAACGTGGCAGACAGGCTCGAGCAGCAGTCAACGCCTCATCAAGGTCCGATGCGGCGGCAACAGCCACGCGCCCGAAATGTCGCTCGGTTGCAGGGTTCATAATCGGCAGATCCGCTCGCCGACTGCCCGAGCGCCACCTTCCGTCGATAAAGAGTTTATGACTGACGCTATCGGACATTCGGCACCTCGTGGCATCGATCAATGAGACAAGCACGTGCACTGCCGGCGGGAGCAGATGCATCGGCGGCTGACGGCCGAACCGCCCTCCGCTGTTTCAACGATGATGGACGGCCGCGGAATGCCGTCGGTCACTATTGTCAGAGCTTCTCGCCCTCGCGGACAAGTTCGTCCATGACAGAACGGACGGCACTTTCAGTGATCGTGATGACTTCATCGATTTCAGCTTTGGTGATCACCAGCGGTGGCGAGAAGCCCAGGATGTCGCCATGTGGCATCGCGCGGGCGATCAGCCGTCGGTCGCGAGCTGCCTTCGCAATGCGCGCGCCAACCTTGAGCGATGGATCGAATCTCTTCTTCAGGCCACGGTCGCCGACAAATTCGATTGCGGCCATCAGCCCAACCCCCCGCACTTCGCCGACGATGGGCAACTGAGCAAATTTTTCCTTGAGCTGGGATTGGAAATACGCGCCGACTTCGCGTGCGTTTCCGGGAAGGTCTTCTTTCTCGACGATGTCGAGGACGGCATTTGCGGCGGCAGCGCCGATAGGATGGCCCGAATAAGTGTAGCCATGCGAAAACGGGCCAACCCGTTCGGCTCCCTCTTCCAACGCCTTATAGACTTTCTCCCCCACGATTGCTGCCGAGAGCGGGACGTAAGCAGACGTCAGTCCTTTCGCGACGGTGATCAGGTCGGGTTCTATTCCGTAATGTTGCGATCCAAACATGGAGCCGGTTCGGCCGAAGCCAGTGATCACTTCGTCAGCAATCAGCAGAACGTCGTGCTTCTTCAATACGGCCTGGATCGCTTTCCAGTAGCCCTCTGGCGGCGGCGTGATGCCACCTGTACCGAGAATCGGCTCGCCAATGAAGGCGCCAACGTTGTCCGGGCCAAGTTGTTCGATCAATCGTTCGAGTTCAGCCGCTCGACGGGCAGAGAACTCCTGTTCGGTTTCACCAGGTGCTGCGCCCCAATAATGATGTGGGGAGCCGGTGCGCGCAATCATCGGTAGCGGGAGATCCATATGGTCGTGGTAATAGCTCATGCCGGTCATCGAGCCGGAAACGACGCTGCAGCCGTGGTAGCCTCGCTCACGCGAGATGATGATCTTCTTTTTCGGCTTTCCGCGGAGATTGTTGTAGTACCAGACGAGCTTTGCCTGTGTCTCGTTGGCGTCGGAACCGGACATTCCGTAGAAGACCTTGCTCATCGGTCCTGGCGCCATTCTGACGAGACGATCCGAGAGAATCGCGAGTTCGTCCGTCGTATGCGCCGCGTACGAGTGATAGAAGGCCAGACGGTGGGCCTGGCGCGAGATCGCGTCGGCAACTTCGGTGCGCCCATAGCCAACATTGACGCAGTACAGGCCGGCGAACGCGTCGAGCAGTTGGTTGCCGTAGGCATCCTGGATGCGGATTCCCTTGGCGGTCTCGATGATGGTCGGTTCGCCAAGCTTGCCGGTCGCGAAATCCTTGAGGTGTGTAAAAGGGTGCAGGACGGCGTTCCGGTCCTTTTCGGCGATATCTTTGATATTGATGGTCATCTTGTGCGTCCTCTCGAGCTGTCTTCTTCGCGAAAGCAAGCGTGGAAATTCGAGGCATTCGGCAAGACCAGGCGACGATGTCGCAACCCGGCGGCACGCGGGATCCATTCACCGAAAGGATCGGCGCGCCAAAAGCCTCTCGGTCGCTTGTTGAAATTCGCTACATGTTTGCAGCATACTGCTGCTCGCAAACATGTTTGCGTCGCATTTCCCTCCGGTCCGAGGTTTTTTCTGCAACGCAGGCGCGGTTTGTGCCGAAATTCCACCTGATGACCGGACGCCACATGCAATACGATCGAATAGACGCTCGCATCCTCGAGATCGTGCAAAAGAACAACCGATTGACCTCAGAGGTGATCGGCGAAATGGCCGGGCTTTCTGCCAGCGCATGCCAGCGACGACTGAAGGCGCTGCGCTCGCAAGGCATCATCGAGGCTGATATCTCGATCGTTTCGCCGAAAGAGGTGGGAAGACCTATTCAGATGCTCGTGCTTGTGACTCTGGAGCGCGACCGTTCCGACATAGTCGACAGGTTCAAGAAGGCGATCAAATCGTCGAGTGAAGTCGCCAATGGCTTCTACGTCACTGGCGAGGCTGATTTTCTCCTTTACGTTACCGCGCGCACGATGGAAGACTATGAAGAGTTCACCCGGAACTTCTTCCATGAGAACCCCGATGTTAAGGGCTTCAAAACAATGGTCGTACTGGACCGCGTAAAGGCGGGTTTTGCCGTGCCGGTGGAGAAATCGCCCGAGGGTTGATGTAGCCGGAGTCCGGACGTTCATCACTGACGACAAATCCGTATCGTCGTCGCGACGATCGCCGCTCGCGAGCTGCAATCCACTGCGAACGTGTCGAGCGGAGTGCATCCAAAAAAATGGGCCACTCCGAAGGAGTGGCCCGCCAAGTCAGGGAGGAAACGTCCCCTTGGGGGACCACTGGGATCAGGCCGCGGCCTGCTCGATCGGTGAGAATGGGAGGCCGAGACTCTCGGCTACCGCCTTGTAGGTGAGGCGCCCTCGGTAGACGTTGAGACCTGCGCGTAGATGCGGATTCTCGAGCACGGCTGCAAACCCCTTGCTGGCCAGCGCCAATCCAAACGGCAACGTGGCGTTGTTCAGCGCCTGGCTTGAAGTGGATGGGACTGCTCCGGGCATATTGGCGACGCAATAGTGGATGACGCCGTCCAACTCGTAGGTTGGATCTGCATGTGTCGTGGGACGCGAAGTCTCGAAGCATCCACCCTGATCGATGGCAACATCCACGATCACGGAGCCTTTGCGCATCGAACTCAACATGCCGCGGCTGACGAGTTTCGGTGCGCTCGCGCCGGGGATCAGGACTGCGCCGATGACGACGTCGGCAGCGAACACTTCCTCTTCGACGGAGTCTATCGTCGAAAATCTGGTACGGACCCGCCCTTCGAACAATTCATCCAGTTCGCGAAGCCGCGATATCGAGCGATCCAGGATCGTGACCTCGGCACCCAAGCCCGCGGCCATCCGTGCTGCGTGCGTACCGACAACCCCGCCTCCGATCACCACGATGCGGCTCGGCTGGACACCCGGCACGCCACCGATCAACAGCCCCCGCCCCCCCGCATACCGTTTCAGCGCCGCGCCGGCCGCTTCGACCGCAAGCCTGCCCGCGACCTCGCTCATCGGCGCGAGGAGCGGAAGGCCGCCCTGCGCATCGGTCACTGTTTCGTAGGCAATTGCGGTGCACCCCGACTTCAGGAGGCCCTTGGCCTGCTCCGGGTCTGGCGCCAGATGCAGATAAGTGAAGAGGATCTGGTTCTCTCGCAGCTGGACCCACTCGGAAGGCTGAGGCTCCTTCACCTTTACGATCATCTCGCTCGAGGCGAACACCTCGCGCGCGGAGCTCACGATTGTTGCGCCGGCCTTTCGATAATTCTCGTCGGTTGCGCCGATGCCGGCGCCGGCATTGGTCTCCACCAGCACGGAGTGGCCGGCGGCCGAATATTCGCGCACGGCGCCGGGCGTCAGGCCCACGCGATATTCGTGCGTCTTGATTTCCTTGGGAACACCGACGTTCATGTCCTAATCTCCGTTTTGCTCGACCTCTTCTATCCCCAAACACGCAGTGAAATTGCGAACTGATTGGCCAAAGTATGCAGGAATTCGGCAACTTTGGCGTTCTTGCGCACAACTCCAGCCGGAGCAGGGTCCAACGAGGATGGATCATTGTTTCGGGCCGAGCGCGAAGGCCACTCTGATTTCGACGGCGAGATTTTCAGGATTCTTACTTGACGGTGGCGCCGCTTAGAACGCCACTTGGAATTCGGACCTGCGGGCCGGCCTCAACATTTATCGAGGACGGCTCACGTGCAGGGCTACGGCAGACAGTTTCGAAGCGTCTTTCTCGCCGATCGAACAGGCTGCGACCTGATCGTGGAAACCTCGCAGACTTGGGTCGCCCTTTGGCGCGGCCTATTTTATCGAGGGTCATCGACAGGCAGCAACGCGCAACCCGCCGGAGGGCGCCTGCATTGAACGGACAGCAACAAGGCAGGCCGGTCACGGTCAGATGCAACCGGCGCTTTTGCCCCCGTCGATGACGATCGTCGCACCATTCAGGAACTCCGCCTTGCGCGAACAGATGAAGCCGACGAGTTCGCCGATCTCGTTGGCCCGACCTGCGCGGCCGAGTGGATTGTCGCCGGCGATTGTTCTCATCGCCTCCGCCCGGGACACGTTTCGTTCCGATGCGAGTGCATCAACGCGCGCGCGAACACGACCCGTGTCAAAATAGCCAGGAGCGACGACATTGACGCGAACATTATCCTTCGCGGCGCTCTTGGCGAGAATCTTGGCCATATTCGCGATCGCCGCCCGGAACGTGCTTGCAAGGACGAGATGTGCCGAGGGCTCACGCGCTTCGGCGCCCGTAATGAAAACAATGTCGCCGTTCCCTCGCTCGCGCATATGTGGAAGAGCCCTGCGCACCAGTCGCACTGCGCTCATCAGGAGCATTTCGAAAGCCTGGCACCAATGATCGTCAGACAGATCCTCGACAGTTCCGTAAGCCATATGGCCCGAATTGATCACCAGGCAATCGATGTGAGGCAGATGTGCCAAAGCCTGGTCGAAGAGAGCTTCGGTATCTTGAGGGTTGCTCAAATCCGAACAGATACCGAAAACACGAATTCCGGTAGCGATGGTCTCAAGCCGTCGAACCGATGCCGCCATCTTTTTCGGGTCGCGGCCGGTAAGCACGAGATCAAAGCCGTCCGACACGAGCTTCTCGGCAATCCCCAAGCCGAGGCCTGCCGTACCAGCCGTTACGAGTGCCGCTCGCCCCATATCGCTTCACCTCGATAGCGCTCAAGTGGTGACGCTGGCCGCCAGGAATGGCGGCCAGCGGAGGCCTAGATTTTCTGCCCCTCATGAACCAGTTGATCCATGACCGAACGAACAGCGGACTCCGCAATGGAGACCAGCTCATCGACCTCGGCCTTGGTGATGACGAGCGGAGGCGCGAAGCCGAGGATATCGCCATGCGGCATGGCCCGCGCAATCAGTCCACGATCTCGCGCCGCCTTTGAAACCCGTGCGCCGACCTTGAGCGCCGGATCGAATCGGGTCTTCTTCTCGCGATCTGCCACGAACTCGATTGCCCCCATGAGGCCGACGCCGCGTACTTCTCCGACGATCGGCAGCTGGGCGAACTTGGTTTGCAGCTGAGTCTGGAAGTAACTTCCGACCGTGTCGGCGTTGCCGGGAAGATCCTCGTTCTCGACGATGTCGAGCACGGCGTTGGCGGCAGCCGCGCCGATCGGGTGGCCAGAATAAGTGTAACCATGGGAGAATGAGCCGACCCGGTCGGCACCGTCTTCCATGACCTGATAGACTTTCTCGCTGACGATCGCGCCGGACAGTGGAAAATAGGCCGATGTCAGACCTTTGGCGATGGTGATCAGATCGGGTTCTATGCCGTAGCGGTCGGAGCCGAACATCGACCCCGTACGACCGAACCCAGTGATGACTTCATCGGCAATAAGAAGAACGTCGTGTTTGCGCAGCACAGCTTGGATGGCTTCCCAATACCCTTGCGGTGGCGGCGTGATACCCCCCGTGCCGAGGACGGGCTCGCCGATGAAGGCACCGACCGTTTCGGGCCCCTCCCGTTGAATGAGTTCGTCGAGCTCTGCGGCGCGACGCTTCGAAAACTCGGCCTCGGTTTCACCGGGATGTCCGCCCCAGTAGTGATGTGGAACGCCCGTATGAACGATCTGTGAAAATGGCAGGTCCATGTGATCGTGATAGAAGCTCATGCCGGTCATCGAGCCGGAGATGATGCTGCAGCCGTGATAGCCACGATCCCTCGAGATGATCTTCTTCTTTTTCGGCTTGCCCCGAAGATTGTTGTAATACCAGACAAGCTTGGCCTGCGTCTCGTTGGCGTCCGAGCCGGACATTCCATAGAACACCTTGCTCATCTTGCCCGGTGCCATCCTCACCAGGCGATCGGACAGGATGGCAAGCTCATCCGTGGTATGCGCGGCATAGGAATGATAGTAGGCTAGGCGATAGGCCTGCCTCGAAATGGCTTCGGCAACTTCGGTCCGACCGTAGCCGACATTCACGCAATAGAGGCCCGCGAAACCGTCGATGAACTCCTTGCCGGCGGCATCCTGGATGCGAATTCCCTTGCCGGTCTCGACAATCGTCGGATCACCGGCTTTCCCAGTCGCAAACTCCTTCAGCTGTGTGAAAGGATGCAGGACCGAACGGCGGTCCAATTCGCTGATCTTTGCGATATCGATCGTCACTGTTTTTGTCCTTTCAAGCTGCAAGGCTGCCGAGGCAAACGTATTTCGGCTCCAGATACTCGGTTAATCCGAGCTTCGAACCTTCCCGGCCGAGCCCCGACTGTTTCCAACCCCCGAAGGGTATCGGCGCGCCGGTGAATCTCGGCGTGTTCACGGCAACCATTCCGTACTCGAGTCGATCGGTCACACGCATCGCCCGCGCGAGATCTCGTGTGTAGATGTATGCGGCCAGTCCCATTTCGGTGTTGTTCGCCCGCGCAATGACCTCATGCTCATCGTCGAAAGGAAGGATCGCTGCCACGGGACCGAAGGTCTCCTCTCTCGCGATCAGCATGTCGTCCGTGACGTCTGCAAGCACCGTGGGGGTGACAAAGCTGCCTCCCAGCGGACAGTCTTGCCCGCCCGCAACGAGGCGCGCCCCTGCAGACAAGGCTTGTGAGATGTGCTGACGGCATTTTTCCGCGACCGAGGGGCGCGTCATCGGACCGATCTCGGTGCCGCTTTCCAAACCATGGCCGACTTTCAATCGCGCGGCCGCCTTCGCGAAGTCCTGCACGAAGCGCTGGTAGATGCCGCGCTGAACGTAGATGCGGTTCGCGGCCAGACAATCTTGGCCCGACGTCGAAAACTTGGCACCAATACAGCCGGCGACCGAAGCTTCGAGGACGGCGTCGTCGAACAGCAGGAACGGCGCGTGACCTCCGAGCTCCATGGATGTCTTTTTCACTGTCTGCGCGGATTGACCGAGCAACAGGCGTCCCACTTCCGTCGATCCGGTGAACGAGAAAGCGCGAATGTCGGCATGCTCGAGCAAGCTCTTGGCCAGAGGTGCCGCCTCTCCAGTGATGACCTGAAAGACGCCGGGGGGCACGCCCACTTCCTCGGCCAGCTTTGCAAGCGCCAAAGCCGAAAGCGGCGTCTCCGGAGCGGGCTTCACGATCATCGTGCAGCCTGCGGCAAGTGCGGCCGAGGCCTTGCGCGTGATCATCGCAGAAGGAAAATTCCAAGGCGTAATTGCGAGGGTGACGCCGATCGGCTGCATCTGAACGGACAGTTTGCTGCTCGGCAGGTGACTGGGAATGGTATCGCCGTACGCGCGCAGGCCCTCGGCAGCGAACCAATCCACGAAATTTGCGCCATAGGCGATTTCGCCGCGCGCCTCGGAAAGCGGTTTGCCCTGTTCGCAGGTCATGATGACCGCAAGATCCTCGGCATTCTGTCTCATGGCCGAAGCCCAAGCGCGCAAAATCGCGCCGCGCTCGTTGGGCAGACGGTCGCGCCAATCGAGGAATGCGCGGCTAGCCGCCCTGACCGCGAAATCGACCTCGCTGGAGCTGCAAGCTGTCACATTGCAGAGGAGCTCACCCGTTGCAGGATCCGTCACCGAAAGGGCCTGGCCGGTTTCGCGCCAGGCGCCGTCCAGAAAAGCCCTCGTTTCGATCAACTCCGGTCGTCTCAGCTTCTTCAGTGCCGCGGGGGCGAGGCCCTTCATGGATGACTTCCCAGTTCAGCATCGGTGAGCCGCAATCTAGAGCCAGCGGCCCACAGGAAAACAGCGAGTGCGGCACGTCTGGCTCCTTAATCCTGCGAATTATCGGGAGTTTCCGCAGGAATGCGGCTGCACCCATGATTCAACGCCGATTCTCCGATTGCAGCCGCGCAGCTGCGGCCCGCAGCCATTCTTCATGGAAGAGCGAAAGCCATCGTGACGCAATCCAGTCCTCTTGAATTCCGATCTTCGAAGGAGCAACAAAGCTGTTGCACAGCGGACGACCGTCAAGAATTCACGCCGCGAAACATCAGGAGACAAGTTGCGCAGGCCGTCAGCGCGACCCCGACCTTCATTGCGCAATGCCCGCAAAGCGACAACGACGCTCTTCTGGCTGGTATCCGATGATTTGACGTATGAAGGCTGATCGCAAGTCCGCTGGCGACCCGAGCCTCAGCCAGCTTCGGGCGCTTCAATGGGAATAGTAAAGCCGACTTTCACCCGATCCATGATCACCAAGGTCTTGAAGCCTTTGATGTCCGGGTTCTCATAGAAAAAACGGCGCGTGAACTGCTCGTAGCCTTCCATGTCGGTTGCCGTGACGATGATCACGAAATCCGCCTCTCCTGTGACATAGTAGCCGCTCATGACCTCTGCATTGGCGCGTAGCGCTTGCTTGAAGCGGTCGATGATGTCCGCCCGTTCTCGTTCGAGCGAAACCAGCACCAACATGGAAACGGGGCGACCGACGGCCTTTGGCGAAACGACGGATACGTCGGCCTCGATGATTCCGCTGTCGCGGAGTTTTTTGAGTCGCCGTTGGACGGCGGTGGCGGAAAGGCCGACCCGCTCGCCTATCTCATCGGATGTCAGCCGATTGTTACTCTGGACAAGCGTCATGATGCGCGCATCCAAACGATCGTATTCGACGGCCATTCGCCTATTTCCTGCGTATGACCGGAGAATAGCGCAGTTTCACTGCTAATGCCAGATGTTAGGCACAGTTTTCCGGCGATCTGGTGCGCGCTCCTTCAATCGGGTGGCTCGATACCCCGACCAACTTTCGGGCGCTTGCCTGCAGGCTCGGGATTCCCGGTGCCTGCAGGAAGCCGCAACTGCCCTGGAGTCGTGTTACGAGGAAATCTCGAACAGGTCGCGCGGCAGCTTCGTAAATGGTTCACCACCGGCGTCGGTCACGCGAAACGTTTCGCTGATCACATAGCCGACATCTTCATCGATCCAGTTTCCGAGCATGAGATGAAACGTCATGTTTGGCTTCAGGACGGTCATGTCACCTTCTTTCAGACTCGCCGTCGGTTCTGTCCAATCGATCCCGACGGCGTAGCCGCACCGCGACTCCTTCTCGAAGCCATGCTTTTTCAGTGCAGTGTTGAAAGCCGCCGCGACATCGTGACAGGTCCTTCCGGACTTGGCCGCCGCGAGTGCGGCTTCAAGACCTGCGACCTCCCCTTCATGTAGCCGACGGATCAGGTCTGACGGCTTGCCGATCGACATGGTGCGCATCAATGGAGACGTATAGCCGTGACGCACGCCGCTGAATTCGAGATTGACCTGTGAACCCTGCTGGAGGACGTCCTCGGTCCAGCGAATGTGACAGGTGGATGTCCGCGGCGTAGCGCACAGAAAGAAGCTCGCGAGATCCGTTCCGGGCTTGCCGTTCGCGCCACGTACCAGCGTCGCTATGATCTCCGCGGATGCATCTGCCTCGCGCACTCGCGGGCGGATGACGTCCTTTGCCTTGAGCATACCGGCGTCGGAAATGGCGGCGGCTTCGCGCATCATCGCAATTTCCAGATCCGATTTCACGCCTCGAATCCAGCTAACGGCGTTGGTGCAATCGACGATTTTCGCTGCGGCCGCCCGCGACCTGAATTTCTCGACGGTCGATGCCGGCAAAAGCTTCGCCTCAAGGCCGATCCCCTTGTGGCCGAGTCCCTTGTCCAAGATGAAATCGATGATCGCGTCGTATCCGTCGCGGTCGGGATTGGCGATCAGCGCTTCCGGATAGCCGATCACACGGCTTCGATCTATGAACATCTGATGGAGTGCCGCTGGTCCGTCCATGCGGCGCGTAAGGAAGGTGGGCTCCTCATCCTTCAAGGAGACGACCAGACCTTGAGGCACATAGCCGGACTTCGACGTGTATCCCGAAAGGTATGTGATGTTGGCCGGGGCCGTGACCACCAGAACTTCGACCTCGCGTCGCTCCATCTCCGATTTGACGGCAGTCAATCTTCGCAGATATTCAGAGCGGGGGAACGCCTGCGAGGCTTTTGGCATTGTCATGATTTCAGCTCCTTGGGTGAACTACCGAGTTCTTTTGTTCTGTCATCGATCGTCGTTTCATCGATCCGTGTCGGCACGCCGGAGCACGTTGGCCCTCGCGCCGGCACAAGCCGCTGAACCACTCCATAGCAGGCAGGAAGACCACCCGAAGATGCGAATGGCCTGAGGGCAATACGATCCCTCATCGGTCCGTGAGTGGTTCGTTCGTGGGGAGAAGCGAACATCGTGGCGCTACGAATTCAGCATTTCCAGACAGTACCGAACCGTCAGCTCGGTTGTCGGAACGAGCAGGTTGTCCGACGCTCCGAAAGTCGGCGTGTGCACTCCGGACTGATTGCCCCGCTCTTCGCTACCAAACCAGAAGTAGATCGAAGGTACGCAGGCGGAATAGAAGCCGAAGTCATCACTGCCGCCGCCGGCGATGGGCGACTTCTTGTCGGAAAATTTGTCTTCGCCTACCGTCTCGACGACAAGTCGTTGAAAGCGTTCGACCATGGCAACATCATTGACGACAGGTGGCTCGCCCGATCTGTGGGAAAACTCCGCTTTCCCACGGTGCATGGCGGCGACGCCTTCCGCTATTTCTCGAACGCGCTGAACCAACAGCGTTCTGCGCTCCGCACTGCTCGTTCTGATCGTGCCCGTCATGGCGACGGAAGGACAAATGATGTTCGTAGCCTCGCCCCCGGCGATAGTACCGATCGTGATGATCGCACCATCGTCGAAAGGCATTTCGCGCGATACGACTTTCTGGACCTCGTTGATGAACGCTCCTGCCATCGCAATTGCGTCCACCCCGGCATGCGGCCTGGCGCCATGGGCCATCGTTCCGATGAGTTTGAGCGCGAATTGATCGGCTGACTTGGTCACTGCGCCTGCCCGTGCGCCGTACACGCCGGCAGGCAGATCGGTCTTGACGTGAAACCCGATGGCAGCGTCGAACCCGCTGAGCAAGCCCTCTTCGGCCACCGAGCGGCCACCGAGCGGCTCGGCCTCCTCGGCAGGCTGGAAAAACACGCGAAGCTTGCCGGAAAAATTCTCGCGCATCCGATGGAATGCGAGCGCGGTCCCCATGGCGATCGATGCGTGCATATCGTGACCGCAGGCGTGCATCAAACCGGGAACTTGCGAGCGGTAGGACAGGTCGTCTCGCGCTTCCTGGATCGGCAATGCATCGATATCGCCGCGCACGGCGATCGAACGTCGCGGTCCGTGGGCAGAGCCTTCGATGTCGACGTAGAGGCCGGTATTGTGAAACGTCTTCGCGCCCGAGAGCCCGAATCTCTCCAAAGTTTCGAGGATTCGTTGCCGAGTTTTCCATTCGCTGTTGGAAAGCTCCGGCTCGCGATGCATGGCGTGACGCATCTCGATGATCGCGTCTTGCTCGACATTGGCAAGCAGGTTGTTCGCGATTGTTTTCATTGTCACCTCCCCAAGGCGCCGAGTTGAAGCTCAGCTCCTGCGTAGCAGACAAAGGGCGACGGAAACCATCGACTCGTTGGGGGATGGCGCAGCAATGCTGCAACGTTTTCCGGCGACGCGCACATTTGCGGACATATCTTCCACCATGGGAAGCGGTCCTGAAACGATCGAATGCTCGTTCGCCAGGGGGACCAAAAAAGGCCCCCCAGACGAACGCATGAGGACCAAGTGTCGATGCGGGACTGATCCCTCGGGCTCGACAGCTGTCAGCTTCTCAGCTCCTTCGTCATCCTCTCTCCGTGCGCTGCGCCTTGCGCCATGAAGGCCTTCCAGTCGATCGGCCTCTTCAATGCCGCCCGCTCCCGAGAATTGATGAGGATGTCCGCCGCCAGATCGCCGAGCGCGACATCGGTCGTCGGTCCGTAGCGGAGCGCTTTCGGTACCGCAAGCATGCCTTGATCGGAAAGAAGCTGATTGATGTAGGCCAGCGCAGCCTCCCTGTTGCGGCATCCGCGCACGATGTTCGTGTACGACGTGACGGCATAGATGCCCTCTCGCGCGACGACCGTTTGCAACGGCGTTCCCGATTTCCGCGCCTCGAAGGCTCGGCCGTCCCACAAGGTCCCTGCCTGGGCCTCACCTTGAGTAAAGGCCTGTAGTTGCGCGACGGAGCTGGGAGGTGTCGCAACGATGTTGTCCTTGGCCGCAGCGATCACTTTGAAAGCGGGATCCATGTTTGCCAAAGAGCCGCCATTGCCTTCGGCGAGAGCGAGCAAGACCATCCACCCTGTATAATTGTTGGCGGGCATGGTCGAAACCTTCCCCTTCAAGTCCGGCCGCGCAATGTCCGAGAAGGCGGTCAGAGGCGGCTTGACCGTGTTCGCGTTGTAGACCGGTACGATCGACGCCACGCTGAAAGGTGCACCGTAGTCGCCGAACTCACGAAATCCCGGAAGCACGCGCGAAAGATTGGAGGCATCCGACGTGCCGAATGTCTCCAATATGCCTCCCGCAATGGCCTGAGGTATGAGCGGGCTATCAGCCATCAACAGATCGATGTGAGGGCTGCTTTTGTTGGAAAGAAGCTTTGCGATGTCGGCAGATGGGCTCGAGGGGATGTATTCGATCTTAAGGCCGGTGCTTTCTTCGAGGGGCTTCGCCACGCCCTCGATGAGAGCCTTGTCGTAAGTGCCTCCGTAGCCATTGATCCGGAGCGTCACGCCGGAAAACTTCTTCTGCTGAGCGTGCACTGACGGCGCTACGACGGCCGCCAGAGCCGTGGCGGCACCTGCCGCGAGAAAGTCCCGTCTTCTCATCAACTCCTCCTCTACTACTTTTGCTTTGCGAAAACTTGGGCTGCGTCGGGCAAATCCGCCCCACACGTCATTGAACCGGTGGCACGAAACGAAGGCCGCCTGGGTCGATGGCGATATCGATCTGCTCCCCGGGTTTGGGCTTTTGGCCAACGGGAAACTGGGTATCCATGATCAGCTTGGAGCCGCCGATGCGAAGGTGGAGCCGGGTCAGGGCACCGTGATAGTCACTCGCCTCGACCATCGCGCGGCGGGCGGGTAGCCCCGGCATCTCGTCCGCCTTCTTCACGTTCTCCGGCCTGATGACGGCGGTAATCCTTCCCGCCTGCCCGGACGCTGGCAGGCTCAAACCATCGTCCGTTCTGAACTCCCTTCCATCGAGACTCTGCCCTTCCAACAGAGAGCACTGTCCGATGAATTCGGCGACGAACCGCGTCGCTGGAGCATCATAGATCTCCTCTGGACTGCCGACCTGCTCCACCGCGCCCTTGTTCATGACGACGATGCGATCGGCCAGCGTGAGGGCCTCGTCCTGATCGTGGGTCACGAAAAGCGTGGTCATTTCCAGACTGCAGATCAGTTTGTGCAGATCCTCTCGAAGACGTACGCGAAGCTGGGCGTCCAGATTCGAGAAGGGTTCATCGAGAAGAAGAACTTTCGGCTGAAGAGCAAGCGCCCGGGCGAGTGCGACACGTTGTTGCTGACCTCCCGAAAGCTCTCGCGGGTAGCGTCCGGCAAGGTGCTGCAGCTCCACCCGGCGCAGCATATCGTCGACGCGCTTGACCCTTTCCAGTCTCTTCATGCCGATATTGACCAGCCCGTACTCGACGTTCTTGGTGACGGTCATATGTGGAAAGAGAGCGTAGTTCTGAAAAACGATGCCGACGTCACGCTTGTATGCGGGAACGCGCGTCATATCCTGGCCTTCGATCAGGATCTCTCCACTGGTCGGCGAAATGAACCCGGCCAACATGCGCAGCGTCGTCGTCTTGCCGCATCCAGAGGGGCCGAGAAGACACACCAACTCGCCGCGGCGGATCTCGAGCGAAAAGTCGGGCACGACCGTGATTGCGCCGTAGTCCTTCCTCAGGTTGCGGAAGGACACGATCGTTTCGCGCCGCTGGCTGGACCCAAATGCATCTTGAACGAGAGTGTGCATGTTTCTCCTTAGATGATGGACTTTGGTCCCGAGATGCGGTCGGCGATCAAGATGGCCACCAATGTGAAGACGATGACGACGGATGACACGGCGGCAACAAGCGGATCCACTGTTTGCTCGACGTAGGCCAAAACCTGGACTGGAAGGGTGACATTACCTCCGGCGCCCAAAAAGACCGAGAGGCTGACATTTCCGAAGGACGTGACGAATGCGAACACGCCAGCGGAAATTATTGCCGGCACCAGCAGCGGGATCGTCACTGTTCTCAAGACCGTCGCGGGCGTTGCTCGTAAGCTCATTGCGGCCTGCTCGAGATTGCGATCGAACAACACCATGCCGGCCGAGAGCGTGCGGACCACATAGGGAAGCGTCACGACCACATGTCCGATGAGCAGGCCAAGGAAGGTTTGGCTCAAGCCGATCCAGACTTGCAGCTGCATCAAACCCAAGCCGAGAACCACCGCCGGAATCAGCAGCGGAGAGAGCATGAAGCCTCGCATCAGCTCTCGACCAGAAAAATCGTGCCGCTCGATTGCGAAGGCTGCTGCAAAACCAAACAGAAGAGACAGCACTGTCGCCAGCGCAGCCACCTTCAGGCTCAGAGTCAACGAATCGATGAAGAGCGAGCTCTCCCAGAACGCGTAGTACCAACGCAGCGAGAAGCCGGTCGGCGGAAACCGCATCGCGTCCCCCGACGTGAAGGACGTCGCGACCACGATGACGGCGGGAAGTATGAGCGCAAGATATACGAGCGCACGAACCAGCTTGCCCACCGCAGCCATTATTCTGCCGACAGCGTCACCGAACATGGAGGCCTCTCGTGAGCGGACGAATAATTGTCGCGTTCAGGACCGCCATGAGTCCGAACCCTACGGCGAGCAGAATGAACGCCATTGCGGCACCAAATGGCCAATTGGACGTGCTCAGGATTTGATCATAGATGAATCCACCCACCATTTGAGCACGTGGACCACCAACCAACCGTGGAGTCACGAAAGCAGAAACGGCCATGACGAAAATCAGGGACAATCCTGCCAGGATGCCTGGCGTCGACAGAGGAATGATCACCTTAAAGAACGTCCTCGCTCGATTTGCACGCAGGCTCGTGGAAGCCTGCTCGAGAACGGGGTCTATCTGCATGACGACATTCATCACCGAGAGGATCATGAACGGCAAGAATTGCTGAATCAGAACGATCACGACCGCAGTCCGATTGAACAGAAGCTGCTGCGGGCTGGACACGATGCCCAGCGCCACGAGCAAGTTGTTGACCAGCCCGTGTCGACCCAACAGCACGAGCCATCCGAATACGACCACCACAAGACTCAGCGTCAAAGGGACGATCACCATCAACATGCGCAGGCGACGTTTGGCCGGAGGGTGGCGAGCGAGGGAATAACCTACGGGAAAACCAAGGACCAGGCAGCCAAGGCAGACAATCAGCGCATACGAAATGGTCTCCCCGAGCACCGACAGGTACAGGGAATCGCCAAAGAACTTCCCGTACTGAGCGAGCGAGTAACCTTCTGCTCCGATGGTCGTGCTGCCGGGATAGAAGCTTATCCGCAGGACGATGCCGGCTGGGATCAACAGAAACACGAGAAGAGTCAGCGATGCCGGCGCAAGGAGCGGCAACCAGTATTTTTTTCCGCCTTCCGGCTCAGCTGCGGACGATTTCATGCCGTTTCCTCGGAGAAGTCATTGAACCCGCGCTTATCCATCGTGCGTTGCACTCAGGTGCGCTTCTTGGCCGCTTCCGTCTCATTCGTCACGCCGCGACCATCAGAGGTTAACCTCGAGGGATCGATGAAAAGCTGTAAAGTTGTGTGAGATCACGCAGGATTTCTGCGCATATGTCCGCTTCACGCAGCATTGAAGCTTAAATGCAGGCTCTGGCGAGCTCGACAACGCTCGGCAGATGCCATCGGCCAGTCGAACCGCGCCGGGAAGAAGCGCTTGCCAGAAGCCGAGTATCCAGCGTCTAACCACTCTTCAGCCGGTCTGGCGGAAGCAAAGTTCGGGCCGGTTCAGGATCTTGGCTTCGAACGCATCAGAAAGTCGATGCGCGCTCGCGCGAGGCCCCTCACGCGACGATGTCGTCCGGCTCGCCTTCGCCCAAGACTGTCGACGGGGCCCGGGCCACTCGTCGCGGTGAACACCACTCCCCCATTCCCTCGAACCCAAGCACGGTCATCGGACGCGCGAAAGCAACTATCTTTCGTGCCAAAGTTTCAGTCGAGGGCAGCAACAGTCGCCCGGCACAGGCCCACGATGTCGTAGACCGGCAGTCTGGTAAGACGACGGATGGCGGGCGCGACAATCGGGAAGCCCGCGCACTCGAGCAAGATTGCAGCGATCTCCGGGTGCGCCGTGCGGAGGCGCCCAACACATTTTGCCACGTCCGACTCGATGCTGGCAACGCTGGTTGGTGGCACGGGACGCTTCATTTCATTGTGCCAGAACTCTCCGCCTTCGATGCCGCCGATCACAATTCGCCCGCGCTGCGCCGCGTCTTCGACACCGAGCAGATCCTCGCTGCAATGGGCAGAATCGTAAGTCAGCACCGCGATCTTTGCGGACGGCGGCAACTGGCGCAGCAATGTCGAAATCAACAACAGACTCGACATCACCACGGGGACGTTCACTGCCGCCGCGATCGCTGCCTGATGTCGAATCGAAAAGCCGCAGTTCGAGCTGATCGCAATCGCCCCTCGCCCAACGAGACGCTGAGCTGCCCGAACATAAGGCAGCTCGAGCGATGGATCGCCGCGGACGACGTTCTCGACCCAAGCACCGGGTACCGTTTCGAAAATGGTCGGGCACTCGAATGTATTGGGATGGCGCAACGATCCCGGGCTTGGCGCGGGGCGAGGAGCATCGGGCGACAGACCACGCTCGAGCTCGAGGATGCCAAGAGAGCGACGGCTTGCCATGCGATACTCCGAGTTGGCCGAAGAAGGATGTTACCGTAGAGAGCATAGACAGGTTCGAAGCCGCCTTTTCGCCAATACTGCGCGGATGGCGCATAAATCCTGCGCGAAATCGGCCATGGCAGCGCTATTTGGATTTCGTTTGGGCGTGGCGACCAGGCTCGCTTTGCCCACTTCCGACGGGACGGTGTCGGTCCGGGATCCGTGGCGTCGCGACGAAGCGCCGGAATACGGCAAGCTTTCGCTGCAACACGCTGCAATTCTGCGCAAGGGGACCGGTATTGCTCCTACTTCCGCGTTTGATGGTGAAATAGTCTCGACCCAAGGCGACAGCGATCGCCCCGCCGGGAAAGCCGGGCAATGCTGGCGCACCTCGTGACAGAGATGACTTGGAAGCTATGAACAAGGTGATGCGTACAGACGCGCACACGATTGCATCAGCACCGTTTTCACCGCTCAAAAATAGAACGTTCCGGGCGATTTGGCTCGCCGGGCTGGTATCTGGGCTCGGATGGTTGATCCAGACGATCGCCATGAATTGGCTTATGGCGACGATCTCGTCGTCGAATCTGATGGTCGCACTTGTCCAGGCCGCGACGACTTTGCCCCCGTTCCTGCTTTCGGTCTTTGCCGGTGCGATCGTCGACAATTTCGATCGCCGCAAGGTCATGTTGATCGCGCGATGCCTGATGACAGGAGCAGGTGCCACGCTGACCATCGTGGTCGCCGTGAGCTTTCTCGATCCTTGGGTCATTCTCGCCTTCAGCTTTTTGGCTGGCTGTGGGATCGCCTTCAACGATCCCGCCTGGCAGGCCTCGGTCGGCGATATCGTGGACAGGCGCGATCTTCCTGCAGCCGTCACGCTGACTTCCGTCGGCTTCAATACGATCCGCAGTGTCGGGCCGGCGCTTGGAGGCATCATCATTGCCTCCTTCGGACCACTCACAGCCTTCGCCGTCTACACAATTTGCCTGGCTGTGCCCTTAATGGTGGTATGGCGCTCAAAGTGGCCGGTTCGCACATCGTCTCTACCGCGCGAGCCGCTGACCACTGCGATTTGCGACGGCGTCCGTTTCGCTGCGATGTCGGCGGACATCATGGCTGCAGTTTCGCGCGGCATCCTTTTTGGCCTGACAGGCATCGCAGTACTTGCGCTTCTCCCTCTGGTCGTTCGCGATCATTTGCAGGGAGGGCCAATCATGTACGGTGCTCTGATGGCCGGCTTCGGCTGCGGTGCTCTTTTGGCTGGTCTCCTTTCCGGCTTCTTGAGACGACTTTTGCTCGAGGAAAGCCTGCTGAGATGGGCATGCTGCGCCTGCGCGGCATGTTCAGCATCATTGGCACTGACCTGTTCGTTCCCGGTGGCGGCCGCTGCTCTCATCTTGGGTGGGGCAGGATGGGTTATTGGTTGGTCGGGGTCCAACATAAGTGTTCAATGGGCAAGCCCACGCTGGATCGTCGGCCGCACAATCTCGATCTATTATGCACTCACGAACGGAGGCATTGCGATAGGCAGCTGGCTGTGGGGGGTGACAGCTCAAGACTATTCGTTGACAGCGGCGCTGGAAGGCTCGGCCGGCGGTTTGTTGCTTGTTGCGGCCATTGGCATCGTTTTGCCTATCCACGAGCGCGTCGAAGCTGATCTTGCTCCTTCAGACGGGACCGATGTCCCTACGATCTCTCTCGATCTGGAGCCGCGCAGCGGTCCGATCATGATCAAGATCGACTATGTGATACCGCCGGCCAATATCGACGCCTTTTTAGGCCTGATGCGTCAACGCCAGCGTGTTCAAAGCCGTCTCGGCGCTCGGCGTTGGACCCTGTTGCGCAGCCTTCAAGATCCCTCGCGCTGGACGGAAACATTCCGGACAGCGACCTGGGCCGATTATCTGCGGCTGACCCATCGACTGACGACCGCGGACAAGCAACTCGATGAACTCGTCTTCAGACTGCACGCGGGGACGCTTCCGCCATCGACAGACTTCTCGATCGAGCGACCGACAGCGCCGGTGCGAAAGACTGGTCCATTGCGGCCCTTCATTCCCCAGCCGTGATCGGTTTCCCATCAGCTGACGCGACGAGCGTCCCTTCTCGCATCGTCACTTCTCGAACGGCCACTTGTCGGCCGAGAGAGGGACATTCCAAACCTGCCCTTTCGTGATCGCCGCAGCACAAGTCGCCAGCATGACGCGCAAACAGTCCGAAAGCGACCCGTCAGCCGAATCACCGGTGCTAGCAAGACGCCGAAGCTCGATCGGTCTCTTTGTACGTTCCGTACAGAACCGGCGTTCGGACGTTGAGAGTTGCTCGCAGTATGATAGACCACCTCGGCGATGTGCAAACAGGAGCTTGCGAGCGAACATGAGGGCGTTTTCATTTTTCTTCGGCGTGATGCTTTTGCTCGGACTGAGCGGAGAAGCCACCGCGCGCGGAGGACACGGAGGGCGCATCAGTTATGGCGGCGGACATCACACCACCAGCCATGGCGGAAGCTATGCGGGCGGGACGGGCTCCTCACACCGGGGCGGGAGCTATATGAATTCGAGAACCGGCAACCGCTACGGCACACACCAGTAAGCAGATCTCTGGTGCGAATGGCTGCCTATTGCGACTCGAATGGCGAGCGAGACCAGACTGCCGTGGGAGCAGCTCTCGGCATATCGCTCTGGCAACCAATCACTGGAATTTCGGCCTTTGCGACACCATGACAAGCCACTTCGCTGTATTCCGGTGATGAGCCTTGTCTGGCCCTCGTCTTACACCACCGGGCCTTCGATGGATTCGAATCCGATCGAATGTGAGCCGCTTCATAATTGCGATACAACTTCTGAATAGGCTTGCGACATGCGTGGACCCCTCATTCTGCTTCTCGTCCTTGCAATCATCGCCGCGGCACGTGGCCAGCAGCGAGATGGTTGGGTGCTGAGGCCGACCGCCTCGATGCCACCGGTGAACGTGCCCTAGCGCATGTTCGTAATTTGGAGCGCTTACTTTCTCCATCGGATCAAGAGAGCTGTTCGCCGACTGCGGCCACGATCGTCGCGCCCGCCAGACTAGTCCTGCCAAGCAGCCGATTGGGTGAACTGAGGAAGGCGACAGCGGTCAAGCGGCCCGCGCGATTGGCGGGATCAAGCCCGACGACCAGACGATCGTCGCGGGAGGTCACCCGCCGCGATGGCTGTGCCCGTACGGACGACCACGATCAAGTACCGTCCTTCCGTCTGCCGGACGAATGGATCGCGTTCAAGTGCTGGAAGACAACAACCGTGCGACCGATCGAGGACCTCGAGGACAAGCCGCGGAGCGCGGAGCTGATCTGCTCCGGCCCTATCGTGTTGGAGATGAGAGGCGTGATTTGGTCTTTCGCGCGCATATTCAACAGGTCAGTCAATACCTTGCGGTAATCGGAAGGCTCCTTCTCGAAAACGGAGAAGCCCCACGCGACTCCAAGGACCGCGCAATACTTGTTCAGTATATAATGCGCCGGGATCGACGGGATCTCGCCACCTGCGAATCCGACGATCAAGATGCGCCCTTTGCGGGCGATGGACCGCAGGCAAGCCTGCTTGAAATCGGCACCGACCGGATCGAAGATCACGTCGGCGCCGCGCCCGTCCGTGATCTCCAATACACGATCGCGTACCATTCCGGAGTTGGTGTCGATCAAGTGATCGGCGCCTGCACGTCGCGCCGCATCGAGCTTGTCCGGGGAGCTTGCCGCGGCGATGACGACCGCGCCCAAAGTGTGGCCCAACTCGACCGCCGCGCGCCCGACCCCACCTGCCGCTCCGCGCACCAGGAGCACCTCGCCAGGTGCGATCCTCGCGCGCTCGACCAGGCCTTGGTAGGCCGTTCCATAGGCGATCCCGAGCGCAGCAGCGTCCGGCAAGCTGACGGCGTCTTGGATTGCGACTGCCGATTGAGCCGGGACGACCACCTCCTCGGCAAATCCGCCGAAAGGCAGAAGGGCAAGTACGCGATCCCCGGCGGCGTGGTCGGTTACGTCATCGCCGCATTCACGGATGACGCCGGAAACCACATTGCCAGGCGTGAACGGAAGTTGCGGCTTGAGGGCATATTTGCCGGCGACCATCACGACGTCCTGATAACCGACATCCGCGGCATGCACGGCAATGCGAACCTGCCCTGGCGCCAGCGGTTGCGATGAAACCTCCTCGTAAGTCAAAGCGGATGGATCTCCCCACTGCTGGCAAATGATTGCTTTCATCTCGATCTCCGACCTCGGTTACGGCGAAAGTGGACCGTCCGGTGCGAGATAGACGCCGCAGGAAGCCAGGAAGAAGCTTGCGCTTTCGGTCGGCCTGCTGGCAAAGGCGATAACGGGCTCCGCTCGCAACGGCGAATTGTAGCATGCGGGCGAATGCCGTCGAGGAACCTACAGGGCGCGGCGCAACTCCCGGCCAATAGGCCATGTCCTGGCGTTCGGCTTCGCCGGTTGTGCTCTTTGATCGTTCCTTGGAGTAGTGCGGCCAATCGAGCGCGAGCCGCACGAGTCGTTGGATATCGACAATGTGATCACAAAAGCGACGCAGGAATAAGTGGAATCGGTTAAATCTACGCGGGTTCTCCAGGTCGGAGAGCCCTCCATCACATTCACCTTGTGGATTGGCGAAACAAGAACAACAACACCTATTCATCAGAAGCCATTTATCCCTTTCGAGCCTGCAAGACTCGGGCTCTCTCACTTGGCGAAGACAAGCCGACGCCCGGACAAATCGATCATGCCAGGCAAGGCGGGATTTTACTCGATCCGATCGCCGAATTAGCGAATGCGAATGTTTTCCCAAGATTGCTTCCGTACACCGGAACGCGCGCAGCATAGCCATCAGGACCAGCATCGGATCCGGAATGACGGCATGCAGGTGGTGCCGATATGACCGAGATGCCGGACCCACAGATGGTCAGGGCGGATGGAATCGCCGCTCCGTTGCGCTTCGCGACTTTTCGGCGTGTCTGGCTTGCGAGCCTGCTCGCCAATCTCGGCATCCTGATTCAGGGCGTCGGCGCAGCCTGGGCCATGACCCAGATGACGTCGTCTGCGGATCAGGTGGCGCTCGTGCAGACGGCTCTCATGCTGCCGGTGATGCTGATTGCGATGCCGGCCGGCGCCACGGCTGACATGCATGATCGGCGCATTGTGGCGATGATTGCGCTTTCGGTCGAGCTTTGCGGGGCAATCGCGCTCACCTTGCTCGATTGGCTGGAGCTCACCACGCCGAATCTGCTGCTGGTGCTTTGTTTCGTGGTCGGCAGCGGAATGGCATTGAGGGGTCCGGCCTGGCAATCCTCCGTCAGCGAGCAGGTTCCGGCCGAGACACTGCCTGCCGCAGTTGCGCTCAACGGCATCAGCTACAACATCGCTCGCAGCTTCGGGCCTGCAATCGGCGGAATTGTCGTCGCAACAGCGGGCGCAGTTGCAGCCTTTGCGCTCAACGCGTTGCTTTATCTGCCACTGCTGGTGGCGCTGTTCCTTTGGAAGCGTGTGGTCAAGCCCTCTCGGCTGCCGCGCGAACAGCTGAGCCGGGCCATCGTGTCAGGGGTGCGCTATATTTCCAATTCGCCATCGATCAAGATCGTCCTGACCCGCACCATGGTATTTGGCATCACCGGAGGTTCGATCTCGGCGCTGATGCCTCTGGTTGCGCGTGATATCCTGCATGGTGGCGCGCAGACCTACGGAATCATGCTCGGCGCATTTGGCCTCGGCGCGGTCGTCGGCGCGCTGTTCATCGGCGAGGTGCGCAAGCGAATGAGCGGCGAGGCCGCGGTGCGGGCTTGCGCTCTGTCGATGGGCGCTGCCATTGCCTCGGTTGCCTTGAGCCGGCAGCCGGTTCTGACCGCGGCGGCACTGATCCTGGCCGGTGCAGTGTGGATGATAGCAGTGACACTGTTCAATATCGGCATACAGCTCTCGGCCCCGCGCTGGGTGGCGGGCCGCTCGCTGGCGGCCTACCAGGCTGCGATCTCCGGCGGCATTGCCGTCGGCAGCTGGGGCTGGGGCCGCCTCACCGATGCCGCTGGCGTGGATGTTGCGCTACTGGTTTCCTCTGCTCTCATGCTCGTGTCCCCGCTGCTTGGGGTGTGGCTTCCAATGCCTCGGATCAGCGCGCACGGCGACGAGGCCGAGGCACCGGCCGACCCCGAAGTACGGCTTTCCCTCACCAGTCGCAGCGGGCCTGTCGTGGTCGAGATCGAGTATCGCGTGGCTCGGAACAGTGCGCGGGCCTTTCACAACGTGATGCAGGACGTGCAGCTGTTTCGGCAACGCAACGGCGCATATGGCTGGTCGATTGCGCGCGATATCGCCGATCCCGAACTCTGGACAGAACGCTTTCACTGTCCGACATGGCTCGATTATTTGCGTCAGCGGAGCCGTTCCACGAACGTCGACCGCGCGCTCGACCGTAAAGCGGCGGCTTTCCACGTCGGCCCCGAGCCTGTGCGCATCCGCCGCATGCTGGAGCGGCCGTTCGGATCGGTGCGCGGGAAGGAGGACGTGCCTGACCATGCTGCAGACGAGGTCGTGCCCGGTGATCGCAGGGGCAACGCGCGGCAGTCCTGCTCGACAGCCAAGAACTGAAAGGCCGCCGGAAGTTCCGGCTGCCAGATTCGCTATTTTGGGCCGCAACTTTCTCGATGTTCCGTCGCAGCGCCGGTGGCGCGGCTCCGAAAGCCCTATCCGGCACCTGTCTTATCGCTCCTCGGTGCCCTTATCGTTCGCACCAGCATACGATTTCGAAGCGACAGACTTCGCGGGGGATCGCTCGACCGCTTCTTCTGGAGTCCATCCACGGCATTTCATCGAATTTCGACAAGAGAACATCGAAGTAAAATCAGCTCGTGAGCCCACATCCCATCAGGACGAGGGTTTTTCGAGCATGGACACGGTCGTCGCGGCCTCCTCGACTCCCAAAAGCCGCCCCGGTTTTCCGCCAGGGCAATTCGGGCTCCCGACACCTGCCTTTGACCTGCTTCTCCACGAAGCTGCAGCACCAGCTCGTGCAGCTGAATTATTCCTGTTGCTCCAACGGGGTGCCCCTTGGAGATCAAACCGCCCGATGTGTTGATCGGACATGCGACCGCCGAGTCGGGTCGCGCCGGCCTCGGCCTGTGGCCCACCCACGCCCCGCTCGAAGAAGCCGAGGTTCTCCGATTGCAGCAGCTCGGCGAAGCTGCAGGCGTCGTGCACCTCGGCTACGTCCACTTCGTCCGAACCGATCGATGCTTCCTCGTAAGCTCTTTGCGCGGCAACGCGACCGACGTGCAGATCAAAACGGTTTTCGAAAAATCGAACAGCGCGCCACGATCTTCTTCGCCGTCCGACGACTCGATTCGTTCGATCCGACCGACGCCGCGCAAACTGCTCCTGGATGTGACGAACAGCAGATCTCCGACCTTGACCTGTTTATGATTTGTACGTTGCTGTCGTAATCGTAATGCACGCTCCGTTGAGCGGGCTCGATAGGCACCCCGCGACAGTGACAGCGACGCCGGGTTACATAACAGGGCCATTTTCAGCATTTCCCGTCTCGACGATCGTTACCCATGGGCCGAGCCAGACTGGCTCGGCGAGTGCTACGGTAACCGCTTAGCGGCAAAGGGTAGCTTCATGGAACGGTCTGCGCATGAACTCGCGCGGCATGTCCGAAGAGCACCGTTATGGGATCCTTAAGATTTGACCGATTGAACCCCGTCGCTATCTGAAAAGCGGCTTGATCTCAGCAATTGTGGACGGCGAATAGTTTGCGGCATAGGATGTCGCATTATTTTGTTTGGCCGAGGCTTAGAACCCTTTCTATGCAAGAGCATTTCCTGTCCAAAGCCCGCGTCGACATCTTCCGTCCGTTCACCGGAAGGCATCGCGCCGTTTTCTTCGAGGTAGTCACCGAAATCTACGAACGGACGCTGGGTGTGAACGCTGACTACGAGATCGTGCTTGACCGACCTACGCTGACCGAAATTATCGTTGACGCTCTCGAAAAGAATCGGGCGTTGATCTTCTCCGCCGAAGAGAGCGACCAGGAGCTTGACGCCGCTGCAGACGACCGCGACTACGCCGACAAGGTGCGGAGGCGACTGAAATTATTTGGCATGATCGAGGAGTACAACGACTCCGGCCATCTGAAGGTGCTGTGGCGCTTCACGCCGGAAGGCAAGCGCATAGCCAAGATGTTCGCCGACACCCGCCGAAAAACTTCGGTGGCGCGGCAGCGCAGCGTGCGGGCCTGCAAGGGAGCGCTCAAGGCCTTCTTCGATGAAGGAAATCACGAATACTTGGTCGATGCCTACGAGTACGCGTCGACCATCTTCGACGACGTCTGTCAGGTCTCGGATCTCTTCACTGAACACCAGCGCCGCATCATGGGGCATTCGTTCTCGACTTCGAAGGAAGCTCTCGCCGGATACATGCAGGGTGTCAACGATTTCGACAAACGTGCCGCTCGTTACTTCGACAGCGACAACATCTACAACCACGCCTCCGACATCGTCGACCTGACCGAAAGCATAGCGGCGATGAACCAGGCGGCGCTCGAAGTCGTCGATCGCAAGATCTCCGACGAGCATCCAGCGCTCGAAGAAGAGGCCAACGGCGAGCCTCTCCATAGCTGGATGCTTGCAAGGATCCGCCGGGTCGTCGAGTCGACCCGGGATATCAAGCACGAAGAGCTTCACCGGGTCGTGGGTGAGTTCTCGACCAACTACGCTATCCTCATCGGACGGCTCATCAAGCTCAACGCGGTCGGCGATGACGACCCCCTGATTAGATTCGCGAGCCTGTACGCCGCGGCCGGCGACAAGGAACGCGACGAAATCTCCCGCGAGATGCTTCGGCACCTGTTCCCGCAGCGAGCAGATCTGATCGATCCGGCCGACCTCAAGATCACGGAACGTGCCGAGCGCATCAGGACCCCGACTACTGTTGTCCGATCTGAGCCGACTCGCCAGCAGCGGCTCGACGCAGAAATCCGCAACGCCCTTACTGCGGCGTTCGCGGTACCGACCAAGGAAGTGGTCAGTCGAGTCAGGGAGGCGGTAAAGGCTTCAGGAGGCACGACGTCAGTCATGGCCCTGCCCGCCGGCGACGCCCGGGCCATGCTCGCGGCGTTGGCTGCAGTCGAGGTTCTCCACAGCGCAGGACAGGATACCGGGCTGACGATCTCGGCCCGTGACGAGCACGGGTCGAACGGCGCTTTCCGAGGCATCGATCACAAGATTTCGGAACGAGCCTGAACATGAATTCGATCCAGGACCGGCTCAAGGCAAAGAACGTCAGGCTCGAGGATTTCCAGGCGGTGAATGCGCTGCTGATCAGTCGTGGATTCCTATCGCGCGACGACAGCGTACGCCACCGAGCGCTCTATATGATCGCCCAACGTTGCTCCGATGAAATCCAGGACGTGTTGACGTTCGTTTATGGTGCGACGCTGTTCCACGATCCCAGCACTTCGCATTTTCGACTGCAGCCGTTCGGCGCGCGCGATATCGGTCTGCCCGATGTCGGAGAGGAGATGGAGATCCGCCGCGAACTCAAGGGCTCGGTGCTCAAGGATTTTACGACGGCACTGCTGACGCTGAGATTGCTCTACGACGAGTACGCCGTCGAACGAAAGATCGGCCCCGGTGGCCGTGTCGGCGTCCGCGTGACGGAATTCGTCGCCGCAATGAAGGTCAACTTCAAGGCCGACCTGCCGGCTGCCGATTTTCACCGCAAGTCGATCTTCATGAAGCTGAAGAAGCACGGCGTCGCCGAATTCAACATCGACGACCTCAAGGACGAGGATGCCGTCATCAGCATACGGCCGGAGATCGGTTCTCTTGTCTACGACAGCGCGGTCGCAGCGGCTGTCACCGCGATCCGGGAGTCGGGACGCATACCCGACGAAGAGGCGAATGCCGAGGCCACATCCGCCGACCGCAACGAAACGGAAGCTATCCAATGAAAATGATGCAGGTGACGACCGTCAACTGGGGCCTGCTTCCCCCCGGCGATGTGCAGCTGGCCGAGGCGGTGCTACTCGGCGGCGAATCCGGGGCGGGAAAGTCCTCGTTCATCGACGCCGTCATCTGCGTAATGACAGGCAACGAACAGCGTTTTGCGAAGTACAATGCCGCGCAAGCCGAGACCACTTCGAGCAAGAAATCGAAGCGGAGCGCGGCATCCTATGTCTTGGGCGCCGACGATTCGAGCGAGCCGCATCGCCAGCCGGGCGCCCATGGCTATGCCGCATTGTACTTCGAGCCGGACGAAAGGGATGGCGGCGCCGGCCAGATGTTCACCGCAATCGTCGGCGCGGAAGCACGCGTCGAAAAACTGGCCAACCAGGTGGTATTCCGATCCCTCGAGGACGTCAGGATCCTCGTGTTCGGAGCCAGGGTGAGTGCTGCCGACCTGATGCTTGCGCCGAACCAGGTCATCCCGGTCAACGACCTGCTAATCGAATTGCGCAAGAAGTTCGGCAAGGATGTCGTGCGCGACTACGCCACCAAGGCGGAATACGTCTGCCGGCTTTACGCGGCCATGAAGGGCCAATCATCTCCGGTGGACCGGCGCGAGGCCGAAGGCTGCATGCGCGCGTTCGTCAATTCGATCGCCTACCGACAACCTGACGACATCGACGCCCTGATCCGAGACGACATCCTGGAGCCGGACGACAACGCCCGGATGATCGAAACCCTGAAGACCACGATCACAGACGTATCGAACCTGCGGCAACAGGCGGTGAGGCTGGAGGCCAACGTCGGGCTTCTGGAGGAGGCGAACGGCTACCTCAACGAAGGCGCCAAGCACTTCATTGAGGAATGGATGTTCGCCGCGCTGGAAGCAGCGAAGCTGCTCAGCGATGCGCTCAAGCGCCGCGATGACGCGGTCGATGCCAAGGAGAAGGCCACCGCCAGCCTCGATAAGATCAACCATGAAATCGCCGACTGCGATGCGCAGGCCGTGTCCCACAACGAAGTCTACGAGCGGCTGATGGCGCGGATCAACGAGAGCGACGTTCACGGCATTCGTCTCGGTATCGAGAACAGGATCGCGCGGAGCGGCGAGCAAATCCGAAGCTTCGAGCAGAAGCTACGGAACGCGACCCTCACGCTGAATGCCGCCCGCAACGTGATCCGGCAGTCGTTGTCGGCTTGTTCGAGTATCGACGAACTTTGCGATGCCGCGGCACGGCTGTCGGTCCTCGGAGAAAAGATCGACGCAATTCGGTTGCCGGAAATCGAAGGGCACTTCCGCGCAGTGAAGGACGGACTTGACGGCGGCGCCGGCGCCAGCCTCCAGTCGGCGATCGACGCGATCGACGCCGCCGTCGGTTCCGGCTGGACAACTGAAATCGACGCGGTCGCTGATGCTTTCGACTTCGCCCGCGACAAGCTGCGCCAGGATCTGGACATGCTGCGAACGAAGCGACGCGACAGCGAGGCCAAGCGACAAGCGCTGGCGTCCGGACAGACCGACTATCCGCGCGGCGTATCGGAATTCGTTGCGCACCTGGCGCGGGTCCTGCCCGAGGCCAAGCCGCGCATCCTCTGCGACGTAGTTGAGATGAAGGATCCGTCATGGCAGAACGCGGTGGAAGGCTTCATCGGCGGCGACAGGTTCGCCATCCTCTATGAGCCGACCTATGAGGCGCGGGTCATTGCGCTGCTGCGTTCCTATCGCGATGTCGGCGGCGCCCGCCCCTCGGTCGCCCAGATCGGCCAGGCCCTCAAGGACGCAGGCACGGCCCTGCCAAACTCGCTGCTCAGCAAGATCAAGAGCGACGACCGGATCGCGATCGGATACCTGACAGCTCGATATGGCCGCAGCGTCTGCGTCGCCACCGAAGACGAACTGAAGGGGGTCCGCAGCGGATTACTGCAGGATGGTGTCTCCGTGGCTGGCTACAATTACCGGAACCGGTCGGAGGTCGACGAAGGGCTGGTGTTCGGCGTCGAGGTGCGCCGCCGCCAGGCCGAAAGCCTTGCCGCCACGATCGAACAGATCCGCAAGGAGATCGACGCCAAGTCGGTCCGAGAGCAGGACCTCAGAAGCGCCGCCAGCCTGATGGGACGCGCGAAGCAGGCCGAGCTGAACGACATGGACGTCGGGTCGTTCCAGGCGGCCGGCAAGGAGTTCAACGACGCGACTCGGGAGCTCGAAAACCTCGACGTTTCGAGCATCGCGGATCTCGAGCGCCAGGCCGGCGAAGCAAAGGCGAAGGTCACCGAATTCATCGATCGCAAAAACGGCCTGCTCCCTAGGGTGGGCGAGCTGAGCAGCGACATCCGGAACGCCGAAGACAGGATACACGACCAGAACACCCAGATCGACAAGCTGTCGCCGGACTCCGAACGGGCCGACAAGAATTGGAAGAGCGCTCTCGCTGCTGTTCCGGAGATCAAGCGACTGCCTTTCGAATCTCTCCACCGGCAGGAGACCGAATCGGGCAGACCGGTGAAGTCATTCCATGACCGCAACGTCGAACGCAGATCGTGGGCGCAGGACACCAAGAACGCCGCCGAGAACGTGCTCCGCGAATATAATCGCGACGCACTCGAATACCAGAAGATCGCGGTCCACCATCTGGCGTATCCCTCGCCTCCCGAGCCCATGGCCGAGTGGCTGCGATCGCAGTTCGACCAGGTGGCCGACCAGATTCGGCGGCAGCGCGACACCGGCCTGGTTGAGCAGCGCGAGAAGCTGGTGATGGCGGAACAGCAGTTCACCAAGTCGTTCACCTCGAACTTCTGCCTGCGGATCCTGCAGCGTGTAACGGGGCCCGACCGGACGATCGACGTCATCAACAAGAGCCTGGAAGACATCAGCTTCTCTGGCGACAAGATCAAGATGACGCAGTCTCTCCGTGAGGAGTACAGCCAGTATTTGGACCTGTTTCGCGCGGTGCGCGAGCGCACCGAGGCGGGCTCTGCCGATCTGTTCACCGCCGCCGACTTCGCACCTGCGGAGAAGGCGACGCTGGAGGCTCTGCAGATGCTGCTGCTGTCCACCGATGTCGAACACTCGATGCGTGAACTCGCACGGATCGCGGACTATCGGAACTACAAGAAGTACGATTTCGAAAAATCCTCGAAGGGCGGGGACCCACGTGGTCTTTCGACCTGGGGAACGGGGTCCGGCGGCGAGGCGGAGACGCCATTCTACATCATTCGGGCCGCGGTGTTCGCCGCAAGCTTCCGGTTGTTCTCGAAGCAGAAGATCTCGCATTTCCGCACCGTGTTCCTCGACGAGGTGTTCCAGAAGATGGACGAAACCAGGACGCGACGAGTGCTTGACTTCCTGACCAAGGAAATGGGCTTCCAGGTCATCTGCGCAGCCCCAACCAAGTCGATGGCCGCCATTCTGGATGCCTTCAACCGGCGCATCAGCTTCTCCAAATCTCCGGACGCGGGATCGTTCGCCTGGATCGTCGAGAAGGATCTCGACCAGGAGCGGATCGAGGAGATCTACGACGAGCATCGTCGTAAGACGGTCAGTGACGTCAAAGCCAGATTCGCTGTTGAAAACCCCGCCGACGGCGTGATGGACGAGGCCGCCGAATGACCCCCGAGACGGCCCTCAACGAGCAGCTCGCAAGGCGCTTGCTCGGCAGCGCGCTTGACCGGCTGGACCGCTCGTTGCCGGAAGACAGGGTCAACGCCGTTCGGATTCCGATCGACGAGAAAACTGCGCCGGAGATATATAGGCCGGAAACCAATGCCGACCGCGAGATCGCATGGCACGTGCTGGAGGTGCTCGTAGACGCTGGCGTTGGGACCATCGAATACCGCCGGGCGGCCCGCCACGGCTCGCGAGAGGACCGTCGGCCTGTATTCCAGCTGTCGACCGCTCCGGCCAATGAGGGGCGCTTGCGCGCCTTCTATGACCGCCCCCGGCCTGGTCTGAAATATTCTGAGGAATGGCGAGATCTGGTGCAGTCCAGCGATCTCGACGATCGCGCCAAGGCGGCTATAGCCGGGCTTCCCGTGCTCATTGCCGGCAGATCCGCAGCCGACGTCTTTAGTCGCCTGATATCGATCCGCGACCGACACGAACCCTCGGAATCCCTTCATCTTCGTGAGGTGTCGACCCGGACTTTCTGGGGACTGTCGAAAGTCCTCGACAGCCGGACGGATCTGGTTGCTGCTCTCCTCGGACTGCCGGAATGCCCTTACCCGACCCAGCCAATTCATCTGAACGTCTATTTTGCGGGTGCCTATTCCTGGTTGCTATTCGTCGAGAACAAGACATCGTTCGAGCGTGCCATCCGCGACGCGCGTGAGGCGCTGGCGCATGGCCGGACGTCGGCGTACGCCGGCGCCGCGTTGGTCTACTCCAGTGGTTTCATGGGGACGTCCGGCAGAATGCGAGAACCTTCCGGGTCGAGGATATTCTACTGTCTGGACGGCGTCTCGAGCGCGAATGAAGTGGCGGCGTTCGAAGCCGCATTTTACACAGACGCTGACGTCGATGCGGCATTCTGGGGTGATCTGGATCACGCTGGCATGGCGATCCTTTCGAGCTTGAGGGGCAGTTTCCCTTTCGCGCGCGCATGGGAGCCTGGTTACGCGCCCATGCTGGCCCGGCTCGGCGCTGGCGAAGGTCACGATCCGGAAGAGGCCAGGAAGTCCGGTCAGAGATCGATTGCCGCGACCGGCTGCCCCTACGCAGACGGTTTTCTAATTCCGGCCTTAGCGAAGCACGGGCGATTTATCGACCAGGAATGAATGGCTAGCCCCCTTTTGCTGGCTTGCGCCTCGAACATCCTCCCACGACCTCGTCTCCGCGGAAATTCAGACAATTTGACTAGCGAAGAGTAGATCATGCTTTCGAAGGTAGCCTCTACAAAATTGGAATGCGGCGCTCCGCAGCAACCGAAATGATCTCAACGTTCATTAGGGCGCGCTTGCGATCCGGGTCTCAATCGACTCTCGCGACAGCCACCTCGCTAAATGAAAACCAACAGGTCGGGGTCTCAGATAGCAGCGATGTGTTGGAATTGCACAACGAACCAATTCGAGACAGTGGCAAACCGCCGAGAGCGGCACTCCAAGGGGACATTTACTCGTGAAAGGTGCGGCAACCGGCCGCTGCGCCAGAAAGGCTTCAGCTCCATCACTAGATAGAGGTGAGCGCTTTCAGACGAATCTCGGTCCAATAGACGCTGTTGATGATGCGCGTCTTTCCGACACGCGTGACGCGGTGATCTTCTCATACTCGCGTCTCGTCGCTGCGATCAGAGGCGCGGCAAGCACTTCCGTGAACTCGATTTCAGTGCGACAGTTGGGATACGTTTGGCGGCGTCGCGAGTCATGCGCGCTCGGAAGGATAAATATTCCTGATGTTGGCATTGAAGTAGACTCCATGAGAACTCGCTGCCATCAACCGCTCGTATTCAAACGATGGGACATTGTAGTAACGATACACGCCGCCCTTGAATTCAACCTCAAGAGTCGAACTATCTTCATCATAACCTACCGAAATCAGATTGGACGAATTTACGGATTGGCGCTCCACTTGCTATTTTCCTTTCTTTCCGTACTTCCATTTTGGATTCTGCGCGCGCCACGGGCCGCTAAGATTCACGTAGTCTTCTTTTACTGTCGGCTTGGCCCACGCCTGCGCAACTTTTGGATCTTCGCTGCTTGGCCGGGCATCTTCAGGCGGCAATGTTATGCGGCAACGAATTGGTAGCTTCGCCGCCTCCCCGGTAATAATGGCTTCACCGGTTCGCAAAACGGGCAAGCTATCCATAAGACCGCTGAGGCTATCAGGCAGCGCAGATTGAACTTTGTTGCGATCTCCTGTGTTGGAGAGCCGCAGGGCAATAAAGGTTCCACATTGGGAGAGGATGGTGTCGTCGATCTCTGACGGGCGTTGGCTGACAATCATCGCACCGACACCAAACTTGCGGCCCTCTTTGACGATACGCTGAACCATCGTCTTCGCAGGACCATCGGCATCCTTGCCAAGGTATCGGTGCGCCTCCTCCATAACTACGAGCAATGGCCGTTGACGGCCGCCCTCGGAGGCTTCGCGTCCCCAAAACAGCGCTTCGTACAGAATATTGAGAATGCCGCCGACCAAGTGGTGAAGCACTCCGCTTGGTATTCCCGAGAGGTCAAGTATGCTGATGGGCTTCTCCGCGCCAAGCCAGCTTTCTAGCAGTTCCGGCAGGTCCTTCTTTGCTTCATCGCTAAGAGCTGGCTCCCAGTCTCCAGGATGAAGCATGAAATCGTACTGGCGATCGAGCAACTTCGACCTCATTTGGTCGAGCTGCCGCCGGATTGAGAGGACCCCCGTTTTATTCGCAAAGGGAGCGGCACCGCCTGGGCCGGGCAACGGATAGGTCGGAGCGATGAGCCTCTCTGCGTCACCCGGCTTTTGTATTGCCGAGTTGATCTGAGTGTTCTCCTTCCACGTCTTTATTTCGGGGTCTATTAGATCAAACCACAACTGCCTCAAACTGAACGGAAGCGGAGTGTCGAATGTAAGCGAATTGACGTCGATGCCTTCGAATTTTCCGCCCTTGGCCAGTTGCAATTTCTTTGCAAGAATCTTGTCCGTAATGGCGGTGAAGGCGGGGTCACTGAGCTTTCCCATCACAAATGCCAGCAATTCCGACGTGTCCGTGGCCCAGTACGGAATGAATAACGGCTTTTCGTCGTCGGACGGGGATACACGAAAGACTTGCGCGATTTTTTTCAGGGCAGTCGCATACTCCCCGTGAATATCGAGGAGTAGGATGCGCGTGCTTGGGAAATCGCTCTTGCCGCCGTGCGAACTCACTATGGCACGCAACAGACTGGCGATTGTTGTCGATTTGCCCGAGCCTGTGGATCCAAGCACAGCGCTGTGTCGGGTCACAAGTCGATCCAGGTCGATGCGAACGGGAATGCTCTCTGCTCCTGCGAGCCTTCCAATGATGACCTGGCCCATTTCTGCCGTACCATAGATCTTCGCGAGGTCGTCCTCGGTGACGAGATGGACCTCATCGTTGATAGCCGGGTACTGGCTGATACCGCGTTCAAAAGCTGTGTCGACAATTTCTCCCACGAGCTGAATCGTCGTCCATCGTTCCCCGCGCGCATTCAAGTTCTGAACGGTTTCCGGTGTCGCCGTCGCGCCGACCTCTGCGATGATGCCATAAAGATCATGGTAGCCTTGCGGTATCCGCACGAAGCTACCCACTTGGCCAACGCGATAGCTGCGTCCACCAATGATAGCTATGCCCGATGCCACGCCCTCAAATTGACGAACGCTGATCGTCGCCCCGGAGACGGCGCCGACATGTCCAAGTAGCGTCGGTGCAATCATGCAGTTGCTCCGCTAGCCATTGGCGGAGCAGCAGCGCCGCCGGGTACACTTGCAGCGGAAGTGGCAGTGAGGGCTTGCATCGAACGTGATGCCGCGAAAAAGCGGCCGAAGGCCTCAACAGCGCCCAATGTGAACCGTGCTGGCCCACCCGACGCCGGAGCCGACCAGTAGGTTGCTCTAATCGGACCCCAGTCTTTGCTGGGAAGTTCGGTAGAGACCTGCCAAGGCCCCTCGATGCCATTTACCACCGCCTTGTCGGGCGCATAGACGCTAAGATTGGGACGGCGTCTCGCCAGGTCGCAGGCGGCAACCTCATCGGCAAGGGATTTGTATTGAAAAGCGAAAACGCTTGCCGACGGATTCGCAGCTAAACCTTCATCTATACGAGCCGAGACATGCGCATCCGCGTAGGAAAACCCGATAGAGATAAGCAGAGTATCCGGAGTCGCCAGGAAAGCCCGCAATCGGTCGAACAGCGCTGCATATGGTGCTTTTTGAGTCTGGTCGTACTTGAGATGTTCAGGAAAGACCAAATGCGTCGCTGCGTCGCTGCCGGTTCGGATCACTTCGTCCTTGCCGCTCGCCTTCCAACCAAGAGAACCATGCAGTTTCCAAAGCCTTGTCCACCGCGGGGGGAGGTCATTTCCGGCGACAGATACAGGATCGAAGAACGGTTCTCGCCCACCAGTGAAGCCGTCGAAGTACGGGGCACGAACAGCCTCAAAGGCCTCCTCAAAAAGGAGATCGTAGTTCGTAGTGAATATCTCGACAGGATGGTCGCGAGAGATCCCCGTGATCCAGTTGACGAGATCGCTATAGGCGCTTCCTTTCGTCGGAAGCCGAACGTTCACGATCTTTCCGATTTCGGCGCAGATGTCCTCGCCAAAGGCTTTGAAGCCATCGCCATCAAGACCATGAATCTTTGATTTTCCGATTACCTTGCTGAGGGAGCGGATACGCGAAAGAATCGTTTCGATGTCATGCTTGTCCAGCTCAGCATTGAGTGAGGTAGTTTGACTGCCGTATTTGGGCGTTAGCGCATCAAGGACCAGCTTCGTGAGGCCTTCAACCGCAGGGATGAGAGGATAAGTGCCATCGTCTTTGGCGGTGCCCGCTCCAGCCCCCGCCCCAACTAACAGACCGATGCGCTTTCTTCCTTGAGCGACGATAGTCCGCAACGCGGCCATGTATTGGTCAGGATTATGTATGCTGATGCTCAAAGCGGCCCCCGCCGTACAATTTATACGGGTATTCTATTTCAGAGTTGATGACGTCACGCAAACCATTTGAAGTTGCTTTGATGATGACGTGTGGATAATCTCTCGCGCGAAATAAAGTGAGGATTCGGAGACGTGGTCCTGCAGACTTGTCGCGGCGAGTGGTGCAGATAGCCGTCGTTGTGTTGCGATCACCGGTGCACACCAGCTGCCTTGCTACTCCATCAATCGCGGCGGATCTGAAAACTTGAGCTTCAGACCGACAAGGAGCCGCCGGCCTGACAAGACCGGTAGGCAGCGGCAGCGAGATTACCGCAAGGTACCGCCGATAACTCGACGGGTCTCGATTATATCAAAGCTGGACAAGACTTCATTGCAGCCCATGTAATTCAATCGAGGCTGCATTAGAAGAAGAAGTTGCGTACGAAACGTACGGAATGAACGCAGTATTTCTTGTTTCCTGTGGGTGTTGCACGTCGGACGTCGCTGCACCGTGGCCGCCGGGTGGAATGCATGGGCGGGAGGGATCACACGCACCGAACGTTGCCCAACTCGAAGCGTCCGATCGCAATTGCAATGGCATATCCTCGCTCGAGCTAGCGCCCCCATTGGTCTTTTGACCTAGACAGCTCTCAACTTGATGTGATCAAGCTTGCCGCGAGCGGCGACGAGCACGCCTACGCCTGCCAAACTGATTACGTCCCAACCTGCGAATGTCCAGCGGGCGGCAGCAAGAGGAAATTGTAATATCGCGCGAAGGCGTGCATCGGCTTGATACCGCATGCTGTGGCCATGCACTGGCTATAGCTGGAGAACTGGCGATTGCCGGTTAGTGTCGGCGACCAAGATGGAGCCGGTAGATGATTCCATCATGACCAGAGCGTTATTCGGACCGAATGCAACATTCGTGCAGGTCGAGCCAGCGCTGGATTTTACGCGCGCAATGCACTCACCATTTGGCGCCAAAACGAAGACGTGGCCAAGCGACGCATGCGCAACGAACAGTCTGCCCTGACCATCCATTGCCAATCCATCGGGGCCGCTAGCGCCGAAGAACGAACTGAACCTACCGACCTTTGCGATGCCTCCGTCGCGCATGAGCGGAACCCGCCAGACACTGTTGTCGCGGGTCATTGCTACGAACAGGATAGCCTCTTGGGGGTCGAGAACGAGGCCATTCGGGCTTGGCCCGTTTGAGATCAGGCAATCAAGTCGTCCATCGTAACGCAGGCGATATACGCGGCCGGTTGGATCGTGCAGCCCGGTCTGGCCCTGGTCGGTAAAGTAGATGTCGCCGGTCGATGCGATATGCAGGTCGTTGCAGCCTTTGAACGGCTCTGAATTTCGGTGACCGAGCAGGGTGCGGATCGTGCCGCGGCCCGCGTCTAGCTCCATGAGCCCGTTCATATAGTCGGCGACCAGGATGCGGCCATCCGGCGCGATCTTCAGGCCGTTTGGCCAGCCGTCATATTCGATGATCAGGGACCAGGCGCCATCCCGTGCGATCCGGAAGATACGGCCGAAAGGAATGTCGACCAGATAGAGGTTTCCGGACGCATCGAACGACGGCCCCTCGATGAAGCAGTCCACTGGCTTGCCGCCACGGTTGGCGTCCGCCCATTCCGAGCGAACCCCGGGCCTGCGAAATTCGGCTGGCATGGTCGACCACACGCGCGTCTCGATAACTCGTGGCGGCCCGTCGAGGTACATCATGGCGCGGCCTTTAGCCTTCGTTTCGGCCGGCCCTCATATTTGTACGCGAACTGCTTGGGCATGGGTCCCTTGTTGCGGTCCCTGCGTCCGGTCTGCTCCCAGGCATGCGCGAGGATGCCGACCGCGCGCGACAGGCAGAAGATGCCCCGCGCGAGCGGCGCGGCAAATCCCAACTCGCCATAGATCACCGCGGTCGCTCCATCGATGTTGATCGGGATGAGCTTGCCCTTGCGCCGTTGCATGACACCCTCAATCGCGCGCGCGGCGCTGGCGTGGTGGCCATTGATCGCGCCTTCGCCCACGGCAGCATCGACGAGCGCGAGCAGCGGTGCAGCGCGCGGATCGACAGGGTGGAAGCGATGACCGAAGCCAGGCAGATATTTACTGCGCGTGGCGATGAACTGGTCGATGGCATCATTGGCGGCCTGGTCGATATCCGCCGTCTCACTGCGTCGCAGGACGTCCTCGTATAGCTCGATCGCCTGCTCTCCGGCGCCGCCATGCACGTCGTCGAGCGTGTTGATGGCAGACGCCATCGCACCATTTAGCGGCAGCCCGCAACTGACCGCCATCTGGGCGATTGCAATCGACGGCGCGTGCGGACCGTGATCGATGGAGCCGACCAGCGCAGCTTGCAACAGCTTCTCCTGCGCAGGTAGAGGCAATTCACCCTGCAGCATCAGCCATATCATGGCGGGGAACGAAATCTGCCCGATCAAGTCCTCGATCGGGTATCCGCGATAGGCGATCCGCCCTGGGGCGATATCGCATATCGAGGTTCGCCACCAATGGGCAGCCTGTTCTCGCAGCTCTGTTTCGCTCATTCTGCTTTCCAATCCAAATTGGCTGACGGCCGATCTGGCGACCAGTTGCGTGCAACTGCTTCACGCAGCGCCATCGGTTGCGGCGCGAACCTGCGGAAAGTGTGCCTCGCCCTGGCGTGGCGTCCCGGCCACGCCACTGGAGATCAACTGCTCAGCCTCCTGAGCGGTGTAGCCAAGCCGCGCCAACCATCGTTCTGTGTCGGCACCGAGGATCGGCGGCCGCGATGGGACGGGAAACTCTTCGTCCAGCAGGAAACCTGGGCGCGTGACCCGCAAGGACGGCTCACCTGCCGTTTCAGCGGGTAACCTCTCCACGAAGTTACGATCCAATACATGCGGCTGCTGGAGAATCTGCGGAACGGTCAGTACGCAACCGGCAGGAACGCCCGCGGCGTTCAGCAGCGCCTCCCATTCCTCTGCCGGCTTCGAGTTCAAGGCCGCGTTGAGCTCCTCGGTCAGTGACGCGCGGTTCAACTTGCGCGCCTCGCGCTTTGCAAAACGCGGGTCCGATTTTAAATCCTGCCGCCCGATCAGGTCGCAAAGGACCTGGTACTGCCTCTGCTCGTTGGCGGCGATATTCAGGGGCCCCGTAGCGGTCCGAAAAGTGCCTGACGGCGCGGCGGTGAAGTTCTCGTTGCCCATCGGCTGCGGCTCGACGCCGGCGTTCAGATGATTGGATACCACCCATCCCATCGCCGCGATCGTCGCCTCGAGCAGCGAGACGTCGATGAAACGGCCGCGCTTCGTATGCCGCTGTTCGACGAGCGCGGCGGCGATGGCAAAGGCGGCCGTCAATCCGGCGATGGTGTCGGAGATCGGGAAGCCGGTCCGCAGCGGAGCCGTGACCGCATCGCCCGTCACGCTCATCGCGCCTGAAAGGCCCTGGACGATCTGATCGTAGGCCGGCCGGACGGACCACGGGCCGCTCTGCCCAAAGCCCGAGATCGCGCAATAGACGAGGCGTGGATTGCGCTTGCTCAAGATGTCGAAGTCGAGACCAAGCCGCTCCATCACCTTGGGCCGGAAGTTTTCGAGAACGACATCGGCCTCGGAGACGAGCCGCAGAAACACCTCCTTACCCGGTTGCGACTTCAGGTCGAGCGCGACGGATTGCTTGCCGGCATTGACGGCCACGAAAGAGAGGCCTTGCAGACGCACTGCCCTTTCCGGATCGGCGCCGAGCCGGCGGGCAAGATCACCACCGTTCGGGTTTTCAATCTTGACGACCTCCGCGCCGAGGCGCGCAAGATGGTAGCCGCAGAACGGACCCGCCAAGACATTCGACAGGTCGAGGACGCGGATGCCGGAGAGCGGCAGAGACATCTGACAAAGCCTTCCTTGAGACGTGCGGCCGGGACCCGGACCTATTTCAGCAACTTGGCTGCATGTTCGGCAAAACGATTGGTGAATGTCTTGCCGAGATCGATGTTTGCCGCCGCAATCTTCGGGTCGAAATCACTCAGCACCGCCAGCGGAACCTTGGCCGCTTCGGCGTCCATGAGGCCGGTCTGGGAAAACAGCGCCTTCGAGGCCTTCAGAATCTCGATGTTCACCTCGCGGTTCTCCGTCTTGTACCCGGCCGGAATTGCATCGACGAGTTGCTCGGTCGACGCCGAGTTGATCCAGCGGTGGGTCTTCAGCAAGGCATTGACCAGGCGCTGCACGGTCTGCGGATTCTTGTCGATGAACGATTGCTGCAGGTAAAGGCACGCCGTCGGATAGACGTCTCCAAAGGCGACCTGGGAACCTTCGACCGTGCGCGCATCGAACAGGGGCTTGGCCGCATTCTTCCGCGCCAGCAGCGTGGCGATGGGATCGAAATAGACGAGAGCGTCGATGTTCTTTGCCTCGAGCGCGACCATGCCAGGCGCGCCGCTCCCGACCGCGATGATATTGACGTCGCGTGGTCCGAGGCCTGACTTCTTGATGTAATAGCGTGCCATCGTATCGGTCGACGAGCCGGGCGCGGTGATACCGAGCTTCAGTCCCTTGAGGCCAGCGCCGGTCTTCACTTTGTCGGCGAGGTCACTGCGTACGCCCAAGAGAACTCCCGGGATGTCGTTGAGCAGGAACACGCAGGAGATCGCCTTGCCCTGCGCTTGCATCTGGATGGTGTGATCGTAGAAGCCTACCGTGCCATCGACCGAACCGCCGATCAGTGCCTGAAGTGCCTTGGAGCCGCCGGCCTGAAAATTCTCGACAGTGACGTCCAGGCCTTCTTCCTTGAAGTTGCCGAGCTTCACCCCGAGTTCGAGCGGCATGTAGTTGAGGATCTGGGAGCCGACAGCAATCTTCAGTGTCACCTTCTCTGGTTCGGCGGCACAAGCCGACGAAAGGCCGAGGCCGATAGCCGCCACACCCAGGATTACTCGCATCAACGCGCGCATGTGGATCTCCATAATTGACGATGCATCAGTTCAGGTTTCGTGAGCGGGCATTGGCCGCCAGACCAGGAGGCGTTTTTCCGCACGGTCGACGACGGCGTCGAGAACAATGACGAATGCGGACAAGACGATGATTCCGGCGAACACGCCGGTTGCGTCGAGCACGCCTTCGGCCTGCGCGATCAGATGGCCAAGACCTGCGGACGAGCCGAGGTACTCGGCCACGACGGCCCCCATGACTGCCATGCCGACGGACACTCGCAGGCTCGACAGGATCCAAGTCGTGGCGGACGGCAGATAGACGTGGCGCAACAACGAGGATTTCGAGGCTCGCAAAAGCCGCGCATTTGCGAGCACGACCGGATTGACCTCGCGCACGCCCTGGAAGGTGTTGAAGAAGGCGACGAACAACACCAAGGTTACGCCGAGCGCGACCTTGGACGTCAGTCCGAGGCCAAACCAGATGACGAAGATCGGTCCCAGCAGAATGCGGGGGATCGCATTGAGCATCTTGATGAAAGGCTGAACGACGTCGGCCGCGAACGGGCTCAGGCCGAGCCAAATCCCGAGCGCTGTGCCGATCGCTATCCCGACGACGAAGGATAGGATCGTCTCGACCAACGTGATGCCGACATCGGTCCAGAAATCGCCGGTGGACGTCCATTCTTTTATCCGCTCGATCAGAGCGGACGGCGCCGGAAAGAAGAACGCATCAACAATTCCAGACCGCACGCCGAATTCCCAGATCAGAAGCAGCACGAGGATGATGGTGACCTGCGTGGCGACGACCTTAGTTCTGCGTGGCATAGCTCTTCTCCACTTCAGTGCCGAGCAGGGACCAGATCTCGCGATAGAGGGCGACAAACTCGTCCGTGGTCTGGAGCGCAGAGACATCGCGCGGACGCGGCAGGGTGATCTTGACGTCGCCGACCATCCGGCTCCGAGGACCCGACGACATGACGACCACGCGGTCAGCGAGCGTGATCGCCTCATCGAGATCGTGTGTGATGAAGATCAGGCAGCGTCGCTCCGCCTGCCAGAGGTCGAGCAGGATGCGGTGCATCAGCCGGCGGGTGTGGACGTCAAGCGCCGAGAAGGGCTCGTCCATCAGGACGATTCTCGGCTCCATGATCAGCGTCTGCGCCATCGCGACCCGCTTGCGCTGACCGCCAGAGAGTTGATGCGGGTAGCGCTCCTCGAACCCTTTGAGGCCGACCTTCGCGAGCCAGGGTCGCGCTTCCGCGCGCGCAGCTTCGAGTGACTTGCCCTGGAATACCAGACCGAGGCCGACATTGTCCTGCGCGGTCTTCCACGGCAGCAGCCCTTCCTGCTGCAGCATGTAGCCGGACTGCTCATTCAGCCCGGCGAGCGGCATGCCGAAGACGCGGACCTCCCCCGACGCGGGCTTCAGAAGCCCCGTGACGGTATTCAGGATGGTGGACTTGCCGCAGCCGGTTGGCCCCACGACCGCGACAAATTCGCTGTCGCCGACCTGGAGGTTCATACTCTCGACGGCCGTGAAGGCGCCGAAGCGGATCATCACGCCACGTAAATCAACGGCGAGCGCCGGCTGCCCTTCCATAGTTTCGCTCCGTAGAACTTATTCTGTTGTGTGGAATCAATAGCTGCATTGGAGCAGGTTGGTCAACTCCATTCTGTAGGTTAGAACTACTATGCACGACAAAAATGACTTCACCGCGCATTCGCGATAAGTTGTTCTATCGCATAGAACCGGAGCAGATATGAGCAAGACTGGCGTTGACGCTGTTGGCAGGGCTCTCGCGATCCTGAAAGCCTTCGGCGCGGAACGCACCGCGATGACGCTCACCGAAATTGCTGACGCAACCGGCCTCTATAAGAGCACGGTGCTGCGGCTGGCCGCCTCGCTGGAAGCCGACGGTTTCCTGGTTCGAGGCCCGGACCGGTTATTTCGGCCGGGACCGGAGCTGTGGCGGCTCGGCGCGCTCTATCAACGCGGCCTGGACCTCGGTGAAGTGATCCGGCCGGCGCTGCGCCGACTGGTCGAAGCAACCGGGGAAACCGCGTCCTTCTATGTCGCGGATGGCGATGAACGCATCTGTCTTTACCGCGTCAATTCTCCACGTTCGGTTCGGCACCACCTTGAAGAGGGGCAGCGGTTGCCTATCGATCGCGGCGCCGCTGGGCGGGTTCTCACCGCCTACCGCGAGTCATCTGATCCGGCGGGGAAGAAGATCCGCGAGCGCGGCTTCTACGTTTCGATCGGCGAGCGGGATCCGGAGGTTGCTGCTGCAGCCGTGCCCTTGGTCGACGTGCATGGCAAACTGAGGGGAGCCCTCTCACTGTCAGCGATCAGAACCCGGTTCGATGCTGACGCGCGCAAGACCGCAGTCGATGCTCTGAAGTCAGAAGCGAAGGCCTTGGCGGGCTTGTTGCCAGCGAGCGAAGAATGACGACCGAAGCGCCCGCCTCATCTGCCCCAAGCGAGGCGGGATTCTAATCCCGGAAATCGAAGACCGCGAGTGAGGGTCACTCTCGGAAAGCAGGTGTCAAGCGCATTCTGTTTGGAAGGACGCGGAGAAAGACTGCTCCGCGGCAGGCACGTTTTTAAAACCAAACCTTTGGGAGCGACGACGGTCGGGAGCTTCGTCGTTATCATCGTGCAGCATCGTGGAGGCCTCATGCGGCCCGTGTAAGCCCAGCAGGCTGTTGAAAAAGGTGCTCGCCGCCGACCTGCGACCGTGATTCATTGTCTCTGACGAGATTCGGAGATGGGCGTGCGTGGCGGCAACTATCGAACGGGCGAGCTGTTCAGCGACGTTGACCTGGAGGCGCGGGTACGGCGCGATCATCCGCTGAGAGCGATCCGGACAATTGTGAACGAGGCGCTATCAACGCTGGAACGCGAGTTTTCCGCGCTCTGTTCACCGATTGGACGGCCGTCGATCCCGCTGGAGAAGCTGCTGCGGGCAATACTGTTGCAGGCGCTTTATTCGATCCGCTCGGAGCGGCTTCCGATAGGGCGGCTGGATACGATTTGCTGTTCCGCTGGTTCGTCGGAATCGGCGTCAACGACACCGTCTGGGACCATTCGGTGTTCTCGAAGAACCGCGACCGGCTGTTGGAAGGCAACATCGTGGCCGAGTTCATGGCGGGGGTGCTGACGCAGCCCAAGGTGAAGAAGCTGCTGTCGAGCGATCACTTCGCGGTCGACGGCACGCTGATCGAGGCCTGGGGCCTCGATGAAGTGCATCAAGCCCAAGGACAGCTCTGGCGAGCGGCCGGCTCAGGGCAGCGCGCGCAATGCGGAAGCGAACTTCCATGTCCAGAAACGCTCGAACGACGATCATGCCTCGACCTCTGATCCGGATGCCAGGCTCTACCGCAAGGGTAAAGGCAATGAGACAGAGCTGTGCTTCATCGGGCGCGACCGGCCGACAGCGATCACGCTTGGCGCCGACAAAGCCTACGACGCAGAAGACTTCGTTAACGAGCTGCGCTCGATCGCATCAGATGGGCTTTTAGCTTCGCTGCCGCCGCCTACAATCCGGTGCGGCTGCCCAAGCTGATAACGGAGGCCGGCTGATGGCTAAAGTGCCCGATATTCGGTCGAGCCACCAGGCCTGCTGCTCTACTGTCGCTTCAAAGACGAGGAGGACGAGCGCTCCGGGTCACTCTCCGGGCTCTGCATCGACCAATCCGCCACGGCGTCGCCGCCAGACAATGGCAGCGGCCGGGCGGGTCATCATCTTGCCGAAACGGGCAATTCCCGGTGGCCTGCCCACGTGCGCATTCTGTCAGAATACAAGCGCGCTTCATGTCTGAAACCCGCCTCCGACTCTCTTCGAAGACCGAATTGCGCCAAAACACGCGAGCCCGCCCCTTCTACAGTGCTGGCCCAAATCCTGCACCGGTGTCCGCGCCAGAAACTTGGGCGCCAGCAACAATTGGGAGTCGCGCTTGGTCATCGATCTGTCAATCGACAATGCGGTTGCTGCACCCGAACTCGACTGTCTGCACCCCGCTGGGAGAACGGAAGACGCTCTTGCTTGCCATCGGTCATGCCACCGGAAACCTGTTTTCAGAAGATGGCCGGCGCATCTTCACTTGCACGCGGCAATCCCTCGGTGGCGGGCGATGTCCGTGGGATTCGGAGACAGACAACCATGTCCACGTCGATCTAGGCATTCGTCGGAAGCCCGAGGTCGGGGAACGGCTTGTTGGTGCACCGCTACAAGCATTGATCCACAAGACGGGCATTTCGCCACCGGACGGTACCCTGCAGACGTCTTTGACGGCGTCAGTCGAAAGCGGGATGAGGCTGTTCTGGCTGAATCTGCTCGGCCTGATCCTGCTCCCGCAAGATTTCTTTCTCGAGCTGAAGGCGGCCTCGGTATCGATCGCCAACGTGACTTGATCGGCGCCTTGCCGTGCATCCGTTTTCCAGCACCGCCAATGCCTCCCGCGTCAAGGCTGATGGTTGCTTGCTCACTCTGAAGCGAGGCGTCAATACATGATCGGTGAACTGGATCTGCGAACCTTCACGCCACATCCGCAACGCGACGCCGTGCTCGGCGAAGTGCATGCGCGCCCTTTCACGCGCCTTGATTCGCCATTCAGCGTGATCCACTTGGCTTTTCTTGCGCAGGGCGAGGCGGCCGCAAGCGATCGCTGCCGTTTTATCGATTTCTGCGTGGACCGCAATCTTCCGCCGCCTGGGCAATCGGCGAAACATCATCAGATTGCCATCGGCCCCGCGACGCTACGCTGGGAGCAGCATGCGGAATTTACGACATTCAGCTGGTTCTGGACTAACGCAAATCGTCCTGCCGCTCACCAATTCGACAAAGTTGATGATGCCGTCCGATCGCTGATCCGCGCGTTGCGGCAGTCCGGACAATTACTGGTCGCGATCAGGTTAGAAGTGGAGCAGGACGCCTCGCCGGCCAAGCGGGCCGAACAGATATTTGACAAGAATAGCCTAGCCATGGTTGCCACAAAGAGCGGTGCAGGCGTTGCCGCCTCAGACTTCCGCGTGGACGAAAAAGGCTTCACGAAAATCCTCGTCTGCGACCTCGGGTTGACGTCGCACGATCTCGGAGCGCTGGTCCAACGGCTCCTGGAAATCGAGACCTACCGTCCTTTGGCGCTGCTTGGCCTGTCGGCGGCCCTTGAGCTTGCACCGTCTGTTGATCGCATCGACGGCCGTCTTGTCGAGGCGCTCGAAAAAATGCAAAGCGGCGCGGGGCTGCAATTCAACAACCATCTGCTTGCCGAGTTGACGGCGATGGCGGCCTCCTTCGAAAGAGGCGCGACCGGCAGCCTGTTTCGCTTCGGCGCCAGCAGGGCCTATAACGAGCTGGTCCAATCGCGATTGTCTATCATCGAAGGCAACGACGTCTCGGGCTATCCGACCTGGTCGTCGTTTCTGGCGCGCCGCATGGCGCCTGCGATGCGAACCTGCGCGACCGTCGAGGACCGTCAGGCGACCTTGTCGGTCAAGCTCGCGCGTGCCGCCGATCTGTTGCGAACCCGTGTTGACGTCGAGATTGAACGACAGAATCGTGACCTCTTGCACGCTATCAACGAGCGCGCGAGGCAGCAACTTCGGATGCAGTGCACGGTCGAAGGATTGTCGGTCGGGGCGATCGGATATTACGTGGTCAGCCTGTTTAGCTATCTGGCCAAGGGCGCGCACGATGTCGGACTGCGTGTAGAGCCCTCGTTCCTAACCGCAGCCTTCGTGCCGATCGCGGTCGGCGTGATCTGGGTGGTGAGTTACAATATCCGAAAGCGACACCTCAAGCACGACGACGCGCCCTCGGCGGCTCGCGACTAAGGCTTCTTGAGGGAATCAGTGCGTCCGTCCTAGGAAGCTCCCATAATCGTGGTGCGACGCCTCACGCTTTCGACCTTTTGGTTTTTCGAGAGTGCCGCGACGGGTTTGAACGATAGTCAGCGTGGAGATAAAGAGATCATAATCTTTCTGCTCCCCCATCCAGGCGAGCAGCGATTTCGACGGCTGACGTTGGTGAGATCTTCTCACGGCTCGATCAGGAGCAAGGCCGCCTCCGGCGACCGAGCGATGCCGGCATGCGATCACTTTTCCCGACGATTCAACTTCTTCTTGGATTCAATTAAAGAGCGCCCGAGTCCATGTGACTCCGATGAGGCACTCCTCCCAATAGTTGTTGTTTCGCGCTCCGACGCGCGGCAGGTCGATCTACACGAGCAACGGGGGACACCTCAATAACGCTTGACGATCATACATCAGCGCAATTGTCCTCCCTGTCGCTGGAACGCGTAGATCGGATTCATACCGCAATAGGCGTAAGTGCCGGATGCAGTGGCCATGCACTGGTCATAGGTCGAGAACTGGCAATTTCCCGGATATCCCCAGGTACGTCCCTGCAGACAGTAAATGTCCTGCCGAGCCGGGGGAATGTACCTCCGCGGAGCGGCGATCGAAGGGGACCCAAAGTCGACGAGAATGGCAAGTGCAAGCACACCAATAGTCGGAAGATTGGGCATGAGACCTCTAGCCTCCTTTTAGTCTTGCTGACGCTATAAGATTCTCACTTGGTGTTTTGATCTTAGTCAATGGCAAAGACCCAATCGCAGTGCGTCCCGCGATCGCCTCCAAAGAAAGCTCAACCGTAGTGGCACCCCGAATTCGGAGCAGAACTCGCGCTGCTTGTAGAAACAAAGGCACTTTTTCAGCGCGATCGGCTGGATGTCCGGTGGAAACCAGCAACCGAACAGTCGATCGGGCTTGAAACCTTCGCGGTCCGCGAAGTAGTTCGCGTCGACCGCGAAGCATACGGTGAGCTTACCAGCGACCGAAACGGCGGAAAGTCGCCCATCGTCAGGTTTGAGAGCCCTGCTGCGTGACTTGCATAGCTCAAGCGCCTTAAGGGCTCCTGAACTTCCAACGAGTTCTTCTAGCGCTTCGTGGTTGGCTTGATCCGTCGCAGCAAGGAATCGGCATATTCCTCGCGCTCGCGCATGAAGCGCTCTTGATGCGCTCTGAAACTCTGGACCCGCTTCCTGATCTCATCGCGTTCGCTGCCGCCATAGTCAGGCCCGCTGGAGGTACCCTGCTCGACGGCTTCGTTCGGCTGAGGCCGCTCGATCTCCATCTTCAGCGATCTGGCGAATGCCGTGGTTTCAGCGACAAGCGCATCGAGCTCGCTCTTCCAATCCTGCATTGACGCCCCCATGCGATACGGCTTGCTAGATGAACCAGTTCGTCACAAACTCGGCTGCGACCGTGACGCAGACGCCAATTACCAGATAGGGCACCCCAACCAGCATCTGCTTCTCGTTAAAAGGCCAACCGACAATAATGATCGACGATGGCCTTCCGCGCTCAAAATGCTCATCGGAAAAAGGCGCAGTCAAGAGCCTGAGGCAACAATTGTAGACCCGAAACATCTGGCTTCCTACTTATACCTTTCAGCACGCTTAACGCAGGCCGAAGCTGTTTGCGCCGGGGAAGGGCGCGGAGAGATTTCTCCCTGTCAATAGCCCCTGCAATCGGCGCCAACTGCTCCGAGCGGCCTGCATCAAAGGGTGATAGCGCTCTTGTGGCGACCGATGAGTTATGTCAGCGCGCCGCAAGATGCGGGGGCAAGATGAAGGTCCGGTGATGATATATGAAACCCCGTTTCCGAGCCGGCGAGATCTTGAAAGACCTGCACCCAAAGGCCAACGCGAGCGGCGATGGCCTCATAAGCCTTTGGCGATTGCGTCCGAGAAGGAGCGGTCGACGAGATCCTCGGCATCAAGCTTTCGCTTGATGAGACCCCAGCGGAAGTAGAGGTCGATCGTGCTCTGTTCATCCCTCGTCACACTGTCGTCGATATGCGCAATGCGCACCGCGCACGAGCCAATGCAGCGGGACCCCGGCCGGGATGTTCATCAACCTGCCCCACGTCTCGGCATAGCCGCGGGTGTTGTTGAGCGACCAGGCCCTTGCGGCCGCGAGCCGGCGGTGAAGTGCGGTCAATTCGAGTCGCTTATCACGAATGGAAATCGCGGTTGCGACTTGGAAGCCGAGACCTGGCGTCAATCCTTCCGCGCTGATCACGCGGCGCGATTTGAATAGGACTTCCTCCTGGCCGACATAGGGTTCCCATGTCGACCAGGCATCTACAGAACCTTGGCTGCAGGCGAGCTCGGCATCGGACGGCGCAAGAAACGTGATCTGCACGTCATCTGCCTTCCAGCCCATCTTCTCGAGCGCGGCCAGGTTGGCAATCACTCCAGATACGAAACGGGCAGCGAGAAATCCGATTACGACGCCACTGGTGACCAGTCCCACCGCGCGCCCGCGTTCGGACGGTGCCGCGAGCTGCCGGCCCCCACCTCGGCTGTCGTGCCGGGATGAGCGCGATGACACCGGAGCGGCGCGGCAGGTCGCAATCCTCAAGCGGCGACGAGCGTCTTCCTACGCTATGGCTTCAAGAAACATCTTCAATGGACCACGTGGCCCGAGCCGTAGTGATTTCGCGCCAGGACGTGTACCTCCATTTCCCGACCAAAAAAGCTCTATTTTGCGACCGTGGTCACGTACCTCCTGAGGACAATGCGCACCCGGAGCAAGGACGGCTCTCGCTCGCGAATATCTCAACATCGAGGAGCGCGTGCTCGGCCCCCTTGAGGCCCTTCACGGCAATGTAGTCGGTGCCGAGCACCTCGGCGAACTGATCGCGAGCACGGCAGCACCCATCGGCCCCGTTTTTCTAGGAGATGGAGAACGCATTGGTTCTCCAACGTAGCCTGCCTGTTGGCCTCCGCGGGCGTCGCCGCGCGTTGTAAGGCGGCAAGGGGTATCTGCCAAGAACCTCGCGGACCGCCTCTCGGCGCATCGATGGCGCTCGACCTCGAGCGCGTCAACCAACGGGAGCTGACCTGGCTCGATGCCAAGGTGGTCGAGCTCGGCCGCGAACTCACTGTGGCTACGCCGGTCCACAGCATGACGTATACCTTGCTCAACCCCTGCACGATAGGGACGCCGAGGAATGACGCTGGGTCGGCATTCGATCGGACGTATCGACGGTAATACAACCGCTGGCCGCGCGCGACACGCAGGTGCACAGCTTCCCGTTCGTCGCCTGCTCCTCGCTGCTGAAGAACACGTCGCGATGATAGACCGGGGCCGATGCCTCCAGGATCGGCAGGACGCACAGCCCACATTCCCCGCGTCGGCAACCGAAGATCATGTCGACGCCTGCATCTTCAAGCGCCTCCAGCATCGAACGGTTGGCGGGGACGTCGACTTCGAGACCCAGCCGGGGAATCCTAATCTTGAACGGCACGTCCGCAAAGTTGCCAGCATTGCCAAACGTCTCGTAGCGGAGGTGCGCCACGGGCCTGCCTGCTTCGCACCACAGGCGCCTGGTCGCCTCCAACATGCCGAAGGGGCCACACACATAGAGCTCGCCGCGCCGATCGAGTTGGGCGATCTCGCCGGCGATGTCGATGCGCTGTCCCTCTTCATCGACGAAGAGCTGAAGCCGTTCGCCGATGTAACGGGCTAGCTCGTCTGCGAGAGCCAAGTCGCCGCGGCTGCGCGCGGCATAGAGCAGTCGAAAATTCGCGCCCGCTTGCTTCAGCGCCAGTGCCATTGTGTAGATCGGCGTGATGCCGATGCCGCCGGCGAGCAGCAGATATTCCGGCCGGCCGTAGCTCAATTCGAAGCTGTTGCTCGGTGCGGAGATCGTAAGCCGCTCGCCCGCCTTAAGGCGCCACATGCCGATAGACCCGCCCCGGCTGGACGCGAGCCGCTTGACGGCGATGCGATAGAGTCCGTCCGGACAAGGTCCTATAAGTGAATAGCTGCGAAGCTGCGGCCGGCCGTCAATGGGTACAACGACGTCGATGTGACTACCGGGCGTTGCGGTGACGAATGCGCGGTCCGGCTCGATCTCGAAGAGACGGACGTCAGGGGTAAGCTCGCGCGTGGTGCGAAGGCGCGCGGCTGCCCATTCGATCGGCTTGGTCATGACCTTTCGCTCACTCGGCCGCAACATTTGCGATCACGCGGGCCTGTTCGTCGACCAGCATCCGGTCGATCAGCCGCCGCGCCCAGAGCGAGCCCGCATCGATGTTGAGATCGTAGAAGGGCGAACGCGGGTTCTTGTCGATCGCGGCCTGCTGCGCCTCCAATATCCTGTGATCCTGATCGTAGACGCCCGCTCCGCCATTGACATGCGCGAGCTGGAGCTCTTTCGTCAGTTGCGCATCATGCGTGCGATAATTTCGGACGAAGTTCCAGAAATAGTGGCAGGTCATCTCGGTCTCGGGAGTGATCGCCGCCAAGAACGCGCCGTTGGCGCCGTGCGAGCGGTCGCCTTGTGGCGCGCCCGTACCTGTCAGCGCCACGCCGACGTCGCCGACAACGACCGACGGTGCCTGGAACGTCACGATTTGCCAGCGATCGACACGGCCCGGCCGTCCGAGCTGGCGCGCCCAGAACGGGGGCGGCTCGATATCGATCATCCAGCGCGTCATCGTCGCCGTGTCGCCGGTGTGGGTCACATCGAAGGGCGCGGCCGTGATCGCCTCGTCGCCGATGCTGCCGGCGTGAACGTAGGTCTCGTGAGTGAGGTCCATGAGATTGTCGATCACAAGGCGATAGTCGCATTTCAACTGATAGAACGTGCCTCCCTCGCCGACCCATTGCGTGCCGTCGTTTCGGTGAAAATCCGGAATTGTGGCAGGGTCCGCCAGCGCGGGGTCACCGGGCCACAGCCAGACCAGGCGATGCCGCTCGACGACCGGATAGGCGCGCACGCAGGCTGACGGATTGATCGTCTTCTGCGCGGGCATGTAGGTGCAGCGGCCGGCCGAATTGAAGACCAGCCCGTGATAGCCACACATGACGTCATCGCCCTTGAGATGTCCGAGCGACAGCGGCAGCAGCCGGTGCCAGCAGGCATCCTCCAGCGCGGCGATCACCCCGTCGGTGAGCCGGTAGAGCACGACGTTCTTGCCGCAGATGGTGCGGGCGGAAAGCTCGCGGCCGATTTCGTGGCACCATGCAGCAGCGTACCAGGCGTTGAGCGGAAAAGGCTTTGATGCGTTCATAGTGGCGTCTCTCCCTGGTCGGGTCGATGGTCGCGGGCTTGTCTAAGCCCATTCCAATAGCCTGCGCCTTGCCGCCCTGGCATGAGATGTTCCTCGGCGATCACTCATCACCCTCAAATGACAAGCGCTGACAATAGCCACGCCGCTCGAATTGGCTTTTCAATGAGCTGCAGGCGCCGCCAAGGCTACAACCTGATGCTACGTCAGGTTCAAGTTATTTCGTGCTCATCTTACACGCACGGCGATGTAGAGCAGAGCGCCAGAAGCCGCGTCCTTTTCGAACTGCTCGATCTCAATTAGAACCGCAGCAGGGCGGCGCGTCGTGCGACTAGGGCCACATGATGTGCTTTCGCCTCATTTCTCAATTCGATCAGAAGTACGGCGCAGCCAAGACAGGAAATTTGCGGCGAACCGGCGGGGGTTCCATTTCGCAGAGTCCGAGAAGCAGGTGTCTCTAATTGCGATGTCTGTCAGTGGACCAAGTTGCTTTCTCTCCTCCCTTTGGAAGTTGCCCTTCTAAATGGATCAATTCCGCCGCGAGGCAGTGAGCACAGATGCGCAGCAAAGGGGTACGAGGGACACGTCCTCAGGCGGCTTCATCCTGCGGCGCGTGTTCTCGTTGTTGTTGACGACATCGACGCGATTGTTTTGCCAAGCCACGCCTCCGCTGACATAGGTCAGCGTGTGGCCCTGCGGGCCCAACGTGCTCGTTCTTGAGCACGAGAGCTGTCTGTCTTCGATGCGTGCGGCCGCCACGTCTTGGATTATGACGGCGAGCGCCCTGCGGGTCAGCCGCACCCTTGCACCGTCAACCCAATGAATTGGACCGGCCGAGGGCGTGGTGACCGGCATGCCGACGGCCGGTGCCCTCTTTATCGCCGCCATCGCTTCCGACCAGAAGTGATCAGCGATGCGTTGGAGGGTATTTCCGGTTTGACTTACGTTTGCGGCCCATGACACCGAGCGTCAGTGAGGACGGCAATTTGGCAAGGCGCTCTCCGATCGGATCCGCCAGCGCGCTCCCGCTCGCGGCGACAAATGGCACCTGGACCAACCCCTTGTCTCGATCGTGGGCAAACGATGGCTCTTGGCGCGCTGTCGACCAGCGGGGCTTTGTTCTCGCCATCCTGATCCAGCGCCGAAAAGACTCGCGCGCGGCCCAGCGGCTCATGAAGAAGCTCTTGAAATCCGCCGGCACGCCGCCGCGCGTGATGATCACGGACAGCTCCGTTCGTATGGCGCTATGATCTCCGCGGCAGCTAGGTATGCTAGTCCTGCATGATCGTTTCGATCTCCGCGCGAAAGGCACGGCGCGAGAAGGCGCGTGAATAGAACATGTGTCCGCCCGGATAGACCACGAGTTTGACTCGCGGTGCCGAGGCAAAGGGCGGCAACTGATCGAGCGCCATCTTCGAGCCGAAATAAGGCGTCGCAATATCGAAAAGGCCGTGTCCAACCAGCACGTTCATTGTCGCGTCCGTCGCAAGGATGTGGCGCAGGTCCGAGAGCGACTCTGGAGAACTGCCGTGGCCGAAATCCCACGCCCGAATGACCGCGCCGTTGGCCAGTTCATAGGAGCCGTCCGGCCGCCAGTTGAGCTTGCACCTCAGGACGTCGACAGCGGCACTCGTCAGCGGCGCCTGCAGTGCATCGGCCGAGGGGTCGCCGAAGCGGTGGACATCGGAATCCGGATAGGGATCAAGGCCGCGCACGGATGCGTCATAACGGCCGGTCACCTTGCCGCTCTCGCGATCGAACTCGCGGCAGAATTCGCTGACGTCAAGGCGCCCGGCAAGCCGTCGGCTTACGGCCGGGTCCATGCCGATCAAGGCGGCAACCTTGTCGGCGAGACGGCTTGTGGCCTCCTTGTCGGCCCTGCCCTTGACGAGGTCGGCTAGGAATTCGCCACGTGCGTAATCTTCCACGTCGGCGATGTCGGCTCGACTGACCGCTACCTTGCCCTCGCCCTTGGCCTCACGGGCCACCGCGACATAGCTTGGCAGCGTCGCAACATGTTGCAGAAGGCTCTTGCCTGTGAACTCGTTATAGTCGAACAGCGGCGAGATCAGGATCAGACCCTTCACGCCGACGCCCTGCCGCATCTGCAGATTGCGCACGACCTTCGGTCCGCGAATGCCGCCATAGCTTTCGCCCACGACATATTTCGGCGAGGAGAGCCGCTCGTGCCTCTCGAGCCAGCGGCGGATCACCAGCGCGATCGAACTGGCATCGCCATCGACTGAATAGAATTGCTTGCTCACATCGTCGTCCGTCGCCACGAAACGGCTATAGCCGGTGCCGACGGGATCGATGAAGACGAGGTCGGTAAAATCCAGCCAGGTCTCGGCGTTAGGCCTGATCTCGGGCGAGACCGACGGCGTGACGAACTCCGCATCGATCGGCAGCCGCCATGGCCCGGCGCTGCCATATTGCAGCCAAGCCGATGCCGCGCCCGGGCCGCCATTGAAAAGGAATGTGACTGGACGGCTGGCACGATCTGTCCCGCCGAGCTGATAAGAGGTGTAGGCGATGTCCGCCTGCGGCTCGCCCTTGTCGCCAAACACGCGGATCGAACCAGCAGTCGCGATGAAACCAAGCGTCCGCCCGGGCAACTCGACCGTCTGTGGGGTGGTAGAATCTGGCGGCAGGCGATGCTCGATGGACCATGGGGGACTTGGTGTGCCAGCGCTGCGCGCGTCCGTGCCACTGGCCTTCGCCGTGGCATCGGGGCGCGGGGCGGGATCGTCGGCCCCGGCGCTCCCCGTCACGGAAAGACAACCAGGGCCAGCGCAACAGAAGTGCGGCGCAGCGGGGTCAAAACCCAACGCATCGAGTTTTTCCTATCCCGGCCGTATTTCGCGTTGTCGCGCAAAAGCAGTGGGTCGGCCTAGCCGCCAGTTTGGGTTTGCGTTCAGGGACAGGCCGAACTAACAAGCATTTATTCACGTGGGTCTGGCCTTGTTGCACGACGCGTGTCTCCCAAAACGGCTCTACTCACTTAGCTGAGAGCGGGGAACCTACTAAGTCTAGCAGGCCGTGGACGGCGCTCGCCGCAGATCGGCGGCGTAATTTAATTCATTGGCTTCGACGAGATTCGGAGATGGTGCGTGCGCGGCGGCGACAAGAGAACGATCGATCTGCTCAGCTCCGTTGATCTTGAGGTGCGGGTGCGGCGAGATCATCTGGCGCGAGCGATCCGCACGATTGGGAAAGGCCCTTCCATGCCAGAGCGCGAATTGGGCGCGCACTATTCGGCGATGCGGCCGTCGATCCGCCGGAGCAGCTGCTGGGGGCGGCGCTGCTGCAAGAATCTTACTCGATTCGATCGTCTCATCCGAATTGATGGCAGGGAGCCAATGTGGCGATGCTTCAAATGCGAGTCCGCTGGCTCATTCCGCTCTGATGCCACCGCCGCGGTGTGGCGGCGTCGGGACGATCAGCGTGGTCAGATCGGGTACGTCGCCGCATCTCCGCATCACCTCGGCCTCGCCGAAGTCGCCGCTCGATGGGTCCTCCGTCCTCGAGAAGGCGGATTGCGCCAATGAGGCCGCAGTTGCGGGACAACGCCTCGATGCGCCTCACGGCGGTGTTGGCGGCGATGCATTCCGCCGCCTTGCCGACTGCAACTCCATCGACGTGGCAGGTGACATCCATCGCGGTCACTCCTTGCGATCGCGCGATCGATCGAACCGGCCTCGCGCAATCGTAGAACCGACGTTCGAAGCTTGCCGAGCGTTGAAACGAAATGGCGGCCTAACCGGGCACCCGCGGGCGCTCCGGCAGGTTTCACCCATCGAGTCCAGGACCTCGCGAACTTTCGCCATGGCCGACCGGGCGATATGCCGGTCGGTAGATCCCGGCGCGCGATGTCGAAGGCGCGCTCGGGGCGTGCGGGTCGGCGCGATTTTACGTCAAGTTGCTCCTCGCACTCGCGAATGGCGCCGGACTCCTGCAGCAGCGCAACTTGGTGGGGCCTGGCATGTTCTGCCTTTTCCGATAATTCTGAAACTGAAATCGGACTCGCGTCCAGCTACGTAACGTTTGCCCTTTGTGCTCCGAGAACCAAAGCGCGGCCTTCAAATTGGCTGAATGGCATCAGAACGAGAATCACGAGAATCCGGGAGGTTGATCGCCGCGAGCCGCGTTATCGTCTTCCAACGGCTTGTCTTTGAGATCGTTCTTGAGGTTCGCCAGCATGCTGCGGCAGGTGCTGGCGATATATCCTTCGATCTGCTGGTATGTTGGGGACGTCTTGGCCGCATTCATTTCGGCGACCACGCCGGGCAACGCGGCGAGAACCGCTTGAGACAACGCGGCGACTCTACGTTTCACCTGGGTGGCTGACAGCGCGTTTTCCTCGGCGAAGCGATCCCAGTGTCTCGCCCCGATGTACCGGCCACGGTTCTTCCCGGCGATTTTCATCGCGAGATTCCTCGTCACGCCCTCATAGATCTCGCCATTCATCACATCGTAGAGCGGAGCCATCGTCACGGCGCCGCCCGCCTCGAGCAGCAAGGAATAGTTCTTTGCGTGCGCATCGACATTTCCGGTAAGAACGTTGAAGACCACGTAATCGACGAAACGGACCTTGTTCGCGGCCGCATTGCCGGTCGGGGTCAACACGTCGAGGCAGGCCTTCAGTCCCGGCCCGGACTGCTTGGTCTGCGGATTCCATTCGTACTTCAGATGCGGAATGTAGCCGGTGGCCTGGCAGAAATCCTCCTGATGGATTCTGCGAACCCGCCCCCTTTTGATCGGTCTGTCGTAGCGTTTGACCAACAGGTATTCGACGTCCTCCGCCCTGCCTGTCGAGCATTCCGCCACTGGCAGCTTCACCGCAGCGGCCAGGCGGAGGCAGAAAGCCTCGTTCTCTACGGCGGAGTGGAATCTCTTGTTGGCCGGCTTGAGAATGTGGGTCGTCGGCATCCCGTCCAACGCCAGCCCTATTGCGCCGTCTGGATATTGGACCACGGGCAACTTATCCTGGGCGCCGGCCAAGGACATGTGAATGCCCTCTTCTCCGACGAGAAACGGTCTATCCGGAAGCTTTCGAATGGTCTCTGCCAGCTCGGCTTCGGTCAGCTTCCGGTATCTCGGATTCCGCTTTCGCCTCTCGTCTAAAGGACGGGATATCTCGAGTGCTCCGGGGAGATCTTCGCCCATCTCTTCCAGCAAAGCGAACACGTCGGTTTCCGGAATCCGAAGGATGGCACCGATCGTCTGGAGCGTGCGGCCCTCCGGAAGCAGATTGAGGAACCAAGAGTAGACGATGTCCGGCTCGTGCAGGCGCCGAGCCAGCGGCATACGTGTGGAAACCGGAAAGCTATTGGGGTCCGACATCCACGCTTCGTCGTAGACGAATTCGATATCTTGGACGGCCTCAGTTCGTCGGCGGATGCGACCGATCAACCTGTCCTCGTAGCGAACGTCGAGACTGTCACCGGCTGCGGCCGGAGCGCTTTCCTGGAGTCTCATCGCGATGGTGCAGGATTGTCGGGATCGAAGATGCCGCTGTCGTCGTCCGCCGACTGGGAAGGCGACGGGAGGGCTGGCGCCATGTTGGCTTGGAGCGATATCCCGAGCGCCTTAAGCAGTCTGAGTACCAGGCCGATTTGGCTGGTTTCTTTTCCGCTCTCGATATCGACGATGAAACGCACGCCAACGTTGGCGGCGAATGCAAGGTCCTGCTGCCGTAACCCCAATGAGTTCCGCCGCTGGCGAACCAAGGTTCCGAGGGTCGTCGTATCCGGAATGGCTATCATGGTGATTTTCCCGAGCGGGAATATAGGATGATCCCCATTCGACTTCAATGACCCTTTTTACCGAGCGGGAAAATCTACTAAACGGGCGGCCGATTTGACACGGAACTTTACCGAGCGGGAAATCCCCCGCGCAGGGACATGCCGCAGAGGAAAAGCGAGGCAAAATCAACTGTATAATCTTTCAGTGTCTTCGTTTGTATCCCAATCTGCTCTTGGCTCGGGCCAATAGGAATTTTTCTGGGCAATCGGATGCCTCCTCGCTCGACGGCCGGTACCTTAGAGTAGAACCTGTAGGTATCGGGGCCCTCGCAAGATTAGAACGCTTTGACCCAGGTCAATACCCAAAGCGCGGGTTCAACGTAGGGCCCGTCCGAGGATAGGTGTGGACATTGCTGGAACTAGGCTATTGTCGCATGTGATCCTCGAACAGGACTTTGACAATCCCTCCGGTCCGCTCCTATCGTCAATGCTGGGTTGAATCATCGGAGCTGCACCGTAAAAGCACGGGTGCGGGGGCTGGAAGTGCAAGTAATTGAAAAGGCGCGCAGCGTCGCCTCACAAACGCTGGGGCGGCTCAATGTAGCGGCCAAGATCGCGATCGTTCTGCTGGCCTGCCTACTTGTCGGCGGGCTCTTATTTTGGCTCTGCAACGAACTCGTCTACTACTACGTAGCACGAACCTACGTGGAAGAGCTTGCAGATGCCTACGATCTGAATCCCGGAATCACTAGAGCGATCCTGTGGGCTAGCTTTGCGGCCATCGTTATTCTCGCGAGCTACACTTTCTCGCTTTCCAGGTACAAACGCCGCATCGGGTATGTGGGTCTTCTAGCGCTTGTGATCGGACATTCGTTGCTGCTGGGCCGCATCGACGCGAATTTCCGAAAGAACGGCGTGGCTGAGAAATGCTACGTGATGACTCGTACTAGCATCAAGACGCTGAACCGCGTCGGGATCGACCCTGATAGTGGCCGCGAATGTCGCCCCCTCACGCCTCAAATTGTAGAGAAGATCGACGAGTACAGAAGAGGCCATCGGCCGAAGCAGATTACGTCGAATGATCCAACCTTTTTCGATCCAACCACCGGCGAGCCGGTTGTTTGGTTCTTCAAAAACGATCGCGGCCAGATCGAATTGTTCGACCTCATGGGCTTCCATCCGCAAACGGGTGATGAGCTGACGCCAGTTACACGCGACATTGTGCAGGCTTGGAAGCAGCAAACAGCGAAAGTGGTTCGGCGCGCGCCTGTGAGAGTGGAAGATCCTGAGAAGTTTGGTTTCTTCGAGCCGACAACTGGAGCTGCAAAGGTCTGGTATTGGCGAAGCGAAGGCGGAGAATACGAGTTCTATGACGGCCCGGGCTTTCATCCACGAGCTGGGGACCAGTTCAAGATCATCACTCGGGAAGTCATAGCAGATTGGCGCCAGCAGCAGGAGGCCATCGCGGCGAAGAGAAAGGCGGACCAGGAGCAGAAAGATAGGGAGGCGCATGAGCGCGCCGAGCGCGAAGCTCAGCAAGCCCGCGAAATTGCCGAGCGTGACCGTCTGGCAAGGGAAGCTACTGCTGAAGCCTTGCGCCAACGGCAGCAAAGCGGAAGCGACTGCGACAACCTTGCCGCAAATCCGACGGACAAAAAAAGAGCAGCTGAAGGCGTGTCCTTCGACGCGCTAAAGTACCAAGCCGATCAAGCATACGATGCTTGCACCAAGGCAGTTGCGACTTTTCCGACAGAACTCCGATATCAGTACCAGCTCGGCCGTGCTGCCCAGTTCAAAGATAAGAAGCAAGCGTTTGACATATTCTTCCGCCTTGTTGGCGTGAACTATCCTGCAGCGTTCGACAACCTCGGTGGAATGTATCTATGGGACCGCAAGGACGCGACGACAGCTATTACGCTGTTTAAGCGTGGGAGCGCACTAGGTGACGCTGACTCGATGGTGAGTCTCGTTGATCTTATCGATAAAGGGCTAGTCCCAACCCCAGATCCAGAGCAGACCAAACTGGCCCTGTTGCAGCGCGCCGCTGAACTTGGGCACGCGGGAGCACAACGAGGCTATGAGCTTGAATTGCAAAAGCTCAATCAACAGCGCGTCAATCAAGTTAATCAGCAACAGATGATGCAGCTCTTTGGGGCTTTTGTTCAGGGCGTCGCGCGCCACTAACGCTGTATTGGATCGAGGTATTTCGCCCTCGCGATGAACGACATAACCGTCCAGCCTGTGGCTGATGCGGTGCGACTCAAAATCAGGGCAGGAACTTCTTGCGCATGATTAAAAACGAGTCACGCTGATTTCGCCTTTGCCCGTTTCTGCGCTCCGGTCGATCACGGTGAAACCGGCTGCGCGCAGCACCGAATCAGTTTCAACCTGAGGCATGGCGTCGAAATCTACCACATCAGACGCCTGCGGGGTGAAGCCGTCGCGCCATTTCTGAAGCTCCGTCGAGGTGAGCAACGCGACAGGCTTTGCGAGCAGCACGGAGGTGAGGTGGACGCGCGGCCATTGGGCGTTGTAGCCACTGGCACCGCGAGCCTTCAGGTCGGCTTCAAAAGCCGTGAGAGCGGCATCCACCGTAAGAGGTGCGTTGCTGTCAGTGCCGTCGCCGCGTGCCAACTTCTTTGCAGCATCCTGGGCCTCAAAGAACGTCAGCACGTCTTTGCCGTTCGCTTCGTCGAAGTTGTCGCCGACCCCGACGACCTTGGTCCAGTACGCGCCATAGCCGTTCGAAGCTTTCACCACCCAAGCGCCGCTGCTCTTGTTGCGCCGGTACATCAGCGAGATGCCGCGCGCGAGCGAAGGCCCTGGATAGGGCTTGCGACGAACTGGGAGTTTCAAACGCGCGCTGCGGCTCTCAAGCGCGCTGTGACGAACTTTGCGGGCCGTCTGTGTCCCCGGTTTTGTCCCAATGGTGTGCGGGAATGCATAAAGAAACGTAGGGCATTATGTGGTGAAAATCCCAATGGACTCAACAGCGTGCAGAGCCCATTGGAGGTCGCTCGGACCTACCCGCAGGTTTATTTTTCCCCTGCGCGAGAAGGGGATCGGCCGTGCAAGGCCCCAGCGGCCGAGGTACTCTGCTCTGGTGCTGCTACTCGCGGCAATGCTTGCTGAGCTTCGAAGTCTCGCATCAGTCGATACGGCCCAACCGTTGCGGGTCGGCCAACTCGACAACGTGCCGCTCGATGCATCGAGCAGCTTCGGGGAAATTTTCGCCAACAAAATCGTGCTGAATGTCCGCGAAACGCGATAGGTCTGAAGTCTCAGATCGAAAGCTGCTTTCAGTTCATCGAGAGCGACGTCGAGAATCGATTGTGGATCCTTGCAATTACCGGTTTTTCCCTCTCTCTCAGGATCCCGACGATGGTTTTCGACATCGGGACATCCCGGCTCTCGGCAGGTCGACTCGTTAACCGAGACAGTCGCGTCATCCGACAAGCCCGACAGTTTCTGTTTGCGGCTTCAATTGCTGAACGGCTTGAGGGTCCCGGCCTTCTGGACCCCGCCGCCCGATAGGCTAAGGCAATTCGTGCATGCCTTTGGCGTCCGAACGGATTTGCGAGGGCTGGCGGCCTCAGGATCGCAACGGACAAGCTCCAATGCCAGGCTGCAGCTTGATAGATCAGCCCTGCCTTCGATCGGACTTGGAGCAGTGACTTGGGCCTGACACTGCTTAAAGCCTGCCGCACAAGTTGCGCGATGATGACAGACGGCTTGTTCGGAGCTCATCTGGTTTCCAGGGGAGTTGTTGCAGCCCCGAATTCAACCAAGCCGCGTTCCGTTTGGAGCTGTGAGCTTTCAATCGAGCCTATAAGAGGCTTGAAAGAACGTACCCCAGCGCTCTGTGCTGAACTTCGAAAGCCCAGTCTCCGTGGTTCCAGGGCCACTACAGCCTGTGCATGTGATTTCATTGTCTTTTTTGGTCCACATGGCCCAATAGCGCCCGCCGACGCCGACGCTGAAGTTCTTGGTAAGGAAGTAGGACAACACGCCTTCGACCTGTACACCCCCGCCTCCGCTCCCGCGTTGATCAATGAATGTGGTCGGCGGTCGCGCAAGGTGATTGTCACGTCCGTTGAAATCGGTCCAAGGCAGGTAAGCGACGTCGCTACTCAAACGCCAACGCTCGGTGAGCATGGTTTCGGCGCTTAGGCCGACACGAGGTGCATTCCACTGGGAGTTCTGACTTCCAGCGACCGTGTCGTCATCACCTGGATGTGGCCGCGAGCATGAACCCATCGGGTTGGCGATCTGTACACAATCGATGGAGTCGGAGCTCTGTTCGTAGTAGGTCCAGCCGATAAAGCCCCCGACCTTGTAGTTGGCGCCGCGCAGGAAATCGTAACCTACGTCGGCGATGTAATAGGTGAACCTCCCGTTTGCCTGGCCTGATACCGTGTTGACGTAGGAGAGGACGTCATCGATGCCCCAATCTTCATCGTTGGTCCTTCCTTTGTCGAAGCGACCGATGCCCATGTTGCTCTTCAGAAACACTCCCCATGGGCTGTCAAGACGGCCAAATAATTCCCCCGAAAGTCCGTTGAGACGGTGGTTGGTGAGCCTTGACACAAGAGTGTTCGGATTTCCAGCGGGGCCTTCAACGGGAACAGTGCTGACGTCCCATTGGAACCGTCCGCGGCTGAGCCAGAGCCGCGAGCCGCCTTCGAACGACCAACCGGCTCCATCAGCAGTCGGCGGCACACCGGCCGTTGCTTTCGTGAACAACGGCGCATCGGACCGATGCGCATCCCAAGGACCGGCGTCAAAATGATAGTTCAGACCGATCGTTCCGATGTGATAGCTACTAGACAGGCTCACTGTATTCGCCGGAAGGATTGCGAACGGCGGAAACTGCACCGTCGGAGGCGTTGCGACACTCGGCCCACCGAAATGCAGGTAGTCATATTCGACCTTGAGCGACCATGCAGACGTAAGCGCTTGCTCGACGCCCAGCCCGATGATGCCACCGACCCGACCATAGTCGAAACTGGTGTTCTCCTGAGTCCCGCGGCCATTGAACTCGTTGTTGTTGACGACATCGCCACGATTGTTTTGCCAAGCCACGCCTCCCTTGAGATAGGCCAGCGTGTAGCCTTGCGGGCCAAACGCATAACCGACCCGGCCGGTCCCGGTCGCAAACACGTTGGGACCTGCCTTGCAGTTTGCGCTCACAACAAAACCGGAGGCGGCGAGGCAAGTATTTGTGCCCTCGGAGACAGCACCGCTGGCATCGAGTTCGACGCCAAACACCCAGCTGTCTTTCTGCCAATTAAGGCCTATCTGACCACCTGCGAGGAACACTGGGGTGTCAACGATGCCGCCATAGATCGAGGGACCGTAGGGATTGCTGAACGAGGTTCGACCGTACCCGCCGCCGACGTGCCCGCCAATATAGCCTCCGGACCAGCTCCACACCGCCGCTGGCAATTGCACTTCTGGCTTAAGGTCTGCCGCATTCGCTGCACTGCTTGCGACGAGCGCAATTGTTGCGACTCCCGAAAGAAGAGCTCCAGATCGCATCCCAACACTTCCCTGCATTTGCTCCGTCCGCAACCGAGCGCCCTTAAATTGTCACCACAGCAAACCGCCGGGGGAGACCACACGTTTGCGACGCGCGTCCTAGTCCGCCCGGAAAATCACCGCTTGCGATTGGCAATGGTGACCTCAGGAAAGCAAACCGCGAGCCAGTTGAACTCGGCGGTTCTGCAGGCACTTCGCAATACTAGTAGCGTCAACTTGCTGACATTTGTCTCAAGGCTCACAATCTACGTTGGATCGCTTGATCGTGAGGCGCACGTGTGGATCGGCGCCGAAGCATGTCCCTCTATGTCGCATTGATAAGTGACTTATGGCGGCGATCGGGGTCGGGACCCCGCACCGATACACAGACAAGGCTTAGGTCAGGGTTACTCAAGCCTTTGCGTCAGGCGTCGCGAAGAGTCGTCCGGCCTCGCGATCAACCGGATGGGATCCGGTGCGCACGTCGCATCATGACGAAAAACCTGTCGCCGCCAGCATGCGTCAGGAACGGCGCTGCCGTTTGTCAGATTTCCGACATCGCCGTTTTCAACCCGACGTGGCTCTGATTTCACCGCATCGAACGCGTTTCGCGGGTGATTTCGCTCGAGGCGCACGGATGACGCGCTTCAAGGCGACGTGATGACGACCTTCTAATCGAATCTTCGCGCAGGAAGCATGCGGAGCGCCGCGAGCAGCAGCGAACCGTCGTCGGCGAACAGGTCCCAGATCATGATCCCGGCGAGTCCATGGGCGCATGCGTACATCGTCTTGCGTGCGATGGAGAGCGGATCGTCGTAGCTGATCCATATCCGCCGTTCGGCGTCATAGAGCCACGGCACCTGCGCCTCATCACTCCAATAGCGGCGAAAGCCCCGCTCTTCCGGTCGCCTGGCAACGAGATCGCGATAATCGATGCCATCGCTCCCTCCCCACTGCTCGCTCGCCCTCGTCCCCGCTTGCAAAAGTCCCGCATTCTCCTGCGGAACGTCTGCCACAGCTCGGCCATAGAAGGCGACGCCCAGTGTGACCTTGCGCGGCGGCACCCCGGCCCGGATCAAGGCATTCACACTTGCATCGACATTGAGATCGGGATTTGGATCGCCTGCACAGGCGAACAGCGGGGCATTCAAGCCGGCAAAAGCCGAGCCCGCATGATAGTCGTAGGCCATCAGATGGATCCGGTCGACCAGCGGGGTCAGAGCGGCCGCATCCAGATCAACAATTTTATCGCGGACGGCCGATACGGCAATGGTGAGCTCGAGCTCGCTGCGCTCCAATGCGGAAAACTCAATGAGTCTTCGGCGAAGCTCCGCAATCAGGAGCGTGAAATTAGTACGGTCCTCGAGGCGCGCGAGATTTCCTGGACGTCCTCCTGAAACGGGAAACTCCCAATCGACATCCACACCATCGAACAGACCAGGATACGGACGAAAGAACGCCTCAATAACGGATTGTGCGAACCGCGCGCGCGATATCGGCGTGGCAGCGGTGGCCGAGAAATATTTCGACCCGCTCCAACCGCCCAACGAAATCAGGATGCGAAGCTCCGGACTGCTCCGCTTCAGTTCGGCGAGTTGGGCGAAATTGCCGCCGAACGGTGTCGAGGGCGCGGTTCCGTCGCAGGCTCCTGCGTCGAGGCAACGATCCGCAAGTGCAGCCAGTCCTTCTGCCGAAACGGTGCCGAACGCGTACATCAAGTGGGTCAGCTCGCGCGCCGGGATCGTCTTGATGTTTGGACCGCCCGTCCGGGCTTTCCACGGGGCGACATAGCCGGCGACCACTGGCCTCCTGGACGGCGTGGTCCGCCCCTGCTGCATCAGTGCGTATCCGCACACGAGCGTAGAAAACCCGGCTGCAGCGAAGGTTCGACGATTAATTGTCACGGTCTACGACCTTATGCTCTCTGTCTGATTGTATCCTGCGCCGTTCGATAACGCGATCACCTCAGCGAGCCTTCGATATGCAACGGCGCTGCTCCTTTCACCCAATCGTTACGATGTCATTGCGGCATTCGTGATCGAGAGCTGTAGTTGCTGCGCGAAGGATTCAGCTCTCGAATGGCGAGGGTAGACGGCGAAATTGAACGCTCTGGAGGAAGGCGATGCGTCGACGAGTCGTAGAAGCTGTAACAGCTCTTCTGTGGCTGGCTTCTGGCCGTTTTCTTGCCTGGCGTCAGGCGCGTTATGCCATCCGAATAAAGCCGCACAGCCGGAATCGGTGTATTGGAACGCATAGGCGGCAGCTACGGCTGCTCTAGTCGCTGAATTGCGCTTCGCTTCTGCGACAGGATGGGAAGCTATGAAGCGAAACGGTGGCGCGCATCCTACCCGCATCGGCTCCGGACAATGTGAACTTGCTTTCAGGTCTGAGCGGAACCCCTCCTTTTGGTAGGATTCATGTTGCAACCAACGCGAGATGCTGAGCATTCTTGCACTTTCAATTAGGACCACCTACAGAAAGTCAGGGAGCTCGAAAATGAACGACAATGTGTCTTCAGCGCAAAGCGATCTGCAGGGACTTAGGCTGATCCGCGCTTTTCTCCGGATACGCGATCCACGCACCCGGTCCGAACTCGTCGAACAAGCCGAAAGGCTTGCTGCGGAGAAGCCTGCGGGATGTTGTTCGAGCTTGCCCGGTTCACCTGGTTTCGCCGAGCGTCCGGCGGATCCTCTCAATTGATCTCTCGCCTTCTCGTGTCGCCCAACGCCACGTTCCAGTACCACTTCCGTCTGCCAGTGTAGCAGGAAGCCCCTGACCTGCTCGCAATCGTGATAGCAGGGAGCCACGGCAGTCATCGTCAGAATCACCGGCATCGCGTTCGCATGGCCGCGGGCCGACCCTCGGCGTTCGGCTCGCCGGTTAGAAGCGCGAACATGTCGGCGGGGATCTCGCCTTCCTTGGACTTGCGCACGCTGGTCCAGTTGGTCCAGAGATCTCACGAAGGCGAGAACAGGGCAGCTCTCCTCGGGAGCGAAGCGGACCCCGGCAGCTTCTTGCCATCGATAGTGTCGTCCCCCGGAGAACGTCTTGTACGGCACTAGGCAGCGGCTCTCCGGATCGAGCCAGCGCCTCCGGTGCGCGCTCTCACATTGCGCTGATAGTGCCGCTGGATTCTCAGCAGCTCCTGGAAGTCGACTGGCCTGCCCTTTGCATCAAGCTTCTTGGTGGCGTCATCAGAACCCGGCGCGAGCTCGGCGTGCTCCAGTGCGCCATCACGAGTCCGAGTCCGCGCGGGATAGTGAGGAAAAATCCTAGGCAGCAACGCAGGTCGCCGGTCCGCTTCTTCGCCGGCATGCCGCCGAAGAGCCGAATATCCTGGGCATCTATTTTTCTGCCAGAAACCCTTGCTTCCGGAAAGGACTAGCCCCATGTGAACCCCGCCCGTGCTAGCACTCGCGGGCATCGACTGCTAACAATCTGAAATCATCAACCCAAGCAATTGCTTAGGAGGACTGCATGAACTTCCGTCCGCTTCACGACCGCGTCGTGGTCAAGCGCATCGACGCAGAAGAGAAGACCGCTGGCGGCATCATCATTCCCGATACGGCCAAGGAAAAGCCCTCGCAGGGCGAAGTGATCGCCGTCGGCCCCGGCGGCCGCGACGAGAGCGGCAAGCTGGTTCCGATCGACCTCCAGGTCGCTGATCGCGTGCTGTTCGGCAAGTGGTCCGGCACCGAGGTCAAGATCGACAACGTCGATCTGCTGATCATGAAGGAAAGCGACATCATGGGCGTTCTCACCGACGCGTCGGCCAAGAAGAAGGCCGCCTAATCCAACCGCTCGCACCGCTCACCCCTGAGGAGCGCCTGCGGGCGCCTCGCCAAGGGTGAGATGAGACCAGTCAACTCAGGAAAACCAATATGTCAGCTAAAGAAGTCAAATTCGGCGTCGATGCCCGCGACCGCATGCTGCGCGGCGTCGACATCCTCAACAACGCGGTGAAGGTCACGCTCGGTCCGAAGGGCCGCAACGTCGTGCTCGACAAGTCGTTCGGCGCTCCCCGCATCACCAAGGACGGCGTCACCGTCGCCAAGGAGATCGAGCTCGACGACAAGTTCGAGAACATGGGCGCCCAGATGGTGCGCGAAGTGGCCTCCAAGTCCGCTGACGCGGCCGGCGACGGTACCACCACCGCGACCGTGCTCGCGGCTGCCATCGTCCGTGAGGGCGCCAAGGCGGTTGCCGCCGGCATGAACCCGATGGATCTGAAGCGCGGTATCGACCTTGCCGTCGATGCCGTGGTTGCGGACCTGCAGAAGAACACCAAGAAGGTCACCTCGAACGACGAGATCTCTCAGGTCGGCACCATCTCGGCCAACGGTGACGCGGAGATCGGCAAGTTTCTCGCCGACGCCATGAAGAAGGTCGGCAACGAGGGCGTCATCACCGTCGAGGAAGCCAAGTCGCTCGAGACCGAGCTCGACGTGGTCGAGGGCATGCAGTTCGACCGCGGCTACATCTCGCCCTACTTCGTCACCAACGCCGACAAGATGCGCGTTGAGATGGACGATGCCTACATCCTGATCAACGAGAAGAAGCTCTCCTCGCTCAACGAGCTGCTGCCGCTGCTCGAGGCCGTGGTGCAGACCGGCAAGCCGCTGGTCATCGTCGCCGAGGACGTCGAAGGCGAAGCCCTCGCCACCCTGGTCGTGAACCGCCTGCGCGGCGGCCTCAAGGTCGCGGCTGTCAAGGCTCCGGGCTTCGGCGATCGCCGCAAGGCCATGCTGCAGGACATCGCGATCCTGACCGGCGGCCAGGCGATCTCGGAAGATCTCGGCATCAAGCTCGAGAACGTCACGCTCAACATGCTCGGTCGCGCCAAGAAGGTGATGATCGACAAGGAGAACACCACGATCGTCAGCGGCGCCGGCAAGAAGGCCGACATCGAGGCGCGCGTGGCCCAGATCAAGGCGCAGATCGAGGAGACCACCTCGGACTACGACCGTGAGAAGCTCCAGGAGCGTCTTGCCAAGCTCGCGGGCGGCGTCGCGGTGATCCGCGTCGGCGGCGCGACCGAGGTCGAGGTGAAGGAGCGCAAGGATCGCGTTGATGACGCGATGCATGCGACCCGCGCGGCTGTCGAGGAAGGCATCGTCCCGGGCGGCGGCGTCGCCCTGCTCCGTGCCTCCGAGCAGCTCAAGGGCCTGCGCACCAAGAACGACGACCAGAAGACCGGCGTCGAGATCGTGCGCAAGGCGCTGTCGGCTCCCGCTCGCCAGATCGCGATCAACGCCGGCGAAGACGGCTCGGTGATCGTCGGCAAGATCCTCGAGAAGGATCAATACGCCTATGGCTTCGACTCGCAGACCGGCGAGTACGGCAACCTTGTCACCAAGGGCATCATCGACCCGACCAAGGTCGTGCGCACCGCGATCCAGAACGCAGCCTCGGTGGCCGCGCTCCTGATCACCACGGAAGCCATGGTCGCCGAGCTGCCCAAGAAGGGCGGCGCCGGCCCGGCCATGCCCCCCGGCGGCGGCATGGGTGGCATGGGCGGGATGGACTTCTGATCGAGCCGTTAAGGCCGACTACGGAATGCGAAACCCCGGCAGCGATGCCGGGGTTTTTGTTGTTTGCCGAGCATGTTCGACAGTTCTGCGGAGATCAACCTGCTTAGCGGGCATCGAACATCTGCCGAGTCCATGGCGGTGGCCGGCTGCCTGCGACGAATAACATCGCCTGCTAGCATATGAAGGACGCCAGTGGCTCTGCGAAAAGGCGATCGATTGAGATGACACGATGTCGCGAGTTTGAACATATCATCGGCATCCTACGATCGAGCGAGATTGGCAATAGCCCTCTCCGAGGCCGGCGGAACTGCAATCCGTCGGCGAGAAGCAAGGATGTGCCTTGCCTAGAGCTCGCGCATTACCGAGAACTGACGGATCAGAGCCGGGCTTCTGTCAAATGAATGAGTTGCGCCCCGATCCGATAGAGCGCCTCCCGCGTGGCGCGGAAGCGCGGCTCCTCCACCGGTGCGATCGGAAGCGGAAGATCTTTGTCCGCAACCTGCCCTAGCACATAGGATGCGAGCACGCCCCCGAACACAGTGCCCGGCGCAATTCCGCGGCCGTTGTATCCATTGAACCCAATTACGTTGCGGTCCAACTTGTGAAAGCGGGGCAGGTTGTCCGAGGTCAGACCGATCGTCCCGAACCAACCGGCCTCGAATCCGATGTCGGAGAGCTGAGGAAACAGCTTGCCAAGCGAACGGATGGCCCACGCCCTGTGCACTGCTGCACTGCTCCCCTCAAGAGCACCGATGCTGCCATAAATAAGCCGGCCTGCACGGTCGAAGCGATATGAACTGAGCACCTGTTTCGTATCCCAGGCTCCCTGGCGTTCGGGCAGGATCGATGCCCTCAAATTATCCGGGAGAGGACGGGTCGCAAAGTTGAAGTAAGGCAGTTGGATCTGCTCCTGCCGGACCTGCGACCAGGGTCCTCGCGCGTAGGCATCGGTGGCAACAATCACCCAATCTGCACGCACAGATCCGGCTGCCGTATTGACCTTCCAGCGCGAGCCGCCATCGCTGGCGGTGAGAGCAGCACTCCGGGTGAATATTTTCGCGCCCGCAGCAAGGGCGGCACAAGCCAAACCACGGACATAGGCCAGCGGCTGAATTGTGCCAGCGTGTTTATCCAGCAGCGCACCGGTGTAGTCGCCACCGCCAATCCTCCGGCGCGTCTCCTCGGCACCGAGAATCTCGACCGGCGCACCACGTCGCTGCCATTGTTCAGCACGAGCCTCGATTTCTTCCAATCCCCTGCGTCCCACTGCACAGTGCAACGTGCCCGTGGGTTCTTGCTCGCAGTTAATATCATGCTGCGCAATAAGATCGAACACCCGTCGCGGCCCATGCCCGAGCAGATCGATCAGGCGCTCCCCAAGTGTTTGTCCCAGCGTCGCCGCGAGAGTGTCCGGCATGACCCACATACCGGCATTCACAAGCCCGACATTGCGTCCGGAGCCGCCAAAGCCGATTTCAGACGCCTCGAGGACAGTGACGCGCGCTCCTCCTTCCGCAAGATGGAGAGCGGACGAAAGCCCGGTATATCCGCCACCGATGACGAGAACATCGACGTCCATCTCGCCAGCCAGACGAGCGGTCTGAGGTGCCTGTGGAGCCGTCAGTTCCCAGAGTCCGTGCGATGTCGGATCCCCTTGCATCAGGTGAACTCCCTCGGCTGCAATTGTCCGTCACGTCAGCAACGCCCCGACAAGGCGCCGCGAGCTCCGAGGCGTAGCGTAGGAACCCCGGAAGTACCGCGCAAGCCTAGTCCCCGTGGCACGAAACACCGCGGCGGCTTCTTCAGTGCATCCGGCTCGAGCACGTTGTTGACCGGAATCAGGCGAAGAAAGCCTGATCTTAGTTGTCAGCTCCCGATCCGGGCAGCCGGGCTAGCGATGTCTTGGCGGAACATGCTGTGACGACCATTCATGGGGGTAGCAGCTCCGCACTCCGCTGCAGAGCCTGACGCGTCCGCCCCGAACATTACCATGCGGCGTTGCGCGATCTCGATAAACGATAGCAAGAGCAGGTCGGCGCGCACCCAACACTTGGCCGAATCATCCGCGCTCGCCGAGAGAAATCAGAAATATTAATTGACAATCAAGCCAGACCAAATCGCGAATTAAAAAGACGTCGTGTTGGAGCGCAAACTCGACCAGCTCACGGCGCTTTCTTCTGCGGCAAGACCGAGCGCAAAAGCTTCCGCGCTATACCGAACAGCGACTCATTTTCGTGGACGAGCCGCGGGGGGCGCTGACAGCCTTGACGCAGCAATCAACTTGATTGCTTGCTGCTGGGCCATTCGCGCCGAGATCGAACCGGGAAAAAACCTCCGGCCGCCTGTGCGCGACCGGAGGTTTGCCGATAAGAATCGCCCCGCGTTAGTGGCGCTTGCCGGCGGTCGGCGTGCCGCCGACTGAAGAATCGTCAGCTGCCCCCTTGTTCGGAGCGATTCCGGTGGTGCCGGCTGCACCCTTTGTGCTCTTGGCCGGCTTCATACCTGCCTTTCGGTCCGCAGCGCCGAGCTGAGTGGTCGAATCCTCATCATCATCGCTCATATCCCTCTGTATGCTCTTGCCTTGCATGCCGCCGCGACTCTTGGAGTCGGTCGAAAGGTCTTGCGCAAGCACTTGACCTCCAAGCAAAGCCGAAAGGACACATGCGACTACAGAGGTCTTCACCAACTTCATCATCTCTCCTGGACTTGTTCGCGACTGAACGATTCCATCACTCTGCGCCATTCGCTTTCACCGGATCGTTCAACGCGTCAAACTGCGAACGGCGCCGTCAGCAAGGAACGTGATTCTTGTGGTCATCGTTTAGAGATTTTGAGGCGATTTCGCGGAGTTACGTTCCTGTCGGCGGTGCGTCGAGCATCTGCGCGACCAATTCCACTCCCAGACCGAAATTCTCAATCTAAGGCCATAATCCGCACCGGAGGAAGCTTCTTGGGATACGCTGATGACTTCTGAACCTAGAGGCGGACGCGAGAACGCAGCAGCTTGCACGGTCTCACCACAGGCTTGCCCGACGCCCACAGTCGGGCTCGCATGCTATCTCTGGTTAGTCAGTTGGCGAGGAGTTGATTGGTAAAGAAGAACGCCGCCGGTTTGGATGACCGATCGCTTATTCGGTCTTGATCAACTCGATCGCTTGTTCGATGAGCTTCGTATCGATCCGGCCTGTGGGCTTGCCTCCTCGAGGGCTATCGCGTTGACCGTTGCCCCGACTTGCTGTTCAATTGCATCGACTGAGGGTCCAACTTGCCAAACCTTGGCGATAGCATTGGCGGCCGCCCTGGGATCCCTTCGCGTTGCCTCGATAGCTTCTCAACAGCAGTGAGATAGCGCTTGAGCGCATCTGGCTTCTTTACAATAGCCACATCGCTGGTCACTGCACCCAACCTGGAACGACAAGCCCACATTGCGCGATCGAGGATCGGAAGCTTGCTTCCGGCCCGCTGTTGAAGGACAGGTAGGTTACTCGTGCGATAGATACTCACGGTTTTGCAGGAATTGAGCAACGCGCGATTGCGCGTCCATCTGAACCTTCTTGATCTTGGTGCAGTCGATCTTTTACCGCGCAGAACGTTCCGAGATAGGACGTCCCGGTCTCGCCGACCGCATGAACCACGATTTTGCCTTTAAGGTCCTTCCGGCTTGGGAATGGGCTTATCAGGATGCGAGATCAGAACGACGGTCGTCGTCGGACGGTAGAGCGCGATGATTTTGATCGGCATGCCTTCTGAATCGCGGAGACGGCGAATATCCCGGGCATACGACGATATCCTCCTGTCCCTGAACGAGCGCTCCCATTGCAGCTGACGGACCTGCGCCTTCCCCATGCGTACCGCGACGTTCTTGGCAATATAGTCTTGCTCGGAATTGGCTAGGAAAAGTGCTTCGTCATTCCGGAAATGTTGCGGGACATTTTGAGGCGGCGAGAAATACGCAAGCGCGTGTATCTTTTAGCTTATACGCGCTCGCGTGTATTTTCTTCATATACGCGGTTGCGTATATTGACTGTGTATACGCAATCGCGTATAATGGTCCTTGAGGTTCACATGCCGCAGCACATCGCCCGCAACGAAAAACAACTGGGAGCCATTCTACGAAGGGCTCGCAAGCAGGCCGGATTGACGCAATCCGAGCTCGGAAAAAACATCCATCTGCGTCAGGGAACCGTGTCGCGGCTTGAGGCAGGTGCCCCCGCCGTTCAACTCCACACCCTGATGGAAGCGCTGGCTGCTCTTGATTTGGAATTGGTGATTCGCCCGCGAAGTAAAGCGAGTGCGGCCGATATCGAGAGCGCATTCTAATGCCCCGCCCGAAAGCCAACGCTCCGTTAAACGGTTCGTAAATGGCCGCCTGGTCGGCGTACTCAAGCGCGAGTCCAGCGGCGCCATCGACTTTCGCTACGACGCGCAATGGCTCTCATGGCAGTCGACCTTCCCGATCTCGCTCTCCCTGCCCCTTCGCGAGGACCGCTATATCGGTGCGCCGGTCATCAGCGTGTTCGACAATTTGCTGCCGGACAGCGAACCGATGCGCAGGCGCGTCGCCGAACGTGTCGGCGCGACCGGTACGGACGCCTACAGCATGCTCTCGGCTCTCGGACATGACTGCGTCGGGGCGCTCCAATTTCTACCGGAAGGCATCGATCCGGGACCGCCGGGCAAGATCGAAGGCAAGCTCATCAGTGACGATGAAGTCGCGCATATCATTCAAAATCTGGCGGCGGCTCCGCTCGGTCTTGATGAGGACGAAGATTTTCGAACTTCGATCACCGGTGCGCAGGAAAAGACCGCTTTGCTGCGCCAGGACGGTAAATGGTACAAGCCGGTGGGGACCACCGCCACCACCCATATCCTGAAGCCGCAAATAGGGCGCTTGCCGAACGGCGTCGATCTCTCAAACAGCGTCGAGAACGAATTCTTCTGCCTCAAACTCATTTCAGCTCTTGGTATCCCGGCAGCGAACGTCGAGATGACTGAGTTTGGAGGCCGCCGGACGCTCGTTGTCGAGCGTTTTGATCGCCACTGGACAAGCGACAAGCGATTGCTCCGCCTGCCCCAGGAGGATTGCTGCCAAGCTTTGTCGGTACCGCCGACCGGAAAATATCAGTCGGATGGCGGGCCCGGACTAAAAGACATTCTGGAGCTGCTGAAAGGAAGCGATGCACCAAGCCAAGATCTCACGATGTTTCTCCGTGCGAGCATCGTGTTCTGGCTAATTGGAGCAACTGACGGTCACGCCAAGAATTTCAGCATCTTTCTCGGCCCCGGAGGCCGCTTTCGTCTGACACCACTTTATGACGTGCTAAGTGCACAACCCAGTCTGGACGCGAAGCAAATTCAACCCAAGGCACTTAAGCTTGCGATGTCGGTCGGCAAGAGCCGACACTACACCGTCGATGAAATCCTAGCTCGGCACTTCGTACAGACGGCCGAGGTCTCCGGCGTCGGAGTTGCCGTCGTACGCTCCATCTTTAAGGATCTCGCAGAAACGTTCGAAACAGCGTTTAACGATGTGCTCAAAACCCTTCCCAAGGACTTTCCCGAGCAACTAACAAGCTCGATACGGACTGCCGCCCTTCATCGCACCAGTCTCATCGCCGAGGCCTGACATCCCTATAGCGATCTTGGCGCTGTTCACAATCCGTCAAAATCATCTCGACGCGAGCGGCCAGACAACCGGTTCGTCATCATCTCGTCTTCCGTGACAAAGAAGTCATTGCCCTGTAAGCCGCACGAACGTTCAAACCGTTCCGTGGCGGCCTGCTCATTTCCATCCTTGAAACACATACTGAAGAGGCGCCGTCTGCGGACGCAGGATGCGCTGCCGCAATTGAACTGTTTGGTCCGCCGTCGGGCGGGCAGACGATGACCATCGCTCAGAAGACAGTCGATGCGGCGAGTGCAGCATTTTGTCCAGGCGACGGCGTCTCGGCAATAGCCGTGTTGGCTGAATCGCACATGACCTTACATACTTGGCCTGAGAGGTCCTACGCGGCCGTTGATGTTTTCGTATGTGGCGACGGCAATCCTGCGAGTGCCGTGCCAGTTCTAGTTGAGGCTTTTCAGCCCGAACGGTCGGACCGTTCGCAGCTTCCGGAGAGGTCTGTCAATCAAGCCAACCGGTTGAGCAGGTAGTTGACCCCTTGGGTCAGTCATCGAGATCGCTGCCTCAATCGGACAACTATCTTGTGGCGGAGCCGCTGCCCACTGGTAGTGCTCTCATCTCTGCCACAACTGACGCTTGCTTCGGCGGGCGTTGGCAATTGCCATTGCAGCATTGCATTTTCAATCGATGCCGCCTCAGGTCGGCCGCAGCGCCTTGGAGCCGAGACCCAGCTCCTCGATTTGCTTATTCCGCACGGGCCCGGTCTTGGCTCGGTGGTCGGTCGCTAGCACCACATAGACCGCCGGCAGCACGAACAGCGTGAACAGCGTGCCGACCGACATGCCGGCCACGACCACAAGGCCGATCGAGAAGCGGCTGGCAGCGCCCGCGCCGGTCGCGGTCAGCAGCGGAATCAGGCCCGTGACCATTGCGGCAGTCGTCATCAGGATCGGCCGGAGACGGATGCGGGCTGACATCTCGATGGCCGAGCGGCGGTCGAGGCGTTCGTTGAGCTGGAGTTCGTTGGCGAACTCCACCATCAGGATGCCGTGCTTGGTGATCAGCCCGACTAGCGTCAGCAGACCGACCTGGGTGTAGATGTTCATGGTCGCCCCCCCGAAGAACAATGGGATCAGCGCGCCGACGATCGCCATCGGCACCGAGATCATGATGACCAACGGGTCGCGCAAGCTCTCGAACTGCGCCGCCAGCACCAAGAAAATGATGATCAGCGCGAAGGCGAAGGTGATCGCGAGCTGATTGCCCTCCTGCGCATACTGCCGGCTGTCCGCCAGATAGTCGTGGCTGAAGCCCTGCGGCAGCTTCTTGGCCTCGCCTTCAAGGAAGTCGACGGCCTGGCCGACGGTCACGCCGGGCATCGGCACCGCCGAGAAGGTCGCCGAGTTGAGCTGGTTGTAGTGGGTCAGCGAATTCGGCGCGGTCGTCGTTTCGATTGACACCACCGTCGATAGTGGCACTTGCTGGCCGGTGCTGGTCGCTACGTAGTAGTTGCCAAGCGATTCCGGCGAGAGCCGCTGAGCGCGCGGCACCTGCGTGATTACCTGATAAGAACGGCCCTCCAGGTTAAAGCGATTGATGTAATTGCCGCCGCCCAGGAGCGCGAGCGCGCTGCCGACGTTCTGCATATTGATACCGAGGTCCTGCGCCTTGGCGCGGTCGACGTTCACCTTCACGGTCGGCTGATTGAACGCGAGATCGCTGTCGGAGACGATGAACATACCGCTCTTGCGCGCGGCGTCCTTCAGCCTCTCCATCTGCTCATAGACCGTCTGGAATCCAGCGGTGGAGTTGATCACCATCTGCACCGGCAAACCGCCCGGGCCGCCCGGCAGTGGCGGCAGGTTGAAGGCGAAGGCCTGGACGCCTTCGATCCTGCTGAGCTCGGCCTGGACCAGCGGCTTCAACTGAATCGAGGAGCGCTTCCGTTCATCCCACGGCTTCAGCAGCATGCCGGCGATACCGTTCTGAGGGCCGCTGATGCCGTTCAGCACGAAGCGCAGATCGGTCTCAGGGAAGCCTTGAAACTTCTTGTCAAGCTTGTCGCCGTAGAAATCGAGATAGTCGTTGTTGGCGTATTTCGGTGCCTTAGTCACCGCGAACACGATTCCTTGATCTTCCTCGGGCGCGAGCTCACTCGAGGTGTGCAAGTAGAGGAACCCAACGAGGCCGAGGACAGTCATCGCGAATAGGCCCGTTACCGCCTTGTAGTCCAGCGAGCGGTCGAGCTTGCGGCCGTACCAGCGCGTCACGGCACCGAACACCCTGTTCACCAGTTTTGCAAACCGGCCCTCTTCCGTGTTCTTCAGCAGCACCGAGCACATCATCGGCGACAGCGTCAGCGCGATCACGCCGGACACGATCACCGAGCCCGCCAACGTAAAGGCGAATTCGCGGAACAGCGAGCCAGTCAGTCCACCAAGGAAGCCGATCGGGGCGTACACGGCGGCCAGCGTGATCGTCATCGAGACGACCGGGCCGACGATTTCCCGCGCACCTTCCAGCGCAGACTGTACCGAAGTCTTCCCCTCCTCCAGATGGCGGTGGATGTTTTCCACTACCACAATGGCGTCGTCGACGACGAGGCCAATCGCGAGCACCATCGCGAGCAGCGTCAGCAGGTTGAAGCTGAAGCCCAGCATCAGCATCAGCGTGCAGACGCCGATCATCGACAAGGGAATCGTGACGACGGGAATGATGACCGACCGGAACGAGGCCAGGAACAGGAAGATCACCACGATGACGATAATCACGGCTTCGCCCAGCGTCTTCTTCACCTCGTTGATTGAAGATTGGATGAACTTGGTCGAGTCGTAGGCGACCTTCATCTTCATCGACGGCGGCAGATTGCGCTCGAGCTCGGGGAACAGCGCCCGCACGCTCTTGACCAGCGTCAACGGATTGCCTTGCGGCGTTGCCTGCACACCGATGAAGATCGCATGCTCGCCGTTGAAGGCCACACTCGCGTCCGTGCTCTGGGCGGCGAGCTCGACCGTGGCGATGTCCTCCATCCGGACGAACCCGCCGTCCTTGGCCTTGACGATCAATTTCTTGAACTGGTTGACGTCGGTCAGGCCCGTGTTCGTCGTGATGTTCGAGACGATCAGATAGCCCTTGGTCTGGCCGGCGGCGGACTGGAAGTTGTTGGCGGTGATCGCGGCCGCGACATCAGTCGGCGACACGTTGTGGCCGGCCATCTTCAACGGGTCAAGCCACAACCGCATCGCAAACGTCTGGCCACCCAGTATATCGGCGGAGGCCACGCCATCGACCGTCGACAGCACCGGCTGCACGACGCGCGTCAGGTAGTCGGAGATCGCCGAGCCGGACAGCTCCTCCGAGGAGAAGCCGATATACATCACCGCTGTCGTCTGGCCGGTGGTCTTGGTGACGACCGGATCGTTCGATTCCTTTGGGATCAGATATTTGATCGAATTCACCTTGGCGAGCACCTCCATGAGCGCCTGGTTCGGGTCGACGTTCAGCTTGATGTAGACCTGGATCGTCGAGGTGCCGAGCACCGAGGACGAGGCGATGTAGTCGACGCCCTCGGCGGAGCCGACCGCCTGCTCGATCGGCGTGGTGATGAAGCCCTGGACCAAGTCCGCGGACGCTCCGGGGTAGACGGTCGTGATGTTGATGACCGTGTTCGACAGCTTGGGATATTGCCGGATTGGCAGCACCGTCGCCGCACGTAAACCGATCAGCAGGATCAGCAGACTGACGACGACCGACAGGACCGGGCGCTTGATGAAAATGTCGGTAAAGGCCATCGCGGCGATCTCGAATTCGTCTACTTGAGTGGTGTGACCCGGCGTCAGGCTGGATCAGGTGAGCGCGTTATCATTAGCGCAGGGGCTGGAATGGCCGGCGCCGGTTCGGACGAACTCGCTACGGCCACATCCGAGTGCAAGCCGAGTGGTCCGATTGCGACGACCTTGCCGCCCGCTTCAGGCCGTTCGGCACCTCCTTCATGGTTGCCGGGCGTGACGTCTGGGCCATTCGCTTTCCAAAGCAGATCGGCGAATACGACTTGGTCGACGTTTGAAAAGTGCTTCATAGTCCTTTGTTACCCCTTCTTTTGTGGCGAAGTGGCAACTGGGCGGCGCGTTGACTTTCTAGGCGGACTTTTAAAGCGGGATGCAAGCGAAGCTACCATGTCGTCGGCCTCCTGAAGGCGCGTATCCAGGACCTGTCCGGACTTCGCCGCAGATTCCAACGCGAAAGCGGCAGACGCTGGCATCCTTGACCGCCTAAGTTTGGCGGCGCTGGCCGGTCGTGAATGCTCAGACATAATTCTCTAAACCGGTTTGACGACAAGACGCGATCGACGGCTTCTGTCCTCCCTATTCGACCGTCACGGACTTGGCGAGATTCCGCGGCTGGTCGACATCAGTGCCCATCACGACGGCCGTGTGGTAGGCTAGCAGCTGCACGGGGATCGCGTAGACGATCGGCGTGAAGACGGCAGGCATGTCCGGCAGCACGATGGTGGCGAACGTATCCAGTGTCGCCTCCTCAGCGCCCTTGGCATCGGTCATGAGGACAATGTTGCCGCCGCGCGCTGCCACCTCCTGCATGTTTGAGACCGTTTTCTCGAATAAGCGGTCATGCGGTGCGATCACCACTACCGGCACGGTCTCGTCGATCAGCGCAATCGGGCCGTGCTTGAGCTCGCCCGCAGCATACCCCTCTGCATGGATGTAGGAGATTTCCTTCAGCTTCAGTGCGCCCTCCAGCGCGATCGGGAAGCTCATGCCGCGACCGAGATAGAGTACGTCGCGTGCTTTCGCGATATCGCGCGCAAGCCTCTCGATGTGCGGTTCGGTGGTGAGCGCCGCCGCCATAAGGCGAGGAATTTCCACCAGGCCGCGCACCAAGTCGATCTCCTCATCCTCGGACAGTTCGCCGCGCGCCTTGGCGGCCGCGACCCCAAGCGCCGCTAGCACTATCAGTTGGCAAGTAAAGGCTTTCGTCGAGGCAACGCCGATCTCCGGGCCGGCCAGCGTCGGCAGCACGGTTTCGCTCTCGCGAGCGATGGTCGATGTTGGTACATTGACGACTGCAAGTGTGTGTGCACCTTTCGCCTTGGCGTAGCGGAGCGCAGCAAGCGTATCCGCCGTCTCGCCCGACTGCGAAACAAAGATCGCGAGATCACCTCTGCCCATCGCAGATTCGCGGTAGCGGAACTCGGAGGCGACGTCGACTTCAACCGGCACGCGAACAAAGCGCTCAAGCCAGTATTTCGCGACGCAGCCAGCATAGCTCGCTGTGCCGCAAGCGATGATCGTGATGCGGCGGACGTCTCCGAAGTCGAACGGCAGCTCGAGCGGCAGAGCAACACGTTCGCTGGCTGCGTCGATATAGTGCGCCAAAGTCTGCTCGACCACCTTCGGCTGCTCATGGATCTCCTTGGCCATAAAGTGCCGGTAGTTCGCCTTGTCAACCAGGAGCGACGACGCACCCGACTTCAGCGTCTCGCGGCGCGCAACCGCCCCTTTGGCATCGTAGATGACGTGGATCTTGCGGGTAAGCACGGCGCAATCCCCGTCTTCAAGATAAGCGATGGCGTCGGTGAACGGCGCGAGCGCAATGGCATCCGAACCGACATAAACCTCGTCATTGCCATAGCCGATCGCGAGCGGGGATCCCTTTCGTGCAGCGATCATGAGATCGTCGTGCCCCTTGAACAGGAATACCAGGGCAAACATCCCTCGCAGTCGCGGTAAGGAAGCTTTGACTGCCTTTTGGGGCGAGTAGCCCTCCCTCAGATAAGATTCGACCAGGTGCGCCACCACCTCGCTGTCGGTGTCGGAAACAAATCGAGCACCTTTCAGCTCAAGTTCGGCGCGCAACTCACGAAAATTCTCGATGATCCCGTTATGGACGACCGCGACATTGTCCGTCGTATGCGGATGCGCGTTGTACTCTGTGGGCTTGCCATGAGTGGCCCAGCGGGTATGGCCAATACCAGTGTGACCGGGCAGCGGACTGCGGCGGAGGCTGGTCTCAAGATTTTTCAGCTTGCCCTCGGCGCGCCGGCGCTCAAGATGATTGGCGTCGAGCGTTGCGACTCCCGCTGAATCATAGCCGCGATATTCCAAGCGAGTAAGTGCTTCGATCAACCGCTCCGCAACGGGTTTGCGCCCCAAAATCCCTACAATCCCACACATGCGGATCAACATCCCCGATATTCAAGAATAGAGTTTTTGGAGTAGCTAGACTTTTCGTGAGACCGTCGATTGAAGGTGCTGAATGATTGTTGCGGCTTTTGGTGCTTTGGATTCTGCGGCCCAATCCAAGCTCCCCCGGCCGAAGCGCGGTTCGGGCGAGCAGGATCGAACACAAGCATGTGGCGGCAGCAGGAGGCGGTAAGGCGCGAATGCGTGGCGAACGGAAAGCCATGGCAACTGCAGACTCTTTGGAAGACCACAGTGTAGTCGCGGTAGGGGCGCTTGGGCTCATCACGCAAGTTGCCCCTGCAAGATCGATGACACTCGATCCCGATCGACGACCCGCAAGGTGTCGAATTATCTGCCGGCATGAACTCCATCCATTGGATCCGTTGAGAGCCAAGCGTCATGGCCCAGCCTCCTTCGCAGGAGATTGGTAAAGCGGATAGCTGGATAGTGGAATTCCATCTCGAAGCTGTCGCTCGTACATGGCACACAAAGGGCAGGAGTCAGCCTCGGCGGAACGTCGCTGTTGCGACAGCTTCCGTCGACAGTGGCAGGGCCTACGGGCCGCAGTACCCGCCCAAGCACGTGGCCGGACTAAAATGCACTGGATTGATGCTCGAGATGCACCGAAACTTCCCCCGGCTGTAGGCAAAGATCGAACACCATTCTAATTGGGCCGAAGGCTTTCTCCAGACCAACGTCTTTCTTATGCGGGACCTTATAGGATTGGTAAAATCGATTGTATTGATGGGCCGCATCTACAGAATGGATAGCTGCCGAAAAGCTTTCTTACGGTCCGCTGTCATTGGCGCCTTCGCGGCTTCGAGATCGCTCGCCTCCAATATGGTACGAGCGCGGTAAGGACGCGGATGGCCAAAGAGGTTTTAAGGTTCGGACCCTGCGGCGTACCCTCCACCGTCGGACTGACCAGCTACGGCGACCTGCGCTCAAGGCGTTGTGCAGCTCCGGCCTGTTAGTTGCGAGGATCTTACAATGTCCCTCGCGGGCCAACCCTCATATGTTCTTGCGGAGTGCTGAGTCTCCTGAAGTGGCGTAGTACATCGGGCTACTGCTCAGAATGGATCCTCCGCACGTTCCTGGCGAGGCCGTTGATCAATTTGCGGTCGCTCGACATCCGACGGATTCCGTTGCAGTCGAATCCCCTGGTCAAAATCTACGGATTGTCGCGAATTCCGATGGATCAGCACGATCTGCGCGCAGACGGTTGATCGGGCGCTCTCGATCCACGTAGCCGAGAGCCATGCCGCAAAAGAGCATCAGATGGGAAGGCAACCCGATGAATTCCGCGCCGGTCTTGTGCCACAGCGCCCAAGCCTCTTGCGGACAAGTACTCAATCCGTTCTCCCAAGCGAGCAACATAATGGATTGCATGTACATGCCGAGATCGGCCCATTGCCCAGGCTCCATCTGACTATCGATGGCGAGAAACAGGCCGACAGGCGCACCGAAAAGGTGAAATTCTTTGCAAGCTGGTCGAAACGCGCAGCTTTGTCTTGGCGCGGAATTCCGATGGTACGATAAACATCTTCCGTTCTTGAATCGTCGACTTCTATACGGCTCCTTCAGTTCTGGCGAGTATATGTTGTACTCTGGCTGCTCGCGCATCGGGTTGATCTTGATCCGCTCGGCAATCAACGCCTTGAAATGTGCGAGCTCGTGGCCGCCTAGCGCCCAGACATGCCACGGCTGTGGATTGCCGCCGGAAGGCAATGACTGGCCCCAAGCAAAATATCTTTGACGACCTCGCCGGGGACAGGCTTCTCCAGGAATGCCCGCACAGAGGTCCGGGAATTCAGCGCGTCCGAAACATTCATGAGGATTCTCCAAAGACCCAATCTAGGACGATCGTCAGCCGATCCGGACGACCATCTTTCCAAGGGCAGAGCGCGTCGTCATCGCTTTGAACACTTCGTGGAATTCCTCGAATGCAAAGACCTTTCCTACGACGGGAACAAGCGTCTTCTCACTTAGCCAAGTGAATAGCTGGGCGATGACTTGATCTCGCACGTCCGGTTCTCGACGACCAATCTGCGCCACGTCGACACCCAACAGTGCCCCTCCTTTTAGAAGAGGCAGATTAAATCGCAGCGCTGGAATAATTCCTGAAGCGAAGCCGATCACCAGGTGCCGACCATTCCAGGCGATCGAACGGAATGCCTGCAGGCTCAGCTCTCCTCCGACGGGATCGTAGATTACGTCCACGCCGCGACCGCCGGTGAGTTCCTTGAGCTCGTCGCGCCACCCTTGATGCGTGTAATCCAGGCCCGCATCTGCCCCATATTGAATCGCAAATTGTCTCTTCTCCTCAGTCGAGGCGGCCGCAATGACGCGGGCGCCCAACAACTTCCCAACCTGAACAGCCGCTATTCCAACCCCGCCGGCGGCTCCCAGAATCAAAAGGGTCTCGCCGCTCTGCAGCTTTCCCCGGGCGCTGAGTGCATATAGTGCCGTCAAGTAATTGGCGAAGAACGAGGCGCCGACCTCAGGCTCTATGCCTTTTGGCGTCACGAAAAGGTCCGCGGCCGGCACGCAAATATATTCGGCAAGACCGCCATTTCTGACCATGCCGATGACTGGCGTGCCGGGCGCAAAGCCCTCAACATTTGCGGCCGGCTCGTCGACGAGACCCGAAAACTCCGACCCGGGCGTAAATGGCAAAGGGTCCTTGGTCTGATAGAGGCCCTGCACCTTCAGGCCGTCCACGAAACCGACGGCAGCGGCCTGGATACGGACGCGGACCATTCCCGCTGACAACTGCGGCTCAGCCACATCCTTGATGGTGAGATTCTCGATGCGATCGTAGCTTTCGACCAGGACTGCTTTCATGACACCCTCTTGAGCACGCCGGCGTATCGGGGGCGGCTATCGCGTTTACTGCGTTAGACAGATTCCCAAATCCTAGAGCGCCTGGAGATTACCTCCTTCATCATTTCGCTGGTTCCGCCGTAAATGCGCTGCACGCGTGCGTCGGCATACATGCGTACGATGAGGCACTCGTTAATGAAGCCGTATCCGCCATGCAGCTGCAGACACTCGTCGACGACCTTACCCTGCTGCTCAGACGCCCAGACTTTGGCGATTGACGCCGTGGCTGCATCGAGCGCACCGGAAATCAAGGCTTCCATGCACGCGTCGACGAAGCTGCGCGTGACTTTCGTGATCGTCGCCAGCGCTTCCAGCCAGAGTTCGTGCCCGACATTGCTTCGTTCGCGCGCCTCTTCATCAAGCGGCGCCATTTCCTTGTCGATGAAGCGACAGACCGTGTCTCGGCACATCTCGAGGTCAGAATCTAGCCAAGAGGGTCGATAGTTGATCATGCGCCCTACTCATCGCTTTTAGGAGCGTAACAATTACGTTCGCGGCCGCTTGAATTCGCAAAACATGCCGATAGTGTGCGACTGGATGGCTGCGGTCGGGTCGTTCGGGCTTTTCGTGACCGAACGCTGCCGTTGCAAACGCCGCGCATAGCTTCGCTCTGCCGAAGGCATGCGCTGCGGTTCTTTGCGAGTGGCCTAGTCGGCCGTGTCCCCGTTGATCACGTCGCCGAACAGCTGCCACTTTTCGCCGCTAAAGCGCATCAGCTGAAGCTGAGTGATCGGAGCAAAGTCGGTCGGCGATGTGTTGACGTAGATGCCCGGCAGCAGCGCCTCGGTGCGCCAGTCCTTCAGGTTCGCAGCCTGCTTCATGACGTTTTCGCGGGTGAGATCGTCACCGCATTGCTTCAACGTTTGCGCCAGCGTCCCTGCAAGAGCGTAGCCGGTAATCAGCAATATGTCGCGCTTGTTGCCTTCCGGATAGTACTTGCTCAGAAAGCTCTGAAACTCCTTCATTCCGGGATCATTGTCCCACTGCGGATCCGCCGGATCCTTCAAGTAGGTAGCAGAAATGATGCCTTGCGCGTTCTCGAACCCGGCAGGCTTGATCACACTGCCCACAGACGCCGAAACATTGCTGAGGATATGCAGCGGCTTCCAGTCGATTTCAGCGATCTTCCTGATTGCCTGAGCAGCAAACTTGGGAGAGCTGATGTTGACCAGGGTATCGGCACCGGTCGCCTTGAGCTTGACGATGTGGCTGTCGATCGTCGGCTCCGAAGTTTCGTAGCTTTCCTCGGCGATGATCTTCGCGCCGAGTCTGTCCTTGAGTCCCTTCAGGTAATCCTTTCCGAGATCGTCGTTCTGGAAGAATACGGCAACTTTGGCGTTCGGCTTTTCCTTCAAGATATACTTCGCGTAGGCATGCGCCTCGCTCTGATAGGAGGGCTGCCAACCCGTAGTCCAGGGGAAGTTCTTGGGGTCGTTGAATTTGGTAGCGCCCGACGCGACGAAGAGCTGCGGGATCTTCTTGGAATTCAGGTATCTCTGGATGGCTGTGTTGTTCGCTGTGCCCAGCGGATCGAACATGAGCAGGACTTCATCGTCCTCCACCAGTTTGCGCGTCTGCTCGACAGCCTTGGGAGGCGAGTACGCATCGTCATAGCTGATGAAGTTGATCTTGCGGCCGTTAATGCCACCCTTATCGTTGATCATCTTGAAGTATGCGGCCTGCACCTGGCCGATGACGCCGTAAGCCGATCCTGGGCCACTATAGGGCATGAGATTGCCGACTTTGATCTCCGTATCTGTGGCCCCGGTGTCGTACTTCTTCTGCGCGAGCGCGCCGCCCGACGCGAGCGTGATTGCCGCCGTCGCCAGAGCGGTCGTCCCTATAATCCTTCGAAACATGTATTCTCCCTCCTTGTTGAATTTCGCTTCCATTTTGTTTTGACGCGCTAAAGTGCGCTGAGCGGGCCGCCAACGCGAAGTCGCCGATCATTGTGAGGCTCATACCGGCTCCGGCCGCGGGCCCGTTCACGAGCATGATCAGCGGCTTGCGCATGTGGATGCGCCAATCATTCGGCCAGAGATGAGGGAGGGTAGAAATTTAGCTTGCTGCGCTGGCGTGCCGTCCTTGAGCAGGCCCGAAACGATCAGACCGTTTCGAATGCTCGAAACGGTAGACAGAGCACCGTCAGCCGCGGCGATTTCAACAGGTGGGAGTGCGTAGGAAACATACTCGTCGCCTACTCCTCCTACGGCTTCGGGCGCCATCATTCCTATAAGTCCGAGGCTCGCGAGTTCCTCAAACAACCGCGATGATGGGGATTGCATGGCTTCTTCGTAATCGCGAGCGAAGTGCGCAGCGTGCTCCCGCGCGAACTTGCGCACTTCGTTGCGAATAGCGGCTTGCGTTTCCGTCAGCATCACGACGCGTGCCTATCGATGATTCGACCAGGCGACCGCAAGACAGGGCGCGCGACTGCGCTAAGCACAACAGGGAAAGACAATGAAGCATCTGACTTCATTATATTTTCTGCCGAGCTGATCGGCTCCTCCCTGCTGAATCTCCGCGCTTCTGCACTGGCGCTAAAAAGTGATACTGATGTCATATTACCGACGAGACTTCCCGTCAAGCCAACCCGGCGGAGCACCGGGTCAAGCCCGCCCGCCTGACTTTTATGGATGGTTGTGAGCGCTTGAACGCTGTTCGCGATCTCTGGGCAGATTTCATGAACAAGCCGCGTCGCGCCTGTTTGGCTGCGACACACGCGCTCGCATCGATGGCAGAGGGATGCTAGTTGGGAGCGGCGGGATCGTCTTTGGCGGTACCAAAAACGCCTCGATACCAGACCTTTGCGCAGTGTGACCCTATATGCTCGATCTCCGCCTCGCTTGGATCTTCCGCCGCGAGATCGAATTTCATGTAGGCAACCTGCTCCATCGTAGCGCCGAGCACTTCAGCAGTCATTTCAGGATCGAGTTCACGGCTGAGTTCGCCCAAGCCCTGAAGCCGTGTCAGCCAAGTGGCGGTGCGCCTTACGAACCGGCTACGTTCCGTGACATACAGGGACAAAAACGTGGCTTTCTCGCCACGAGCAGCCGCTTCGCGCATGACGCGCAACAGCTTGCGATGCTGGGCATAGATCTTGAAGTACGAGATCGTATTCTCAACGAACTCGGCTTCGGTTGCCTTCAACGAGCGACCCGAGCTTCGCTTACTCGCAACGTAAATCTCGTCGACCAATGGCCGCAATACAGCCAGCAGAATCTCGTCCTTATTTCGGAAGTGCCGGTAGAAGTTGCCATACGACGTTCGAGCGAGCTTGACGATGTCCTGGACGCGGGTGGCCTCGTATCCCTTGCGCGCGAATACGCGTGCCGAGGCCTTCAGCAAGCGCTGACGCATTGCCGCCCCCTTCGCCGTGGCAGGGGCTAACGGCTCCAACGCAGAATCGGCGTCCAGCATTTACCACCCATAGCACCGCGGCTGCTTGACCGTCAGCTGGAACCTAGTAATATGACATCAATGTCAGTTTATGATTAGGCTCGAATCGCAATCAGTTCAAGGCCAGGAGCAGCATGGCCTAGCGATGCAGCCACGAGCCCCCGGATAGGGTGGGGGTGCTCGGTCGCAGCAATTCCGTTCGAATTCCAAATTGCGCCTCTCCGTAGGAAAGGCGACATCCAGGGACGTGTTGAGGTATCCGGGGCACCCATGCGCTGACAAATCCGGCCCGCCCTGACCTCATCATGCCGGCGACCGGCGAGATCGTGACGTACACTGAATTTGGTTAACCAACACAACGCCATGTTGCTCCGCAATACGCTCAGTGACTATCGCTTGCCGCTCGAGTCCTCTGATGCTGATGCCCTCGGTGTCGAGGCTGCCTTGGCAGTGCAGCACTTTCTCCAGCATAGGCAGGGGGCGGCCCCGACCCCGATGGTTTCACTTCCTGCCGTTGCGCGCCGTCTGGATGTCGGATCCATTTACGTCAAGGACGAAGGACAACGACTGGGTCTCGGTAGCTTCAAAGCACTGGGTGGTGCCTATGCAGTAGTACAGCTCGCCCTTGGGCTGGCTTCCCAACGATGGGGCCGTCCAGTGGACATTTCTGAGTGGCGCTCGCCGGAGGTCGCGACTGTCGCCGCGGGTATAACCGTGACATGTGCCACCGACGGCAACCACGGCCGATCGGTTGCACAAGGCGCCCAACTCGTCGGCGCAAACTGCGTCATCTTTGTTCACGCTGGAGTCAGCGATGAGCGCTGCCGAGCGATCGCGCGGTATGGCGCCCGTCTTGAACGTGTTCAGGGCAATTACGATGACTCCGTTGCGTCGGCATCGAGAATCGCCAGCGAACGCGGCTGGATCGTGGTCTCAGATACATCTTGGCCAGGTTACGAACGGATTCCTCACCTGGTTATGCAAGGTTATACAGCTTTGCTTCGTGAGGCCCTTGCAGCACTGCCGAAGCCTCCAACACACGTGTTTGTCCAGGCCGGTGTTGGCGGCATAGCCGCGGCGACTGCCGCTCATTTTTCGCTTGTATTCGGAAAGAACAGACCCTTCTTCACCGTGGTGGAGCCGGCTCGGGCCGCCTGCCTTCTCGAGAGCGCCAAGGCGGGCCAGATCGTGAAGGTGCCGCACGACAGACCAACTGTTATGGCGATGCTTGAATGCTACGAGCCATCACTTGTTGCCTGGCGCATCCTCTCGCGCGTTGCCGATGCCTTTATGACCGTCGATGATGCCGAGGCGGTTACGATGATGAAGGAGCTTGCTTATCCCGTTGACGGCGATCCCGCGATCATCGCCGGCGAAAGTGGCGCAGTAGGTCTCGCTGGATTGGCAAAGGTGGCGGGTGATCCAGCGTTGCGTGTGGAGATCGGGCTCGAGTCAAACGCCTCTGTCTTCCTGATCAATACCGAGGGTGCGACTGATCCAGTGCTCTATAAGAAACTCGTGGGCGCTCGCCCCGAGGACTTGACCGGCTGAACCAGCGGGGGATCGCGCATAACATGCCGAGTTGGCCGACGATTATGGGGTTTGCAGTGGCCAACCGTGACCGCCCTCGGTCCGGCGGTCGTGATGCGACAGCGCTTTCGGTTCTTCACATGCCTTGCGATCACCGGTCATTGCATGTGGATTTCAAAAGCTTTCACTCTCGAATGGTTTGCGACGCTTTACGGGTCCGGTTGAAACACTGCAGTCGCCTGCTCGCCTTTCGCGGCAAACCCAAAGCGAACTCAGAGGGCTCTTCGATTGTACTGAAGCAAGCAGCTGATATACGAACGGTTGGGAAAGCTATACCAAGGTTTGCGTGCAGCAGTTCGTCATCATCCTGCTATGTCTCGACTCTAACTCTCCATCCAAGATTTGCCGCGACTCGTGCGTAGGTAAAATCGATTGTTTGGATGGAGCACATCGACACGATGGATAACTTTGCGCCATGCGTTTCAACGGCCTTGATCTAAATCTTCTCGTCGCGTTCGACGCTCTCATGACGGAGCCGAACCTCACCGCAGCCGCGCGGCGGATCAACCTGAGTCAGCCGGCTATGAGCGCGGCCGTGGCCAGGTTGCGCACCTATTTCCACGACGAGCTTTTTACGATGATGGGCCGCAAGCTTGTTCCTACGCCGCGAGCCGAAGCGCTTGCTGCGCCGGTTCGCGAAGCCTTGTCGCACATCCAACTCTCCATTATTTCCCCCGACGGATTCAAGCCGGCGGAATCGAATCGTCGCTTCAGGATCATCCTTTCCGATTTCATGATGACCGTGTTTCTTCGAAAGGTCGTGGACCGCGTCGCGCAGGAAGCTCCCGCCGTCTCTTTCGACTTGCTGCCCCCCGAAGAAGACCCCGATCAGCTTCTCCGGCGTGGAGAGATTGATTTCTTAGTGTGCCCGGAATTGTTCATGTCGCGCACACATCCCAAAATGCCGCTGTTTGACGAAAAATACGTGTACGTCGGCTGCCGCACGAACAAGCAACTAAATAAGCCGCTTACATTGGAGAGATACGTGTCGACCGGACAGGTTGCGGCCAAATTCGGGCGGACGATCAGACCTTCGTTCGATGAATGGCTCCTGATCGAGCACGATGTCAAGATTCGCATTGAGGTTGCTGTGCCTGGCTTTAGCTTGATTCCTCCCCTGATAGTGGGAACTGATCGGATAGCGACAATGCCATCGAGGATGTTTAAGCATTTCGAGAACACAGTCCCCTTGCGAAAGATCCAAGCTCCGTTGCCGGTTTTTGCCTTCACAGAGGCCGTCCAATGGCCTGCACTTCACAACGCTGATCCGGCGAGCATTTGGATGCGGAGCATTTTTTTGCAGGAGGCGTCCCGCATAGCATAAGATCGCCTGAACTCGAACACGTGGCCTGGCTAACCACAGCACGTGCGATCAACGATGTATCGAGTCACCGGATTGAGAGTAAGGATCCGCACAGGGCGTCGCTTGATTGGACTATTCTGGCTGAAGTGCTCGAGCCTCGTGGGATGTTTCTTGCCCGTCCGGCCGAACTCGATCGATAATCCGTAGCGAAGTCGAAGGCCTGGACATCCTCTTCTCCGAAGACATGGACCAGAATGATGCCGTCCTCGATCTCGATGTCGTTCGCCGACCTCGCGCTGCCAGTCCCCTCGTTTCGCCAAAACGCGATACCGTCCACCAGAAAGGCATCGCCTGACATCAACGCTGGTTCGGGCTCGGTTCAGAGATCAGTGGCGCGCCCCCGACCGAAACCGGCCCTTTTGGTTTAGCGGGTTGGACCGCTCGCTTCGCGGGCCGCGAAACGGGTGCGGCTGGCGGCGGAGAAGAAGGAGCCAGAACGGAGGATGGGGCGGTCGGTTTCTGAAGCGACTCAATTGTCGATGTCAGCGCCACGATCTGATCCGCCATGCGCTTCAAATCGTCTTGCTGCGCGCTGATGTTGCGATTGATCTCTCCAATTCGATCACTCGCCTTCTGCTGCTCGGACCGAATCTCCAAAAGTGCCTCCCTATCTTCAGGTGACAGGCCTGTCCTTGGGGTGACTTCACGAGCGGGCTGCTTCTCGAGAATTTCTTCGGCATTGAACCAAAAATAGGCTGCCCCGGCGCACAGGCCCATGGATATGGCCGCGAGCGCAAAAAACGAGACAAACCATCTTGACGACCTGTGCAAGACGGGTGGTGGTTCCAAGCTACTCACGTGATCAATCAAATTCGTCATCCCTCAGCCTGCTATTCTCATCCATGTTGGTCTTTTTCTCGTGATGCGATAAGGGGTGATGGTCAAGAGATCCTCGGCCGAGGGCGCATCTCTGCGCAACTTTGTCCGATCGCTTGGTCTCATGAGACGCATTGACAGCCGGCGCGCCGAGCCTCGCAACCCATACTTCCCTGAAACTGAACGATCCGGAGTTGCGACCCAACGAGTGAGCGGTGTCAAAGGGAGCCATCTTGGCAAGATCGCGCTGGTCGAGCTCCCGTGATCTCATTTCAGACAAGCACTATCGGGTGGCGCCTGTCTCCTCGCCGCGGTTCGTCGCCGCAAAAAGGGTTTGGAGCGGTTCAACCGCTCGACCAGCAATCGCTATAGGCCAAGGGTGAAGCTCGCTTAGGCCTCATCGTCCAGCCAGCCGATCTTGCTCTTCAGGAATCGAAAACCAAGCACCTGAAAGCTGGCATGCTCCTTGTTGTCCCTGCCATAGCCGTGCCCGCCCGCGTCTGCTTCGTAGAAATAGGCCTCGTAGCCCATCACCTGCAGTTTCGCTACCATCTTGCGGGCGTGCCCCGGATGAACCCGATCGTCCCGCCGCGTGGTGGCAATCAGAATCGACGGATAGCTTTGGCCCGGTTTGGCCGCGTGATAAGCGGAATATGTCTTGAGCCATTCCCACTCCTCAGGCTTGTCGGGATCACCATATTCCGCGATCCAGCTCGCACCCGCCAGCAGCTTTGTGTACCGACGCATGTCGATCAGCGGAATCGTGCAAAACAATGCGCCGAACCGCGCAGGATATCGCGTGAGCATGTTGCTGATGAGGATGCCGCCGTTCGAGCCGCTTTCGGCGGCTATCCGCCTTGGCGCAGTCACGCCGCGGCGCACCAGATCGGCGGCCACGGCCGCGAAGTCATCATGCGATAGTGTCTTGCCGGCAAGCCGCCCAGCGTCGTGCCAACGTGTGCCGAACTCGCCCCCACCGCGCAGGTTTGCCTTTACCGTGGTGCCACCACGCTCCAACCAAAGCTTGCCAAGGGCCGCATCGTAGTACGGCCTCACTGAGAGCCCAAAGCCGCCATAGCCGCTTATATGGACCGGCGCGTTGCCGGTCTCTTCGGCTGGACCGGTCTGTACATAGGGAATCCGCTCGCCATCGATCGAGATCGCCTCGTGCTGCGTGACCATGAGGCCCGCGGCGCTAAACGTCTTTGGCGCCTGCTTCAGCACGATCGGGCTGGAGATGCTGCGTTCGATCAACATCAGTGAAGGTGACGTGAGCGGATCCTGCACGGTTGCGAGAAGGTCGCCGTTGCTTTCGGTTGGATGGCGATCGAGGGGCCACACGTCGACCACGCCGATGCCGGGCAGCCCGCGCAAATTCTCGTGGCTCCAGCCGGCGGATGAGGGCGTGCAAGTCTCGAATGCTGGGCGTAGTTCGTCGAGAATGGAAAGGACCAGTTTGTCGTCGGTCCAGAACATTCCTTGCAGTGCCCGGCGCGGACCCGGCGCGAAAACAATCGTGAAGTTGCGATCGCCGGCCAGAAAGGCAGACAACGACATCCCAAGCACAGTGTCGGGCGGGTGGGTGACGCCGGCAATGCTCCATGCTGAGCGCAGCTTGATGACAAGCCAGTCCCAGTGCACCCGCAGCCAGATATCGGAGGGAAGATCGAGCTTCACGCCCGCCCCGGTTTCGGTTCCGAGCCAGACGTCGGAGTTGAAGAAATCCAGGTGATCGACGAACCAGACACGTGGCAATGGTCCGGTCCGGTCGACTTCACAACAGGCCCACATGCGATCTGGTGTGGTCTCGAACACCACGGCGGCGCGCTCCACGGGCTCGCCACGGCGCCACAATCGCACGGTTCTCGAATAGCCGGCCGTCGTTGCCATGCCGCGGCCATGTGCGCTGGACAAAAGTAGCGTGTCCGGATCGACCCAGGTGGCGCCACTCTTGGCCTCCGGCAACGTGAAGCCGTCGGCCACAAAGTCTTTCGTGTTAAGGTCGAATTCGCGCAAGACGACAGCATCGCTTCCGCCGCGCGACAGACCCAAAATGATTCGTGGATGATCTCCTGGCAGCGAGGCCATTGAGTTCAAAAGCCAGTCCTCGCCTTCCTTTGCCGCGAGCTGGTCGATATCGAGCAAGGTTTCCCAGGAAGGATTCGGCTTGCGAAATTCGCCCAGTGTGGTCACTCGCCACAGGCCGCGTAGGTTGCTGGCGTCCCTCCAGATATTGTAGAGATGATCACCACGCCGGCCGACATAGGGAATATTGTCCGATCGATTATAGATCGAAGCTAGCGCATCGCGATCCCGCTCGAAGGCCGCTCCGCCGAAAGCCCGCAACGTCCTGCCGTTCTGCCGCTCGACAAAGTTTAGCGCTCGTCCGCCGTCTATCTCTTCCAGCCAGAGATAGGGATCATCATCGGGAGCGGAGAGCGTCGGCCTTCCAGCTTGCGACTTTGTCGTCGATCTTGCTTTCGACACTGTTCACTCCTCGGGCTGGCATTGCTGCGCACTTTTCGACGCCATCGACTTGCATCATGCGCGGTTTGATCGCCGCGCCGAGCCTACAACCTAACGCGGCATGCGATTCAAGTCCTTCCTTCGAAGTGAACGCTGCTCCGCAGATTGGGGCATTGACCTTGTCACCCGCGCCTTCAGCTCGTCGACGAGCGCAGCTAGTAGTTGGCGCTTTTATCTAACATTCATTTTGGCGACGCATGCATTGGAGGGAGTTCCGGCCAAGATGCCCCAATGATAGTTGACCCAAGCACAAACGCTGCAAAATGGGTGTGGCATAAAAAAACGACGCGCGCGGCATTCTGCGCCGCCGTCAACGACCGATGTTAGTAATTGACGCCGACAACGGCGCGTCGTTGCTGGTTGATGACCTTCTGCGGTGCAGACTAGCCGGCGTTTCAGCACAATCTTCGCATCACGACTTGCGCTGCCCACTCGCTCCCGCTCAAGACACCTGAAGTAAGCGGATCATATGATGTGTAGAGGGCGACACATCCAAGAACGCAACGATCACGACCGCCGGGGTCCTATTGCGCGGTTTACCAAAGACGCATGGTTTACCAACGCGCTTCAGTGATGAGCAATCGTGATCCGATCCGGTACGGTGACACTGAATGGGTGCCGTATGCAATGGGAGCAATCGACTTGCCTCAGAGCGTGCACCAGAAATCTCGTACTTAATCTGTCAGCGTGGTGATGGATCTGAACGGCGTTCACTTCCCAAAACGGCAAGCCATTTTGGAATGAAGATTCCCATTGTCCGATATACGACCATGTCGGAGACGCAACATCGTTGTTCGAGCTGCCCTTCGTATTTGCGAAGTTTCCTCTTTGGCACGGCTGATGCTTTTGGGGATTCGCATCGCATTGGACCGACATGGTCCTACGGAAGCGCACAGACTCTCGATTGGATTATCGGAGAGTCAAAATCAACCGAGAGATGACGTTCGTTCATCACTCATTCTGCATTCCTGACGAACTGCAATGGAGCTTTTGAACAGCCATGCCGATCCAGCAACTGACGAACTACGTCAATGGCAATATTGGAGCCAAATGCCGCGCGCTCTATCGTGCGTTCTCCTGGGATCTTTGGGCCGGGATGTTTACACGAATCTCAATGTCGTCGTACCGATCGGCGGCTTGCCTTCTTGCTGCACTGCTCACGAGTTGCAGTCTTTCTAGCGGCAGCGCCTTTGCCCAGACGACGCTCACGTCGACGCCGCCCGCCAGCTTCACGCTCAGCAACGGGCTTCAGGTCGTGGTGATCCCGGATCATCGCACGCCCGTGGTCACGGAGATGATCTGGTACAAGGTCGGCTCCGCCGACGAGACGCCCGGCAAATCCGGGCTTGCCCACTTTCTCGAGCATCTAATGTTCAAGGGCACGGAAAAGCACCCGATCGGTGAATTTTCTAAGACCGTGTTTCGCGTCGGCGGCAACGAAAACGCTTTCACCTCATTTGATTACACCAGCTACTTTCAGCGCGTCCCGCGCGAGCAACTGCCGACGGTGATGGAGTTCGAGGCCGACCGTATGAACGGCCTCATCCTCAAGAACGAAAACGTACTGTCCGAGCGCGACGTCGTGCTCGAAGAGTACAACATGCGCGTCGCCAACAGTCCTAATGAGCGTTTGAGCGAACAGATCATGACCGCGCTCTATCTCAATCATCCCTATGGCCGGCCCGTGATCGGCTGGCATCAGGAAATTGAGAAGCTCGGCCGCGAGGACGCGCTCGCCTTCTATCGCCGCTTTTATTCGCCGAACAACGCGATCGTCGTAATCGCCGGCGACGTCGAACTCCCCGAAGTCCGCTCGTTGGTCGAACGCAATTTCGGTCCCATCCCAGCCCAGTCCGCGATCCCGGCGCAGCGCGTCCGCCCGCAAGAGCCGGAACCGGCAGCCCCGCGCACCGTCACGCTATCCGACCCGCGCGTCGAGCAGCCCGTCCTGCACCGTGTCTACCTGGTGCCCTCGGCGACCACGGTCGCTCCCGAGGAGAGCGCGGCGCTCGCCGTGCTTGCGCATTTGATGGGCAGCGGCAGCAACTCGTATCTTTACCGCGCCCTCGTCGCCGACAAGCCGCTCGCGGTCTCCGCCAGTGCCGGCTATTCGAGCATCTCGCTCGATCCGACCCAGTTCTCGGTCTCGGCCTCACCGAAAACCGGCGTAAGCTTTGCCGAGCTCGAGCAGGTGATCGACGGCGTCATCGCCGGCATCGTGCAGACCCCGATCCCCGCCGAGGACCTCGATCGCGTCAAGGCGCAGCTCATTGCGGGAGCGATCTACGCCCAGGACAACCAGGTGGCGCTAGCGCACTGGTATGGCGGCGCGCTGAGTACCGGGCTCTCGATCCAGGAAGTCCGGAGCTGGCCGGACCGAATTCGCAGCGTGACCGACGAACAGGTCCGTGCGGCTGCGAAAAAATGGCTCGATAAGAAGCGCTCGGTCACGGGCTATCTGATCAAGGACACCACTACCGCCGAGACTAACGCGAAGACTACCACCAAGCGCGAGGAGAAACGTACGTGATCCATCCCATCCTTCACGCCCGACGCATCGTCGTTTCGTTGGCCGCCGGCGCAGCGCTCGCTTTGGCTCCCGTTTCGCCCTCCAAGGCCGCCGCAAAGATCCAGCGCCTTGTCTCGCCCGGCGGCATTGAGGCCTGGTTCGTGCAGGACGCGACCGTGCCGCTGATCGCGTTGGAGTATTCCTTTGCCGGCGGCTCGTCGCAGGATCCCAAGGACAAGCCGGGCGTCGCCAATCTCGTTGGCGATCTCCTCGACGAAGGCTCCGGCGATTTTGACTCCAAGGCATTCCAGGAACGTCTTGATCGCCGCGCCATCGAGCTGCGCTTCCGTGCCACCCACGACAGGTTCCAGGGTAGCCTGCGCATGCTGCGCGACAACAAGGACGAGGCCTTCGACCTGTTGCGGTTCGCACTGACCTCGCCGCATTTCGACGCGGCCGATGTCGAGCGCATCCGCTCCCAGGTCATCTCGGGTCTGCGCCGCGAGACCACCAACCCGACCTCGCTGGCAAGCCACAAAGTCCTGGAGGTCGCCTTCGGCGATCATCCCTACGGCCGGCAGACCAATGGCACGCTGGACAGCGTGCCGACCATCACGGTCGCCGACATGAAGGATTATGTCGGCCGCATACTTGCCAGGGACACGCTGAAGGTCGCGATCGTCGGCGACGTCGATCCGGACACCCTCGGCAAGTTGCTCGACGACACCTTCGGCGCCCTGCCAGCCAAGGCCAATGTGGCGCCGGTGCCGGACATCGAGGCCGCAAAGCCACCGCAGCGCGCCTTCGTGCCGCTCGACGTGCCGCAGACTGTGATCACCTTCGGCGGTCCTAGTTTCAGGCGCGACGATCCGCACTTCATGGCCGCCTATGTCGTCAGTCATATCCTCGGCGGCGGAATGTCCTCGCGGCTCTATCATGAAGTCCGGGAGAAGCGCGGTCTGGCTTATTCGGTGTTCGAATCGCTGCACTGGATGGAGCATTCGGCGGTCTTCATCGGCAATACCGGCACGCGCGCCGACCGCGCCGGCGACACCATCGACGCCATCGAGAAGGAGGTGCGCCGCATCGCCGAGGAGGGACCGACGCAAAAGGAGCTCGAAGATGCCAAGTCCTATCTCAAGGGTTCGCAGATGCTGGCGCTCGATACTTCCTCCAAGCTGGCTCATGCGCTGCTGCAATATCAGCATGATCAGCTGCCGATCGATTATATCGAGAAGCGCAACGCCATTGTCGATGCGGTCACGCTGGACGACGCCAAGGCGGCTGCCAAGCGGTTGTGGGGCCAGGGCCTCCTCACCGTCATTGTCGGCCGCGCACCGCAAGCCGCGGCGCTGCCGGCCGCCGATCCGGCGCCGAAGTCAGACTGATTGGGCGCACATCGATGGCTGGGCTTGTCCCGGCCATCGATGTCATGACGCCGTACTGTTAGTATGTATTCTTGGTAGTTCCCGGCGCCCACGCTGGTACACCTGCTGCGGGCAGTCCCGCGACACGGCCATCGCCGAGCCGATGTGCTGAGCCGGCCTCCCCTGCGCCTCAGGCGCGGCCGGACAAAGAGCAAAACCGTCGAGCGATATCTGCTGGCGAAGCTTCCCGACTGGCAATCTGTGTTGAGGCCGGCTGCGCCCTTCAGTTCGAAAGCGATGCTCAATGTCCCGGTCCGATAAGCCTCGCCAGAGACTTGCTTTGGAAAACTGCATAAGGCGCACGCCAATATGGCCCCTGGCCTCAGCCCCCGCTTGCCAAAGCAGAAATGCTAGATGAGGCGCAGGTTATCGGCTGATATTGTGCCCGAGCGGCCGATCTTTGGTTCGTAGCTGATCTTGTCTCCTTCCGGGAGTTGGACCAAGCCAGCCTTCTGCACCGCAGATATATGAACGAACACGTCACGGCCGCCGTCGTCCGGCGCGATGTAGCCGTAGCCTTTAGTCGGGTTGAACTATCTCACGGTTCCAATCGCCACTGTGTTTGCTCCCGAAAAACGACACTGCAGCCGCGTTGCTCACCTCAGCAACTCGCGTGCCGTTCCCACGGCGCGAATTTGCGGGATTCTTTGTCTGTCGTTCTTGAATGCCAACAGCGAATGTCTTCAATCCGACAACACTAGTACGACAAGATACGAGGGCGATGACTCGGCCCCTCTCTCTCCTGTACTCATTGGTCCTGCGCAGATCACATCACGAGACTCGCTGCACCGGCTCATCCAAATGACGTTGAAGTTCGGCGAGTGAAGTTTGGGAGGTTATGTCCCCGGTGATGGTGTAGCTCGGTAGAGCAAAGCCGCCCGCACGCGCGTCCCCAAACAGCGCCGTAGCGGGCGGGCGGCTTTGCGGTGATCATCGATGATTCGCCAGTAGGGTCGGGTTGCTGACAACAACCTGATTCGAGGAACCACCGATGACCGACGAGATGATGAACCTCCGCACGCTCGTGGAGAAGACCCCCGATCCTGCTCGAACAGAACGATGAATGTGCCGTCCAACGTGCCCGCTACATGACGCTGGAAACCATGGCGTCGTTGAGCGATGATCCAACCGTCAGCCTTCCGGCTATCGCCAGCTGACCAGTCCGGCCCTTGCCGGCGAACGCGGTGTCCCGCCGCCAGTTACACCACTCCCTGGGACACGATCGTTTGGCAGCGCTCCAATTGACCAGGAGATCGCTGCGGGCCTTGGGCGAGCCGCGCGATCATTGGCAGACTTTGATGGCAGTCGGCCATCCACCACCAAACCGCGTAACCGTGCGCGCTCCCTTCCAGATTCCTTCTGTGGCATGCTAGGCTCGTGCATCTAGACGGCTCACAGGAGCCGCACCGTCGAGCCGGCATGCAAACAATGCCACGAAGACTCGGTCCGCGTGGCTGGCCGTTGAATCAGACGATGGCTCGTTTCAACGTTTTTTTTCATTTGCCGATGGAGAGTGGATGTCTACGAGGCAAGCGGTGTGCCAGCTGAGACAGTCATTGGGAATGCTCGCTGGACTCGCCGGCACTATTGGGATCTCCTGTGCTGTCGCAGCGGGCAATCCGCGATGGGACAGCGCACAGGGCTTTGGTGCTGGTACGACGGGCGGCCTGGGAGGCGAAGTGGTTCAGGTCAGCTCACTCAAGGATCTGACTCATCAATTGTGTCGTTCGTATAGCTCTGGAATCTGTAATGACGATAGTCCGCGCGTTGTCCAGATCGTCGGGACCATAGATTTCACAGGAACGGAAGGGCGAGGTAAGGGTCCGGGTTGCCAATACAGCAACACCTGTCAGACGCCCTACGAAGGTGAATCGCTTCTCCTCTTGGATGGGCTCGATACGCACTGCGACGGCAAGCGCAAACTGGAAGTCAGCTTCGATAAGGCGGGCAAGCATCCCTTGGAGGTCGGATCAAACAAGACCGTGATTGGCGTCGGATCAAACGCTGCAATTAGGGGCAAGGGACTGCGACTGAATAGTGTGAGCAACGTCATCGTCCGCAACCTGACCATCAGTGACATTAATCCCGGCATTGTCTTTGCGGGCGATGCGATCGCGATTTCGCGAGCGAACCGGGTCTGGATCGATCATAACCGCTTTCATAACATCGGGCGCCAGATGATTGCTGGCGGCCTTGGGGCGACGACGAATATCACGGTCTCGTGGAACGATTTTGATGGCAGGGATAACTACTCCTCTTATTGCAACGGAGCGCATTACTGGAACCTGCTTTTCCTTGGCAGTCCTCAGTCGATCACGGTTGCCAACAACTACTTCCATGAGGTCTCCGGACGGGCTCCGCACATTGACGGCCTACGGTCGGTCATTCACCTGGTGAACAACTACTTCCACAATACCGCGCTGCTGCAGCGCAATGGTTTCTTCCACGCCCTGGATGCCGGACCATCCGTTGAAGGCCTGATTGAGGGCAACTACTTCGACAACATTGAAACCCCGATCAGGGCTGAGACTGGGCATCTCTTTGGCGCGCTGGGAGGCATAAATCGGGAAATGCAAGACCTCTGCCGAGCCATACTTGGGCGCATGTGTGCGGGCAACATCGCGAGGCCCGCCCCGCGCATCAATGGATTCCGGCTGGATGAAAGCGTCATTAGATCTTTTGGCGCTCTTCCGAAGGCGGCTGTTGATCGTCCTGTCCAGCCGGATGATGTCCCGGCATTGGTCACCGCCAATGCAGGTCCCGGACATCTTTGAATTTTCCGATAGGATCCAGCGAAGCCGCAGCCACACGCACGCATCTGGGCCGATGGTCCGGCGGAATTCCTCCCTTTTTCCGGCAGACCAATTGCCGGTCCGTGACAGCTGCGCTTCAAAGAGCGCCTTAAGCGTTCAGACCAATCGGTGCTCACTCCGGGACGCATGGATTTTTTGCAAGAGCGCAACCGCCTCGAAGCTTTGGCGGATCTAGTTCGGGCTCCCGCTCGCCCAAGTCTCAATCCACGAGACACGATAGCGTCTGAACTGATTGAGACCTCATCGGCTGCCGTCGGTTCAAATATAAATGCCCGGCTTGTGTCGACGAAAGCAGCTCTTGCTCCGCTGGGCTGCCTCAATGGGCTGACACAAAAAGACTTTCATGCAGCGTCCTATTCCTGCTGTTGCAGCCGAAGAACGCATTTTTCCATCGTGACTGCGGGAGAGCTGGCATGAGTACCTTGGATTGGCAGTCTTCCGGAGCGATGACTTGATGCCACGCATGCATCCGGGGCGGCCAGTGAGAGTGCGTCATGGGGCAGGAACTCTATAGTGAACTGGCGCAACAGGCACCAGGCAGCGGTTGCTGAAGCTCGCCGGCAGCCACGACGTGAAGGGCGGAAATTTTGCACGGTCGCCACGGCCGATGGAGCGTCCGCTGCCGATTCCGCGTACCACGCCGCCGGCATCGATCTTTTCGGGTCCGGGCGAGGCTGGATGAAGGTTCGGTGCAGGCCACCCGTTCGCTGATCCGGAAGCCGCGGCACGCAAGCGATTGCTGGCGGCATCGAGCCCAATCAATGGTCCCTTCCTTTGCGATGCCCAGCGGCACCGGCAGCAGTTTCCGAATGGGCCGGACATTCGCGGTCGAACGCGATTGGATCAAGCGGCATGAGACCGGAACGCATGTGAAACCGGCTGAGCACGGAATTGAGTGTCAACCAGTTGTCGAGCGCGAAACCAAGCGCTCTCGCTCTCGGTTGCTTTCGCTGGAGCCGACCGACCTTCTTGAATCGATCGCAAGTTCAGGCTGATCAGAAAAGCATCATCGACGAGCAGTGGAAGGATGACGGCCATGATAGAAAGACAGTTTGGCTCGCATGCGCACACATCGGAACGCCATCGAGCGCCACCGAAGGCTGCTGAAAACCAAGCTCACCGAACAAGACCGGCAGTACGTCTGCAGACGTCTGTCGGAGGAAGAGTCCGCGCTCGAAAGCTTGCGAGCGACGAGTTTTCCAATGGTGATCACCGAAGCCTCAGGCCGATGACGTCAGCCTCCTAGCCGGTACGGTCGTGTCTATAGCGACGAACTACGCGCACAGGAGCGCCGCTATGGCACCCCCGTCTGCGAGTTCATATATCGGCTACAAATATTGGAGCCTTTTTTGGATGCGTGGCCTAAAGATTCTTTTTGTGGCCTGTGTGATTATGCTGGCGGCGCGCGGCCAGCATAAGAGTAGTTTCGTGCCGCGTCCAACCGCATCCATGCCACCGGTCAATGTGCCCTAGAGCCGAAGGTTTGGTCCAAACAGCACGGATTTGCTACAAGGTGCTTCGTCTCTCCCGGAGTTCGGACCGGTCTGCATTAGGGGGAGCCTCGCTTTCCGAACTCTCTGAGGACCTGCAGGAAACGGGCAAGCCATGCCTCAAGCCATGCGTCAGTTGAGGCCCCTTGCGCTGCTGCGATCGTGCGCGCGCCCGTCTCATGATCAAGGAAGATTTGAGGACGGCTGTTTTGGCTTCTGACTGGACCTCGCATTGCTCCCACCCTTTCGCGAGGAGCGTGGCAGGGAGGTGTCCGGACCTCCCAATCCACGCAGCCGCAACAGCTCGGTCGGCGAGCGGTTTTGGCATGTGCAAAACTGTATCGTTTCCCGGGCAGGTTGAATTGATCTAACGCAAACACGAGAGCCATTTGTCTCCGAGCATTTGTGGATTGTCCCGGTTGTGTCATCCGAGAAGACCAGCTACGTTTTTCTGGGCACATTTTTAGGGCCGCGCTTCAATGATAGTGCAGCTAGCGCAAGTTTCCTGATCGTGATCGTCTTTTTGCTTGCTCTGCGATGGAGTGTTGCCCGATGAAGTCTCTACAGCACACCCTTAAAACGAGCGGGACCAAGCGAGTGGACTGGGCATCGGCGCTGGCTGGCCCTGCCTTGATCCTCTGAAGCTGCGGTCCGGCCGAATGTGCCGTGCGTGCGAGCGGGTCAGGACGCGTTTGCGCTTCTTCGCACGTGGTCGGAGCGGCGGCGCTGCCGCCACCCGCGTCGACCTGAGCGCGCGAGCACCAGCAGCGGGGCCGCGGGGCTGGAGTATTCGGGCGGATCTTTTGCGGGCTCCGGACGGCTGGGGCGCGCTTCCATGAATTCCAGGACGGCGCTTCCCTTTTGCGTTATGCGCCACCCGCCGTTCATACGTTCAATCAGGGCTTGCGAGATGATGTCAGTCGGACACGAGCCGAACCCAGTCATCGGGTCCGTTCGGCCCAATCGCTACCGCTGGTCGCCAGGATCGTCATGTCGCGCTTCAAGTCCGCCATCAGGGGAAACCCGTCCGGATAGCTCACCAGGATCTTAAGAACTGTGACCTGGAAGTTCACCCCGCCCTCTTATGACTATCGCCACATCGTCGACGGCTTCGAGAGCGCGTCGCGGCGAACCTGCGGTACACAGTCGGACGACGTCTCTCCCTGAGTGGCTGCTTTCAGGATTTTTGAGACGACATTGGTCCGGCGGTCGGTGTCGCACCGGGACACAAACTCGCAGATATCGTCAACAACCATGCGCATCAGAGCAAGTATGACCACCTGAATGTCGATGAACTAAAACTGATGTAAATAGAATAAGCCGGAAGCCAAGCTAGGCCTCGCGATCGCAAGCTGCAACACCCCCTCGAGGATACCGGTCATAGTCCGAGGAGCCACACCGCATACAATACGGCGACTGGGTGTAGACCACGTCCGGGGTGACATCGGATTTTAACGCCGTATGGGCCGCCATCTCGTTCCGCATAGGGCCGAGCCTCCCACGGCATTGCCGCCGATGACAGGCCGTTGGCCCGGACGTCAGGAACCGCGGGCCGATGGGCGCCGATCATTAACGTCGGCATGAGTTCGCCGGATTCATGCGGCTGCCGGTTGCCTCCGATTACCCCAATTGATGATGCAGCTGCCGACCCAACTGCCGACTGACAACCATCATCATCGACATGTCATCAGGCAGCACAGCATCACGATAGCTACGAGGCGCTATCCGCCACACCAAGGCTGTTACCGTTTGCGGCGTGCTTTCATTGTCGGCGCCGTTCTATGGCCGGATGCGCAATGGCGACGGTCGTCACATCGCGGGATAAGTGGCGTTCTCCCGGGCTCGGTGATAGCAACGTGCGGATCGCACCAATTCACGCGCTGCGGCGTCGATTAGGGCTTGCTTTTACCTTGGCGCTTACCGATCGCGACGATTTGACGTCTTGCGCCGACGGCCATCTCTCCCAGTTCCTTGACTGGCGGCAAGACGAGCGAGATCGCTGGCCACGCCCCCTTCGTCCCCGCCACCGGTCCGGAAGGTCTGATCGCGTGACCGTCGTCCCGGACCGGGCCTCCGAACTGGCGGCGCGCTGGCGCGTCAGGATTTATCACTCGGCGGATAGCCGCTGTTGGCCGATGAGGTTCAGAGGGCATCCCTACGTCGGCAGCGGCAACCTGGGTGCGCCATCCATCCCTCGCACCAGCGCCACTTGGCGCGATCCACGGCAGGGGACCTCTTTATGCGCCTTGACCGACTTGCTGGCTGGCTTGGCTGCGAATTCCATCGGCTCCTTGGTGAAAGGATTAACTCCGCTGCGGGCTTCAGTCGCAGGCTTGTTCACGGCCGACATCTTGGCGAAGCCGGGGATGACGAACTCGCCAGCCTCGTTCAACTCCTTGTAGCCGATGATCGCCACCTGCTCGATGACGGCCTTTACGTCACCTTTGGAAACCTGCGTTCCTTGAGCAATTGCGTCCGATGAGCTGGTTCTTGGTCATCTTGGCAACGATGAGATCCTTTGTAACGCGGGCCGATACAATGCGAGAAGCACGCCGGCTTCTGTTGCGCTTGTTCGAGCAGGGCAAAACTACACGAAATTGCTTCGTTCACTGACGTGCTGAGGCACCTATGGGAAGCGAAAACACAACGATCAGTTCGATCTGTGTTTCCAGCATTGGCTCACCCGTCACAGGTGGACGGCGCATGCTCTATTCGGTATGCAGCTCAACGTTTGAAATCGCCCGATGCAGTAGTCAGCGCGGCAATCAGCCAATCCATCTCGGTTCGCGCAGACCAGTGATGATCGCATGACTTCATTCGCGATGACAGAGCGAGCCTCATTCTATTTCAAACTTCGCAACGCTCGCGCAGGACAGGTCACCTGCGAAGAAAACTCAGGGGGCGACTCTGCCGGGAGAGAAGCACAAGCTATTCCCCTCTACCTTACCGGCGATGCCCTAGAGAGATGCCGAGCTTGATTGCCTTTTGACGGAGAGAACCTTCCGTCCTTTTCATTGACTTCGCGATCTTCGCTACGGGCACCCTCGCCTTGGAGTGCGCGCGAAGTTCTTTGACGTCCGCCTTCGTGTACTCGCGGCGGACTACTTTCTTCACTTTCTTTGCCATTGCAAATCTCCACTCGTTGTTGAGCGGGGCTTCTAGCACGAAAGATCAAATTAGCAATCTTGCGACGCGTCGCATTTCGTGCGATTTATAGACCGTTTTAGCGAATTCACTTCTGGCCTGATGCGTGCAAAAGTGCTGCCTTCTATTCAGTCAGCCAGAATTGAGGGATCCTGAAGGGTCTTCCGGGCGTGATAGCGGCGCGATGTTCGTGCCGCGCGTCATAGTACCGCCGCCAAGTGTACCTCGCATGCGATACGAGTGATGTTGCCGGCGCGCCGCTGAATCATCCGTGTGTACGCCTGCAGTGGGATGCAGTTACTTAGGAAACGCATTCCTGTAACTCGCCTCGACCTTGGCGATCTCATCGTCCGTCAGTTTGGCAAATTCTTTCTCGCGGCCACGTTTCGACAGAACACCCGTGTTCTGGCGCAGGAAGCGAAACAACAGGTCGACGGTGCCGTCTGGCATGTCGACGATCTCCGTCACGCTACGCCTGAAGGTGTCGTAAGCTTCCAGATATCTGGCTTCTGCCGGCAAATCGATATCGATCGTCCTTGCCACGCATTCATAGAGGAATTCGGCGTGAGGCGTGGCGTCGAAAAAGCGATAGAAATCGGCCGTCTCATTGAGGACCCGAACATTCCCTTTGTCTGTCGGCTCCCATTTGATGAAGGGCAGCAGGCGGGCCGAATAGCTTTCAAGAGTGCGCCGGTAATCGTTGATGCGATCCAGGATAGCGGCGGAGACTGGAAACACCATGCCCGGCGGATTAAAGCCGCGTTCCGCCAGAATATGATGGATCAGATATCGGTGCAGCCGGCCGTTGCCGTCCGCGAACGGGTGGATATAGATAAACCCGAAGGCGAGGACTGCGGCGGCAAGGACCGCGTCCAGATCCGGCGCTGCCTGGCGGTCGAACGCGACCAGCCCCTCGATCAAGGACGGCAGGTCCTCGTGCCTTGCGCTGATATGGTCCGGCAAGGGTGTGCCAGAGTCGCGGTCCCGGTCGCCCACAAAGCCCCCCTCGTTGCGCAGGCCCAGCAGCACAAAGCGATCGTCGCCGATGACGATGCGTTGCAGGCGCAGCAGTTCGTCAAGGTCGATCGGCTTGCGCCCGGCTTCGCCAATGGCTCTACCCCAGCGTTGAATGCGCTCCTGCGGCGGATGCTCGCCTTCGATCTCAAAGCTTGAGCGCGAGTCCTTTAGCAGCAGGAAGGCGGCCGTGCGCGCCAGCACGTCGGCGGGCAAGTCGGCAATAACTTCACGTGCGCGCGCCGGCAGGCTCCGTTTGGTGAATTCACGTAAGGTCTCTGTCCGGAAGATCATCGGGCAGAAGGATGGCGTCCCAGGCAAATTGCTTTTGACGCGGTGACGCGTGGAGGTAACCGCGGCTGCTGTCCATTGCAGATCGGGATCGACAACCTGCACGTAAGTGCCCTTCTCTGCAGCCGGCAGATCGAGGGTCTTGCCGAGCAGCCACTCGTACAGAAACCAACTCCGTCGGGCATAGGTGCCGGTCGGCGTGCCCCTGACCATGGCCTCGATCGGCTCTGGTCCGGTTGCTTGAAACAGGGCTTTGAGGACCAGCAGGTCCAGCCCTTCGTATTTGAGGGCGAAGGTCAGATGTCCTTCAAGGCTGGTCGGCGGCGCGTGGCGTGGCGTGTAAATCTGCCAACCGTCTTGCTGGTATGCCTTATGGCGCGGGCCGACGGCGGATAGCGTGCGCGGCATCGGAACTTTCAAGCTGATGGCGTCGATCAGCGCCGCGTATCCCACCAGTATGGCGCGTTCGGGCAGCCTCGAGCCGTGAAAAGTCGTGACAGGCCCTGAAAAAAGATATTTAGGGGTATTTTCCATGAAAATTCGATCTAAGTCGTGGCAGCCGAGCTGGCCGGTGAAGGCAATCTGGCATGAAAAGTCGAAATTTTCTACGAAAATCCATGACTTTTAGGCCATTTCCATGAAATATAGGGTCTTGTGACTAGAGGGGATGGATGCGGAACGAGCGTTTCCTTGCTGACCTGATGGCTAGAGCAAGGTCGTTTAGGCAGGAGATGCGCCGATCCAAACCAGTCATCCGCACTTCGGCCAGCAGTGGTGTCAGGATCAGCTCATTCAGAAGGCGGCGCATTTTCGCTCAGTTTGATCGCCTTGATTTCAAGCTGGCGTTTGAAGGCGACCGCGGGCCTCCTCGCGTTGGGACTGCGGGCGCAAACGACTTTTCCAGGCCGACGGCGTTCTGACTATCTCGGCAAATTCAGCACCGTCAGAAAGCGTTCGCCCTGTTCGCGGGCGCCGCGCCGGCGCTCACGGCGTACGCGCCGACCATGGTGCGTCAACGCCGCAAGCTGCGATGGGTAAAAATTTGGAGCACTCAGGTTGAGATTTTCGGCCGCCGGCGTTGAATCACTACGACGAGCTTCCATACTAGTCGTCTGGTGCGTTTGGCCCAATCCTGGCCGCCGGTCGCCAGGACCATCATGGTACGCGTAAGGCCCGCCATCGCGGCCAATCCGTCGGGATAGCTCACCAGCAATGCCGGGCACTGTGACCTCGAGGTCACCGCCTCGCGATTATCGCCACATCGTCGGCGCATGCGACAGAGCTTCGTGGCCGACCTGCCGCAGACTGTCGGGCGACGTTTCCCCCTTGGCGGCTTCTAGAATTTTGGACGCCACATGGGTGCAGGCGCTGGTCTCGTGACGGGACACGCCCTCGCAGACCTCTTCCAGGACCGCGCGCAAGAGCGCGGTGGTAGCTGTATTCAACTTTGGGAAGGCCCCAGCGGAGAGTTCCCTCCTAGCAGGTTTCTTCCTCCCGGAGATTCAACAGTGTTAAACTGATGGAAAACTTTTACGAGCCTCAAGGTCGCGGCGTGCACCGCGCGCTTTTGCTCGCCATCTTTATGCGAGTTCAGCGTGCTCGACGGTCACGATGCGCTCGTGCTCAAACTTGGCCTTGCTCGCTTCCGACCGGAGGGGACCTATCCAGCGTCAGCCCCAAATCTGCCTCAAGACAATGACCATGGGTGCGGACGCAAACCTCCGACGAGAGGATCGTCAGTCTGTGGGTAATGGTTGAATCGAACTGAACACAGTCTCCAGGATCCCCATGGCCACGCTGCCGACAACGGACTACAGAGCTCGGATCAACAGACGCGCGGACGTCACGAGTGGAACGGCAATCACTGACGCGGCGATGTGAAGCGAGGGCATTCTCCTCCATCATCACCCGCAGAAGCGATGAAACGATTTTCGCGCGCCCGAGCACGCGACTCCTTAATTCTCCGCCGAGATGGCCGCTGCGCGCGCGAAAGAGTGTACAATCCCATGACTCTTAGCGCGGACCGCCTAAAGCGGTCTCGCTCGCACAGCCCTCACGTCCGTCAGCTGGCAGTCAGCTTCGCTGACTATGACCCTCGCCGGCTTCATCAGCCGTCGCCAGCGTGAACGAATCACTCATAGGAACTCGACTCACCATGGACCGCCGAACCGGCCGCTACATCCACTTCGACGAACGGAACTGGATCGGACCAATGTAGAGTGTCTCCAATGCCATGCTGAGCTGTGAGACGTTCTCGAACCGTCAAAGTGATCCTCCATTGACTGGCAGGGGATCGCAGGCTGCCTGGCGAGAACATCATCTCGGTCCACAGCTGAGTTCAGCCAGGGTGCCCCGCTCCGTGATGATCCAGTCTCGCGAAGTGAGCCGAGCTGGGTTCCTAGCTCGTGCTTCAAAAGCCTGATTGTCTGGCAGAGCGCGATGACCAGGGCTGTTGAGAAGCGGGAACGAGCCGACGAAGACACCTATCCTGCCAAGACGAGCAGCACTCTCGGGCAACAATCGAGTCGGAGAACCGCGCTGCGCCGCATGAGGCTTTCTCGGCCGACATGTGACGGCTGATGATCGGAGCTCATCAACACCAGCCTCGTGGCCAGTCGTAGCGGGCCGCGTTCGCTCTGGCCGACGAGTTTAGACTTCGATTGACAATCGAAAGACAAAGAATAGGAGATGAATGATGCACTGGCGCACTCCAAGACTACACCTGAATGAGGGCGATGACTATTTTTCGTCTGATGCCTCGAAGCCCCTGAGGACCTGGAGTCGGTGGCCGCTCGCGGCCCTTCTCCTCATCTTGATGCTTTGGGGCGCTCTCTTGCTCTTCGCCATGTTCTCGTAAGCGCCAAGCCACCCACGGGCTCGCGGCCATCTGGCCGCGCTCCCGCTGGCTTGCACGAGCAAGCACACTCGATGGATCGAGATATCGGCGAATGCCACGTTTCGAGCTCAACCACACGCCCCCTCACCGCCACAAAGCCCATGTGCGTTCCACAAGCACACCGTTGGTTCCAAGGACTGCCTCGTACGGGTGTCAATGCCGTTCCCAGTATGATTCGTAGCTAGACGCGAACGAGCCAAGCCCATCCGATGGGCGCGATCAAGGCGCCAGCTGCGTCGGTGCGGTCGGTCGGTCCGGGCTGCATACGGAAACTGCCGAGAGCACAACTCCTCTGAACGATCATGCAGCACCTCCTGCTTGCGCTCTCCCACGTCAAAGGCGCAAGTTGCCGCATGTTCGGCATCCCGACTCAATTGGCCCGCGGGCGGCGACCATGTTCACGAGCTTGCAACGAGCGCAGGTGATGTCCCAACCGTCTTGTTTTCGGACTCTTGGGCAGCGCTCACAACTCCTGAAGCACATCTCGTCAGATCGCCGCTCCTGACCGACGGCTATCCGTGTTTATGCCATGCTCATCGAGATGCCGCAGCACCTTGGAGTTCGGTTCACTCCGGTTGAAGAAGATCGCGCGAGACATTTGTTGTGCGACTCGACGCATCGTCGATCTGATGGCGTTTTTGCGCGAGAACAAGGCGGCCCGGTTCAGGTGTCGTAGTTTGGAACGATCCCGAGTGGCAAGCCCGGACCTGCGCTGGTTGCGAGGTCGCGCACCGCGGGGCCGTTTTTCTGTTCATCCGAGCCCGCCAGCATGGGGCAGATATGCGCACCATCACTTTCCTCTGCCCGATCACACGAGTTATGGTTCAGCACCGGCTAGCTGACGACGAAGCGGCCGAACACGAATTTCAAGGCGTGTTTTGCCCCGCCTGTTCCCAGCTGCACTTCGTAGATCGCAAGACCGGAAAGCTGCTAGGCAGGAAGACGAATGACAGCGCGTCCTCACAAAGCGGCTGAAGTACGGCGCCGCCGAAAACCAATCCGCTGGCGATACGCGAGCATTTGGCTCCGAGTACAGGCAGTCTTGAGGTGCAATAGTTCAGTACCAGGAGGGTTCAATGGCGGGCTTTTCGCATAGAGCCACCATGAGATCAGGCTGCTCGCCACATTTCGCTTCCCAAATGCATTGAAAGAACCGCCTCTGGACCCTTAGGCTCGCAATTTTTGGCTACAAGAAAAATGAGCCGGATGCCCGTAGCGGCAAGTCTCTATAGTGACGTTGGGTGAACGCGGCCAGCTACCGTCTGGCGTAGGCTGCGGCGGCGGACGCACCGGCGCACCACAAACACCGTCCGAGCGGAGCGAAGCAATCCAGAGTCTTTCCGCGGTGACGGTCCGGATTTGCTTCGTCGCTTCGCTCCTCGCAACGACGAGGAGAGAGGGGAGCACTAGCACTGATCGACCACATCTTCGTCGGCATCAGCGATCTCGAACGCTGCGCAAGATTCTACGACGCCAGGCTCGCTGCCCTCGGGCTCCCGCGCCTGGTCACATGGCCGCGCACAATTGGCTTCGGCAAGATCTATCCGGAATTCTGGATCAATCTGCGCGAGGCGATGCCGCACGTAGGGCCCGAGAGCGGCGTGCATATCTGCCTGCGAGCGAAATCAACAGGCGCGGTCGAGCGTTTCCCCTTGCGACCGGCGGCGCATCCGACGGCGCGCCGGGCATCCGCCCGCACGACTGCGTGCGTTACTACGCAGCCTTCGTCCTCGATCCCGACGACAACCAGATCGAGGCGGTGACGTTTCGGGATGAACCTAGAGCTTGCGCGCGACTTCCGGGGCGAGCTGCTTTTCCGCCTCGGCGATCTGGGCCGCCGCCGATCTCAGCTTCGGCAGAATATCCTCGACGCGATCGGCCTTGAGGATCTCGACGGAAAAGCCGACGCGGATGAACTCGGTCTGGCGCATGTGCGACACCAGCGAGAACAGTGGCTCCCAGAAATTGTCGATATTGCGAGCAGCACCGGCTTGGCGTGACGGCCGAGCTGCTTCCAGGTCAGTTGCTCGACCAGCTCCTCCAGCGTGCCGACGCCGCCCGGCAGCGCCACGAAAGCGTCGGAGCGCTCGAACATCAGCCGCTTGCGTTCGTGCATGTCGGGGGTGACGATCATTTCCTGCACCCGGGCCAGTGCTTTCTCGCGCTTCCGCAGGAATTCGGGAATGATGCCGGTGACGATGCCGCCGTGATCCAGCACGGAGGTCGCGACCGAGCCCATCAGGCCAAGCGAGCCGCCGCCATAGACCAGGCGGATGCCGTTCTCGGCCAGCGCCTTGCCGAACGCCTTGGCACCTTCGGTGAAGTGGGGATTGGTTCCGCGACCGGAGCCGCAATAGACACAGACGGTTTTGATCGTGCTCATTGGCACCATGATGCATGCATTGCAGCGAAGTCTTTCGATAGTCCAACGTGTTGTCGTGAATGACCGGAGCCAATTTGCATCTGAACCGGCAAGCTTTGCCTTTACAGGCTCCTGATCGCAAACGGCGCTCTTCGGCAACTCGACCGCAAGAACAAGCGCAAATGTATTGCACCTTGGCCCGGCACAACGGATCTCCTGACTGATTTCCGGCCTGAGTTCCTTGATGTGTCTCTTTGCAGTTCCGATTGACGTTCGCAGGTGCGCGCCAGGGAGGCAACGCTTGTTTCGTGCACGTATCGGTCCATCTTCCGGCCGATCAGAGGTGTTGGCCACCATTAATCGGCACTTCGACGCCGGTGATATAACTGGCGTCCTCCGAACACAGGAAGAAGATCGCTTTAGCGACCTCTTCAGGGGTCCCCACCCGGCGCAGCGGAATGTGGGGTACGACCCGTGCTTCCGTATCTGGTGACAAAATGTCCGTCTTGATCTCGCCCGGGGCGATCGCATTCACACGAATTCCATGCGGCGCATAGTCGTGAGCCATCTCCCGTGTGAGACACGCAAGAGCGGCTTTCGAAGTTGCGTATGCGCTGCCAGCGAAGGGGTGCACCCGCGAGCCTGCAATTGAGGTCACGTTGACGATTGATCCAGACGCGGCCTTCAATTCGGCAAAGAGCCCTTGCGCTAGCAGAATTGGAGCCACCAAATTGAGATGGAATACATCCATCCAGGTCTCGATCGAGGTCGCCAACGATGTTAGTCGTGTGCCGCTCGACGTCTTCGGTGACATCGCTGCATTGTTGATCAGGGCGTGCAACGGCGCGCCCGCGAGGCGCTCTTTGACGTCGGCGACGGCGCGCGGCAGTAAGCGATGGTCGCTGAGGTCGAGCTGGACATGACCATTGGATGCGCCCTCCCAAGGGCATCGCCGGGCATCGATCGGTTGGCGCGCACAAGAAATGATACGCCAGCCGGCTTCCGAAAACAGCTTTCCGGTGGCGTAACCTATCCCACGCGATGCTCCGGTCAGCAGCAGGGTCTTTCGTTCTCTCCGCCGGGCGCGTGCCTTATCGGCTTTGAATGAACTGCCCTCGTTGTCAACCGACATTGGTCTGGCGACCGCATCCTTGTTCGGCAGATCGGCCCTCAAACGCGCCTCCTATCAGGTTACGATCAACCTTCTTGGTGCAGGAATTGGGCCATCTCTATCGACACAGTGATTCACGCCTGCTGCGAAGCCAAACCCTGTGGTTTGCGACCTGCTTGGCGAGTTCCAGACATCAATTCCGTTGGCTTTCCGACAGCGGCAACGCGAGGACGGCGCCACAGAACCTTCGCTTTTCCCGGGCACAGCTGCGCACAATTTCGGTCAGTAGGTCTGGGCTGAAAGCGTGAGGGAAGGTCGTGCCGAGATTAAATGCCGCCGCACGCAGTTCGTCCCGCCTCTCGAGGAGTCATCAGCAACAGGGGGATGATGGCACCCATCGGGCCAATGGTGCATGCCAATTCAAGACGCCCGCTCACCGGCAACTCAACGGTTCATACCGCCGCTCTTGCAGCAGCTTGCACCAGCGGGCATCGAGCGCAGGCGCCGCCGTATAGAAGGCCATTCTTAGGCGTCAACAGCCTCAAAGTACCTTGCGTAAGGCCCTTGTTTGAATTGGCGACGCAACTCATCAAAATTCTGTACGGTCCGATCTAGCGGTCGCACTTCCTGGCGCTGAAGTTTGGCGCGACCGGAAACAGACCGCACAGGAAGACCGAGGAATTCCCAAACCAATTCCAAGCACACATGCGGCTCGCGAAGAAGCCTCTCATACTCCAGCTCAAGGATGTTGGTCGAAGCGAACGACTGCCTGATCCTGTCGTGGAACTCAGCTGTGGTCTTGAAGTAGGTTTCGCAGGTGTTGAGGCTTAGGCTGACGAGCGGCGGTGGCTTGCCGTCGCTATCAGGGCTGTATTTCAGCCATTCACCGGTTTGCCTCGCCTGCACGAGCGAGCGGAGCGATTCCAGCGGATTTCTACGACACACGACGACCTTGAGGCACGGCCAACGGGCCAGCTCAGCCATCATCCCCGGGCGGTCATAAAACTGAGGTTCGTTGATCTTGCACCCGACATGAGTCACGTCGGTTTTGCCGCTCCGCGCTGGATGACGCAAGTAGGCACACTCCAGAAGCTCCCGATCGCTACGTAGAAGCCGCGCCTTGTCGGGCCAATTTGGATCATATTCGTTGAGCAATTCCCCATTGCTCACCACGTTTGGATGTTCATTGAGTAATTCTTCCAGATAGTGGGTGCCGCTCCTCGGCATCGCGAGGATAACGAATGGCTCAGGCGATCGCTCCGGCTTCAACTTGTGAAAGCTCCTGGTTGACTCGGTCGAGGCAGTTCGAGCCCCAACCAGTGAGGCAAGGTTAGTCCACACGTGATACTATCGTTGCACCAAGTCGAATATATCGACGAGATGCGAGCATCCTTCCACACCAGCCGCCTTCCGCGAACTGATTCACACTATGTTGGGCATTGTTCCTTCAACGCATCAGGCGGCGGCGAAGCAGTAAAGCCGATACGACGAACGCAACGACAGTGTATATGCAAAGTACGCCAACATGCAGGCCGATGCCGCTGGCGTCCCGGTCCAGCATTGCCGGCCGAATGAGGTCGATCGAATGTGCTAGCGGCAACGCCTCAGCTACGCGCTGCAGCGCGATAGGCAGTTGAGTTACGGGAAAGATTGCGCCGCACAAGTACATCATGGGTGTGAGAAAGAGGGTCTGATAGAACACGAAGTAGTCGTAACTGGGCGCGAGCGCTATCACAACCATGGCGAGACTGGCGAAGGCAACACCCGTGAGCGCAATGGCTGGCAGCGCATAAGGGATAGACGGCCACGCCGCATAGCCCAGCGCAGCGGCTACAATCGTAATTCCCGTCCCGGCCAGAACGGCTTTTGTCGCTGCCCACGCCAATTCACCGAGAACAACGTCGCCAAGTGTGAGCTCCGTGCATAGGATCGCATCCCAGGTGTGCTGGGCGTGCATCCGAGCAAAGGCCCCATAGACGGTTTCAAAGGTCGCGGAAATCATCGCGCTTGTCGCGACCATCCCAGCTGCCAGAAAGGCGATGTATGAAATGCCATCGACTTGGCCGATCATCAGTCCCAGGCCGAAGCCGAGACCGAACAAGGCGCTCATGGGCTCAGCGAGGTTGCCAAGCAGCGATGCCAGCGCCGCTTTGCGCCAAGCCATATAATTCCGGCGCCATACGGCGCTCCAGTTCCACCCGTTGGCGGGCAGAGCCGCCGCATACTGCTCCCACATCGTTCAGTCCCTCATCTCGCGTCCGGTCAGCCGTAAGAAGACATCCTCTAGGTTCGGCGGCCGCTGAAGCAGACGCAGCCCGGTCCGCCCACGCAGCCGCGCGAGCACCTGCTCTGGATCGGGCGCATAGCAAAAGAGCGTCTCACCGCTGATTTCGGTGCGTTGAGCGAGCGGCTTGACGAGTGCGCAGAGCTCGTTCGGGTCACCACCGTAGACCTCAATGACTGGGCAACCGATCTGTTCGTCGATCAATGTGTGTGGCGGCCCTTCGGCGATCTTGCGTCCTGCCTCGAGGACGCACAGGCGATCGCACAATCGCTCCGCCTCCTCCATGAAGTGCGTCGTCAAAAGGATGGTCTTGCCGCGCGACAGCAGCGCGCGCAGCCGCTCCCAAATCAAATGACGCGCATGCGGATCGAGCCCGGTGGTCGGCTCATCCAAGATAAGGATCTCCGGATCGTTGATGAGCGCCCGCGCCAGCGTCAGACGCCGCTTCATGCCGCCGGACAGTTCGGTCACCCGCGCATCTGCCTTGCTCTCAAGACGGGCAAACTCGAGAAGGGACGGCGTGATCTTCTCGACGTCCTTTGCTGTCATCCCGAAATAGCGCCCGAACACCAGCAGGTTTTCACGGACGGTGAACTCGAGATCAAGATTGTCGGCTTGTGGAACGACGCCGATGCGCTTGCGCGCCAATCGAGCGCGTGCCGGCACTTTCTCGCCGAGCACAGTTATCTTGCCAGCCTCGGGCGAGGACATACCGAGAATCAAACGCGCAATTGTGCTCTTGCCCGCGCCGTTCGGTCCCAACAGGCCGAAGCACTCTCCCGATGCTACCCTGAACGACAGCTGGTCGACGACCACCTTCTCGCCATAGGACTTTTTCACGGCCGAGAAGTCGATCGCAACATTCGACACGCGCTCAGCCCCCCTGTCAGCCGGCGTGACCGGCGCCGGTTCCATCGCGAGTGATCGCCTTGAGATTGGCGCTGCTTCGACGCCGCCGAGCATTTTTCTATTCCTTCTGCTACAATTGTCGGCGCGGCCGGCTCGCTGATTTCGCCTTCAACAGTCGCTATGCCATCCGTCTGCGATACGACCACTCTGACATAGCGATATGTCAGCCTGCAAAACGGATTGTTTATGCAGCCGGCCTCCGAAAGCTGGCGATCAAGCAATCTTCGTTATCCGGCTCACCTTGGCATTGGATACGCTCGACCTCGACCAGCGCTTCATTCAACATGGCGATGACCGTCTCTGCACCGGCCACGTGACCCCAGCGTCGGCAGATATGGTCGCGCGCCGATCCGAACACCACAAGCCCGCCTGGCGCGAGCATTCCTGCCAAGTTGTCGACCGCTGCGCGCATCTCCAGCGTGTCACTGAGGTAATAGAGGACTTCTGCTACAACAATAAGGTCGAATCGCTCTGGTGGTGAAAAGTGTTGAAGGTCGGCGACTTTCCAGCCGATGTGTGACCATTTTTCCGTCCGGCGACGTGCGCGGCTAATAGCCTGCGGCACGACGTCGACGACCGTGAGCCGTTTGCAGTGAGGCGCGAGCATCTCGGTGAATGCGCCGGCAGCGCACCCGACTTCCAACGCACTTGTGATGTTTTGGCGGGAGAGCGACATCCGAAGCATTTGCGTGTATCGCTTCCGCTCGAACGGATTCGCGTCCAGACGCCACGGATCATCGGCGACCAATTCTCGTTCCAGCAACTGATAGTTCTTGTCTAGGCTCACGAGCTTCTCACCTCTTTGACGCGCACAGTTAGCCGTCGCCTCCAGGCCTGTCAGGTACCGTCAACGTCAAAAGCATGTGCACGTGTAGCCGTTTCGCCCATCGACGGTGCAATACCCGAATGGCCTGAGGCATCTAACCTGGCGCTCTGCCTCGGCGCGCTGGCCTGGCCTTCACCTGAATCCGGCATATTGGCGAACTTGCGCGACAACCAGTCGCTGTTGCTCAATGTACACAACGCATATGCCTTCACAGGAAGTAGCAGGAACATGCTGATCGGCTTATGCAGGGCGAAAGCGAGAAAGCGAAGCTGTCGGGTCCGAAATGCTGCCAGGCTGCAGCGAACCATGGTCATGAACGCGATGATCAGCATTGTCGGCCACGGCACCTCGCTCGTAACTGCGATTTGCGCAAGCGCGGTCAGTATTGAAACGCCGAGCAGAAGCGGCAGGAGGTTCTGCCCGACAATGTCCAGCGTGATGTAGAAGTCGAGCCTTGGCAGCAGGGGTAGCGCAAGCCCCGTGTCCCGGAAGGTACTGCGTGCCCACCGCAATTGTTGACGCAGATATGGCACCAGCCTATCCGGAACGACGGTTGCTGCGATCGCGTCAGGAACGTACTCAGTTCGAAATCCGGCCGCGAGCATCAGGATCGTGAGATGGCGATCCTCGCCGAAGTCGCTTGGCTTTCCTCGAAAATACTGCGTCTCGTACTCGTGAAGGACCAAATTGAGCGCCGATCGGCGATACATGGCGCACGGGCCGCAGCAACACAAGACGGCTCCGAAGCGAGCTTCCGCCAAACGCTCTTCATTACAGGCCAGCCAGTACTCCATATCTATCAGCCTGGTCAGCCAAGTGCCGCTTCGATTGCTGGCTGTGAGCTGCCCCATGACAGCGCCAACCGCTGGATCTTGCATCTTCCGTACAAGCCTGGTCACCACGTCGACGGCGATGGTCGTATCGGAATCGACATTGAGAACCAGATCGCCGGACGAGCGGTGCAGCGCTGCAATTTGCGCTTTGCGCTTGCCAACATTCTTTCCCAGCCACATGAAGTTGAACCGTGGATCATCTGCATAGGTGTCCTGCACGGGCCACAGGTATCTACGATTGTCCGAGCCGTCATCGACTACGTATACCCGCACCTGCCCTTCGTAGTCTTGGCTTGCGATCGACTCCAGGCACGCCGACAGCGTGCGCGGGTCTTCATTAAAGCAGGGCACGATCACATCGACGCTCGGCAGCGGGTCCGTCTCTGAAGCGTAGTCGGTCGGGGTCGGCACCTGTGTTCGGAGCGCGTTGAGGGTCTGCACGCTCCTGTAGATGGCGGACAGCAGCGCATAGGACGACACGGCGACAATGCTTGATGTTGCAAGCAGATTCATGGGGGCAGCTCTTTTTCAATGGGATTGAGGAAGTGAGCAGATGGCGAACCCTTGCTCGCCCAATGCCGGAATAAGCCGGGAAAGCGCCTCGAGAGTCTGATCGCGACCGCAATCGATGCCTTGTTCGCGCTCGACGGGAGGACATCCGTCGTGCAAGAGCACAACAGCACCGGGCAGAACTGACGCCAGCACTGCGTCAACAATCGCCGAAACCCCGGGACGGGACCAGTCTCTCGGGTCTACGGACCAGTGCAAGGGAGCCAGTCCGGCTTTGGTTGACATCGTGAATACCTGGTCAGTCCAGATGCCATACGGAGCACGTATGTGCCGCAGTGGCGCCTCGGGACAGACCGTCCTGATGACGTCGCTCGCCGACTGAATCTCATGTTGCACCTCAGCTGGTTCGCATCTGGAGAGATCGGGATGGGTCATCGTGTGGTTTCCGACTTCATGCCCTGCCGCGATTATTCGTTGGAGCAGCTTCGGGTGAGCTGCCGCGCACGCCCCGATGACGAAGAAAGTCGCCGGCACCCCGTGCTCGGCGAGAACGTCAAGGATAGCAGCCGTCCAGCGTGGATCCGGACCGTCGTCAAAGGTCAGATAAACGTTACGATCTCCGGTAGCGCTAACGCGCACGCTTCGCGCTTCCGACAAGCCGCCGAGACAGGTCACAGCTCTGGCCCGTTCCGATCGATCATGGTCCCGGCCGGCCATTCGCTTATCGGACGTCCGATTGGGAAGACCAGAACCACCAAGTCGTGGTCGGTACGGGTCGGCGGCAGGTCCAGATGAATATCCGGCCGAGTTGAACGCACGCTCACTCCCGGCAAAATCGTTGCGAGACCCTGACGGCCAACCAGCTTGGTCACATGCTTCTGTAATGCCTGCCGTACGGCCCCAAAGCCAAACGGAACGCCTAGCTGCTGCAGCAGCGGATACATCACCCGCATTGAGTGCGTGATCCCCAGCCCCTCCAGATCCGGACGTACGCCATACAATCCCAGCTCGGCCACGAGCAGGTCGACCTCTCCGACTTTAATGAAGCGGCGGAGTGCGCTGATGTGAGCTGCTATGCCGTTTGCATCGTAGCCGATGACACGAAGCTCAGGCCTTGCGCCGGCCCAGCTTCGTCCGCCTTCGAACGGTTTTGCATTGAATTCACCGGTGGGCCCGTATGTCTTGCGAAAGAACTCGGACAGTTCGATGTGTTCGGCAAGTTCCAGCTCGTTTTCCCAGCACACCCTCCACCGCACTTTGGAGTGCGTGGAGAACACTCCTGTATCGTTCGATATGGCAATGTTCATGGCGGTCCCCGCTGCGACGTTCGATATCTGATCTGGCATTTTATGCACGCGAGTTACTCATTCCCGCCGGGCGCATTCATGAGCCAACGGGACACGTCGGCGCGCGTTGCCCGGTGCCCGCCGTTCGGAGGAGCCGCGTTCACAATGGAGATGACATTGATGAGCGGCGCCATTCGCATGAGATCGGGCGGATATTTCAGCACCGCTTTGGGCAGATCGCCTTCGAGCCGCGATCCACTTGGACGCGTCGCCAGCGCGCCTGACATCCGTGCGCGGGCCGAGGAACGGCGGGGTCGCGGTGGACATGCGTCGCGGTGGATGCTTAGAGCACGCTAGACAATCCCTCACGGGGCTGGGGCAACGATTAATAATCATTGTGGTACGCCTGACTCCGATCCGACGTTTTTGGTATCCCGCACCGCACCAAATTGGTAAAATCGATTGTTTCTATGGTAGCCATCCACGAATTGGATACTTCCCACGATGCGTTTCAAAGGGCTTGATCTGAACCTTCTCGTGGCGCTCGACGCTCTGATGACGGAGCGCAACCTCACCGCGGCTGCGCGCAGAATCAACCTGAGCCAGCCGGCTATGAGCGCCGCGGTGGGCCGTTTGCGATCCTACTTTCGCGACGATCTATTTGCGATGAGAGGCCGAGAACTCGTCCTGACCCCACGCGCTGAAGGACTCGCCGGCCCAATTCGCGAAGCCCTGCTGCACATCCAGCTCTCCATCATTTCGCGGGATGCGTTCAATCCAGCTCTATCGGATCGCCGGTTCAGGATCGGCGTTTCCGACTTCGTCATGGTCGTGTTTTTTCAGGCCATCGTGGAGAGGGTCGCACGAGAAGCTCCAGATGTGGCGTTCGAATTTCTGCCGCTCGCCGACGACCCCGATGAGCTTCTCCAGCGCGGTGAGATTGACTTCCTTATCTTGCCGGAAATGTACATGTCGCGCTCCCATCCAAGAGCGACGCTGTTCGAGGAGAAACTCGTATGCGTGGGCTGCCGGACCAACAAGCAGCTCTCACGCAAGCTGACGTTCGAGAAATACATGTCGATGGGACACGTGGCAGCCAAATTCGGGCGTACGCGAAGGCCTTCGATCGAGGAATGGTTCTTGATTGAGCACGGTCTCAAGCGACGCCTCGAGGTCGTCGTGCAGAGCTTCAGCATGATTCCGCCCATGCTCCTGGGCACTGGTCGTGTAGGCACGATGCCATCGTTGCTCGCCAGGCATTTCGGAAAGACGATGCCCCTGCGGATCGTCGATCTTCCGCTGCCCATTCCGTCTTTCAGCGAGGCGGTCCAATGGCCGGCCCTTCACAATACCGATCCGGCAAGCATCTGGATGCGGACAATATTATTGGAGCAAGCCTCGCGCATGCCTTCGGCGCGCGCGACTGCAGCAACTCGCAAGGCCATGGTAGAGTATTCGCCTTCCAAGTGAATGGAAGATTATTTCGCAGTTCAGATGTCAGCTGAAAGCCATCTGCTGGTGAACAGCTGCGTAAGGACTCGAACTTTCTTCTATGGCACGTTCGCGTTTGACAATTTTGATCCGCGATGACGGCTGTGCGTGATGCCGGAACAAGAGCGAATGGCTGAACGAATGCGACGACACTCGGCCGCTGATGGTGCCAAGCGTGCTGCCTCGAAGTCACTTTCGCCGCCCCGAAAGTTTGACGACGCCTCACTTTGATGGTAGCGGCGCACTCCTGCCAGTTTCATCGCCATGCAACGTGTCGTCCGCGAGCGCTTCGAGCAAAGAGCCAAGATGCTTATCTCTCGCTGTGCTGATCGATGCCGATGATGGCCTGCTAGCGGATCAATTGGCACGATCGGCAAGGCGCAATGTGCGGCCGATTCAGATGTCAAATACGTCGAGGGGGTGCACGGATGTGCAAGTCGAGCTTGTTACAGACCTGTTATACGAAAACGGTCTCGCGCCTGCGGCAGCCGGAGTCATCCCTCAACTCACCACCGCGCGGACGTCAGCAGGCAGCTCGGCCCAGGTATCCGAAGGGCCACCGGATAATAGCGCAGAGCCATTGGCCGCTCGCGCAAAAGAGCGCCGGCTCTCCCTCAGTGACGTACCGCAAGCGAGCCGCTCTCAAGCGTCGTTCCCGCTTGCCATGGCCGGGCCATCTATAATCCTGCCGCATCTCCGGCGGTCCCTCGCGGTGATCGTTCAGGCGCCGCGGTGCTCTGACCCGAACAGCTCGACGTCAGTTTCGCACACAGTCAGCTGTGGATTCCGCAGAGCATTCGATTGCCTAGATTCGCCTGGCATCGGCTCCCTGGCGTTCAGGCAAGGCAACGTCGATCGCTGTTGCACAACCGCGTCACTTGAGCGCTTATCGCGCCTTCCTCGATGAACGCCGCCGATCTGTCGTCTTTTCGCCCAACGGCGCAGTCAAGCGCCTCGGCCACCTAACACGATCACAAACACGGAGCCGAATGTTGCTGCAGAATAGTGGTGTCTACGATCCGGAAGATCTCACGGTCCTCGGCGCGATCTTTGATAAAGCCATCGCGTCGCTGCCGGCAAGTATGCGAACGCCCGAAAACCGGATCACAATCGCCAAACTTGTTCTGGAGCGTACAGCAACAAGCCAATGCGGTTTGGCGTCCCTTATGCTCTTGCTCGACGTCCTACCATCTGCCGACTCGCTTGAGCGGCGATCTGAGGAGAGCCAGCCTGCTTGCGCCAGAATGGACGACTGTTCAACCAGCTGATTCAAGTAGCTTGATTCTCACGTGACGTCAGGTTGTAGGCTTGCCAATTGAACATCATGATCAAAGCTACACCACGACGGCGTCGATGGCGCATTGGAGAACTTGCGGAGGCTACCGGGGTCACGGTACGCACGCTGCATCACTACGAGCACACGGGTCTGCTCAGTGCGTCCGAACGCACGGACGGCGGCCACCGAATGTACGAACGCGAAAGCATCCAACGAGTGTCGCAAATTCGCGCACTGCGCGAGCTTGGCTTCTCGCTGAATGATATTCGCACAGCAATGGGGGGAAAGACGTCACTTACTGACCTCCTGCGCAAGCATTTGGAGCAAATTGAACTTCAGGTCACGCGCACGACCCAGTTGCGCGATCGTTTGCGGAACATGACGACGGACTCTGACACGCAAGTCAGCGTGCATGAGCTGCCTGCCGCTCTGAATGCGGCTTCGCGCGCTGAAGCACGCCCCCAGACTCCGCCATGCACGTGCGCGCTCGGCGTTGAGCGAGAGGAGCGCTGGCGAAAGATCCGGGATGAGTTGCGCGATTGTGTCGATCGTGGCGAGCACCCTTGCAGCGAGCGGGCTGCTGCCGTGGCGCTCAAGGCGCGCTCGCTCATTACAGAAATCGCGGGGACTGACCCGGCGGCTTCAACCATGCTCAAAGTTCTTGCGCGACTGAGCACGCCACGCAACCTGGCCGGCTGGAACCACAGCTTGATGCAATATCTCGATCTCGCCATGGCCGCACTGCAGGATAGGAAATAACGCATCCGCCGATCTAGGTGCGTCCTTCATTCAATGATTGGCGGCCGAAGGCCGCGGATGCTGCGTTTCCGGCTCGGCCATTTCGTGCCTTCCCACCGACGTAGCGCTGTCGCTCCTTCCACGAGAACGACTCACGCCCGTCGAGATGCGTATCTCGAACGGACTTGAATCGGACGTAACGTCAGATTGTAAGATTGACTCTGCTGGCGCGGGGACGCTCTCAAGTGCGTTGGTTGCCCCTCGCCCCGCACGCCTGGTCTTCCAAGGTGCGCGCTCTCGATGTTCGCAAAGCAATGAAGGGGCGTTATGGCGCTACCAGAGTCTGATCAGCGCGGATTCGTTTGCGCCGAGCGCGAGTGTGGTCCGAGCCAGCTTTCCTCTGACCCTGCCCGAGTGCCGGTCGGAAGAACGGATCCTTGCGGCATAGTTCGTCAATCTTTCACTCACCGCGGCGCGCGCGCGAGCACCGGGGCGGAGAACGGCTCCCGGCAAGGGCCTCCGGTCCCACGGCTATCGTTGTGCGACGCCTCAGCAAAAGTAAATAAGTCCAGGCAAAGCCGGTCGCAAACTCAAACCCATATGGGGAGCTCATAATGTCAATCCATCGCGCCATTTCTCTCGCAGCGATTCAACTCCTTGCTTTGATGTCCGTTGCATCTGCGGCCGAGATCAGTATTGCTGTGGCAGGACCGATGACGGGAAGCAATGCTGCGCTGGGAGCGCAGCTGCGAGACGGTGCCGCTGCCGCCGTCGATGATTTGAATGCGTCAGGACTCCTTCCAGGAACGAAGGTCGTGTTGAGCATCGCCGACGACGCGTGCGATCCCAAGCAGGCCGTCATAGTCGCCAATCGGCTTGCAACAGATCAGGTCAAGTTGGTCGTTGGCCACTTTTGTTCGTCCTCGTCGATACCGGCGTCCAACGTTTACGACGAGGCGCAACTTGTTCAGATATCGCCCGGATCCACCAATCCCGCGCTCACCGAGCGTGGCATCAAATCCCTATTTCGCATCTGTGGCCGCGACGACCAGCAAGGTGTCGTGGCGGCCGAATATATCCACCGGCACTTCCCCAGCACCAAGATTGCCGTACTCGACGACAGGAGCACCGCTGGCAAAGGCATTGCCGATGTCGTCGCCAATCATCTTCGCGAGCTAGGAATGTCGGATGTGAAGCGACAAAGTTATGCGGCCGGGGAAAAGGACTACACCGCCCTGGTTTCGAGGATGAAGGCGGACGGGATCAAGCTTGCCTACATCGGCGGCTACTACAATGAGATCGGGCTGATCGTGCGTCAGGCCTCAGACGCAGGTGCAGATATGACCGTGATGGCCAATGATCCGCTGATGACCCACGATTTTGCGATGATCGCGGGCAAAGCCGGAAACGGAACACTATTCACCTTTATGCCGGATCCGACCAAGAATGTTGACGCGGCGAGCGTCGTGGCACGGCTCAAGGCCTCCAACCGTTCTGCAGAAGGTTACTCGCTTTACGCCTATGCTGCTGTGCAGGCATGGGCGCAAGCCGCAAAACGCGCGGGCACTTTTGATTCGTTGAAAGTGGCAGCTGCGCTTCATTCGCAGCCAATCGACACTGTGATCGGGGTCGTCCGGTTCGACGCCAAGGGAGACAATTCGGCTCCCGGGTTCATTGTCTACCGTTGGCAAGACAACATCGTCGAACAGGCCGAGTGAATTGACCGCAATTCGTCACGGCTCGATGGGTCCGTTCAGCCGCTCCATGCACTGATGCATCTGTCAAGGGGACGGGCGCACTGCTCGTGATCTTCGCACCCGTAAAAGGACTCCCTCAGAAATCTCGATAGTCGATCCAGCTGGTCAGCTGGTGCGGTTTTCCGCGCTTGTTGACCTGGGCTGCACCACACCAAAACGGAGGCTCTCCAATGCGGAAGATACTTGTAGCTTGTAGCATGCTCGTTTTTGCTCAAGCTCAAGCCAATGCTCAAGATTCCCACCTGCTCGCCGCGGTGGAGCAACCTGCCGCGGCAGGTGAGGCTGATGATCGATCGCCCCAAGCAATGGCTGCAGGGAAGCCATTTGAAACGCCAGAGGCTCCAAGCCCAGTTCCGGCTGATACTGCGGAGTTGGGGTCAATTGACGCGACCATCATGTTTCTTGCGGACGTATATGGACCCGCGCCACAAACAGCGCAGCGTCGCACTCTTCGTTTTGAACAAGCCAAGAGATACATTGATGCGCATCCGGGTACGCCTGGCGTGCTGTTCATTGAAGACGTCATCGATCATCGTGGCTCGAACGACTTAGCCCCGCATCACGAACTCGAATATCGGGAGACACCGGCTCACTATTACGTGGGCGGCGGGACTCTAAATGACACTGTGTTCGGGTTCGTTGACGGACCGTATCCTCCCGTGTGGACGATTGAGGCGGCACCGGTCTATTCCAGTCTTATCTATGTCGATGCACAAGGCGACGAGACGTATGTTAGCGAGAGCAAGGTTCAGCAGATGAACGATCTCGCCCCCGAGCTGCTGGACGAGATGATGCGACGCCAGGATGCGGATCGACGTTATCATGCCAATCAAGGCTTTCTGGCAGATGAGATTCGGAGAGCCGCGGATAACGGCGATAACGTCCGCCTGGCCCGACTCACCGAGCAGCGACGGCAAGCACAAGCTGCGTTCTGTGCGGCCATGCAGGTGCGCCAGAAGCGCGACGCGGAGATCGATCGGATGTATGACCTCAACTCGAAGGCGGACGCCGGTACGATCAGCGCTCCCGAACGAGGGGAACTCGACAACTACTCCAAGCGATCTGAGTTCATCGATTCGACTGCACGTACTTCTGACCGCGATGCCGCTGGTCCTCCGCTAATTAGCTGCCCATTGTGTCGGAGCACGAACATCGCGGTGTTGCGAAGTCGACATTTTACGGGGAGATACCAGTTTACCTCTAGCGATGACCGGTCTGTGGTCATGGCTTATCGCCACGGTTACCCAGGTCCTATTGGCCTGCTGATCGGTCTGCCGAAGGATCTGTCAGGACCGATATTTGGTAGCTGGACCAACGCGGGAATGACCTTGCCGTCTCCCCAGAAGTGACAGCGGTTCGCGCCGCCGCCCAGCATTGTCTGCACAAGCACGATCAGGACCGTTCCGTCGCTGTCCGTGCGAACCTAAGCCCGTGCTTACTGAAACACTCGGCGCCCGGTCCCTTGCTGGCGCTACCGAATCGGCGAAAGCGGTCGTCCACGAGAACCGGCTGCCGCGGCTCCGTGCGGCTCGAGGCGACGTCCACGTTTGTGGGTTGCAGTTTCAGGACGGCCGCTTCTCACCGACCGACCCGATCGGTGCAGGGGCGGGCCGGGCATTCAAATGAGGTTTTGGCGAATGGCCTTTGCAATTCCGTGGGTCCGGTTTGAAGTGCCGAGCTTTCGTATCGCGTTCTTGAGATGGAAGTTGACCGTATTCTCGCTCACCTCGAGTATCTTGCCTATTTCCCAGGAGGACTTGCCCTCTCCCACCCATCGCAAGCAATCTCTTTCCCGTTCAGACAGTGCAATTTCGCAACTTGAGCCGCTCGCGGAGGGGCGCGAGATCTCGGCAAGGGCAATGTGGAAGTGCCAGGCTAATACGTTGAGATGACTCATCTGGCACTGCGGATCAGCATCGTCGAACGGGGATGCAAACGATGCCAGAGCGACTTGGCCCAACGGTCCATACAGCGGCACGCTCATACCGTGCTTCAGACCTGCCTCTTTGGCTTCTGCAAGTACGCGCCGCTCGCTGGGTTGCAACTGACATTTCTTGGCAAGTTGATCCCACAGGAACGGCCGCGAAAGCGTTGGAGCCCGTCGTACCACCGGATCGATGACACGGTACTTGCGTTCAACGTACCGGCCGCACCAGTCGGGCGGGAAGGTCACCGTCACCCCAGAGGGTAGATATTCGGGTAGACCACGTGCCTCGGCGAAAGTGAGGGCTCCATAAGCGACTTCACTGAAGCCTTTCTCGCTCGCGCAGCTTACGAGAAGGTCGAACAGGACCTTGATGGAGTGCGTTGCCTTGGCGCATTCGATGAAATTGAAAAGATCCATGTAGCGCCTCTCGAGGCCGCGCGCCCCAATGTCGTACTGCGTCGTTGCGCCGAGCTTGTTGAGGGCGGAGCGTCGTGCCTTCACCGTTGGGCTTCGCGTCTTTGCAATGCGAGCCCTCGGGCGTTGCGGCACGCAGTTCCCGAGTTGGTTAAGCTCTCCCGAAACGCGCTCGGACGGGATAGCCGCCTTGAAGCAGCGGCGGTTCGAGAAGGCCGCGGACGCGTATCGATGCCCTAAGCGCCGGGACTCCTGGTTGCGATTCGGCTCGTCGCAGAGCGCAGGGCCGGCTTTCACGAACAGGAAAAGCGGCTGCTATCGCGCTGTCGGCGAGCATCTCGCTGACTTGAGCATAACTGACGTCTAAAAATGTGCGGTTGCGCCATCGTAGGCGCCATAGCGGTGGCGGGGCCTCTATTTGCGGATTTGAGTCGCCGCAGCCCGGACCCACGGTAGAGCGAAGCGCTTCCGCTCTCTTTGTTCGATGCTGTTGAAGACACGCTCGGTGAGCCGCACGAGATGGCCGTTTCCAAATACGAGAGCCTCGCCCAAGAATCGTACGCCATCTCAAGCGTGAATGGCCAAGAGTTTCAGCTCGTTGCGACACATGTCCCCTTACCTCCGCCACTGATCGCACTGCGATCAAATCGTGCGGTCGAGAGTGGCCGGAATTACGCCGGCGCGCCGGAGCTGGAGCTCGGACGCGGCTCCGTGCGCAGTCGCAACTTTGCTTCATTGAGACGAAACGGTGCATGCGAGAACTCCGGCACTTCCGAGCTGGCCTGAGAACAGCAATTGTCGTACCAGTTCCCAGCGGCCATGAATTCACTTCTGAAAACAGTCTGTTGAGCCAGTCGTTCGCCGGGTCAGGAGGACCGAAGCAACTCCGACATTCGTCCGAATGCGACACTGCGCTGTGCTACAGCGGCCAGATTTGGCGATGCAGGTCAGTAAAACTGCCGCCGACAACGAGAGACGCCCCCCTGTGCGGCACGAGGCAGGCGCAAGGGGCGCCGCTGTAATCCCATCTGCGGCGGAGCGTATGGTTGAGAGCTGCTGAACGCGGCCGAGTGTCAGAACGGACGCCATCTCAGTTCCAGCCAGCAACCATCCAATATGCCGGTCCGGCACCAATGACTCTGCGTTGCGACCAGCGATCGCGCCCCCCTCGATGGCACAGCATACTCAGCCGCTGGCTGGTCGACTTGCGGATCATCGGATAGATCGCCCTGACTGGATACTGGACGACACATGCGGCTGTATGGCCGCGCCTTCAAATATGAACGATGGACCGGTGCTCACCGGCTCGAGCAACGAGCTGCCCCGATCTTCTGGTAGCGGACGATTTGGCGCCACGCGCTGGCTATTGGCGATCGGAACAAGACAGGCCAACACGTCATTTCCAATCGCCGGGGACGGCACTGCTCCTCGACTGCGCTTCAAGGCACGATCGTGTGACACGGTGGACCGAATGTGGCACTTGGTTGCTGCCAAGAGCTTCGGTCGCGTTGCACCAGAGATTGAAAGTGTGACGACGGGATTGAGGCGTGCAGCATCCCGTCGTTCTGGAGCGTTACGTCGCATCAAACGGGAATGCGCCACAACCCGAATGCGCGACCCGCGAACAACACCCTCGGCGCCGTTTACATCCGACGTACGCCGAGGGCTTTTGCGCGCACGGATGATGAATCCGCTCGCAAACTCACATCAACTCTTTCCGTCCATTCAGTGCACCTCTCCGGTAGGAGGACCGACGAACTCCAGAATCGAATCTGCCTTCCGAACCTCGTGCGCGAGGCGCTTGAAAATGCGAATGGCAGACGCCGGCGTAATGAGGAGTCCAACTCTCTCGCAGGCGAGTTCGAAATGATGCGCAACCTGCTCGTTACTAGGGGCAACCCGGCTTTGCAGCGCGCATCTGGTTAGCGAGGCGAGCATGTGCTCGACGACATCCATTTCAGCCTGGATCACCCCTCTTCCTTCTTCAGCTGTTGACCCCGCCCGCAAACGTCATCTCGCCAATTGACGGCCAAGTTATGACCGACACAGCAGCGATCCGTCCGCGGCAAGGCTCGCCTCGCGACGGCCCTAGCATGATGTGCGATCATGACACAACCCGCGATGATTTACGTCGACGCTCATGCGGCACAGTTGGTTGCGCGATTCAGCTCAATTGCAAACCTGTCGAAGTTTCCAACAAGTCCACACTTCAGTCGAAAGATCTCTGATTCGACCGAGGCCCAGCGCACAATGCCCGCTTTGAGCTGGTCCTGCCGCTCGTCCAGCTCGTACGCCATTCGCGAGACCCGCTTTCGGTTGCGCACGATATCTCGCATCCGCTCCTTGCTAACAAGCGATAGACGCCGGATGTGCTTGGCGCCCGGAGTTCAAACCTAACGCTACGTCAGATCGACGGCGAGGGCCGCAGTGAGGATTCTCCAAGCTGTTAGATTGCTGCGAACCTGACGTAGGGCGCCGCCACGTTAGACATCGCTCGCAAAAATTTGCAAAACTCCGACAACCTCTTCTTTCTGCCATGTTCACGTCCAAAGCAGCGGCTGCCGATCGCGCCTCGCGATTGGCGTAGCGGATGTCTTAAAGGGAATTCCATGGCGAAGCCGGTTGTAATTGTGGTGGGCGCGGACAAGGGTGGGGTCGGCAAGACGACCGTATGTCGGACGCTTCTGGACTATTTCAGCGTGAACAAGGTGCAGACCCGCGCCTTTGACACGGAGTCACCGCGAGGTACGCTGAAGCGCTTCCATTCCAACATCACTGAGATCGTCGATATGACGACGACCGCAGATCAGATGAGGATCTTCGACACATTGAACGCAGGGCTGTCGGTGACCGTGATCGACGTCCGGGCAGGCTTGCTGTCCGTTGCTCTGAGCTCATTGCGCGACATCGGATTCTTGGACTCAGTGAAGTCCGGCCAGATCACCTTTGCCGTCTTCCATATCCTTGGCCCGTCGATCGCTTCTCTGGACGAGATTGCCGAAACTGCCAACTTCATGAACGGCGCGAAATATTTCCTGGTCAAGAATTTCATCAACGACACTCAGTTCTTTCAGTGGGATCAGTCGACTTACGAATCGTATTTTCACCGCATCAAGGGCGCCACCGAACTGACGATCCCGAAGCTCAACGAAATGGCCTATGAGCAGGTCGAGGTCGCTTCCGTTTCGTTCGTTAACTTCGCCGCAAACAAGGGGCCGCTCGATGAGATCGCGAACCACTCCTTTGTGCTGCGCGGCTATGTCCGGCACTGGCTGACCAATGTCTGGTCCGAGTACGACCGCATCAATTTGATCGATCTGACTGGCGTCACGTCGATGCCCCGCAGCAGTGAAACATAGCCCTCAGGTATGGCCCTTGGGGAATATACGAACGCGTATGATGTCGCTGGAGATGCCACCTACACCGGTCTACATCATCTGCTCTCCCAGCCTGCAGGTCGGCAAGACTCTGATCGCGCGGCTCTTGAGCGAGTTCTTGCTGCTCAAGAACGGATCCGTGCTCTCCTTCGATATCAGTTTGAGGGAGCCGTCTCTGGTCGATTACCTGCCACAAATTACCGAGACGGCATATGTGACCGACACCTGGGGCAAGATGCAGTTGATGGACCGACTCATCCTAGACGACGGGGTCGCGAAGGTGATTGATCTCGGTTTCCACGCATTCGACGAGTTCTTCAAGATGTGCATCGAGATTGAGTTCGTGAGGGAGGCGGTACGCAATCAGGTCGCACCCATCATCCTATTTGTCGGGAGCGCCGATCGCCTCTCCTCACGTTGCTATGAGGTGTTACAGCACCAGATCCGCGCACCTGCGCTGATCACCGTCCATAATCAGTACGTGCTGCGCAGCGAACTGCCCGAAGCAATGGACCGCGGTCCTGTGCTGCGCATCTTCGCACTGCCCCAATTTTTAAGAACCTATATCGATCGCCAGACGTTTTCCTTTACGGGGTATTTGCGCCACGAGAAGGATTCGACCACGGAGCTGCACCAATGGATTTGGCGGAACTACACCCTGTTCCGCGACATCGAGTTGAGCCTCGCGCGGAGCGCTCGTCAGGGGGCGAGGCGATGAGTCGGTGATCCCATGCTCTGCGATCTCACTCCACCTTGAAACACTTCCCGAGACCTGGAGCGACGAGCTCCAGCGTCCGAGTGGATGGGGCCGGTGCCAATCGCGCACACTGCCGATCATGATCGTGCTCTCATTCGTGCCAACAGCGACGCCGCCTCGGACGGTCCGAGGCCGAGGACGCCTATGAAGGATGTCGGTGGCCTTGGAATGTTCTCACGAATGGGCTTCCAAAGATGCAGGCAGTACCTGCTGTTGTTCACGTATTGCGAGTATGGCGGGTGCAGCTGCATCACGCATTCCTCTTCATCCCAAAACAGGTCCTTGACGAAGCACATCTCTTCCCAATTCGGACAACGCCGCGGCGTCGAAACGGAGACGTGCTCCCATCCCGGGCGGACCAATGCTGCGATTTGCAGTTTGCAGCCGCAAGGTCCTTGAACAAAAAAGAGACCACAAGGACCTGACCCTGGCGCGCTGGCCAACTGCCCATGCTGTACGCGGCCGGCCTCCAGTCTATCTATAATCTGCGCTCTCACGCGTCCTCCGTGGCTTTGCTAACTGCTTTGAAGTCGGCGCACACGAACGCGTCCGCCGGTGCTTCATCGACTCTACCCGATGCGATAAGTCAGCCTGAAACAATCCCAATACGTCATCTATGTGGCCGCGCCGTTGAGTTTGTCAGGTCGGTCAAGCTAGCGCTCGCATTCGTCGCTGCATGCCCTCTCTCTAATGACCCAGTCTGTGGGAAAGTGGCGTTCGGCGACGCGTTCCGAAAGAGCTTGGGCAGCTGCGGATTTGAACATCTCCGCCGGGACGCGTGGATCAACAGCCGACTCATCGACTGCGAACGCGTTAGTCCAGGGGTCGCAGTCTCCAAAGCGCGGGATTCGAGCAAGCTTCGCGTCAAACGGATTTCGTTGACGAAACGATGGGAACAGACCGCCCGCGCACGGCTTAGCATTCACGTCCGGTTTATGACAAAGATGTCGGAAACCGGACCATAAGCCCGACGCCATTTGCCGAGACGACGCCAAAACACCTGGGATTTCTTGCCCCAACGAAGGCCTGCAGCACCGCTTCCGCGGCACGCCGATTGCTGAGTAAAGCGTGCGGCAGCGAACGCTTGCGCACAGCTCACCAACTGGGGATCACTCCATGACACTTGCTCGACTGACGCCGATCAACACGCGGACCAATCGCGGCTTGGCCATTGTCCGAGATACACTTGCCGGTCGTCGCAATCACGATCGAACCGATATGTGTAATCAACCGATGCGAGACCGCCCAGCGCTCGGCTTGGCCTAACCTTTCAATCGGCTGCCGATGAAGGCGGCCGCGCGTTGGCCGCTCCGATCATCAATTTGCGAGCAACGGGCCGTTTCGCCTGGTCATGGTGACATTCGGTTTCGACCGGATCCCGACGCTCGCCTCGATCCTCAATGGCATAGATGACTCCTGATGACGCACTGGCGCGAACCAAGACGGCGTCTGATCAACGCGCAGGACGCGTTGCGAGCAGCGCGTTGTGATCTTCCCCTGCGGTTGGTCACGCTACAATTTTTGTCGCTTGCGGCCATAGTCCTCGCCGCCCTTCTCTGCGTGAGCATCTGCTGGCTTTCCGGAGCTCTGTGAATGGGCGACCTCAACCGGCCACGGGCGCGTGCTGCGCCCAACGCGCCGACGACGTGGCTCGCCGAGTTCGCCCGCGCCCAGGCCAGATACAAATGATTTGGGGCATCGCGTTTTCGGTGAGCTTGTGGGCGATGCTTATCGCCTACTGCGTCGACAGTCCGGAGGCGTTCATCGCTGCGAGTCTTGCCGCAGCGCTGAGCCTGTGCCGGCTTTTGGATTAACCAAGTACCTGGAGGACGACGCAAATCCGCCGACGAGAGTTGCGCACGAATCTCCTTTGCGGCACCCCGATCGTCGATGGCCGCCTCACCCGCGTCGGATCGTTGGCGCTCGTCTTTGATCCCTGATCACAACTTTCGTCTTAATACACTCAGCCCCGTTCCTGGAAGGTAGATCGGGAGCTGCGGCGTTGCTCGGCTCGAACCGCGCCATGGTCCCAACAGTGATGTCGACGGTCGATGGGAGGGATGAAAGCGAGCGCATGCCTGAACTTAAAAAGCCCGACGCCCTCGGGGGCAGGCTGGAGGTGCGTCGGGCCCAACCTGGCGAGGTTGGGGCATCGACGTGGCGCTGGGGGAGCCCATGTCCATGCCCACGATGATTGCTGCAAATGATGTGCCGCCGAGATTGGCCGAGAGATTTTCCCGAGAATCATCAAACGTGTTGCCGCGAGCCGTGGCGGGTACTCCTGGGTGAGGGACCATCCACAATTTCTTGCGTGCCCGACAATGTCCCGAATCCTACGAAGCCTAACAGGACAGGTCGTTATTCAACACGGGCCAAGAATGTCATGGGCTGGTCGATACGGCTCATTGTGCGTCGCTCGGCCGCGCAGCACGAAAAGCCCGACGCGCCTTGCCGGGTCAGAAGGCGCGTCGGGCCGCCGAGGCATAGGCACTGGAGAGCCTATCCCCCGGGAGCCTTCAGCAAAACACGTGCCACTCTGAAGGCTGATAATCCGTCGCGTGTATCGATGGCCGGGACGACGCGCGTGCTCACCTCGCGATACGCGATCCGACCCGAGCGTCCGAATTCGATGGCGCTCCTGGGCGACAGCACGCATGATCGTCCTATCGCTAGATCCGCAAAGAATTCAATCGAGCCGGTGAGATAGGAACTCGGCATTTGCTGGCCGTAGCATTTAAAGTGATCTCGACCATGCGCTCCTCACAGATATCCCACGCCCACCATCCGCATGTTGCCCTCGACCGCCGAGAGAGCCTTCGCGGAAGCCCGCCAGATTGAAGCTGCTCATTGCTCCTCATCGACGTCTCTTAATCTTTCCCGCTCGGCGGCCCACCGTTCCAGCCTATGATACTCCTCGGCGACTTTAAGCAGCTTGATTTTTGACTTTTCGCATTCGAACGACTCCGCCTTGGCAAGCGTCGCTTGAGCTCGCTGCCGCCAGTGCCTTGGACCGAACGATGGGCTGTTGCGTTTCATGGAAATGGATATGCAACGGCTACACCAGGTGAAGCGACGTCCGACTCCGTGACGATGCGTAGGAACTTATCGGGCGCAGGTCACAATCTTTCAGTGTCGGGAGTGGCGCCATCTTCGGCCGGCGGGGAGATTATTGATGTCTCGCGAGGATCGTTGGTGGAAATGCCTGAGAGGCAAAAGTAGCGCAGGTCCCGGTTGCCTGGCGGGCTCTCCGCGCTGAGAAGTGAAGAGTCGTCGGCAGTTGGGTGCCTGCGGACCTTCGCGTAGCGAATTGGCCGCCGAACGGCGCGAGCCCGAACACACTCGCACGACGTTCATGGTGGCTTGAATCGTACGTGGCGTCAGATTGTACGGTTTTCGGACCAGAGGGCGAGCCTTGCCCCCTCCTCGATCTCTTCCCGCGCAGGCACAGAGGTTGCACATGTCTTGTACTATTGGGGTCACGACGCACGGGCTGCCGACACGGAATGGATCTGCGCATGGCTTGCGGAACGCGGCCTTACAGACGTGCTGCGATCGGCAGACCCTTTGGACAGCGTTCCGTCGGTCAATTGGGCTCTTACGTCCGCCGCGTTCGATCTGTCGTTTCGTGCTGGTGACCTCGGGTCTAGTCGGGCTCCCGTCAGCTACAGTATGCCCATGACGTTAATCCTGGCTGCAGTCGCAGCCGCTACAGTTGTGTCTCAAATGATGACGACCGCTCGATCGGCCGATGGGACATTGTCGGCTATGCCGACGATCGCGACGTCGGCGTCTCCGCACCTCAAGCTTGACCGTCTGGCGCTCCCTCCAACGGCACACACCATATTCTGCCTCCGCTATCAGGATGAATGCCGCGTCCGCCTCCTGTCTCGCGGCGGTCCGGTCCACCTGACCGAGGCGCGATGGTCAGATCTGAAAGAAGCCAACCAGACGGTCAACAGCACCATTATCCCGGAAGCGATTGAACCCGGTCCGTCGGTGAAAGCCTTGCTCATTAATCCGGAACGCGGCGACTGCAACGACTGCGCCGTCAGCAAGCGCCACAGACTTCTACAGCGTGGGTGGCCGCCGTGAATCCTACTGCTCGGCGAGGTCGTGACCTCCTCGGGCCAGCATCATCTGGTTCTGGTGGTACGGACCAAGAGCGACGATCTTGTGCTGGACAATTTGATGCCGCAGATCCGATCATGGTCGCGCGCTCCCTATCGCTGGGTTCGAGTTCAGTCGCCAAGCAATCCGCGATATTGGCGTACTGTCGCGTCGTGCGGCGAGTAAGCGCCTCGCAAATTGTGGTACCGAGGAGATCAGAAATGTTCCTGGCTTGCCGCCCCGCGGGCGCACTGCAGACGATCGAAGCTTTGTGTGACTTCGTTCAGCGCGCCACTGGCCACTCTCTGATTGGCCTCGTAACTGATCTGTTGTCCCTCACTTTGATCGGCTCGGCCATGACGATATCGCCTGTAATCAGGCCAGCATCGCGAGCCCCTGAGATCGCGGTCTCTCCAAGGCCCGTTTTGGTTCATCCATTCTCATTGTTAATTGGCAATTTACCTGGCGTGATCGGGCGTCTCGACTCTTCGGAGGCTCTTAGCAGAGCCGACGGACATCACGCCTCTGTTGGCCGCTCCGAGAAAATATGGATGATCACGATGAAGAGCCGATCGGCCGCTCTCAAGAGCCGCTATTTGCAATGCCGTCTGTATTGTCATCCCCAGAAGGAAGAACGGATTCGCTCTTAATGCGCCCGCAGCATCGTATCCCGAGCCGTTTCGAGGAGACCGGCTCCTTAGCCCCGATGGGCTGTTGGGAGCAACAGAGATGCGTCGTTTGGAGCGAAGGGTAGTTCAAGCGGATCGATCATGCTGAACCGTACCAGGAGAGTTCACCTATGCGCTGCCCGAAATGTGAGGCCGACAAATGGTACGAAGTTGCCACTCACGATCCCTGGAGCGGTCGGCCGGTGATCGCCTGCAAAATCTGCGGCGAATATGCCGAGCCCGAGGCGCTCAAACGTGAGAACGCGCACGATGTCATTGCGCGCGCGTTGACAGCTGACTTGGTCGGTGAGGGCCAAGCTGACGTGCGGGTCATTGCGAGCAAGATTCTCCGAGCGCTAGAGAAATCCGGTCTGACAATCAGCCGCTCCTGAGATAATTCCGTCGCCCCTCTGATTCCGTTCCCTCTGAATGAGACACGTTCCGGGTCTCGGTCGAGGTTCTAAACGTTTCGGACGCCGAAGGCATCCGATTTCAGGCGCACTGGCCTCCGGGACGGGCTGATGTTTGTCAAGACTCGGTGACGCCTTCCAACCTGAAGGCCGCCCCCTCGGACCTTGACGGCGCTTTTAGAAATGCCCGCGGACGTGGTCTCAACCGCACCCATGACTATAGAGCCGCTTGTCTCCTCAATGCCGGTGATTGCGAGGAGCGCATTTCGTTGTTTCCAGGACGAAATAACCTCCACCTGGCCATCGAAAGGTCTTGAACCTTACGCTGCGTGAGATTGTAGGCTTGCGGGTGCGGCGAAAGCTGGTTTGGCCTGCCACCGCCGAGATCATTGAGCCGCCAGAACATCTGGCTATTCGCTTGACGTCTGCGGCTGCTGCAAGGGAAGAACCGATGATACCGGGGCGAATGACGGCTACGCTCAACTCAATCGACCGCATGTTTCTGAAGATTCGGGAACTGATCGACACAGACGACTCGATCCCGCTTGACCTTCGTGCGTCACTGCACACGACACTGGACAGACATCTTCGCCTGGCGAAGGCAGGATTTTTTAAGATCCCTGTGAGAAGGCAATAAGCGGCTTGTGTCGCCCATTTCCTGCTCGTTTACCCGCGGAGGCCGTTTTGGTGAAGTGGTCGAACTCACAAACACTTCTGCGTTAGCAAACGTGGTTCTTGTGACAGTTGTGGACTGCACCCCTGAAGTGAGACACGATAATTACAGTGACAGGCATTTCAAGGATGACCTGTGACAGGACAAGGAAAGAACCGTCAGTTTCCGACGGCCTACAAGATAAAGGCGATCAAGCGAGTTGAGAGAGGCGACGGCGTTCTGCCGGTGGCCCGTGAACTCGGAATTTCTCGCAAGATTCTCCACGACTGGATCAAGGCGTGGAAGGCCGACGGGCCAGACGGCTTGAACCGCAAGCGCGGACCCAAGCCTGGGCCCCGCAAGCTGAAGCCGCTGGCGACGTACAACGACAAGCGCTCCGCCCTCGTGCTGGCCAAAGCGCGTATCGCCGAGCTTGAAGGGCTGGTGGGTCGCCAGCAGATGGACCTCGATTTTTTTCGACAAGCCTTGCGCGCCTTGGAGCGGCCGGCAGCGCAAGGCAAACCCGCATCCGCATCATCGAAGTCATCCAAGCGATGACTTCGCAGGCAACAGACGCAAACGCCGACGTGCAGCGACTATGCCGCCTCGCGGGCCTGCCACGGGCGACGTATTACCGCCATCTCGCCAAACCCAGTAGCGAGACTGCCGAGTGCGAGCTGCGCGACCTCATCCAGCGCATCTGCCTCAAGCACGTCTTCTACGGCTATCGGCGGGTGACCGCTGTCCTCCGGCGCCAAGGTGTGGTGGTGAATGCCAAGAAAGTTCAGCGGCTTATGCGCCAGGATAATCTGCTCGCACAGCGCAGGACGCCGTTCCTGAAGCCACCTGCAGAACGATCATCGGGTGTTCTCGTCGTCCCCAATCTGGTTCGCGGCCTGGTGCCATCCGCACCCGATCAGATCTGGGTCGCCGACATCACCTATGTCCATCTCGCCAAGACCTTTGCCTATCTCGCCGTCATTCTGGACGCCTTCTCGCGCAAGGCTGTCGGCTGGGCTTTTGAAGATACGCTCGATGCCTCACTCGCCATCGCAGCACTGGAGAAAGCCATCGACGCCCGCGAGCCGGCACCCGGCAGTCTGATCCATCACTCCGATCGCGGCGTGCAATACGCCTCCATCGTCTATCGCCAGCGGCTGACCGATCGCGACATAACCATCAGCATGAGCAGACCAGGTAATCCCTTCGACAACGCCAAGGCCGAAAGCTTCATGAAGACGCTCAAGGCCGAGCAGGTCAACGGCCGGGCCTTTACCGACCTGAGGGACGCTCGCCGGCACATCAACAGCTTTATCGCAGAGGTCTATAACAAAGAGCGCCTGCACTCGGCGCTCGGATATCAGTCGCCCCTTGAGTTCGAAACCGCATTCGCGCACAACAAAGCACGGTAACGGACCGTGACACCCCCACTGTCACTGTAATTATCGTGTCTCACTTCAGGGGTGCAGTCCAGTTGTTTAAGCGAGCGACATCGCACGCGATAAGCTTCTGCATCTGGATGCTGACGCGCCAGTTGCGTGCGCTTGCCTTAGGCACAGCTCCGTCGCTTTGCTTGAGTGCGCGATCGATAGGGAGGCTCAGCAGGTTTGCCCAGCGGGCGTTTGATCTCGTTGGCGCGCCGCAAAGCCTCACCCAGAACCGATCGCCCACCCGGCATGCCGCATTTCGGGCTCACCGTACAGCGCATTGGCTCTGAGCTTCACGCTGTCAGATGTTTCAGCATCGAGTTGCAGGCTTGCTCGGCATCGGCGAACGTTGTGAAGGGCGAGCCAGCGATCTTGATTGCACTACGACTTCGATGAAGCGGGCGCCATGACGCCACATAGCCAGGTCGCCCGTGAAAGCCGTGGCCTGCACGGCTCGCATAGGCGATCACGAAGGAGAAGCCGTTTCCGCTTGCACTCCACACGTCCAAATGCTCGACGGCGCAGTGGAATCGCAGGATCATCGCCAGTGTCAGCCTGCAACGTTCCGCTGAACGCTCTTTCTCTCTACCCACCTACTCTGCCCCGGCGTAAGCACGTCGGCGGACGCTGCTCGTCCTTGCTGCGCCCCCGAACCTCTCCCGGGGTCATAAGCCTCGGGCCAACGCGGCAAGCTCATTTTCGAGCTTGGGCTTCTGCTTGAAAATGGTGTCGATCAATGCTTGCGCCGGCTGCTCGGCAGCATCTACGAGCGTAGCCTTCTCAGCTCGCGCCGACGGCGCGAAGACGCGCTTAACGACGGTGGGCGATCCCCTGAGGCCGCACTTGGAGACATCCTCGACGCCAGCCTCCTGGGCGCTCCATTTTACAATAGGCGCTCGAGCGGCGCGCAACGCATCTGCCATTGCGCCACGCCGAATCTGGTTGGTCGCCTCCATCATGGTGATGAGCGACGGCAGGCTCGCGCGCAGCACCTGGGTGCCGCCCTCGGAGCGCCGCTCCGCTTCGATTGTGCGCGCGGAGAGATCGATAGTCATGATCTTGGCAACATAGGTTAGCTGTTGCACTCCAAGCCGCCGTGCGATACCTGGCCCGACCTGCGCGGTGTCGCCATCGATCGTCTGCTTGCCCGTGAATATGAGGTCGGGCTGGCCATAGTCTTTGCCGATCTTGCGGATGGCGGTTGCGAGTGCGTAGGTGGTTGCCAAGGTGTCTGCACCCGCGAAGCAGCGGTCGGTCAGCAGCACCGCGCGATCGGCGCCAAAAGTCAGGGCTTTCCGTAGAGTGTCCTCGGCCGAGGGTGGACCCATTGTAAGGACAGTGATCTCACCACCAAACTTGTCGCGCAGATCGAGCGCAGCTTCGAGCGCGAACAGGTCGTAAGGATTGATGATGGTTGGTACGCCCTGGCGCATGATCGTGTTGGTCACAGGGTGCACGCGGATCTGTGCGGAATCCGGGACCTGCTTGATGCAGACGACGTTGTGCATGTGCCTCTCCAGAGACTTTCGAAATCTGGAGACATCACAGCAAATGTCGTACCATTTGCGGTTCAAGGCATGCGTCGATGAAAGCAATGAGGTCTGAGGGCCTGACGTGCTCCAACATGTGCAGACGCACTTCGGACATGCGTCGTCATTGCGACAGCGCTATGTGCGCACCGACACCACACCGCTCAGAAGCGCTTGATCTCGATGCGGTATTTCCTCAGCGCGTAGCCAATCTGGCGGGGAGTAACGCCAAGCAGGCGCGCCGCCTTTGCCTGCACCCAACCCGATCGCTCCATGGCCGCGACGACGCGCTCAGGATCGGTCATCTGTCCGGTACTTACGAGTGCGGCGCCAGGTGGCCCCAATCCGGTCTGCTCGCCCCGGACAGGCGGGAGAGCGCCAATGGCCGATCGACCAGCTTCAGCGCTGGCGCTGTTCGGCTTCGGGGCCTCAGCGCAAGTTGGGCGCGCATGCAGCGGCACCTCTTCAGATCCACCCTTCCACAGCATCGCAGAAAGGCACTGGCTGTGGCAGCAGGCGAAGTCCTCTCGGCAGATCGAAGGTCCTGGGGCGAGGGTCGCTGTCCGCTGCACGCAATTTTCGAGTTCGCGGACGTTACCCGGAAACCCGCAATTCATCAGCACGTCCGTCGCACTTTGATCGAACGTCAATGTGCGGCCGTTTTCATTGTTGAAGTTCCTGAGAAACTCCGCGGCCAGCAGCGGAATGTCGCTGCGCCTCTCGCGCAAGGGCGGCAGCAGCAAGGGAACCACGCTGATGCGGTAATAGAGGTCAGCGCGAAACCCATTATTTGCTACCGCCTCTTCCAGGTTCCTGTTCGTGGCGGCAATCACGCGAACGTCGACCTTAATGGTCTGATTGCTGCCGACACGCTCGAATTCCTGCTCCTGCAGAACGCGTAGCAATTTTGCCTGAAATGACGGCGAAATCTCGCCAATCTCGTCGAGAAACAGCGTGCCCTTGTCAGCCAGTTCAAAGCGCCCCTTGCGTGAATTGAACGCACCGGTAAAGGCACCTTTCTCATGGCCGAACAATTCGGATTCCAGAACCGTCTCGGGAAGCGCCGCACAATTGAGCTTGATGAACGGCCGCTTGGAGCGCGCGGATAGGGCGTGAATAGCCTTGGCCACCAGCTCCTTACCAGTACCGGATTCGCCGCGCAGCAGGACCGTGCTGTTCGATCTGGCAACCACCGCGATCTTGTCTAGCAGCGCGCGCAGCGCCGGACTATCGCCAATGATGCCTTCCACATTGACCTTCTTGCGCTCGCGCGCGGGTTGCTGGATTTCGGCCAATTGCTTTTGCAATCGATCCTTCTCGGCCATCAGTCGCTCGCGGTCTGTTGCGAAGAGCCGATGCAGCTTCACCGTCTGCCCAACCAGATTAGCAATCATGGTGAGAAGTCTTACGTCGTACTCGAGCCGTACGCTTGAGCTGTCGTCCAGAACGCGGTCAATGGTGAGCGCGCCAACGGCCTTCGCGTCGATCCGAATGGGAACGCCGATGAACGACACCCGTGCGTTCTCGGTGGCACCGAGCACCTCGAGGTCAGCCGCAGTGAACGCCGAGTGGACTGCGATATCCTCGGCCACGAGCGGCATGTCCGTGGCCACGATCTGATCGATTGCTTTCGGTGGCAGGCGCATCCGGTACCGCTCGTCGCTGCCTTCGGTCCAGCCGGCGCCGACCGTAACGTCTGGCTGGCCATCAATGTCGAAAAGCGAGACGATGCCATGCCGCATCTGGACAAACGAATCCAGAATATCCACCACATTGGCCAACGTGAGTTCGAGCCGGCAGGGGGCAGTGAGTATCTTCGAGATTTCGAAGATCCCGACAACCGCGCTTTCGTGCAGCGTCACAATGGGAACAGTCTGGCTCGTCTCCGACACTGAGTCAGACCTTTCGTGTGCGGAAGCGATGTTTAACATGACGACTTCTCCGTTATCCTCAGCATCCTCCCTACCATCTTGTTTGGATTTTGCGAGTTTGATGCTGCGCCTGATGCTCGTGCGCAATTCAGAGACGCCGCCGAGAGATAACGCTTTTTCATGGCACCACTATAAACACATCGCGGTTTTAACGTTCTTGTTACGAGGTCGCCCTGCATACGCAGTGCACTGTACAAGTTCCATGAACCTTGCGCGGATTGTCTACGGTTGTCGACTCCATCTGTACCGCACCGCTCGCCGTCGGCAACCGCTGAATAGCAATTTGATAAACGCGTCATCTTTTTCCCGACCGGAACGGGATCTTTTCCCAGACACACGTGGGAATACGACGCAAGCAGTCTCTTCTGCTGCAGCCGCGTGAGGAGCGCCGACATGCTTTTCACGGACGCTCATTACTCTCATGCGACAGACGCGCATGCAATCGCACTGCCGGAAATCTGACGCGATGTGCTGATGGGTGCGATTTCGCTCGTGAGATTCGGGAACCTCGCTTTGCAAGGAGGCTGATGCTGCTTGCAAGGCGGCGAACGGCAAGCGCCGGAAATCACAATGTTGAGGTCGGCTTCTCTCTTAGCTAACGAACAGGATCATGCGATTCACATCGGCTCCCCGGTCCACATGCAACAGGTCGGGCCAAGTCTCGAGAAACTTCGTTAGCGACGAGCTCGGTGACGTCAGGCGCCGGCGCATAAATGCCGCCAGTGCATTGCGCTCGCCGGCCACTCATCGACGTCGGTGGCGGCGAATCATTGCCGCTGATATCTGCCGCGATGGGCCTCGTTCTTGAATGTGATCGCAGGATCGCAGCTACATCGCTCACCTCGAAGCGGCGGATATGTGCAGAGGGCCGGCGGCCGCCTGGCTGCCGAGACGGCGCCCCGCGCAAGGAGTTCGGGATTGCGTGAGGGCGCGGCCGGAACCAGCGTCTTGTCCTCGCTCGGGATGTTGCGTTCGAAACACGTGAGGCCGAGGGGCGCCAGTCGTCGGGTCCGGGCGATTGAATATCCCGCGTTGTTCACCAAGATCGAGACACAAGCACACACCTTCCAGAGCGCCACCAGTGGGCGCGTTGCAGGACTCTGGACCACTGCCGTTAACAGCACAACAATTCGCAGCCAAAGGTCGTCTCGCCAAGGGGCGGGGACTCAGGACATTGGCTTTGTTCGCTTTCTGACAGAGGGGCAGGATTTTCGACACTCGATTGCTCGAGAGCCGTCTGAGGCGGGCGCCGCGGGGCCGGATCTCGCCCCTTCGTGCCACCCGAACCGCGCTTTGATTTGCCGCACACGCGCTCATGCGCCCGAGCCAGGCACAACGAGTATTCAGCCACAAGCTTGCACAAATTTTGCGACGAGCAGCACCTCGACAAGACTTGACTCGCACGTAGCGTCAAATTGTAGGTTCGGCAAAACAGGGTCGCCACGGCCTCTAGAAACACCGTCGTGGGCCAATGCCTCGCCGGGGAGCATCGCATGACGCCGCCACGCATCTGCGGACTTTTTAAGCCAAAGCTTGCGGCTCGAGCGCGCTGGGCCAGTGCTCGCAACATCGCGCACCACCAACCTGGTCGTTCTCGCGACGCGCAGCACTTTAAGCGCGGACATTGGGCACGTGCACCGGCAGCGCCCCAGCCGCCGGCACGCCAAGGGTGCATGGCGGACTTCTCGTTAGACCGCCTCAGGCCACTCTCAATGGCGACTGCCGTCTGCGCATCAAGAGGGAACACGATATGGTCGATGTAAAATTGCAAAGTGTGCTCTCTTCACTTGCGCAGCCGGCTAAAGACCTCAAGTCCCAGTCGCCCGGCCAGCGGACGCCAGATGCGCGTTACGTGAAGCTAAACACCAATGAGAATCCGTTTCCACTACCAACAATGGTATGGCGAAGTGCGATCTCGGCGCTCGAGCGTCAGTATCTGTATCCGGAGGACGACAATATCGGTTTAAGGGAGGCTGCCGCCAATGCCTACGGCCTTTCAAAGGAGCATGTGATCGCCGGCAATGGATCGTCGGAGCTACTCGGCCTGATCTACAGGGCCTTTCTTGGGCCGGGCGACAGCGTCGCAATGATATCTCCCGGATTTTCGTTCAATCGCAAGCTAGCTGCGTTGCAGAGCGCCGCATTTCTCGAGGTTTCCTGGAGCGACTCGCATTCGATCCCGACTGATCAGCTGCTGTTCGGTCCGGCAAAGGACGCCAAGTTCATTTTGTTGGCTAATCCCAACAATCCGACCGGGACGTTCGTCCCTATCGCCGATATCGAACGCCTCGTTGCACAGTCCGAGCGTTTAGTCGTGCTGGATGAAGCCTATGTCGACTTCGCGCCTGATAATGCTCTTAGGCTTGTCCGCCGCTACCCGAATCTCCTGCTCCTGAGAACCTTCTCGAAGAGCTATGCGGCCGCTGGCATTCGCGTCGGCTTCGGCCTTGGCCATCCAGAGCTTATTGGACGACTGCGGAACATCCAGAACGTCTTCAACATGAATGTCATAGCGCATGCGGTCGGCGTCAGCATCCTATCGCATCGCGCCGCCTATGAGGAGAACCACAGGCACATCAAGCACGAGAGAGAACGCGTTGCGGCCGCACTGCCTCAATTCGGGTTCTGTGTAGCGCCTTCCCATACCAATTTCTTGCTGGCGCGTGTGCCGAACGGACAGGACGGCAGGTGGTGGCAAGCCGCTCTGGAAAGAGAGGGAATACTCGTTGCTGTTTTTACCGATGACGGCCTTGATCACTGCATCCGCATCAGCATCGGCACAACGGAGCAAATGGATGCGTTCTTAGCAGCGATTGCCGCGATCTCAGAAAGCCTGAAACGGCATGAATAGCCAACCGCGCGCCGATGTCCGCTCATGTCCCTATACCGCCGATGCGACGAGAAGGAGACGACGGCGGCACGAGCCAGGGAGATATCTTGCGGCTGACGGTCAAGAGGCCGCGCACTGCGTCCCTCCCCCTCGCACGGGCCGCAGATGCAAAGCCAGATCAATGTCGTGCGCTCGATGGCACGGGCATCGAGGTCCCGCCCCGATGGTCGCAAGATCCGAGGACAATACGCACGGCCTCTAAGCCCCCGGAAACGAGCAGGCAGTCGCCCCTTAAGGATTTTTTCTGATGACACACCGGCCTTCGTCACACCTCACCTGCGGCATTTTCGATCACCTGGACGACGACGGCGGCGATGTTGGTCGTCAATACGAAGATCGCCTGGTCTTGGCGGAGGCGTACGATCGCCTCGGCTTTTATGCGTATCACGTGGCAGAGCACCATTGCACGCCCCATGGAAGGGGCCCTTCGCCTGGTCTTTTCCTGTCGAGTGTCGCGCAGCGTACGCTGCACCTCCGTCTCGGCCCGTTGGTCATGTTGCTTAATTGCTACCATCCGCTACGCGCATTTGAGGAGATCTGCATGCTCGATCAGCTAAGCGGCGGCAGGCTCGAGCTGGGTCTCGGACGGGGCGCTCTTCCAGCTGAGCTCGGCTATTTTGGAGTTTCTGAGGACGTCGCGCCAAGCCGGTATGACGAAGCCAACGACATTCTCCTGAAGGCCATGAAGGGTGGAGCCCTGTCCTACCTGGGTCGGCATTTCCAGTTGAGCGAGGTTCCCCTGACATTATCCACGCATCAGCGTCCAAGTCCTCCGATATGGGTGACGACCAACCGACCCGAGACGGCCGTCTGGGCCGCGGGCCACGGCGCAAACCTCGCCTGCGTTGGGCCCGCCGCCGGCGTGCGCAAAATTACCGACGCCTACCACGCCCATCGAGAACGTAGTCCCAGCACCCCTGATGGGGGCCCATTTGTTGGATTGCTGCGCATGATCGTGATTGGGCGATCTGAGGCGGACGCCTATTCCCTGGCAAGATCCGCTTACGAGCAATGGCTGCGGAGCTTCAAGTTTCTCTACGAGCTCAATGACATCGCGACGCCAAAGTCTCTTCCACTGACATTCCATGCGGCGGTCGAGAGCGAATTGTGTGTCGTCGGAACGCCAACGTCCGTTCGACACGTTCTGCTCAATCAGCTGGAGGAAGCAGGCGCAAATTACCTGCTTTGTCAGCTCGCATTTGGCAATTTGCCACTAGATGCTTCCCTCTACACCGCAAGGACGATCCAGTCCGAGTTGCTCGACAAATCCTGAGTCTCCGCCGGTTCAACAGCAGCTCACCTGCTCCGCTCATTCGCGTTTCGTCAATGCGCGGAACCAGCCACGACCTCGACCTTCACCTACTCCACCAGGCGTTGGTCGCGTTGAAATATGTCATGACGAATGCGTTCGTCCGCGTTCGCAACGCACGCCTTCAGTCCGGCTTGTTCCTCTTGCGCGCGCAATCTCCAAATTGCGCGTGTCCTCCGAGGCAGGAACGGCGTCAGCCATCGCGATCGCCGTTTCCACAGCGGGCAGATCGACCCGCCCGACAAGGCGTGCATGCAACGTGATCCGGTCGAGCTCGCCTTCCCACCAGGACACGAACACAACGGCAACGCCATTGCCTATGATATTGGTGAGTGCGCGCACCTCGCTCATGAATTTGTCGATCGAGAACACGATCGCCATCCCTGGCACCAGAGCCGGGTTGACCGCGGATAGGGTCGCTGCCAGCGTGATGAAGCCAGCTCCGCTAACCCCGCTGGCCCCTTTTGAGGTCAGCATCGCCACGATCAAAATCGTGAGTTGCTGGTCGAAAGCCAAGTCGAGCCCGAGAGCGCGCGCGATGAACAATGTCGCGAGCGTCATGTAGATGTTGGTGCCGTCGAGATTAAAGGAATAGCCGGTCGGCACCACGAGCCCGACGACGGACTTCGAGCAGCCAAGCCGCTCGAGCTTCTCCATCAACTGCGGCAGCGCACTCTCTGAGGATGATGTGCCGAGCACAATCAAGAGCTCGTCTTTGATGTAGGCGATGAACTTGAAAATGGAGAAGCCGACGAACCGTGCGATTAGCCCCAGAACCACGATCACGAACAGCGCGGCGGTCGCGTAGAACAGCGCGATCAATCCGAGCAGATTGGCCAGCGCCGAGGGTCCGAACTTGCCGATTGTAAACGCCATGGCGGCGAACGCTCCGATCGGCGCGGCCTTCATGATGATGGCGACCACGCCGAACACGGCCTGCGCGGCGTCGTCGATCGTTCTGCGCAGCCTCTCGCCGCGCTCTCCGAGCGCCATCAGCGAAAAGCCGAGCAGAATCGCAAACAGCAGCACCTGCAGGATGTCACCGCGCGCGAGCGCGCCGACCACACTGTCTGGAATGATGTTGAGGGCAAAATCAACGAACTTGGTGGCTTTCGCCTGCTCGACATAATTGGCGACTGCTGCCGCATCGGGCCTCGCGGCAAGACCGCGGCCGAGCTGGAACAGATTGCCCATGATGAGACCAATCACGAGCGCGAGGGTGGAGACGATCTCGAAATAGACAAGCGCCTTGATCCCCACCCGGCCGACCTTCTTCGCATCCTGGATATGAGCGATGCCGGAGACCACGGTGCAGAAGATGATGGGCGCGATCAGCATCTTGATAAGCTTGACGAAGCCGTCGCCGAGCGCCCTCATCCAATCGGAGGTGGCAAGCGATGGGCAGCCCCAGCCGACGATGATGCCGAGTAGGATTGCGAACAACACCTGGACATAGAGGATCTTATACCATGATCGAGACGCCCGCGCGGGTGGCGCAGCTGCAATGGTTGTCATAATGCTCCTCCGAGGTTTGGCGGCGGTCCTGCTCGACGGGGTATCGGAGCTGCTCCGACATCATGGTGCGAGCGAACTTCTGACCCAGGGTTCTTGGGCCAGAACATCCCGATAACGAGCGCGTCTTTCGCTCTTCATCACAAAGCGCCGATGGTTTTCCTTCACTACTCGTTCACTGCCGACTTCTTTCTTGGCCAAGCCAAGGTTCGGCTTCGAGTTGACTGCGCTTAAGCTCTTTTGGAGAACTCAGCGATAAGTGCGTCATCGTTGTTGGGACCGAATCGACGCTTTCGCAGGCCCCTTTCTCGTTCCAAATGAAGTCGGCTCCCTCCTTCGCACCAGAACCACCTGCGTTGCGTTCGCCTGATCAAGATTGGTCGCACATCAGGACGGCGCAGGATCAAAGCGCGCCCCCTTGTAAGATCCACCAACAGGTCGGCATTCACCGCCTCCTATCAAGTCGAGCCAAATCCTCTAAGCGCACTCGAAGCAAAAGGCGGGCCAGACATGCTGCGTGTTCGACCGCAACGGTCATCGTGAATTCTCAGTAGCGGAGACGTTGCGCGCACACTTTGTCTCCAACGAAACACATCGCGTTGAGAACGCGCCACTATCGGGCGACCAGTTTCGATGCGTGCTTTCCTGATGATGTTGTGAAGAGATAGACCAGCAGCGTGCGTGCCGCGTTTGATGTGAGCGCGGTCTTGTTCGTTCGAGCCTTCGGCCACCAACGCCTCGCAGCGTGATCCGTCATGACATCAGAGGAAATGGGCAGACATGATACCGCTCGCAGGGTTCTCTACGGTTCTGGCTGCTTCAGTGCACGCGCGTGTCGTGATCGCCCTCGTTGGAATTCAAGGGCTACTTCACTTCCATGTTGGAATTGACGCGCACGCCTGTGGACTCGATACAATGGACGACTATGTGTTCTGCCGGTTTGCGAGCGCGCAACCTGACGCGGCGTGAGATTCAATCGTGTCTGGAAGCAAGAATGTTGCGCGACCGCTACAGCAATTCGCGACAGCACTGTTAAGACGCGCGTGGCGCAGGGGACATGTGAAGGAGCGTATTCGAAATGAAGAAGTTGTTGCTTGTGACTGCCAGCATCGTCGCGTTGATCGGGGCAGCGCCCGTATTCGCCGCCGATCTCGCTCAGCAGCCCATCTACACCAAGGCACCGCCGCCGCCAGCACCGGTCGCGGCCGCAATCTATGACTGGAGCGGCTTCTATCTTGGTGCCAATGGCGGCTGGGGTTCGACCCATAGCTCCTGGGATTTTGGAGGCGTCACGCCCGAAGGCTCTCATGACGCGAGCGGCGGAACCGTTGGTGGCCAGTTTGGTTATCGTTGGCAGACAGGCCAGGTCGTTTTCGGTGTCGAAGGCCAAGGCAACTGGGCCGATTTCAACGGCTCCAATGTCAGCACCGCCTTCCCGGGCGACATCAATCAGACGAAGACCGGGTCGTTCGGCCTGCTTACAGGCCAGGTTGGCTATGCCATCAACAACGTATTGCTCTACGCCAAGGGCGGTGCGGCGGTGACCGGCAACAGCTATGAGATCAACTCCCTCTCCGGCACTCAGCTGGCGAGCACTGACAAGACCCGCTGGGGCGGCGTGGTCGGGGCGGGCATCGAACTCGGCTTCGCGCCGAATTGGTCGGTCGGCGTCGAGTACGACCATATATTCCGGCAAGACGCTAACGTGAACTTCAACACCCTCGCGGGTGCGGTCGCTAGCGATCGCATCGGACAGGATTTCGATCTGCTGACTGCGCGGCTCAATTACAAGTTCTGGGGCCCCGTAGTTCTCAAATACTAATTCCATCGCACCAGAGCGACGTATCGAGAGCCCCGGCCCCAGGCCGGGGCTCTTTTTCAGCTGTTCATTTGCCCCTCAGGCCGAGATGGCTGAACACGACAACATGAAAAATGTTGAGGGATGACGGTGTCTCCCCGCCTCGGGAGACTGCTCGACAACGTGACTAGAGCGGCGAGCTTACGACGTGAGCGTTCTTCTTTGTAGGCGATTTCCTCTGCCTCGTTCTGTGGCAGGACGACGCAGTTACGTTTCATCGCGCGCCAACCGACGTGGGCCGTCGCCGTAAGGCTCGCCGCGTCGTACCCAACACATCAGGTTACCAATTCCGTCGCGCCAGGCGGTGCAGTCACTGGCTTTCAGCTGCAAAAGCGCCAATCGACCATGTCCAGATTGACGCCTCTAAGCCGTCTGACCCGTGCTGAAGCGGTGCCTTCCATCGCGACGAGCGGGAACTGCAATGCTTAGCGCCACGGGCAAGACTCCGGTCGGGCGCACAAGACGCTTTTCGAACTAGCGGTGCTCTTTCCGGTTCCTGCTCCGTCACTCCAATACCAGCTCGCTTAATCTATTCTAAGCAATGACCGATCGAGGCACTTGAATCGTACGTTGCGTCAGATTGTACGATTTCGGACAGCGTGGTTCGTGCCTAGAAGTACGATTCCGTACAAGCGTCGTTCGTGCCCAGAAAGGTTGCGACGGTCTCCCGTCGCGTCAACACTCATGACAGACAGAATGTCTCAGCGCCCAAAGCTCGCCTCGCTCTGTCCCGTCACGCTCCTTCACAACCCGGCTCCGCCGCCGGTTGCCAGTATGATCTATGCACCGCTGACAGCGGCGGGTCGGCTCCGGCGGTCTTGCGCATGGAACAAGAGTGGTGATTCGACGCCGGGCGCCGTTCTCTTCACATCGTCGCTTCCGGATCAGCGAGCCGTGCAAAGGCTCAACGGCCAATCGTTTCGCGGCCGCACGTCAGACCCGGTGCAATGCCGGCGACCACACCGCCTAACATGCATGTTTCACGCCCATGCGGGATATGCCCGCCAATGGTTCGGCGCGAGCGGCGGTGCGTGCACCGTCGCCAGCCCATCGGACGTGACTGGATGCCGGGTCTGCCGACGTTCGGCGTCCACTGACGGGTCTGCGCCTCGCGGCGAGAGATATTGGGTATCAGTATGACAAAGCCCAAGCAAATTTGCGGCCAGCAGACGTGACAACGGGCAGTGTACGCGGCGATCGAGACGTCTATGCAAACCGCCCGCATTCTAGGCACGAGTAGTACGCGCAGCGATGCCGATCGCCTAAATCATCGCTCGTCAGCCGTAAAACCTTCCGCCGTAAGGCGGCACTCGTTTTCAGGTCAACAAACGGGATGAGGAGAATTAGGTCAAGATTCCAAGAAACGCATTGTCACCGATCCGCAATGTGAATGCATTTCATCCAAACAATCGATTTACCGATTCAACGTGTTCTCGCAATCATATCGACTTCACGATGTCGGGAACCCGTCGATTTGTCGCGGCGACGAGCGAGGGTGCTGCCACGCCTGTCGATGCTTTCGATTGATCCCGTCCTCCGCCCCTGCGGCAAAGCCAGATCGGACGTCACCAAAATGCATGTGGGATCGAAAATGCGAGTCAAACTAACACAAGTGTTCGATTGGCCAGCGCCCCTCTTCCTCGTCTATTCCCCGACACTTTTAAGTTTCGCTCGGGCCATGTTCGCGGGCGACAACGTGCGCAGTGGTTTCGGCATGATTTGAGACGAGGGGATGAAATGCGAACGCTACTGGTTGATCATGAGAGAGATCCAGCGCGCATTATACACCAAGCGCTTTCTGGCTGTGGGTTCGCCGTTGATTTGGCGTCTACGCTCGATGAGGCAGCCGCCGCTGTTGGTTGTGCCCGCTATGACATTCTCCTGATCGAGTTGTCTCTACCGGATGGAGACGGCTTGGAGTGGCTAAAGCAGTTGAGGCGCGACGGGTATTCGATGCCCGCGGTGATGATGAGCAGCCTTAACCAGCTTGGCAGGCGGATCGCGATCTTCAATGGGGGCGCGGACGACTTCCTGCCAAAGCCCGTGGCTCCTGATGAACTCATCGCCCGGATGCGCGCCACTCTGCGCCGAGCAAACCAAATGACGGCCCCCGTCGTTACTTTTGGAAACCTAGGATTCGATCCCATCGGCCGGCAAGCATCCGTCAATGGTCGGCCGCTGAAGATTGCGCGGCGCGAAGTGTGCATTCTTGAACATTTGCTCAGCCGCGCAGGGCGCATCGTGGCGCGCGCGTCATTGGAGGATGGCCTCTATGCATTTGACAACGAAGTCTCGACCAACGCGCTTGAGGTTGGCATCTATCGTTTACGCGCTCATTTGTGTCAGTCCGGTGCGACGCTGCGGATCAAGACAGCGCGCGGGATCGGCTACGTTCTTGAAATCCGCGACGTCGGCCGCGTCAGTAATCGAGCTTGAAAGAAGAGATCATCTTGAACGTCATTCTTGATAAGCATGCTGGCGCCAATGGTAGAGCGATTGTTGCCAACGCCTTCTCGTCGACCTTTCTGCCTGCTCTGTCGCAGATTTTGTGCGCGGTCGTTCTGCTATACCCACTAGCTGCTGTAGCTCAGATCAAGCGCGGTGATGGAGGAGGAGCGCCGCGTACGGTCCCTGACAGCATCAGCGGGACACTGAACCTTACCTCTTCTCTCGGCAAGACAATTCATCTGCCCGCGCCAGCCGCGAGCATCTTTGTCGCCGGCTTCGGAACGCCGGCCGGTCGAAGCGCAGGCGAACATTGCGAGGGCTCGCTCGTCAGCATCGATGGTCTGACACTTGTCGACGAAATTGCTGAGGTTCCCTGTCAGAACGGAACACCTCCAAGCATGCGCTGCAAGAGGAGTTCGGCTTTCGGCAGGGTAATGCTTCGCGAATTCCGCACCGGACCAGATCACAATTGAGGGCCACCCAGCGGCATGCAGACGCCTTCCCAAGAACGGCGCAAACTTCCTCGCCACCCGCCGAGCCGCTTGAGCGGAGGAACAGCCATTGCGAAAGGCCACTTAGCGCACCTTCAGCCCCACAACGTAGCCGTTCTCGCGCTTGGCCTTGATCGAAAGACTGAACGGCAAGGTCGGCTCATCGAGGATTGATCCCGAGGAAAACGGCGCTTCGAACAATTCCCCATAGTTGAAATTCGCCGTTGTTTTGGCCGGCACGATTCTCACCGGGCTATGGCCAGTCGGGATCCTGGCATCGACGCTGTAAACAAGAACACCAGCGCCGGTCGTTGTGCCATTGTGGCCTCGAATCGGCTGTGCAAGTTCGAGCGCATACACTTTCGATGGGTTCAAGGCATTGTCGGCTGGCACCACAATCATTGAGGTTCCTGTGCAGCCTGGCAGCGGTGTGAGGACAGTCTCGAAGTCCCCATGCGCCAGATATGTCTTGCGCTCGTCTGAAAGCCAGCCAAGTTTGTGGCGATGCCAGCCGATCAGCGAAGCGCCCCGAAAGATATCGCCCATGACGTCCCAGGAGCCGGTCGTAAATCGCAATGGCTCGTAGTTATAGAGGTCAGGTAAGCCGAGGGTATGGCATACCTCATGACACAGGTTCATGTGATTGTTGGTATAGCTGTCCTTGCCGAAGGTCACGCCCCAGCGAACCGGCCCCGTTGGAGTCATGGGCACCCTGGCCAGCGTGGCGATGAATGTTGGTGAAATAGCAATTGCGTCGGTCTTCGCGCCAACGACAAGCAACAGCGGATGGATCCGGACGTCGAGCTCTGGGAACAGTGCTGCGGCGTCTGAGATATAGTCCTTGTGCTGCTCGAATGTGAAACGTTTGTTGGCGCTGGTGTAGCTGGTCGATGGCTTAGGCATGCGTCGCCAGCCAGGAATTCTGGCAATGTCGAACGCAAGGCGCCCGTACGATTGGTCCCTAAACCATTTCTCGGCCTTACCGTATCCGGTGAGATGATCAGCTATCGCGTCCGTGCCGCTGATATCGCCGGGTGCGTCAGCGAAATCCACAAAGACCATCATCGCTCTCAGCGATCCAACAGATGGCAGGCTTCGAGAGTCCGTCTGACCTTCGCTCAAATAGATATTCCGCTTTCGGTCAAGAACCGGGATTTGGTCTGCCGTGGCGACTCGCGCCGGGCATCCGGTTACCACCGGAAGCAACGCTGAAGCTCCAAGCGCTAACACATTACGACGCGTGATCTCTGACATGCTTGTCTCGAAGTCTCCCCAGTCCGGGCCTGACAACGCTCTGAACTCGAAGGGCAGAGCGTCATCTTGAGCGCGCTCCTTCAGTGGAGCGCCGTCGCACGAAGCCCAATCTCTCGCGATGAAGCCGCAACCAGTGGAGCGGTTGTGCGAGGAGGAATTATAGAAATGAATCAAGCTCACGCTCCTCCCAATTGTGGTAGGGAGCTGCGATCGGGCTTCCCGGTATTCTTCCCCTTTGAACCGATAAATCGCTCGCACCGAAACCGCCACAGCGGGCGTAGAATGACGGGTCGGCACATTCAAAAATGGGGAGACGCTCCCAGCGTCATCGTGGGACGCCGCCCAGGCGAGGGGAAGCAAGACGAGAGGTAAGGACCAGGCCGAGGACGAATACAGCATTGGCAGGTCACGTGCGCGAGGGCATGTGACGTCCTGCTGAGCGGTCTGGATGCGAGCTAGGTCAAGCACTTCCAAAGACGCAATGGCCTTTCTTCCAACCGCTGCGAAGGGAAAATCGCGATCACTCCTGTAGACATCCTCCCTATGGTCCGGCTTGGTTCATGACATCCTCATGAGCTCGAGCTGTTAGTGCATCCCGTTCCTCGACATTCAGATAGGCCTAGGCGCAGCCCGAATCTTCGTGGAGGGACGATTGACTTTGGCGTGATGTCGAGAAGATGCTCGCGGTCAGCCGCAAAGCGGGCTCCCCCACAGCTTGGAATGTCGCAGCAGATTTGGCCGTCGCTCTACGTCTTCACACCGCCTCATTGTCCAGCGTCAGCATCAATGCGACCGGCTGCAGGTCTCACGGAGCGAGAATGACCGGCGCCTCTTTCGAGAATTGGACTAGGTAGAGCGCAAAAGCACCGTAGGGGTTCATATATCGGCCAACATCTGCGACAAGAGGAGTACTGGTCGAGGCAAGAGCCTTAGGCTTGCGTGCAAATTGAAATGTGGAGACGTTGGGTTGCGAGCAGATTTTTCGCGTATCAATCGGGATAAGGCAATCTTCGATGACATTTACGCTTTGGATGATCCAAGAGCGTATTTCTCCGTTCTGGGAGGCTTGGATTATATGATCCCGGATGTGGCAGAGCCGGTCGTGCGTCAAATTCTGGCGGCGAAAGCTTCCACAACCAGCGTTAAGCCGATCGTGCTCGATGTCGGATGTTCATACGGCATCAACGCGGCGGTGCATCGGTTTCCACTGACCTTCGGCGGCTTGCGTCACCGCTATGCCCGGCGCGAGATGAGGGCGATCAGTTCCGAGACACTGGTGGATCTCGATCGCAAGTTCTATTCGGCTTGGCCTGATGTTGGTCTAGCGCGGTTTATCGGTCTCGATGTATCGGCGCCGGCAATCCGTTATGCAACGGCCGTTGGCCTGCTTGAGCAGGGCGTTGTCGCCGATCTTGAAAAGGAATCGCTTTCGACAGAAGGCGCGCAGATTCTCCGTTCAGTTGACGTCATCATGTCGACGGGCTGCATCGGCTATGTGACCGAGAAGACGTTCAGCAAAATTCTCGATGTGACAGAGACGCGTCCATGGATCATCTCTTTCGTGCTGCGGATGTTCCCGTATGATTCGTTGGCTGCGACATTCGCGAAGCGTGGCCTTGTGACGGAACGCCTTACTGGTGCGACATTTATTCAGCGTCGATTTCGCGACGCTGAGGAATTTGAAAGGAGCTTGGCCACGTTGGCAGCTCTTGGCGTCGATGCGACCGGCCTCGAATCGGAAGGTCTATTCCACGCCGATCTGATCTTGTCGCGACCTAAATCGGATGCATGCGCCGTTCCTCTGGACGACATCGTCACCGTTGCCAGCGGTCGAGGTCGGCCAATCGGGCCGCGTTACGTTCACGTTGGAGGTCACGAGGGTTTGCAGGTCGCACTGGAGCCATGAGAGGTTCGCGTTTTCAAGGATAGCCGCGCGTGCGCCCCCGGAACGGCGCACGGAAGCAGATCATGCTCGCATCCTTTCGAGGTTGGAGCATGATCAGGCTTGACTGCGCGGCTGCGACGCGCGTATCCACCGAGCGCGGCGATATCGGGTCCGGGCGGCAGGTGCGCATCGAGCAACGCGTTGCTCGATATCTCTCGTGCTCGACTCCATAGCAGAGTGAGCGAATTGGCTTCGCCGTTTCCGAGACTGAAACGGGGCGGCATCCCGATGCCATCGGTCAGTGGGGCGTCAGGAACTGCCCGCTCAATAGCATCATGTCAGTGGCCCGTACCGAAACGGCGCTCAGCGCCGCCGATCCGGAAGATGCCAGCGACTTCAGAGCCAATGCCGCGCGGCTAAAGGCATGTAAACGCGAGCCAGCACGTCTTAATTCGCATGTCGCCTGCAATCGCGCTCGCGCTCTGGATGTTCCATGATCTCGCAGCAACGGGGCGAATGCGGGCCAGATCGAGCATTGGGCTTGCGCCTTCGTTCGGCACAACCGGCGCCGGCAGCGCAACGATCTCCATCTATTCTCGCAAACTGGCTCTCAAGAGGCTTGAATCGGACGTAACGTGAGCTTGTATCATCATACAAGTAAGGCGGCGGACCGCGTCCGACCGTCGGTCACTCCTGACGCGTGATGAGACTTGTGAACCTCTCAGACCTTCGAACCTGCATCGGAAAACTCTGTTCTGATGCCCGGGCAATCCCCACACGACCAATCGGTCACCATGCGCGGTCCCGCGGCCGCTCGGGTGAATCGGGCCTCTGAGATCGGAGCGCGACATTCTCAGATCACGGCGGGGCTTGAACGCAAGCTCGCCCAACGCACGACCATCACGCCCTGCAGCATGAACAATATCGTAGATCAGACCGAAAGAGGATAGCCGTGAACCACAAGCAGCGAACCAACCGCTCGTCGCGCCCCAGAGCGCATGGCTATACAATTGCTCTTTTTGGCGTTGCGATGACGACAGCTCTGTGCTGCGGAAGTTCAGGTGCGCGAAATCGGCCGGTCCCAGCGGAGGCGCGACAGGCGTGCACACCGGATGCCCTTCGTCTCTGCGGCGCCCATATACCTGATGAGGACGCCGTCGCGGCCTGTCTCAAAGTCAATGTCCAACGCTTGAGCGTACAGTGTCGTCAGTTCATCTCAGTTCGGGATGCTGCCACAGGAAATGGGGGCCCAAGATGAGGTGCGCGTGCCAGCTGGTTTCGCTTGGTCTCATTTGTGGCGCGGCCGGTGTGCCTGGCGCCACCTTAGACCGATCCGATCAATGGTTGTGATACGTGACGCGGGGCTCACAGGACGATCGTCGGGCTCAAGCTAACGTCTGTAGTCGGGCACACCAAGCAGCTGAAGATATCCCAATGCACGAACTGCCCTTTGATACTGTTCTGATCGCCAACAGGGGCGAGATCGCTGTTCGTATCATCAAGACCCTTCGCAAGCTGGGGCTTCGTTCTGCGATCGTCTATCACGACATTGATGCCGGCACGCTTGCCGTCTCCATGGCCGATGCAGCCATCGCGATCGACGGACGCACACCGATTGCTGCCTATCTCGACGTCCCGCAGATTATCGCCGCCGCCCTAAAAGCGAACGCTGGTGCACTGCATCCAGGCTATGGATTTCTGTCGGAGAACGCGGAGTTCGCCAGGGCCGTTACGAGCGCCGGCATCACCTTCATCGGACCTGCCCCCGAAAGCATCGAACTGATGGGCGACAAAATTCGAGCTCGCAACTTCGTTCAGCGGCACGGGTTTCCAGTCGTTCCTTGCGCCATCGAGGAAGATGATCCAACGACCTTCGTGCGCAGAGCCCGGGCCATGGGACCCCCTTTACTCGTCAAACCTTCCGCGGCCGGTGGCGGCAAGGGCATGCAGATTGTGCGCGACATCGGGCTCCTGGAGGACGCAATTGCGCAGGCGCGCAGCGAGGCGCAGCGCTATTTCGGAGACGGCCGGCTTTACGTCGAGCGATATATCGAAACCCCGCGCCATATCGAAGTCCAGGTGCTCGGCGACGCCTTCGGAAACGTTACTCATCTGTTCGAGCGCGAGTGCTCGATCCAGCGTCGGTTTCAGAAGATCATCGAAGAGGCTCCGGCTTCGGGACTGTCGTCGGAGTTGCGTCAACGAATCTGCGATGCCGCCGTCGGCATCGCCCGTGCAGCCAACTATCGCAGTGCGGGCACGGTCGAATTCCTCCTTGGCGGACGAGAGTTCTACTTTCTGGAAATGAACACACGCTTGCAAGTTGAGCATCCCGTAACCGAGATGATCACCGGCATTGACCTTGTTGCCGAACAGATCCACATCGCTGCGGTCAGCCCACTTCGATTGGCACAATCGGACATTGTGCCGAGCGGACACGCGATCGAAGCCAGGTTGTGTGCCGAAGCGCCGGAGCGCGGATATGCTCCAACAACAGGCAAGGTCCTTGTACTCGACTATCCTGATGGCGACGGTATACGCATCGACAGTGGCCTTTCGCGAGGTCAGACGGTCACCACAGCATTCGACCCCTTGCTCGCCAAGATCATCGTGCATGCGCCCTCGCGTATCGAGACTGCGCAAAGGGCGCATCGCGCGATGCGGGACTTGGTGCTTCTCGGTTGCACAACCAACGCCAGCTTCCTTGCCCGTATCCTCGCGGACGAGGGATTTCTGCATGGACACATTCACACGGGTTATCTTGAGGAACATCCACATATCGCCGCAGGCGACCCCAGGGCCGACTTGTCGGCCTTCCTGGCAGCAGGCGCCCTCCTGACCGGACCGGTCCGAGAATCGGCAGATGCCGTATCCGACCTTCACGCGGCGCTGGGCAGTTGGAGAAACTAACATGAATCATTGTTTTGAGGTCGACGGGGTCGAATACCAGCTATGGCTGTCACGATGCCGAGAGGACTACCGTCTCTCCTTGCATGACAGGGTGATAGCCCCGGTCGCGTTCTCCCATCGCGGTGACGGATGCGGCGTTGTCATGATTGCAGGTGAAAGCCAAGCCGTCAGGTTCGCCATTGATGGCGAAACCATTCACGTGCACATGAGTGGCGAAACGCGCAGTTTGCATTACCGCGACCCATTGCGAACGCTTGCTACGTCGAAGAAGATGAGCCAAGCCGTCGCTCGCGCGCCCATGCCGGGCGTCGTCATTGTCGCCCGGGTTTCGCCTGGCGAGGCCGTTTCTGCCGGGACGGCCCTGATGACGATCGAGAGCATGAAGCTGGAGACCGTCATACGTTCTCCACAAGAGGGCATTGTCGAGCGTATTCACTTCAAGGAAGGCGAGAGCTTTGAGCAGGATGCCGTCCTGGTTACGCTCCTCGAGGAGCGGACCTGAAATGCAGCAGCTCTCGTCTCTGGTGGACGTCAGGTCGGAAGACTATCGGCTCAACGAACTTCATAACAGGCGGCTTGCAAAAGAATTGGAGGAGCGCCAGCATGCCGCCCGCTTCGCGCGTCCGGTACGGGATCTTGAGCGTCTCAAGCGGCAGAACAAGCTGTTTGTGCGCGATCGGATCGAGGCTTTGCTTGATCCAGACACGCCGTTCCTCGAGCTTTCGACGCTGGCGGCTAACAAAACCTATGACGGTGAGGTGCCCGGCGCCGCTCAGGTCATTGGGATCGGCATTGTCGCGGGTCGAGAGGTCGTCATTCACGCAGATGACGCTAGCGTCAAGGGAGGGGCGTGGTATCCGCTATCGGTCAAGAAGATCGTGCGGGCCTTGGACATCGCAATCGAGAATTGCCTGCCGGTCGTTCACTTGTGCGACTGTGCCGGAGGTTTCTTACCCTTACAGGCGGAGTTCTTCGCGGATCGCTATCACGCGGGTCGGATCCTTCGCAATCAGTCCATTCTCTCAAAGATGGGAGTACCGCAGGTCGGTATAGCCATGGGCCATTGCAGCGCCGGCGGGGCATACGTCCCGGCGCTTAGCGACTACAACATCATTGTTGAGGGCACGGGAGCGATCTTTCTGGGCGGTCCTCCGGTCGTCAAAGCTGCCACCGGCGCAGAGATTTCCGCCGAAGAACTCGGCGGCGCTCACTTGCATACCAGCGTATCGGGCACGAGCGACTATCTTGCAAGTTCGGAGCTGCATGCGATTGCAATTGCCCGAGACATCGTCGCTCGCTTCAGTGATCCGGTAAAAGCCAAGATCAACCGGGCCGCTCCGGAGCCTCCCGCCTATAGTGCATCCGAACTCTACGGCATTATTCCGAGGGATCCCCAGACGCAATTCGACATGCGGGAGATCATTGCCCGTCTGGTTGATGGCAGCCGGTTCCACGAACATAAGCCACGTTATGGCGAAACTCTTGTGTGTGGGTTCGCGCGACTGCATGGCTATCAGCTTGGCATTCTCGCAAACAACGGTGTGCTCTTGAGCGAAAGCGCACTGAAAGGCGCTCACTTCATCCAATTGTGCGACAAGTCTCGAACACCTCTCCTCTTTTTGCAGAATACGACCGGCTTTATGGTCGGCCGCGATTACGAAAGGCGCGGCATTACCAAGGACGGTGCCAAGTTGATCATGGCCGTCTCGGGGGCGTCTGTGCCAAAATTCACAATCGTCTGCAATGCCTCCCATGGAGCAGGAACCTACGCTATGGCGGGACGGGCTTTTGACCCGCGTTTTGTGTTTACTTGGCCGCAGTCTCAGATTTCCGCGATGGGCGCCGAGCAGGCAGCGGGCGTGCTCACACATGTCAAGGCAAGACAGCTGGCCCGTCACAATGGGCACCTCTCAACGGAAGAGTTGGCAGCAATTCGCAAGCCGATTCTGGAGGACTATCGGGAGCGGTCGAGCGCTTACTATGCGACATCCGAGCTCTGGGATGATGGCATTCTTGATCCCGTCGATACCAGGAGCGCGCTTGCGATCGTTCTGAGTGCTTCGCTTAACAGCCCAATCACCTCGCCGCGTTTCGGCGTGTTTCGCACGTGATGGTAGTGGCGGAGCCCTCGGAGCTCCTTTGAATTTTGAGCCTCTGGCGCGGCGGCACGGGTATGCGCTGCTGTTCCGGTCATGCTGAAGGCACCAAGGGCATCCTTCTTCCCGTTTCCGCCTTCAGATCGTACCGCGGGCCGCTCTTCTCATGAGATCTGACGCTGCAGGCTTTCGGTCATTGCGATGCAGCACCTTGTTGCAACCCGAATGTCGTGTTTGCGGCATGACGAAAACCAAGCAAGCGCGAACCACTTTCGGACAGCGAGCGCGTGGCGCACGCTCGTTCTGACTGGCTGTTAGGTCATGGAAGCTCGTGTCTACAAGCTTCAGCCGAATGGCCCATTGTTTGCTTCCTCCTTGCTGAACCGTAGAGCTCTCTACCCTATCCGTAGGGTTTGCTACGGACACGCCATCTCCGTGCGACGACAGGAATGCCATGAAGAAGTCAAGCTCCAGAACAAGCAACGCGCTGGTTACGGTCAGCCTGGCCTTAGCTTTGATGACGAGGACCGTGGTGGCGGGCGAATACAATACGGACAAGATCGGGGACGTGCTGAAGAAGTCGCGCACGGACTTTACCTTGGTGTGCGCCCATCGGGGCCTCCATGACATGGTCGTTGGCAGGAACAGGGAGAATCTCAGCATCAGGAACATCCCCGAGAACTCCCGTGCTGCCATCCAGGCCACCGCTGACAACCAGATCGAATGCTCCGAAATTGATCTGCGCTCAAACAGGTGGGGCGACTTGATCCTGCTGCACGACACTACTCTGGGCCGCACCACGAATGTCGGCTGGGAGAACGGCAAGCCGGATTACGACCCGTACCTTGGCACAGGCTACAATCCCCCACTGTTGGAATACGCTCACCCGGAAAAGTTGCACCTGCGCACTCCCGACCTGACTGCCACAACCCCCGAAAACCTGCCCAACTTGAGCGACGCGCTGGACTACATCAAGGACAACAGGATTGCTATGGTCCTGTTTCTGGACATAAAGGATGCCACGACCGCGCGCCAAGCGTGGACGATCGTGAAGCGGCACAAGAACGCTTGGGGTGTCCCTGCCACCAAATGGGTGTACTTCAAGATGAATGTCTCCGACTACGCGACGCCGGTAGAGTTTGAAAAGCTTGGGATTTTCGACGTCGCTTCGGAGTCGGGCTCTTTCCGCTTCATCCCGGTCTTCTTCCCCTCCTTCATCGACACCAGCAGGGGCACAGACAATGCCCTGCAGAACTGGAGTGCTTATGCCAAGAAGCCGTACGTCTGGGCGACTGAACTGGGAATGAAGCAATACGACGCCAAGACCTTAAGTTACCCCCTAAACAACATCATGAACGCCTACTATGCGTTGCGGACTAGCGGCGCTCCAAAGATGATCGGGAATTACCAGGTGGTTCCAGAAACAAAGAACCATCGTTATTTCTGGCAGGATGGCCACTGCTGTCTCCGTCTTGAAGATTGGTCCTGGAAGTCTCAATACGATTACGGCGAAGATTCACAGGATTTGCGAATAGATTTGGAGTGGATAATCAACGTCGCTGGCGGCAGCTACAGCTACGTCATCACGGATGATCCGCTGACAGCCGTGGAGGCTCTAAAGAGGGCCAACCGCCGCAATACTAGCGTGATCTGGAATGACTGACTGCTCGGCTCCGAGGGGTAATGAGTCGGCTTCAAATGAGCGTGCCACTGACCTGCCACTGAACTTTCATCCAGCGGCGCTTAGAGTCTCGGGTTTTGTACGCCGGGTGGCGCAGGTGTAGCGGGCGATCGGCGGATCTGGTCGGGGTTGCGCAGCCGATCGCACGTTGCGGTGAATGCGGCGGCCTTGGCTGCCGGGGTGAGGTATTCTAGCGATGAGTGCCGACGGTCACCGTTATGGTCGGCAACCTACAAATCTTTGCTCTGGCGTGGTCGAGATCGAAGAACGGGGTCTCGTTGAGTAGTTCATCGCGCATGCGCCCGTTAACGCTCTCGACAAAACATTCTGGATCGGCTTGCCCGGAGCGAGAAGTGCCAATCAATGCCGGCGTCCTTGCACCAGACCAGCATGGGATTGCGGTTGAACTCGACGCCGTTGCCGGAAACAATGAAGCGCCGCTTGCCGCGCCGCTCGACAATCGGCGTCAGCTCCGGGCCACCCTCCGCCCGGAGATAGATGTGTCCGGGATCGCAACCAGGCATTACTTGGTGACGTCGTCGACGATGTTGAGGGATCAACAGGTGATGGCCCGTCGCACTGTCGGAGACGTTTTGGTTGACCTGGGCCGTGATGCACCCGGGAAGATCGGAATTAATGTCGGTGATCAGCCTCTCCGGAATGACGGGGCCGCGCCTCAATTCATATGGTGATTTCGGCGCGATGACTTTGTTCGGGAGATTGCCGAGCTCCTCAGGTCCGCATTAAGGAAGTCCTCACCCTGGCCGCTCCGATCGATGTCCTGCGTGCCAAAGCGGCGCGTAACGCCGCTGCATAGAGTTCGGGCGCGCCAGCCGTAAGGCAGACCTCGTTGTTTTCGTCGGCGCGGCGTCGCTCTTCGCCCTTGCAGAGGACGTTTGAAGCTTGCTGAAATTGATGACGAGTGGTGAATAATAGGCAGCATCGTTCGCCTGTAACGCGGTAGTTGTCATGATACAGACGCGCGCGTTGTCATGTTGAGCCTTTCGGCTTGGAAGACGCGCAGTCTTCTTTCTGCCGCGGGTTCATTGACCACTTGAAACGCACGCGACGTCAGATCGTACGCTTTCAAAAGCGAGGGTGATGGTATTGCACCCTGCACGCCGCGTGTGCTGCTGCGGTCGACGCAGAGCCGGGCGTATCAACGCCACCGTTTGGAGAGTGCATGAAACGAAAGCGAAAGGACGCGAGCTGCCGAACTTCTTTTGAACCGCGCACGCCGACGCGCCGTCCCCCGGTCAAAGCCCGCAGGATCAGAACGCAGACGTGGCAGGGAACGCGCCTCTCCCGTGGCGCGAACAGAGGACCATCAAGCGGCGCTATGGCAAAGGTTGCATTGCAGTCATGTCATTCCACCTGGCTGAGTGCCGGAGCCGCAGGTCTTGTTGACGTCGCCGCGAGATCAAAAGCCGAAAGAGATCTGCGGCGCAGCTGCGACGACGAGCGACCGACGATCAATAGAGCCAATCGGAGTTGCAACGGCCAGCTTCGTTGCGATGATGGAGCAGCTAGACCTTCGAACGCGCCTGCGGCCGATCGCGCGAAGAAAACGGATGATTGATCATGGATCTTCTTTCACTGATTGAGCGCAACGCGGCGTTCGCTCCGGACAAAGCGGCGATCCGTTTCGAAGGCACGATCTTGAGCTACGACGCCTTCAATAGGCGCATCAAATTGGCCGTGCGCGCCCTCGAAAGCCAGCTCGGCGTCGAAAAAGGTGATCGCGTTGCGATCCTGAGCCTTAATCGGCCTGACTATCTGGTGCTGCTCTATGCCTGCGCGCGGCTTGGCGCAATACTCGTGCCGTTGAACTGGCGGTTGTCTGCCACCGAGCAGCTCTTCATCCTGTCTGACGCTGCTGCCAAAGTGCTGGTGCTCGAACACGCTTTTGAGCCGATTCTAGCGATTTTAGCGGAGAGACTGCCGTCGACCGCCGTCGTCGGTCTGGATTTCGTGCCGCGTTGCGGAAGCGGGTGGGATGAGCTGCTTGACCGAGGTCGGGGCGATGGTCGCAGTGCCCAGGCTGACCTGTCCTGTCCGCTTCTGATTGTCTACACCTCGGGCACGACGGGTCGGCCGAAAGGTGCCGTGCTGCGCCAGGAGGCATTGCTGTGGAATGGGGTGATGAGCCAGCACATGCACGGACTCACCTCAGCCGATCACGTCTTGACCGTGTTGCCGCTGTTCCACGTCGGCGGCCTCAACATTCAGACCACACCAGCACTACATCACGGCGCAACAATAACGATGCACCCACGGTTTACGCCGGACGCAACACTTGCTGCATTGGACCGGGATCGACCTACCCTAACGGCGTTGGTACCTACCATGATTCAAGCGCTGATCGATCATCCCCGCTGGCCGACGATAAACCTATCCTCGCTGAAAGCGATCTCCATGGGTTCAACCATCGTCCCGCAGCAGATTATCGCAGATCTCGCGGCGCGCGGGGTCTCTGCGTTGCAGGTTTATGGGTCGACGGAGACCTGTCCCATCGCGATCTACACAAAGCTCGGTGGCGATCTTGCCCGTGAGGGATCGACCGGCCTGCCAGGCCTATGCTGCGACGCGGCAATCATCAACGATGCTGGCGACAGATTGCCGGCAGGGACTCTAGGCGAGATCGCGGTACGGGGACCCAATGTGTTCTGCGAATACTGGGGCAATGGACGAGCAACGAACGAGGCGCTGCGCAACGGTTGGTACCGCACGGGCGACATCGGACGTTGCGATGCGGACGGATATTTCTGGGTCCATGATCGAAAACGAAATCTGATTATATCCGGCGGAGAGAACGTTTATCCGGCGGAAGTGGAGCGTGTCCTCCTGGAGCACCCAGATGTCGTGGAATGCGCGGTCGTCGGACGGCCAGATCCGAGTTGGGGCGAGGTGCCGGTGGCCTATGTGATTCTGCGTTCGGGGGCTCAGATTGAACAACAAGCGCTGGCGGCGCATGTGCAGTCGCAACTCGCCCGCTTCAAAGTGCCTCACGAGATTATGTTCACGGACGATTTGCCTCGAACCGCGTTGGGTAAGATCGAGCATTTCATCCTGAAAGCGATTCAAGCGAAATCACGCCCTAGGTAACGAAAGTTGGGTTGAGCTTTCCTATCCTCGGCCTCCGTTGTTCTGCCGACATGGATAGGTGGCGGCCACGGGGGACGACCCCGCAAAGTCGCCCACGCCGATGAAATGCCGAAATGCCTATGTCGCGAATGGGGCAAGAAAGCTGGTCGTTGTCTGTGCATCTGCTGGTCGAGTGAGGCAGGCGACCCGGTATTGTCAGGCGAGTCTCGAAATCGCGCTTCTTCTACGCAAGCAGATCGGCCGACACACCATCGCGCGATGCATCGTAAACTTTCCTGCGCGTTCAAGTTCGGCTGGCCTTTCGCGGCGCCGACATAGCTGACGTCCGTATCTGTGCCGTCTGTCCTGCGAACCGAAAGCCTGGCGTCGAATTCCCTCGCCGTCCAGCCGGCACGTCGCATCATTGCCCGGCACCAGGCGACAATGGGCTTTGGCAAGGCCACATGGTGCCAGGCTGTGCCATCTTCAGGAACCGTTGCCATGGAATTTGGAGAGTCCCTGACCGGTCTTTCGCGCCGCCCCAAGCGGCTTAACGAGGAAATGCTCGCCCTCGATGAGGAAACGGTGCTGCTCGAAGAGCTTGATGGCTTCATCGCCGCTTTGCTGGCCTCCCCAGAGCTGTTCACGGGCAGCGATTGGCTTCCAGTCGCGTGGCATGAGGACAGCCCGGAGCAGCAGCCGATCCTCGAGACTCTCGACCAACCCAACCGGGTTCTCGCCATGGTGCATTACGACAACGTCGCACCTACCCTTCTGGAGCGACCGGGTCAGTACGGCTCATTGTTTTCTGTCAATGCGCCAATGCGACATCCTCTGGGAGCCTTGGATCGAGGGCGTCGAAAAGGCCGTCGCGTTATGACGTGGCAGCCCGGAAATCACTCCCTCGACGTCGACATCGACACGGCGTCGACGATGAGCGGAATGCTGATGCTTGCTGACATGGCCCAAGGAAAAACGGAAGTAAAGACCCGCGATGCGCTCCACGGCGGCACCCGACAAGGTCGCCGAGTGAGTCATCGCACTCATTGAATGCCAAGCTCCCGACAATGCAGCGCGTCGATCGCAAGACCGCCGCATCCCCGAGGAACGGTCGGCCGCAATGGGCCCTGTCCGTGCGGATCAGGAAAGAAATGCAAGAACTGGTGCCGGAGACGTCAAAGCCCCGGGCCGCCTGGTCCAGCAGTTGACTTCTTCCATGCATAGAACTGGTTCGGGTAAACCTCATACGCTGGGCCAAATCGGCCAGCATCGCCTGCTCCCCCCACGTCTTCCAGTGTGATCTTTGCCTTCAGCGCCCCGTCTGCGTCGTCATCATGCGCACCGCCTATCAAACGGAGAGCTCCCTCCAACCAAGTAGGTGCCCCCAAAATCGGGTTACATGACGGTCCAACTGATCCTGTCGGATATCATTCAGCGCCTTTGTCGGTTTTGAGACAATTCGAGCAATGTGACGTGACCCACGCTCCAAGGCTCTAGAAGATGCTCGCAACAAGCGCTTGCAGAAGCGACAGTTTCAGTTCGGCACGGCATTTGCCTGTTGGAAGGACATCACCGAGCAATCGGCGATGTAGAGCGGATCCAGCGCCGGGCCATACCCCACGTTGGGCCACCGCGTTGAAGTCGGGGCGAGGTGGTATGAAACGGTACATCTGAACGGTTGCGGCGCGGTCGCGGTCGCTCACGGCGCTCGTCGGAATGTCCTCGGGGTGTACGAACAGCAAGCCGCGTGCCTACGACAGCACCGTGTACCTGTACGTCGAAGCATAGTGAATAGATCGAAATCCTCATGCAGCCTATCGAATCAGCCGCGTTCCCAGGTCCAGACCACTGGCGCTCCATGTTCGAAGATTTGCCTTTGCTGATAGAGGGCGAGTCGAAGGTGATCCGCGTTATCGACGATCACACCGTCATCGTGCGTTTAAAGCCAACGCTGTTTTCGTACTCCGCAAATCGCGCTGCCACAGTTGAGGGCACCGACTGGTTACGTCTACGCATCAGCGAGCGGCTATGGCGGATGCTAGAGACTGACGGTGTGCCTTCCACAATCGTGCACGTTGGTGAAGACTATTACATCAGTCGGCGAGTTGCGGCCCCGCCTATCGAGGTCATCGTCAAGGCAGCCTATATCGGGACCCCAAAACATATATATCTCGGGTTGGAGACTTTCCCAATGCGTCACGGCGGATACCTCAGATCCGATCAGCGACACGAACCCTATGTACGCTTCGACTGGCGCAACCCACTCCCACATCGGGACGAATGCATGCCGAATTGGCTCGCGGACCACTTCATCGATACGGATGCTGCCAGCCATTTGGCTCTGCGAGCCTTCAAGGTACTGGCGAGAGGCTTGGCATCGTGCCAAATTGAACTCCTCGATATTTGTTTTTTTATCACCGCCGAAGGCGATGCGATATTTGGCGAGGTCTCGCCAGACTGCATGCGAGCCAAGCACACGTCAAATGATTTAGATAAGGACCTGTGGCGGAAGGGCAAAGATCCGGAGATTATCCTCCGCCAGTGGCGAGCGTTTCTAGATCGGCTGAAAGCGCTTTCATAGAGATGAGAAATCCTGGAGCCATCATCTTTGATTGGGGGAACACCCTTTGCGACTATCCATTACGGACCGAGGCCGAACAGATTGAGCTCTTGCATGATTTCCTCACTGATCCGTCCAGCTTTACAGATCTGGCCACTGTCTCAGCGCCGAGATCCATCGCTAGCGCAACGTTGCATGCGCTGAACAGAGAGCGCAATGATTGTCGTGTGGTTTCTTTCGTCGACCGGTTCAGATGCGCGTTGGCCCCCGACATTGATGACGCGGATGCAGCGCTACTCGAGCTGCGTCTCTGCAACAGAATCTTTGCTGGTGGCCAGCTCATGCCAGAAGCGGACAAAGTGATGACTGCGGTTCACCGCATGGGCTACCGGACGGCGATCTTGTCCAATACGCCTTGGGGAACGAGCCATAGGTTGTGGCGAGCCGAGGTCGCTCGGCACACAAATGTCAGCCGCAACTGCGATCTGGTCATGTTCTGCGGCGATTGCGGCTATCGCAAACCCAGCCACGTCGCTTTTGACGCATGTTTTGACTTTTTGCGAGAGGCGCCAGACAAGGTCATGATGGTAGGTGACAGCTTTCGCTCGGATGTTCTGGGCGCACGCGGCGCGGGATGCCGAGCAATCTGGTTTTGCCGTGACGCCTCGTTGCCAAAGGAAGACCGGGTCGCTGTCATCACGATGCTCGATGACATCATTGCGCTCCTCGGCTAGGGCGCATAAGCAGTATCGGTCACTCCATTTCTGGCGGAAGTGCTGGTGACTTCGGATGCCTCTACGCCACGCTGCGATTGAGCCCTACAGCTGGTGCGCTGGGAAACCGGCAAGGAGTAGGTGGTGAAAGTCTACTGACAAGTGGGAGTAGGCGCCGCTCTTCTCTTCTCCGGCACGAAGCGCATGCTTGGCCGCGTCACCGCCTCGCAGATTGCTTCTGCATCGGCCGCATCGTTCTTACCGCGCTTGAAGCACGCCTTCACGTCGCTCGGCGGCACCAGCCTGACCTGGTGGCCGAGCGCGATCAATTGGCGCGCCCGATGGCGCAGTCTCGCACGGATGAGGCACGGAGCGAGCCCAGCTAAGCACGCCAGCAGATCGACCGGTCGCGTAGAAGAGCTGACGCCGCCTCGATGGCCACAATCACTTGCCACAACGCGTTCTCGGTCTGACATTCTGAGACGGCATCGAGGTCAGTCAACCCACAGCCACGGCCTCCTGACCAGCCAAGCCGTCACCAGAAATCAGCGATAGCTCGCGATGACGCTGCAACGATCTGAGCGGGTGTGCGGGGAACGATTATAGCAGTGAACGCAAGCTCACGCCCTCCCAATCATGATAGGGGCGCTGCGCTCCGGCTTGCGATATTGTTCGACCATTCGAACCGATCAATTGCTCGCAAGCAAAAGCGCCGCAGCCGGCAGGGAATGATGGGTCGGTCCATTCAAAAATCGTGGGACGCTCTCAGAGCTGCCGTGGGAACTCGCCCAGGCGAGCGAAAGCAAGATGAGAGGTTAAGGCCGGAGGGCGATCATGAATACAATGTTGGCAGGTCACGCGCGCGAGGGAGCATATGATGTTCTTCTGAGCGATCTGGATGTCAGCGACGTCAAGCGCTTTCAGGATGACAGTATTTGGCCCTACTTCGAGCGGTTACGAAGGGAAGATCCCATCCACTACTGTCAAGATAGTTCCTATGGTCCCTATTGGTCTATAACACAATACCACGACATCGTTGCAGTAGACATGACTCACGGAGTGTTCTCGTCGGAGCGAGGCGTCACGATCGTCGATTCTCCGGAGGAATATTGGACTCCTAGTTTCATTAAGATGGGTCCTCCGAAACATGGCGAGCAGCGCAACACGATCAGTCCGATAGTGGCGCCGGAGAACCTGGCCAAGCTCGAAGGCTTGATCCGTCAGCGGGTCAAGGCCGTTCTGGAGGGCTTGCCGCGCAATGAAACCTTCGATTGGGTCGATAAGGTCTCGATCGAGTTGACGACGCAAATGTTGGCGACGCTGTTTGATTTTCCATTTGAGGATCGGCGGCTGCTGACTTATTGGTCGGACGTTGCCGCCACAACTCCGCGTACTGGCCACGAGATCGACACCTGGGAGAAGCGACGCGCCGTCCTGTCCGGGTGCTTGGACTATTTCACAAAACTTTGGAACGAGCGCAAAAATGCCCAGCCACGCGCAGACTTGATTTCGATGATGGCGCACTCACCAGCGACTCGGAATATGGAGCCACGTGAGTTCCTAGGCAACCTCATACTGCTGATCGTGGGCGGAAACGACACCACGCGCAATTCGATGAGTGGAAGCGTATTGTTCATGAACCAGACTCCATCCGAGCTGCGGAAGCTCCGCGAGAATCCGGCGCTCGTGTCGAGCGCCGTCTCCGAGATCATACGCTACCAGACGCCGATCGCACACATGCGCCGCACTGCGATGGCCGATGTCGTGATACGTAACAAGCAAATCAGACGAGGTGATAAGGTCGTCATGTGGTACATTTCCGGGAATCGGGACGATGAGGCCATCGACCAGGCCGACAGGTTCATCATCGATCGGAAGAACCCACGGCAACATCTCTCGTTCGGGTTCGGTATCCATCGCTGTGTCGGAAGACACCTTGCGGAACTGCAGCTGAAGATCCTTTGGGAGGAGATGCTGAACAGGCGCCTGGACATCAAGGTCGTCGGCGAACCGCAACGCGTCGCATCCAACTTCGTACGCGGTTATTCCGCCCTCCCGGTGCAGATGGCAGCTTAGGGAAGAGGCTCCTCCTTGCGATCGATTTGGGAGCGAACCGAGCTTGTAACCGTGAACCGGTCGGAACAGTCCACGGCTGGGAGAGGGTTCTCGCCATCTTCGAAAGCACCGGCGGGTGTCTAGGCGGCACCTGTCGACTATTCGATGAGTGCACTCCCGCCAACGCCGCCTACCAAAAAGCGACTTCATTCGGTAATGTCGGCGTGACGACGCTCAACGTCGTCACACGAAAAACATCGCGCAGTTTGCAGTTTTTCGTATTGGAGAGGCTCTCGCCTGGCCCCGTCCTTGGCCTCCCCCTTTTACCAGCGGATATCAGTTTCGACTTGTCGCCGCTGCCGAACGTGAAAGTGTCAGCGCCGTCACTGATCCCATTCCATACCACGGGCTCGGCGAGCGAGGCCAAAGCCCTTGACAACCCGATGCGGCATTGAGCTGGCCCGTCCACACGGTCGTTGATCCGCAGCCCCCGAAGTTGACTGTAAAGCTGATCGCTGCACCGCTATTGGTTTGGGCCAGCCAGCCTGTCATCCCCTGAGGGGCGGCTTCGTCGCAGCTATTCGTTACGTTATAGGTGCCGGAAACGGCGCCCGTGCTCTGGTCGTAGCTGTTGACCGCCAGAACCGAGCCGCATTGGTTGTTCCATGTCCAGATCGGCTGCGCCCTGTGGACGTCCGGGCTGCGAGACCTTTCGTGATTGAACAAGAGATCACTGTGCGGTCATGTGCTCAGCCTCGAGTGCGGGACTTGGCCGTTGGCAAACGCCCGGCTCCCTGCGCCATGCTTTCCTCAACAAAACGGCCCCTGCAGTAATGGAACATGTTATTTTCCTGTAGACGGCAGTGGCGTCATCTCGGTCCGGGTGGGCAGTATCGGATACTCAATCTTGGGCAGCTGCCCGGTCAGCGAATTCAGAAACGCGACAATATCGTCCTCTTCCTTATCGCCAAGCTTAGCGCCGAGCTGAACTTCAGCCATTACGGCGACAGCTTGCTTAAGGCTCCAAACCTGACCCGAATGGAAGTACGGCGGTCGCAATGCGACGTTGCGCAACGGTGCTGCACGAAACACGTATTCGTCGCTGGCCACTTTTGTGACGGAGGATCGACCCTTGTCGGCGGTCGGAAGCAAGCTTGTGCCTGGTCTTTCGACGGCGCCAAATGGAAAATAGTCCTGTCCGCCAACGTTGATACCATTGTGACAGGAGGAGCATCCTGTGTCCATGAATAGCTTCAATCCTGCTTTCTGCTGATCATTGAGAGCACTTGGATCGCCTTCAAGATACTGATCGAACGGGGCTGCGGGCGTAATGAGAATCGCTTCAAAGGCCTCGATCGCCCTCGCGAAGTTATCAAAGGTGACTGGCGATGCCTCGATTGGAAACGCTTTTTTGAACATCTCCCCATATTCGCTCATCGAGTTCAGCGTGTTGATTACATGATCTGGGGTCGCGTTCATTTCAACACTCGCCTGCACGGGGCCCTTTGCTTGCGCCTTGAGATCCGGCGCCCGCCCATCCCAGAACTGCGCCACATTGAAGACTGCGTTATAGACGGTGGGGGCCCGACGTGGCCCTAGTTGCCAGCCGTGACCAACCGACGTCGGACCTGCATCGACTCCGCCTGTACCAAGATTGTGACAGGTATTGCAGCTAATAATACCGCTAACCGAGATTCGCGGATCGAAGAACAGCATCTTACCGAGCTCGACCTTCTCGTGGGTGACCGGGTTGTCCTTCACGGCGGGTACGACCGAGGGAATCGGCTTAAACGTCCGCCTAGCAGTCTTCATCAAATCATCTTCCGCGCCAGCTTGTGACGAGACCAGTATCGCGATGGCCACAGCACACAACTTGCGTACAAGGTGGTCTAGGATCGCGGGCTTCTCTTCAATAGGCATCATCGGGACAAGTTCTCCGGGGAATTGGACTCCATGACGCCGTGTTCGTCGCCGCTGGCGTTAAACGCACCTGCAGCCCACCTGACGTTCATGCTCGGGGCGCGGCAGATCATCACAATAGAACGACGCGCTTCAGTCTTTGCTCATGCATAGTTCTTTCGAAAAGCCGCAGATCTTTCCGAGTTGTTCGCTGGCACAGGTGCTGTCGATCTGCACGGCGTTTGCCCGGCTCCTGCAGTTGCATCCTATGCTGTACTTGGCTTAAATCCAGTCGCGCGAAAACACTCCGCCACACGCGAAAGCGCGTCACGTGATACCAGCGGCTAGTTATGTGGCTTCCAGTGCCAATATGCGCGACGTTGAGAATCATTGCAGCATTCGGCATGTTCGTCGGGATCAGCCGGCGCCCTTTAGACGAACTGCCCAACGTCGGCATTCCAGTTGGGACAAGACTGGTAATGGTCCACTTCCTTCCGGTCTATGGCTCTAGGTTACGAGCGCACGTAGATCCGCAAGGAGCCGACAACCGGCTTGATGGAGACGATAGCGCGCACCCGGTCCTCCATCCTTTCAGAGGACCCGGGACGGGAACAGCAAGTCTCGTACCAGGTCCGGCACCCGCCGTTCCACTCAGAAACAAGCGCTTGAGAACTCGACGAGCAATTGCGGCATCACGCGATTGAAACAATCGCGACCCACGTCGGAAATTGGACACCACCATTTGCAACAGCTGAGACATCGGTGGTATCGAGCGGACGCGGCTGGAGATGTCTTTGCTCGCTATAGATGTGCGAGAGCGGTGCACATATTGCAATCAACGATCCCAGCGTTCACCTGGAATATGGACACGTCCGCCAGATTGGATAAATCATGTCTTACCACACCATGAGTTGAGCCGAGTCAAAAGGCCAGGATTTACCCAGACCGAGCAACGCAGGAAGCTGCGCGCTGATGAGGTTTTCTGGTCGTCACCCGCGTACGCTCTGCGACTTACCGCCAATCAACGACAATGTCCTGCGCTTGGCGGTTAACCGTAGCGCGTGGGTTATTTGGGAATACGCTACGTGTCGGTCAACTACCAACGCTGGTGATTGATCAAGATGACAGAAGCATGTCAGTTTTCGACTGAGCTGCGGGATTGCGCAAACGCTTTAGCCATCGATAACTCGACTAAGGACGCACTGTGCCCCCGACAGGTCAACGCACCTGCAAGGATTCGGCATGCAATATCAACCACAATCGGCGGTCGTCAATCGACCCGAGCGAAGCGCAGGCACCTCATTTTCACAAGTTCTGCGCAATGAAATCTGCTCCAGGAGCACCCTGTCATTCTTGATGGAGGCTCATGATGCGCTATCGGGAGCGATTGCCAAGCGCGCAGGCTTCAAGAGCCTGTGGGCGTCGGGCCTGTCTATTGCCAGCTCGCTCGGCTACCGCGATGCCAACGAGGCTTCTTGGAGCCAACTCGTCGACGTGGTCGAGCGCATAGTGGATTCGACCGAATTGCCTGTTCTCGTTGACGGCGATGGTGGGTTCGGGAATTTCAACAATGCGCGCTTGCTGGCACGCAAACTCCATCAGCGTGGCGCCGCCGGGATTGCGCTTGAGGACAGCTGCTTTCCAAAGATAAACTCGTTTGTTGGCGATCGGCATGCCCTGGCCGACGTCGATGAATTTTCCGGCCGCCTGCGGGCAGTGAAAGATACAGTCGCGGACGACTTGGTCCTGGTGGCCAGGACCGAAGCGCTGATAGCCGGCCATGGCATGGACGAAGCTATTCTGCGAGCCAGCGCTTACGCCGAGGCCGGTGCCGACGCGATCCTCATTCATTCGCGCAAGAACAGCGCGGACGAAATCCTGTCCTTTGCAGCTGCCTGGCGAAATCGCCTGCCTGTCGTGATCGTTCCAACGAAATACTATCGAACATCTGTCTCTGCATACCGAGATGCCGGTATCTCCACCGTAGTCTGGGCCAACCACTCCATGCGTGCCGCCACAGCAGCAATGGGGAACGTGTGCGGCCGTATCATCGCCGAGGAAAGCATTGCCGGCATTGAGCTAGATATTGCGACACTCGACGAGGTTTTCGATTTGTTGAGGTACGACGAACTCGCCTGTGCCGAGACGAGATATCTCCCTCCTGACCAACAGCAATAGGTCTCGTCCGTCCAGCACGATAGTCGTCTTGGATGGACACCTGTCGTGCAATCGCACCCAATGCAGTCTCGACCAAAGACTTTGTTGGCCTTCCTGATCTTGGAGGCATCATCAAGTGGTGTGCCGGCGCGATGACCTCTACACCACCCGCCGTGTGGTGCCCGATCGGTTCATCAGTCTCGACGGCTAGGCACCAGAGGGGAGCTAAGAGTTCATTTCGCCCACCGAGGACGGCCGACCAGAGGGTGAATTGCCTCTGGTGAGCCGCATCGCTCGCCTTCATGGTGTCTCAGGCAAACTTCAACCATAGACGACTTGTTGAGAGGAACGCGCTCATGTTGGCGCAACGGATAGCCTTATTCAAATCCTCCGGCACTGCCGCGGCGAGGATCGCGGCCAAAGCAGCTGCTGCGAACGGCAGGGATATCATCGATTTGACCGCTGGAGAGATCTGGAGCGAGCTCGCGCCATCGGTGCGCGTCGGTGCTATCGCCGCGATAAATCGCAATTTCAACCGCTACACCGATACAGTCGGGCTGCTAGAGTTGCGCCAGGCGCTTGCCGGCAAGATTTCCGCCGAGACCGCTCAGCCCTGGTCGGTCGACGAAATTGCGGTGACGAGCGGTGCCAAGCAAGCGCTCTTCAATGCGGCCATGGCTCTTCTGTCGCCCGGGGACGAAGTGTTGATTCCAGCCCCCTACTGGACCACTTTCCCAGCCCAAGCCGTCATTGCCGGCGGTACACCGGTCTTTGTCGAGACTCGGAATAGCAACTATGTGCCGCGGCTTACGGACCTCGCGGCAGCGGTTACGTCAAAGACCAAGGCGATCGTGGTTAACACGCCAAACAATCCGACCGGCACGATCTATGATCGCGACACGCTGGCTGGCATTGCCCAGCTCGCCATTGATCGGGATCTCTGGATCATCTTCGATGAATGCTACGGGGCTTTCGCCCACGACCCGCATACCCATCAATCGATCGTCTCGCTAGCGCCCGGGGCACGCGATCGTACTTTGGTCGTAAATTCGTTTTCCAAGTCGTTAGCCCTGACTGGCTGGCGGATTGGTTATCTCGCCGGACCCGTGCCTGTCATTAACGCGGTCAAAGCGCTGCAAAGCCATACTACTTCCAATCCCAATGTCATTGCACAGCATGCGCTGCTCCACTTCCTGGAGCGCGGCGACGCTGCCTTCCAACTGCACCTCCAGCGCCGGGTCACCAAAGCGCGAGCGCGCGGGCTATCGATCCTTTCAGCGCTGACATTGGTGCCTCGACCCGCTGCTCAGGGCGGCTTCTACTTCTATCTTGATCTTACCGAATTGCAGCGGCGTGCCAATCGCAATGGCCGCGACATCAACGCCGATGACGTCGTGAACGCCTTGCTGGTGGAGGCTGGTGTCGCAACGGTTTCCGGCACAACCTTTGGAGACCCCGCCGGGATCCGCCTCTCCTACGGCATTGACCTGGAATTGCTTGACCAAGGCTTGCAACGTTTGACCGCGGCTCTCAACGCGTGGAACTGAACATCGCTGCAGCAAAATGCCTGTAATTCAGGAGACTCTAGAGGTACGCCAAATTCCAAACCGCGCCCTGCGCTGGTTGGGCGATCGTCTCTCGCTCCGGTCAACACCCGGCCAAGGCCGCTAGCCCACGGCATGGCACACAGATCTTGCACACCGCACGCGTGTGTGGGTCAAACGCGTCCCTTTGGAATTCGCTCCCGGCTTCCGAGCGACGGTTCGAAGGAGCCAATGCTGGCTCTGCACGTTTGACCCCAACCTCCTATCTTCCTCACGTCGCAAACACCCTTACTCGTGACAAAGGCGACTAGACTAGCTTGACTACGTTACATTGAATTTTGCCCCGAAGTCTTATCCAATCCTGGGTTCGCCCTGGATATTGGATTTGCCCGGTTGGGCGGTTGTAGCGGCGGGAGCTGGCGCGGAGCGTTCGGCATAGCGCAGCGCCAGATTCGGCGCGGGTGGCAGGTTATGGCGAATTCGGACGGCGTCTTCCATCCGAGTTGCGACTCTGGTCGTGCGTCGTTGTAATCTGCCCACCAGCATTTGCGCCCGATGCGGGCCTGGGCCAACGACGTCAACAGCGTCCACAATTCATCCCACAGCCGGCGATTGAGGCTCTCGATGCGGGCATTCTGCATTTTACCTGGCGCGATGTAGTGCCATGCGACGCGGCGCTGGTGGGCCAGGGCGGCGTTGCCAGTGAGCTCGCTGCCATTGTCGCGGACCACCATCTTCGGCTTGTCACGCTCGACCACAAGCCGGTCCAGTTCCCGCGCCACCGGGGTGCCGGAGAGCGAAGCATCGGCCGGCAGACACTCGCGGGTGCAGTCGTCGACCACGGTCAGGATGCGGAAGTGGTGGCCGTCCGTAAGCTGATCCGACACAAAGCCGAGGGGTCAGCGGTCGTTCGGCGCCATCGGCGCGCCGCGTGGGCGACAGCTTTCCGCTTGGCCGTCGGCGTCACCATTTCTTTCTCAAGAGCCCCTTCAGCGCCGCATTGTCCAGCGTGGCGTCGACCAGCAACCGCTTCGGCCGCGTGTTCCCGGCCTCCCGCGACTTCAGCCGCTTGGCCTCCGAGACCTCCAGCCGCCGAACTTCGCCTTCCATTTTTAGATGCCGCCATCGCTGACGCCATGCTTGCGGCACCGATCGGCGACCGAAACGCCGGCCTCATGCTCCTTCAAAATCCCGATGATCTGCTCTTCCGAAAAGCGGCGGCTCTGGTCCTTGTATCGGCCAGAACGAACTGCACACTGATTAAGCCCGCGGGGCAAGGTCAACGTCCTTTCGTCGAGTCATCTTGCGCCTTTTGCCTATTGTGGGACGTCCTTGTCGTACAATGTGGCCCGACAGGCCGCCCACTTATCGACCCGACCTGTTATCGGTGCCAACGCATTTACAGCCGGATAGGCATCTGCGTCGGTGCGCTTTGTCGCGGCGTGATAGCTATCTTCACGCACCATCACCGAACAAGCAAATGTTAGCGGCAACCAGCGTCTCCGCTGTCGGGTGATCGGCAGCCTTTGTCTGATCGTCGGCTGACAGTCTTCTGGGGACCGTGACGCGCACCGTGCGTACCCCAGCGGAAACACTTTCCTCGCGGCGATCTCTACTTCCATTGCATATTTTACTTTATTCGGTCCAAGCGTCTTTTCGCTCGTTCAGCCAAACGCCTCGACTCATGACAAGAAGCGGGTTTGTCCGGTTGGCAACGACTGCCGGGTGCCTTCTTTAAGTGACAAGGAAGACTCGCATTGCAGTCAACTACCAACGCTAGTCATTGATCGCGGTGACAAACGCGCGCCAGTTGTTGGTGATGATCGGATACTGCGGCATACATCTCCAGCCAGGAATTCCGCATGCAAGCCGACCACGATCAGGTCTCGCGAACGTCCCTGATCGATGCGTCAACTATTCAACTGTAAAATGTTGTGCGCTACGGCTTACTTCAAAGCGCGCTCTCTCGTTCATCATGAAGCGTATCTAGAGACGCTGACGGGATCCGCGGGCACACACAATTCGAGATTGCGTCGGGCGTCGGGGCTCTTCGATCCGGACTCCTCGGCGGAATCGTCCCGGCCTCGCGCAACGAATGAACGGAAAGAAAATGATTACCACTCCTCCCAAGAAAGCCGTCATTCTCGCCGCCGGGTTCGGGTCTCGTCTCAGGCCGCTAACGGATTTGCGGCCGAAGCCTCTGGTCGAAGTTAACGGCACCCCGATTCTCCACAACGCGCTGCGCAACCTGGAAGCCGTCGGGGTCGAAGAGGTGACGATCGTCGTTGGCTATCGTAAGGACGCCATCCAATACGCTTGCGGCGGCCGTTTCGGCCGGCTCGAGATCAACTATGTCGAGTCAACCGTTTTTGACCATACCGGCAGCGCCTATTCGCTATGGCTCGCGCGTGATGCGCTCCTTTCTGATGACTGCTATCTTTTGGAAGGCGATGTCTTCTTTGAGGAAGACGCGCTCCGCCATCTGAACCTTGCCGATTCGATGGACGTTGCTGCGGTAGCACCATTCGATTCCAGCATGCAAGGATCCGCTGTAGTGCTCTCGGAGAACGGATTTATTTCCGCGTTTCGAATGAGGCAGACGGCCGCGGACCTCGACGGGAACGGCCCGGCGCTATTCAAGACAATGAATATATTTCGGCTAAATTGCGTTACGCTGAGAGGGACGATTGTCCCTGCCCTGGATGACATTATCGCCTCGGGCGCCATAACGACATACACCGAGGAGCTGCTCGCCTATCTTGTCGAGAAGCGCGGGCTATCGCTCGCTGCGGCGCGTTGTGATGATATTCGTTGGTATGAGATCGACAGCACGGAGGATTTGCGAACCGCTGAACGCTTGTTCGCCGCCGGCCGTTGAGTATCGGACCGATTTGCAAGTGACACTCCTGCGTCATCTTTTGTGATGCAAGAACTGCTGTGCGGTCAACTACCAAGGACCGCAATTGACCTCGATAGCGGCCGCGTGGCATCGGTGGGCCGGCGACCTTTGGGGCGCATCAGACATCAGCTGCGAGGAACTCAGTATGCAAAGCCACTCATAGGCTGTGACAACATTCGAGCGCAGCGGTACAACCAGATCGTCAATCGGTTTCGCTCGAGCGAGACGTATTCTCAAGGAGGATGCGTTGCGCTACCTGGTATCGGCCAAGCGAACTTGTGGCGGGCTTTGTCTTGGCTTTCTGCATGAAGCAACTCACAGGAACTCTTGTCGCGGATCGCCCCAAAGCCTTTCAAGACGGATGAACGTGTTGCGATTCTCGGCATGGACCCTCTCTGGACGACGATCGTTCTAGCCACGGATGATATCAACGGGGGCGGCCCTTCTTGCTAATTTGGTGTAACCGCACGGGCTGCAGCTCGCAGCCACGTGATCTGGGCACCTCGGTACGAAATTGATGGCGCCGGATACCTTCGCCTTGGCCGAGCGCAGCTTCACGGGAGCGAATAGCTTCGGTCGTGCCGTATGGCCTGCCTCACGAAGTGGAGCGTCTTGTGCTGAAATGCCGTTGGGACCCAGCGAATATCATGGCACCCGGAGGTCTTCCTTCTTCCCCAGCCTATTCCTCGCTGTCTCTGCGCTCCTTGAGTGGCCATTGGCGCGGCGCTTTGGGCCGTCCTACCAAATCACCAGAATCGGGACCCAGATGGTGCTAAAATGGGGAAGAGCCTCGACAAGTTCTCGGCGGTATTATCCGCGGTGGCTCGCAGCAACCATAGTTCGGCTCCGTCACGGATCTCTTTTTGTCCCGGCGGCCACAACCGCCCTGCTCTTGGTGGAGCAATGCGGCTCGGCTGCTTTGCGAAGTTTAGTGCTCCGATGGACGCTTCTCCAACTTTTCATCCCTGCCTAGGGAGTGTCAGGCGACGTTAGCATCTGCATCCTGCCTCTCGCTGTCACTCACGTGGCGCTTATGCGAGTGCCCATACAAAATGTGGCTATGTATAAGCGGCATCTTCCCGTTGCATTGCCGGCGGCTCGGTCCCAGAAATGGTCTTCCTGAGTACTGCTTACGTCCGTCCTCGCCTCGCTGGCTGTCCTGTACTTTTGCAATCTCGAGCGCTCAAGATGGCTCGCGTCCGGCATCTTGTCCTCACACTGCACTCTGTGTTGCGGCATTTTACGTACTTCCAACGAGAGGGCTGGCATGAATAAACGGTCTGATTTCCTACAATCACCGGTCCAGTCGGAACGAGACCGCCCGCGCGGATGGATCTATCGAGAGCTCGGCGTCGAGCCATTTATTCAATGCGCGGGTGTGCGCACGAATTATGGCGCAAGCAATCCGAGCGACGAGGTCATCTCCGCAATGGACGCCGCCGCCGCGGCGTTCGTCGACATGGACGAACTGGCTGAAGCCGTAGGTCAACGGATGGCTGCACTTACTGGCGCAGAATGGGGTGTCATCACCGCGGGCACTGCAGCATCGTTATCGTTAGCTACCGCGGCATGCATTGCCGGAAACAATCCAGAGCTCATGCTGCGGTTACCGGACACCGCGGGGTTACGGAACAAGGTCTTGATTCCGGTTGATCAACGTTTTCCCTACGAACAGGCCATCCGCATCGCGGGGGCCGAGATTGTCGGCGTTTCCACGATGGCGGAGTTGGCGCTGGCATTGGATGGGAACGTCGCCATGATCTGCCTCCTCGGTCGCGCAGACGATGCATCGGCATTGCCGCTAAGCTCGCTCCTCCCTTTCGCGCGCGCACACGGCGTACCCATTCTCGTGGATGCTGCTGGTCTTTCGCCCGGAAAGCCGGATCGCTGGATTGAGAACGGCGCTGACCTGGTGGTTTACGCAGGCGGTAAGTATATCCGTGGCCCACAATCCACTGCTCTCGTGATCGGCAAGGAGCGGCTTTGCAAAGCGATCTGGTGGAATGGAGCGCCTCACCAGGCGTTTGGCCGCTCGATGAAGGTCGGCAAGGAGGAGGTGGTCGGGGCCGCACTCGCGCTCGACCGCTGGATCAATTTTCAATCGGCAAAAGACGAACGCGACCAGTGGCTTTCGCGGCTGATGCGGATTCAGGCTCGCCTGAGCTCGCTGCAAGGTGTTGCCACGGATGTGCTGTCTTGGGCCGGTTTTCTGGCAGCTACCCGGCTTAGGGTCATCTGGAATGCGGACCTCATTCCGTTTGATGCGGAGGAGCTAAGACTTGCACTCCTACGACAGCGACCGCGGATCCTGATCCACGATTTTTGGTCAACGCCAACCTCGATCATACTGGATCCCGTCAATCTGTCGGACGATGAGGCCGAGATCGTCGGCCGCGCTTTGGCCGCCGCATTTTGCAATCCCCAGTCAATCGCTCAACCGACTACCAACCTGCTTGCGGACGTCAATATCTCTGGGAATTGGTGCGTCGAAATGCAATTCCTTCATGGTTCTGCGGCACACCATCTCAACATTCAGCAGAAGGGAGAGCTCATCTCGGGGGTGCACCACACTGCATGGTCCACCGGAGTCGTATCTGGCTGCGTTCATGGTCGCCGCGTCCACTTCGAGGCGGCGCACACACAGGTACCGATTTCGCTGTTCTACGGGTTCGAGGGCGAGTTCGCAGGCGACGGATCCATCAATGGAAACGTTCGGTTGGGCGGCGCCGCCAAGGACCATGTCGGGCCGGTATTCAAAGGTCAGTACGGCTTCGCCGAATGGCGTGCAAGACAGGTCCACGTAGCTCAGGAATAGATCGAGGTCATAGTTGTCGCGCCGCGGGAACCGGGGCAGAAATAACCCCTCGCAACATCGGGACGTCGGCGGCGCTGTACGGTTCAAGCAGATAAAACCCCCGCAAACCCGACGCTAATCCTGCAACCAATGAGCCACAAAATCTCATAGGATCACGACTCCAACTTCAGAATCGATGGTGCACTGCCTATCGAAACGCTGGTTGAAATGTCTGAAACAGAGAGAGAGAGAGAGAGAGAGAGAGAGAGAGAGAGACACCAGCAGACTGGAAGGTATGGCCAGAGTTCGTTCGAACTATTCATTGGGAAACGAAGAGCCTTCTGCAGTTTTTGCTTTCGGCCGTGGCAAGGCGCGGCCTCAAGGGTGTCGGAGAAGCGTTGCTCCAGAAAAGCCGAATGATGATCAACGATGGATCGACTTCCTTGTTGTTGTTCCCCGAACGATGGGCTTCGTACTCGAAACCCGGCGGGTTCGTGTGGGTCTCCCTTGAAACTTGACGCCCTGTCTCATTCGTTCCGGTCCGACAGACGTCGTTTTGATCGAATGCTTACGAGCCCAAAAGCGAGGATGCTTGCCGCACCGCAGACGGAAAGAGATGTCAAAGCAACCGAAATGCCATATCGGTTTTGGACTAAGCTGAAGAGAAGTGGCGCAAAAGATGCCGTTGACAACCGGAAGACACTTACTAACCCAATGCGACTTCCGTACCCAACCTGCCCGAACATCCATAATGGCAGCGTCCCGCGACAGACGCTGTTTAGACCGGAGCTGAACCCAAGCAAGACCAGAAAGGACGTTACTCCAAGGACAGAATGTGATGTCAGAGCGACGATCACCGTCGCTGAGCAGAGCAGAATGCACGAAAGAAGTGTGAGTTGAATTGCGGTGACGTTCCCGGTGAAGGCTGCCAAAAGCCGTATTAGAACCTGTGACGGCCCGAAGAGCGCTGAAAACAGAGCTCCCTCCAGACCTAGGCCAATGGATGAGAGGATTGAGATCATATTGCCAAGGAGCGCTGATAAGACGAACGCCGCGAGCGAAAATCCGATCGTTATCAGGGCGAAATCGAATACTTGGGGAGAGGCGTTCGAGCTGACTTGCAACTCGTTAACGTCATTCTCATCTGCAGGGCCTACAGAGCGCCTGCGAATCGTACACATGGTTAGCGGGAGTGCAATGAAAGCGTTGACGCCGGCATAGATCCCAAAGACTCCTCTCCAGGATACCAAAGTGAGCAACAAGGAGGTAAGCGGCCAGAATAGTGTTGACGAGACCCCAACGATCAACGTCAACAAGGTCATTTGCCGCTTTGCATTACCTGCATCTCGCTGGACCAAAAGCGCAAGGGCAGCCTCATAGAAAAGAAAGGTGGCCGCAATCTGCATACCGAATAGCGCGATGGCAAATACGACCGCATTCCAGGAAACTGCTGCCAGTCCCAGGCTGGCAGCCGCCGCAACTGTGGCGAACTTCATAGTTCTGTCGGCGCCGTATCGGTCCATAAGACGGCCGGCTATCAACGACATCAGCGCACTGGTAAATAGAGCGAGTGAAAAACACCCGAATATCCATTCGGATGTGATTTCGAGATCACGTGCAATGTCATCGGCAACAACAGACACGCAATAATAGAGCGTGCCGTAGCTGATAATTTCCACAGCACCAAGGGCCGCGACGACGAATCCGTCCCCGTTCCAGGTGATAGCTAAGCTTCTGCTCGATTCAGTTCTCATGCTTGGCGGCCGCATGCCTCGGTTATTGAGTCGCTCATCATGTGCGCACCTGCCCGCATAGGCCTACGTATCGAGAGAGCCTGTGAGGAGATCAACTCGGCGTCGCCACGGTTCAGCGGTATCGCGATCGAAGTGGCAGCGTTGTCCTGCAAAGTGGCGCCTTTCTTCCCAACGAAGCGCGTAAGCCGCTCCATTAGAGGTGCTTCTGCCAGCGCGGGAAGAGCGTCACGATACTCATCAGGGAATTGCGCCACGGGATGGACGCGAAAGAGCGAGGCTCCGGTCACGCATAGTGGTATGCCCCGGGTAGAGGTGGCTCGATCAATGCCTTTTCGTTGCTCCACTTGTCCCCGGGTGATGGGCTGCATTGCCCATGCGGCACGTTCGCAACCAATGATACAGCACCGACAACGGGTGGAGACACTACCTACTCTGGTGAGGAATATTGGTATTCGATGCTTGAGGAAGTGCCGACACCATGCGTAACCGAACAGGGCTCTGCTGAGCGATACGCGTCGGTGCGGCCGCGGCTTTAACGGCAGATGAGGTTGCTGAGCCAGCCCGACGAGCTGGCGAGCGTTTGCCGAACACACCTCGAACCGCTAGGACAGGAAAGCCCGCTACTCACTGTCGAGGAACTAGACAAGCGTGCTACTACGATGATCTCGCTTTCTGCGACGAGACGAATTCCGAAACGCTGAACGCCTGACTGCTCGGCTTATTTGTTTATTTGGTCATGGATGCCGGGCTTTGTTGTAGAAACTGGTGAAGGGCAGCAGCAGACCTCTCGCCGATATTGGATTGATATGTAAAAGCAGATCCTGGTCCGGGGCCGGCGGATTTCAACTTCCGCGCAAGAACGCTGGAGACGGACCACGTCTGTCATTCAAGCAACTGCGACCGCAACTTCACGCGCAGCATAACGGCGAACCTCCCGGCATCGTTCGTGATTAGGCGAGACTGCAGACGTCGATCGAGGAGCCAGATACCGGGAGAACCGTCAAATCCGCATCCAAGGAGCGGACGCGGGCGCTCGGAGTGCGATCCAATCCGGATCCGAGCATGACCGCTCCACCTCAAAGCTGAACAAAGGGATGAGATAATCCCGGATGATGATCGTGACGTGAGGCTCGTTAGCCTCACTCTCGGTCAACTGCTTGGCCTCATTGGCATCCGCATATTGAGTTGTACTCTGAATCAAATGTTTCCTCCCGAAGGAAAACCTCACATCATCGAAAAGGAAGAGCGCGCCAGGCCTCAACAGTCGTACTGCTGCGATGGCGGCCGCCAGATCGACATAGATCGAATGGCTACCATCGAGATAGATGATATCGAACCTTTCTTGATTCCTGGCCAGCCTGATCAGGTTGAACAGGTATGTTCCTGAGGGATTTCCCAGAAAGGTGATGTTTTGATCGGCGATGCCGGCCGCGGCGAGGTCGGCTCGGCGTTCGGCGCAAACATGCTCGAAATCCAAGCCTACATAGTGGATGTCGAGCTCGTCGATGGTCTTGAACCGCTCTTGCCTGAACATCGGACCTACGCCGATCTCGAGAAAGCGGCACCCCGGATTCTGTCGAAGGATCTGGCGCAGGCGTGTATGAACCGACTGCCTGTATGCCCGGTAGTTGCTCGGCAGGGGATGGCTACCGTCAAATAGGACGTCGTGACGCCCACCATTCATCTATCGTCTCGTGGCTGGTCAGAAATTAAATCTGGCATGTCGCACGCCCGGCCAAGTGCCTCACCTTCCCGGTCACTACCAACGAACGCCAATGTCGAGCCGTTTTCGGAGAACACTGCAAACCCGGAATGCCCAAAGTGCGCTGAAATCGGAGCAACGGCATTCATGCCGGAACTTTGTTGACGACGCATGGTGAGGCCGCTTCATCTCTGTTCGCTCCATCCATCGTGACCGCTGCCAAATAGTGAGCAAAGAGCGATATCGTCCGGGTATGCGACTTGAGGGAACTCTTGGCGCTCCGCCCTGCCAGCCAATCGTCAAACAGCCTTCTGCGGCCTGCGCGAAGGTCGGCATTTCGGACAAGCGTGTCCCGCGCAGGATAAAGCCGTTCTCGAACTGCTACGCCGCCAAGGAACGCAGCATTCCGCCAAAGCGTGATATGCGCCTCCCTGGTTAGTTGCGGATGAGCCTCCGTGCTCAAATGTGGGCGCTTGAAGATCCTGGCTTCAATCGCTGCGAATGGACCGATATTCAAGCGGACGGTCTCGGACCCGTACCGCCCGTTCTTGTTGTAAACATCGGTCGGCAATTGCCGCCAATTGCGAAGCGACACGCTGGTCTGGAGAAGGTCGAGCCGAAACAGGCAGACGGTCTCGCGGCTTCGGGGACGTCGCGCGGCTCCAGACGAGACAATATCTGTCTCGCCCCAGAACGGTGGCGCAGGAAACAGTGCAGCGCCTGGCGCGTCGCCGCGAAGCCTGCGCACCGGCTCCGGGCCGATCTGGCTGACTTGGTCGGCGGCGCTCGCCCGGTGGACATCCAGTTCGACCGCCAGGCTCCCGAAGTGGTCCTCATTGTGAGCCAGGAGACCGGAGAGAATATCGATGTAGTGATAGCCGGAGTGGCAAAGCATTCCGTAGCCGTAGCGGTAAGGATGGTCCTCCCGGGAGAGGATCTCCTCCTCCGTGTTCCACACTCCGGCGTGATGCTCGATACCAATATAGGTGACCGGCGTACCAAGATTCCGGGAGGCGCGCCGCGCATACCGGCCAATCAATTCGTAGACTGCATTGTAGCGGCGCGGCGTCATGACCACGCAACGGCCGCCAGTCCGATCGCAGATCTCGTTGAGCTCGGCTACCGCACTAACCAGACGGTCCGCTGCAGGGCGTCCATTCGACCCCATGGGAAGAACGATGGGCTTGTCGACCAGGCAATCAAGGCCTAGTCCAAGAGCCGCGCGCAGGTAGCCCAAATGAGCCTTGGCTTCGGTCGAGACGATCACTTTCGTGCCTGGACCCGCCAGAGCTGTCAGGACATCCTCCCCATGGCCGGAATACCAGATCGCGTGTTGCCGCAGGTCGGGTACCCATGAGATGCTCGCCGGCTTGCAGGCACGGGTCCCGAGAAAGGCTTCCACCTCGCCTCGCGTGCTCTCGAGCTCGACGACATGGAAGGCGGATGCCCGACCGCTGGCGACGGCATCCTCGATCAGAGGAATATGCTTCGTCCGGGCGTAAGCACCGAGTCCGACAAGGATGATTTCTCCCGGCATGCCTCCTGATACCTCTTACTCTGCATCGATCCGAACTTAGAACACGATGAAGTCAGACACGGGTAGACCTGACGGGTTCCGACATGGCGGGACGCCGCCTCCTCGAGCATCGAGAACGACGGGTATAGAGGCGAGCCTTCGTTCATCGATAGCTTGATCAGGCGCAGGCAAGCGAACGGTTCTCGACATTCTTCAGGAGGGCGACTTGGCTCGGGCATTGGCCGCAGCTACTGTTCGCCCGGAATTTCTTGAGAGCTGGCGAGGTACGCCAAATCCTCTCCAGGTCGAATTCCGGCGATCGGACATTGCCGAGGAGGAACTCGCGGCTATCGGGATCCCCGACGATGAAGGAACAGGGATACAAATCGCCGTTAGTAGAGAGGTAGACCGCAGTGGTACCACAGTCGCATTCGGTATATCTGGTGTTTGGCCGCGGCTGTGATGTATCAACAAAAATCGGCGGGGGCAGTTCGAGGCGTGCTGAGTCGGGCTGGGCAGCGATTCCCATCAGGGCTTCCTGCAGCTCTCGAATTTCGTCAGCCGAGCCTAGGAGCGCATCCTCGTTGCCGAGGGCAACACCTGAGGCGAACATCGGCTTGGTCCTGAAGGAGTGGACGCCGATCGACGACAGGAGCCGATAGGCGTCCAGCGCCTGATCGATGTTGTGCCGATTAGCCGTCATCCTGGCTTGCACCAAGACCCCGCAATTGACCGCTTCAGCCATCTGTCGGAGTGCGGAATCGTAAACACCCGCCTTGCCCCGGAAGCGGTCCACGGTCTCCCGCTTTGCACCGTCAAAGCTGAACTGGAAAGTTAGCTTCTCGGGGTTGTCGAAGATTGACACCACATCAGGAATGGGCACCTGACCGAGCCCTCCTGTGTTCAATTGCACTTGAAGCCCTCGCTTGTTCGCATGGGCCATCACGGCTGCTGTGCGCGGAAACACCAATTTCAGAAGCGGCTCGCCACCGGTCAATGAAACTTTTCTCAGGGAATATTTATCGACGAGAAGGTCGATGAAATCTGTCATCTCCTCGACAGATAGTTCTGATGGTTCGAAAAGCCGCTTGTATTGATCTCGATACTCTTCGGGAACATAGCAGTGCTCACAATGAAGGTTGCAGTAAAAAGATACACCTATTCTCGCGTGGCTGAAGACAATGGGAAGTGGACTGTCAACTCGCATGGCGTCCTCCTGGCTTTCTCCCAGTGAAGGCGGAGCAGGATTTATGCCAGTACGTCGCGGCGAACCGTCCACGAATTTTTGAGAGCTCAATGTCGCGCTCCAAACGGTTTAGCGGATTCTAGACATTAAGCTCGTTTGGTTTCAGACAGACGCACGCGCACGCTCCGCAGCCGCCAAGCCGATCTACGCGCTCCCGACATGTCGTCCGGCTCACCGGGCTTATCAGCCGCGGCATCTGCAGCGATGAACGTCCCATTCTACTCCCTTAAAAGTCGCGTCATTCGTCGCGAACCGACCACAAGGCCGAGCCTGACGGGCAGAGTGCGGTCGGCGAGGGTCGATTTGCGGGCACAGCACTTCTTTGCGTATTCGAGCAGCCACTTCTGACCCTCCTGGTAATCCTGGACTCCCATTTAGCCAGATTGACTTGTCGCGAAACACACATTCCATTGCGCCTCGAATTCGCGAAGCCGTTTAGCCTACCAGCTGCGTAGCGGTGTCAGACGCCCGTTCGTAAACTAAGGCGCGCATCAGATTCCCGAGTGGCACGGCGATTGGTGAAACAAAAAAAGGAGTCGCCATTACGGTGCGTTCATTTCGGGAGCTGCCAATGAAACGCGCGCGACCGTTCCTGATGAACGAACTGACGAGGCTTGTAAGTCGCGCCGAGTGCCATCGTGGCGCGTGCAAGCAGCAAAGCTGCCTTAACGCGGTGTTGCACGTCGGCGGAATCTGTTTCTAACGGAGGTAGACATTCGAGCGTTCCAACTCAATGATCCCGTGCCGACGACCTTTGAACGGTATGGAATCGATGAACGCCTGCTGAGGAGCACACTATTCGAAGATTATGGAATGATATGATCATGATGCTCTTCGAGCCTTCTTCGTGCAGCCTCACAGCGCCGACCATTTTTGTTGGCAGGACTCGTCGCGGCGGCTGGATTGCTTTCGAACAGAACGGCCTTTTTGGCGGCCTCTTCGTGAACCGTGCCCAAGCGTTCAAATTCGCGTTGCGCGAGAATGGCCATCATCCAGAAACTATCGTCGAGCTGCCGCATGAAATCGAGGTCGATATTCCCGCCAATCCGCAGATCGCCGGATGAAACGGGTGGCACGCGGAGCGAGCGGTTGAGCTTGGCTGCGCGTCCGATGAAAAGAAGAGCGTGACACCATGATCTCGTTCATGCGGATTTGCGCTACTCCCCCGTCATTGAGGGTAAAGGGGGTGCCGCCGAGTGCCACGGAACGGAGAGAGCCGGTTTTCCCCAATCCGTGCCCCGAACATCTCGCAGACCGGATGGTCGCCGATCGCTGGTCGCGGCGTGGGTTCACCGAGCATCAAATTCCCTTGGAGTTCTGAACACCTTCTTCGAGGCCGCTCGTTGGTCGCCGTCGGCTTATCTTTTCCTCTGTCGCTTCACTCACCTCTGATGGCATCGTCTCTCCTTGGATCCTGAACGGACCGATCAATCGCGACGCCTTCGAGACCTATCCGATACAATTCTGATCCGGGAGTTCAGCCCCGGCGCCATCTTCATCATAGCAACGTATCCAGCCACGATCGACTGAGGGTCCGCCAAATGATTGAAGCTGCGAGCGCAACTCTGCTCTAGCTGCTTTCCTAGGCCCGACTTCAACCTGACCAAAAGCCTTCGGCAAGCTTAGGGCAGTCTTGCGGAAGGCCGCACAGTGAACCGTCGACGGCCTCTGGACTGGTATTAGCCGCTCAATCGACTGCTTCACGCCAACCGAATGAAACTCTCTTTAGTCGCTGCCGGATATGCTGCAACTTGATCGGTGGCCGCTTTAGCAGCGACAGGCACCGGGTTTGTGAAGCGTGGCATCGCGTTGGTCGTCATCGACGCGCCCGCGACGGATCTACTGCGCGGCCACCCGAAATCGTTGACCACTGCGGGCGTCCTCGTGCCGAACAATTTTGCGCACGCCTCACCTGTTCCGCGCGAAGCTGGGATCTCCTCACGTTTTTTCGGGATGATTCGTACGCTCAGGGCTGGGATTTCGATGCCGGTAGTCAGTTTGGACCACCGACTGGAATGCCGATCTAGCCGAGCACTGTCATGCCATTCTTGACTGCGGTGACGCCGCGCGCCTTCACCTTGGCCTCGAACGAGATCACGTCACCATCCCTCCACAACTCCAGTGTCACGGTCTCGCCGGGATAGACGGGCGAGGAAAACCGTGCCGCATGGCGCTTGAACGCAGTGGGATCATAATCGGCGTAAGTCTGCAAAACGCCGCGACAAGTAATCCCATAGGTACACATACCGTGCAGAATCGGTCTGGGAAAGCCGGCGCGTTTGGCGAACTCCGGATCCGAGTGCAGCGGGTTGCGGTCCCCGCACAAGCGGTAGATGAGTGCCTGGTCGGGTCGGGTCGAAATATCGAGGGTCAAGTCGGGCGCGCGGGTCGGAACCTGATGCGGCTCCGGCTGGCCAACCGACGGCCCACCAAAACCGCCGTCGCCTCGCGCAAAGAGCGAAGCAACAATCGTGGCTAGCAGTTCGCCACCGGCGCTCTTCAGCACGGTCTGATGCTGGATCACGGCGCCCTTGGCTTTGCCCTTGTCGAACGCCGCAAGCACGGACGACTCCGCGGTGATGTCTGCCGCGGTTGAAAGCGGTCTGTGAAAGGAGATGTCGCGCTCGCCGTCGACCACCATCACGCGAGTGAGATTCATTTCGCCGGGGCCCGCGTCCCACGCGGCTACGGATGCGAAGCTCGGCACCACCAACAACGGTCGGGCTGTCGCGGTCGCCTCGTTCACGAAAGCAAGCTCCCTCTCATCCAGCGGATCGCTCCCCATTCCGATAGCATAAGCGTAGAGCATCGCCTCGCGGTCTCCATAACTGTATCGCTGACCGAAGTTCTTCATGGTTAGGAGCTGTTCGTAGTTGATTGGCATCTCTACATATCCTCCCGCTTCCAACTTCAAACTTTCTCGTCTGTGCTCTCGTGGCGATGGCCGGCAGTGCTGCAGGAACACCCGCTGGCAAGTCGCATGCCAGCTAAGCATCGCGGCGGCCAATCGGAAGCGTTGCGCAAGTCGCGGCTGATGAAGCATCACAGCCCGAAATGAGCAATTGTTCGCTTGGCGTTGGTTGATCGTGGTTGGCTTAGACTGAGGGGCGATATAGCACCGCACTGGACCACAGGGGCAAGGAGCCACCTTTGTTATAAAGCTGAGCACTCCTCATTTCTGATATCGTCAGTCAACGTGGCGCACCCCCGCCTTTTCTCAAGAGCGCCACAGAAACTCGCATCACGGGCAGGTTTGCAAGCTTCCGAAATACGAGCCGGCAATGCACTTCATGGGGGCCGTTCGCAAGACGCATGGCGCTCACCGACGCGTAGTCGCGTGCGAGCCTCGCCTCGTTGGAGACGCCGGCGCCGCTAAAGGGCTTGCACCGCCTCATTGATGACCTTGAGCCCCATAAGGGCGCCGCAACTTTGATCATGGCGATCCCGCGCCACGCGATCTCGAAGCCGCGGCCCTCGCCCCAGCAGAACGTTCCCGGTAGGAACGCGGACGTTCTTCGGCACCCCCCGGGGGCTCGCCGTGCGTGGCGTCATCGAATCCGAACAGGGGCCGCATGTACCGCCTCGGAAATTGAGTTCTTCCGGCATCTCCGCGATGGCTCGCCTCAATCGCCGAAAGCGCCTCGTCCGATCCTCGGCCCTTCCTCGCCTGCCTCGGTTTGGTAAAGATCGGTTAGCCAGCGCCCGCCGGCACATCATTCGGCAGATCCCAATCTCGGCTTTGCCAATCCAAATTCTACTGGCAGCTTCAGATTCAACGCCGGCATTTCGGACTGCGCCACAAGCCGGCCCGCATCATCTGGCGTCCCTTGCGCCGCTAAAGGCAATTGGGCGCGAATCGTGCACTTCACATGACCGGAAAGGCATGGCTACCCACATCGTCGGCAAGCGCCAGCATGCTGCGAGGCCAAGCGCCTCGGTCGTGAACTTAACTTTGGCTACATCACCGTCTTGAAGCAGCCGCTATGATCTTCAGCCATCCTGTCGGCCATCGAATGTTCGGTTGAAGTTCCCGATGTCGGAAACCCGACAAGGCTGCTCGCTCGAGCAAGGGGTAGCCGACGCTAGCACTTGATTCACTGGCCTCAAGCGGCGCGTACAACCAAATTCCGCGAGCGGCACACCGATTGCTGGGTGGAGCAGAGAACTGCCACCGCCATGGTCTTGGCGGTCCCATCTCAGGAGTGTCCAATGACGCTTGCCCGGTTTAGCCTTCGCCTCATTGCTTCAATTCTGATGCCTCTCGTGGTCGGAACTACGGAAGCGGCAAACATCACCGCGGCCCTGGCCACGAACGCGCTCATGCCTGCCAAAGAGACCGGAACGTCACTAAGGCAGAAGAACCGACACCTGATGATCCTGTGCTGTGGCGCGAGCGGAACGTCTTTCAAACAGATCACACCGGCTGTATCATTTCAGAACTTTTCCTCAACCAATCGCCTCTGCATATGCAAATTGCTCGGAAATGGTCTTACGGGTTCCGAAAGCTGCCTCACCGAAGCGACGGGTTGGTTCGGACTGTGGAGTTCGAGTGCAGCTTTTGTGAATGTTGCGGACACGCTGAAGAAGCGTTGTTTTGCAAAACCGTATACCTGCATTCCGACCGCACCATCTTTCGGCCGAACTCCGTCGAGGGAGATGGAAGTTATCGGCGTCTGTGAAACGATGCAGCAGATGCGGGTCGAGAGCACGACCCCGCAATCCAATCAACTCGCCGAGACCGCCCATCTCGAGTCAGGATTCGTCGCGCTCTCGGAACTCACGGACGGCGAAACCGGTGCGCGTTGGCAGGTACCGGAGGAGTTCTATGGTCATCTCCCGTAAGGCGCCGGGCTGTTGCAGGTCGGCTGCGGCGAGAAGCGTATACACGCTCTCGTCGATTTTCTCAAAGCACCGGAAATTCGCGCGGCCATGGCGCGCCCGAGCTGCGTGCGGTAAGCCTGGAGTTGACGCGTGGAGGGCCCTTCAGAGATCTGGGTGTCGGTCAGACTGACAATCGAGCTCGCCAGCGTTACGACTGTGGTTCTCTTGATCATTGGGACGCCGCTAGCATGGTGGCTAGCGCGTTCCAAGACTATCTGGAGTGAGGTTGTGGCGACGATCATCGTGCTGCCGCCGATGCTGCCGCAACCGGTGCTCGGCTTCTATCTGCTGGCCTTGCTCGGCCCGACCGGCCCCGGCGGCCTGCTCGCCTCACTCTGGGGCGAGCGCACGCTCGCCTTTACCTTTGCGGGGCTCATTGTCGGCTCTGTCTTGAGCGCACTGTCTCTAGTCGTGCAGCCGATCCGCAACGCCTTCATTGCCATGGACGAGCGGCAACTGGAAGTTGCGGCCACTCTGCGCGCCTCTCCGTCCTATGCCTTCTTCACGGTCGCCCTGCCTTGGGCGCGGCCGGCCTTCTTTACCGCCGCCGTGCTTGGCTTTGCGCATACGATCGGCGCATTCGGGGTTGTCCTGATGATTGGCGGCAACATTCCCGGGCGCACCAAAGTACTGTCTGCGTTTCTCTTCGAGTATATCAAAGCATCGCGCTGGCACGAGGCAAGCTTGATTGCGGGCGGCATGTTGGTGTTTGCGTTTGCGGTCATCCTGATCTTGACCTTGATCGATAAATGCCTCGGACGGAGGAGCATGTGAGGACAGCCACACCAGGCCGGATCGAAGTCGCGTTCAGCGGTAAGCACGCTGGTTTCCCGCTCGATACTGAGTTCAGTATACCGGCCAGAGGCGTGACCGGGATTTTCGGCCCGCCAGGTTGCGGCAAGTCCACTGTGGCGCGCTGCATCGCGGGGCTTGAGCGTTTGTCGACCGGTTTTTGCGCCATCGATGGCGAGGTGTGGCAGGACAAGACAATCTTCCGGCCGCCCCATCGCCGTCCGATCGGCTATGTCCTTAAGGAGCCGTGTCTCTTTCCGCATTTGTCCATCAGGCGCAACTTGCTGTACGCCGCCCCCAAAGCCAAACCGATGCCGATTACGATCGATGACGTGGCCGAACCGCTTGGGATAGCGCCGCTGCTCGACCGCTTGCCGGCGGATCTCTCGGCCAGCGAGCGGCAGCGCGTCGCCATCGGCCGCGCGCTATTATCCCAGCCCAGAGTGCTTCTAATGGACGAATCGCTTGCCATTCTTGATCGCCCCGCCAAGCGTGAGATTTTGCCAGGTCTTAAGCGCTTAAACGAAAAGCTCGCCGTGCCGATGATCTACATCAGCCATGACATGGCTGAGATCGAACACCTCGCCGATTATCTCGTGATGATGGAGCATGGCACGATCACCGCGGTCGGATCGTTGCATACCTTGCAGAGCGATCCGGCGCTGCCCCTTGCGGCGAGCCACGAAGCCGCTGTCAGCCTTGATGCCGTCGTCGGCGGCTATGACGGGCGCTATGGGCTACTCATCCTCCGCCTCAAAGGTGCGCGGTTGTTGGTCCCGGCGCCGCCGCTTGCCCCCGGCGTGCGCCAGCGGCTGCGCATCGCGGCCAGCGACGTCAGCGTCACGCGCGAAGCGCCGCAATCAAGTACAATCCTCAATGTCTTTCCGGCGCGGATTAAAGCTTGTTGTCCGCTCGGCGCGTCCGAGATCACTCTGGTTCTTGCGATCGGCACCGGCGGCTCGGGCACGGACATTTTGGCGCGTATCACGCGTTTTTCGTTTGATTCGCTGAAGCTCAAGGATGGAATGGACGTGTTCGCCCAGCTCAAGCACGTCTCGCTGGCCTCAGTTTCTGAATCGCCGTCGCAAGCCATGGGGGCCTCCACCCCAGAAGGAGATCCGGCAGGCTCCACACTCAGCGACGTTGGTCCAAACTGCGCTACGACCGACGCGGTGCAAGCTGACGCTGCTTCGTGAGCGTACCGAACCGTGCTGCGATAAACTCCATTTCCTGGTGTGGTGTACGCCGCATCGCATCGAGGCTTCTCACTTGGTTATCGACCTGGCAAAGAGTAGCTGCGCGGGCTGCGGCTCCGGAAAACCATGAACGAGGATGGATCACCAGGCACTTTCGCAAGGCCGAGGGAGCAATGACCTACTCGTCAGTTGAACCGAGAGGATGGCAGGCCTTGCTGCCCGAATCCGTACCCGATCCGCTGGCCTAAGCAGCAGCGCCGTCCGGCTTCAGCCAACCCGAAGATTTTCAGCCGACAACTTTCCGGAGCGGCCGGGCAGGAGCTCGTAGCTCACGCGCGCGCCCTCAGCTAGCGTTGTGTGCCCGGCCTTTTGAACTGCTGATACATGAACGAAGACGTCAGCGCTGCCGTCGTCAGGCCTGATGAATCCGTAGCCCTTCTCAGGATTGAACCACTTCACGATGCCGATCGCCACTTTCACAATCTCCAACACTACTCATCTTCGAGCTTCCAGGAACGTGACCGGCGGGGCATCGCGCCGAGCGCCCTTGCCATGTCATGTCTCCTGCGTCGTCTCCGCCCAAAGCAAGCTTTGAGCCAGACTTGCGATGTCTAATGGTCGGCCCCCTTATACAGGCGGCCAGGTTCTGAGTAGAGGGCGTTCTGCAATATACCGCCAACATTGCAGTCGTTCCGGGATCGGCCGCGGTAATTATCGGCACAGTGCTGATAGCCTGAACGCGCGCCATCGGGTGTGGGTGGACCCGTGCGACTTCAGCTCAACGGTGTCGCTTAGCGAGGATGGTGAATTTGATAAAATGCCTCCTCACCAACAAGGAACTGGAACTTATAGCTCACCGTCAATCGGGAAAGGTGCGCCCATTGGGCTGAGTCCAGTCGGCAGTACCCCATGTTGCCGCAGGAGCGGAATCACCGGTCTGGATTCTCCGGCTTTTTGGACTGGAAGCCACATTCCCTGTGTCGCAGTCAATTTTTGGAAAGCTGATAATAAGGACGCGTCGTATTTTCGCCTTTTGAGCCGCTTGAGATTCCGGACGTTACAGTCACGAGCGCGGAAATTCGCTGACGTTCGCACGACCTGGACGGCTCTGCTCGAGAGAAGATCGAACGGCGGACCCGCGGGCTGGCGGCTCGGCCTGGATCGCCGCAGTTCCGGGCTTGCGCTGTTGTTCGGTGCTGGCGAGCTCGCGGCCTATCGCGCGGCGCAGGCCGTGCCATAGGCGAGTGCTTGGCCTCCTGAGGATCGCGCTTTGGCAAGTCAGGCCGAGATCGGAGCTGTTAGAATTGCGGTTGCAGTCCGCCATTGCCGCGACTTCGGCTGCGTTCGGCAGCTCTGACTGCCTCGAGGAGCAACATGCGGCGACACTATAAAGGGTGATTTCCCCCACATTGACCGAAGCGCCTTCGATCGCGCTCCTGAAGAACTTGCAGTGTCTCAAAAGGAAACGCTGTCAAGTGGATGGCTGGTCATGCGTCGTCGCCGCCCTCCTCGCGCAGTATCCGCAAATAACCTGGCGGAAGACCGAGCGCTCGATTAAGGTTACGTCAATCGCCAGCCGCGGGGAAATGGGAGCACCTCTTTTCAGCCGCGGCTGCCCACCACAGCCCGCCGACGCGCATGGGTGCTGGCCTGCCGGGCACCGCAGCGATCGATGAAGGGGTTGGATTCCGACGGGCTATCATCACCGGCAACGAGTTTCATGTGATCGACGGCGCTTGGATGTCGTCCCAGTCTTCGCACGGGGGATGCGCCGGCTTCTTGCGATCCTTGCCTGCGCCGGTCTCGGTTCAGGAGGACGACCTTCCCTCGAACGCACCGTCGTCTTCGCAGCGAGACTGCCTTTGCAGCTGAACCAATTCGAGCGACGGAACAAGTTCGCGGACTCTTTCCCTCCTGGCCACGTTCATCGGGTTCTCCTCCCTCCTATGTTGATAGCGTTGCGCGACATCGGCCTTGCGCGGGGATATGAGCAGGCTCATTCGAATCCAGACCTAGCGTGTTGCTCAGCGCGGATGGTGAATGAGATAAAATGCCTCGTCATCGCCAATGGACCCGATTGTGCAGAGCTCACCGTCAATAGCAAAAGGTGTGCCGAATGGCTGAGCTCGGTCGGCGGAAAGCCATGTTGCCGCAGGAGCGGAATCAGCCCGTCCGGTATTCTCCGGTTTCCGCGCATAAACTCTGACTGAATGGCTCATCGAAGATTGCTTGCTGATCACTTAGCTGACGATGGACCCGCTTCATTCATCTGGTCGACCTGAGGCTTGGGTTGCAGCCCAAACTCCGCAAGTCCAGCGGTCAGAATAATCCTTTCGCCTTGCGGATTGTTTGCGGTCGCACCCCCCCTCGCCTGAGTATCACTGGAATATCACGCCCCTAGGGCCCAATCGCGGAATCCGGCCAGGTGAAAGTCCGGAAGCATATCGCACAGCTGATCAAGCGGACGTACGACACGGACATCGCGACGGGTGTGTACTCATAAAATCGAGGCTCGCGAGCGCGGCTTGATTCATGTCCGCTACCCGGCGCTTTGCGGACTCAAACCGGACATCCCAAAAGCTCCGAAAAGGGCCGATGTTGTTGCAAAAGTGTTTTTGGGACGTTGAACAGAAATTCTTAGAACCGCTGATGCGCTTTCCGCGCGACGACGTGAGGGATCATATCGACTGATCCAAGATCGATCTCGGATCCCCGTAATGGCACTGAAAGCCGATGCAGCAGCGGAGAGGCCTCGATATCAACTTTCGCGAGATTTTTACGGCAGTTCGATTTTCCACTTTTGCAACAATATCGGCCAATTCCGGACGAAGCTGACGCAAGACGGATCATGCAGATCGTTTTAGGCGATCACTCGGTGGAATTTGAGACCAAGCATTGGAACTTAGATAAGGTGTGCTGGTTTTGCCCGATTGGCTTCTCTCAGTTCCTCATGCGGAAAGGAGAGATTCCAACGCGCGTGTGATAAATGAACGAATTAGACCAATGTTTGGCGGTGGCGCTCAGTCGTGGCGTTGGACATTCGCCACTCCTCGACTGGCTCATCGGCACCGTTCTTGACCTGCCCTCGCTCAAAATGCTGCCGCTCGTCGAGGCTGAGACCTGGCGTCGACCGGCAATACATCCGCGAAAAGATACCGATCGAACCATGTCGGAAACGCGCGGGCCAGATCGCGCTTTCCAGAAAGCTCGAGCCCCAGCCGTTTCGCTTCGATGAAGCTGACGTCCCCCCGCCACCACGCAACTAGAACTGGTAGCTTTGCGCGCACGAGCAATGGCTCGGGGAACCCGGGGTTCACCAGACAAAAAGATATTTCGGATGCTTTGAGCAGCAGAAAGCGGGGCTTCATAGCGTCGATCTCGAACCGAACGACGATCGGTCGAGCGGGGAGCGCATCGCTCCGCACGCGCCGCTGCATATCGACGAACAGCGGCTCCGCGTCGAGATTTTCCTTCTCGGACTGACGCGGCAGGAAGCGCTGACCCCATGTGCCCAAGGCCATGACGACGGAGCTGATCTCCCTCCCGGACGCCGTGAGTTCATATTCCGGCCCCGAGTTTCCATCGTGGCGCTCGACTGCGCCGATAGCGATCAGTTCCTGGAGCCTCTCCGACAACATGGTTTTGGAGATGCGAGGAATGCCTCGGCGAATGTCGTTGAAGCGTCGGCTCCCGCAGAGAAGTTCCCGCACCACAAGCAGCGTCCAGCGTCCACCCAAGACTTCATGGGCGCGCGCGATCGAGCAAAACTGTCCATACCCGGCCATCCCGGCAGACTACCAGGTATGGCCGAGTTGCACAGGTCCGGAATCCGTACCCCCGCGCCTGTTGGATTGTGTCGGGACGAGTATTAAGTCTCGTCGGTGACGACAACGATCGTCGGCGCGCCGCCGGAACTGATCGACGCGGCGTGTTCCAGGGCTTCCTTGCCGCCCTTGGACGTTGCACAGCTTTTCAGTGCATCGATCGTCGGAAAGCTTACATCGGACATCCAATGGTAGGGCGGTGGCGCAAACGCCGGCCCGACCACGCGCTTGGTGACGATACCTGTCGCGCCGATGAGTCTCGGGCCGGCGTAGGAAAGATGCTCGTCATGATAGGCGCGCTCAAACGCCACGGCGTCTTTGGGGATAGGATAGATAATGAGGAGATGAGCTGACATGGTGTGTTCCTTCCTAACCATGAGTGAAGTTGCCAGAGCAGTATGGATTGGCCGGCGTTGTCTGTGGGGTATGGAATTCTGACCTTGCTCGTTGAACGCCGCCCGGGTGTGGCGTCGCCACGCGAGACCGAGCCGCTCGGTCGTCTCGGAAGCCGCTATCGCGACGAACAGGTGTGATCGCGGCAAACGATGCGGCGACGCCTGTCGCCCGAGTCCACCTCATTCCGCTCCGTCGCTTCGTGCGGGAGAACAGGATGCTACGACGCGTCTTCCGCGTTGCTGCGGCCAGCGTTGGAATGCCTATCGCTTCGGCTTCCTCACGTACACGCGGAGGCTTTCCTTGACGATCAATGATTTCGACCGGAGCGTCTCGGCCGGTGACATGTTCTTCGCCCCACTGCGTTAGCGCCAGAAACCTCGGCGAAGCGGTCCGGATTACGTACCCAACGCGCCAACATTTCGGAGCGATAATATCCTCGAACGGCCTACATAGGAATCGAGGACATTTTTCGGTGCACGGCTCTCGTTGCTTGCCGCGCATCATTTTAGGAGAGCAGATCAATGGATATCCAGATCCCCGAAACACTGGACGCCTGGAACGCAGCCGGCGCCGATTATCTCCCCGGTCTCCTTGGGATGCGCTTTGGTAAAGTAGAGGCTGATGAAGTTGTCGCGACGCTTGAGGTAAGCCGCGCCCTCCTCGCCTGGCATGGCTATCTGCACGCCGGCACCGTGACGTCACTCGCTGACACCTGCTGTGGTTACGGGACTATGCGCGGCCTTCCGGCCGGCGCCAGTGGTTTCACCACCGTGGAGCTCAAGAGCAACCTAATCGGAACGGCACGCGAGGGCATCGTGGTCTGTACGGCGCGTCCGATACATAAAGGACGTACCACGCAAGTGTGGGACGCCGAAGTGCGCCGCGAGGCCGATGGCGTCGCAATCGCTTACTTTCGCAACACGCAATTGGTCCTGTGGCCGAAAGCGTGATTGGCAGTCGTCGGCTACGCCGTAACCCGGCTCCGTCCGGAGTGGTGTCCGTCTATCGGCTCCGCCGTCGGTCGCAGAGGGAGCAATTTTTCTTGGGCTTCCATTTCGACTGAGCTGCCGGTGTGGCGCACCCGGCACGATTCGAACGTGCGGCCTCCACCTTCGGAGGGGATGCCGAGCATGGCAAGCCGGTCGAGATCGACGCGTTGCTGACCGTGACTCGCGATTTAGGCCACCCCGCAGTGACCTTACGCCTATCGATAAGCTGGACCTACGCAGATGGTAATGGATCACACCGGCGTTACCCGACACATGTTCGATGCGAACGATGCTGAGGCGCTCGCCAAGCCAGAAGAACGGTTCACCGACAGCAAAGGACACTTGCTCGCCCACAGCACGCCCACGTGTCTCATTTTTGGGGCGCCGAGCGATGGAGGTATGGCTTACCAAATCCAGCGTTATCCTACCGAATTGATCGACGTGCTACGTTTGACTGCTGGCGAACGTGTCGTTATCCGGCCTGTCTTGCCGCAGGATCGGGAACTCCTGAACGCGTTCTTCCATGGTCTCTCCGCTGACGCGCGGTGCAGTCGGTTCATGCATCCTGTCAGTGAACTGTCTTCCGAACTATTGCGGCAATTCACGCAGGTTGACTATGCCAATCATGTCGCGCTCGTTGCCGAAGTCTTCGTCGATGGCTGCGAAGTCGTGATTGGTGAAGCGCGCTATGCGCGGGCGGCCGACGTGTCATCAGCAGAATTTGCAGTATCGGTAGCCGACTCCTGGCAGGGTAACGGCCTCGCAAAACTGCTCTTGGGCAGACTTGAACGCTTCGCGTCAGAGGCCGGCGTTCGTCAGATCACGGCTGAGACATTTGCTAGTAATAAGAAAATGCTGGGGCTGGCAGCAAAAGCTGGCTTCAAGATTTCTGCGAGTCTCGGCGCGCCGGGCGTAATGCGGCTTGTAAAGAGACTGGCTCCGCTGCAGCAGAGACCGAAATGACGCCCGATACCCCTTTTACGACGTTGAACAAATGCAAGCGCCCCAGGCTGCGAAGTGTGATCGCCCTGTGCCTCGGGCTGGCCGGATTGGTCCTCCTTATGGGGGCAAATTTGGGAGGCGGGGTCGGCGGGCAGCGATACGCGACAATACCGTCAAGCGAGGTCGATGGCCGGGACCAATCGGCCACGCCCCACAGTGATTTGAGGGACTGGCGATGATCGAGTGGTTCGAGGATTTGTCTTTGGGAATGCGCTTCAAAAGTGGAACTGTCCAAGTCTCCGAGCACGATATCAAGCAGTTCGCGGCCAAGTTCGATCCGCAGCCGTTTCATCTAGACGATGACGCTGCGCAAAAAACGATTTTCAAAGGCCTCGCAGCATCGGGATGGCACACCGCTGCCATAGCAATGAGCCTTGCGGTTCAAACTCGTCCGTTTGGTCCTCATCCCCTCATTGGTCTCGGAGTTGACGGTCTTCGCTGGATGATGCCGGTGAGACCCGGCGATATCCTGTTCGTCGAAGGCGAAGTTGTTGGCCTCACGCCTTCCAAGTCCAAGCCTCAAGGCACCGTTTTGATCAAGTGGATTGCTTACAATCAGAACGGCGACGCGGTTTACACTTTCACTCCGATTGGTTTTGTGCCGTGTCGGCCGAAAGCGATCTAGACGCGCGGTGAGGCGATCGAGGCGCCCAAGGGTCCGCGGGATGACGGGAACACCGTAGCCCTTGTGGGCGTCACCTATCGCCTTATCGGATTCGACGCGGCGGAGACCGGCCGTCTGACGCAAGGGCCAGCGAGGCTGCGCCCGGCGGCTACCCTTCGGCTGCGGTCGATCATTACCGGCGGGCGGCTCAATCTTTCCGCGTCCTATGGGCCGACCGGCCGAGGGAAGCCCAATATGGCCGGCTGTGCGGCGGCCGCACTGACTATGTTCCGAACTGCAGCAGAGACCGAGATGACGCCCAATACCCCGTTGAACAAATGCAATCGCGCTATCCGCTCGCACGCTTGGGGCCTGCTGCTTGTGGTCGCGACCGCCGTTGGTTGGGGGCTCGGCTGGCCCACGATGAAGCTCGCCATGCACGATTGGCCGCCGCTGTTCGCTCGCGGCTGCGCCGGGCTGGCTGCCGCGCTCGGCCTTGCCATCATCGCGGTGGTGCGGGGACAGAACCTCTTACCCTCGCGCAGCCTGGCGCCGCGGCTCGCCCTCGGGGCAGCGACAAATGTGTTCGCCCCGATGGGCTTCACAGCCCTGGCGCTGCTGTGGCTTACGGTGGCACAAGCTGCGCTGCTGACTTACTCCATGCCGATCTGGGCGACGTTGCTCGCCTGGCCGATCCTTGGGGAGCGCCCCAGGCTGCGAAGTGTGATCGCCCTGTGCCTCGGCATGGCCGGATTGGTCCTCCTTTTGGGGGCAAATTTTGGAGGTGGGATCGAAACCTTTCCGGGCGTGGCGCTCGCCCTTGCCGCGGCCATCCTGTTCGCCCTAGGCGCGGTCACCTCCCGGGCGCCTATTCCGCTGCCGCCGATGGTCTCAACCGCGTGGCAGATCGGCCTCGGTTCGGCGGCAATGATCGTCGTTGGCTTGACCCTCAACGGGTCGGAGATCAGGCCGCTGAGCTTCGCTGGAGCAGGCGGCCTCGCCTACCAGGCGGTGTGTTCCATGGCTCTCTGCTATCTCTCGTGGTTCGCTGCCCTTGAGCGTGTTCCCGCAGCGACGGCATCGACCGGGCTTCTACTGGTCCCGGTTGTCGGCGCGCTGTCTGCCGCTGCGATTCTCGGTGAAGCACTAGGTTTCCGGGAAATCTGCGCATTCGTGCTGACACTTGGAGGGGTGGCACTGGAGTTGCACGGACGCAGATGACGGACCGCGCCGCCGGCATGTCGGCTTCGGTCAGCGCCTTGGCTTTCCGAATCGCCGAGCCCGGCTGCTTAAGCGCGCAGCGACGCAAACCCACGGACGCAACAGCCGCAACTTTTTTGATTCATTTTGAATTGCTTGTCGCTCCAATTCGCGGCAGGCGGTGATCGCCGAAGTCAGCTTGGGGTCATTCGCGTGGCTTTTGACATATCTGCTGCATGTCCGCTTTTCCGGTCCATTTCGGACCTGAAATCGACCTTGCGGACAACGGGATAGGCGTGATCAAGATTTCCGAACCGGAGCCTCGAATATGAGATATGAACTCACGGATTTTGAATGGACTGCCATCAGCCCGTTCCTTCCGAACAAGTCGCGCGGCGCGCCGAGGGTCAACGACCGACGGGTCCTCAACGGCATCTTCTGGATGTTGCGGTCAGGCGCACCATGGCGCGATCTGCCGGAGGGCTTTGGGCCCTACACGACCTGCTACAACCTGTTCGTTCGTTGGCGAATGGCTGGCATCTGGGACTTGATCATGGAGGCTTTCGCCGAAGCCCATGATAGCTCCATCCAGATGATCGACACTTCAATTGTCCGCGTCCACCAGCATGGCGGTTGCGCGGGAGGTGGCGAAACGAGGCTGATGGGCGGTCGAGAGGCGGGTTAACGACCAAAATACATGCCTGCGTCGATACTAACGGATTGCCCGTTCGCCTCGAACTGACGACCGGTGAGGCCCATGACAATCGGCTCGTCACCGAGCTGCTATCTGATATGAAATCAGGGGCTATGTTGCTCGCTGATCGTGGATACGATGCAGATTGGATCAGAGAATTTGCCGGTCAGCGCAGTGCATGGGCCAATATTCCACCGAAATCTAACCGCAAAGATCCCATCTGCTTTAGCCCCTATCTCTACCGTGCACGCATCTGGTCGAGCGGTTCTTCAACCAGATCAAGCAAGGTCGACGGGTCGCCACGCGATATGACAAACTCGCGGCCAACTACCTTGCGTTCATCAAGCTCGCAGCCATTCGGATTTGGCTACGCGCTTATGAGTCCACGCCCTAGTCCGTCGCCTGGCCAAATGATTCGGTAGGAGCGGCTGCTCAGGACCTTGCTTCGCACCTCACATTCTGTCTAGCGCGCATCGGGATCTCGCACCTGTCCTGTTGGTCGCGTTATGTGGGCGGCGCCTGCGATAGCGCCGCCTCGTGGGCGAAGGCGGCTTGGACTCAGCAGCATCGCCTTAGATGTCGCAGCATGGCTTGAAGCAGCCATCCCGGCGAAGCGAATGGGGTGTTATCGACAGTTGGGCTCGTACGATCTGATGGCACATCGTTTGCTTCGCTGATGTAGTCCGCTGGGTTTCGTCCGAAGCACACGAGTGGGGATAAAATGCTTGGAATTGGAAATAAGTTGCCTTCGTTCCAAATCACCGGGGTGAAGCCCGGTTTTCACCTGCACGAAGAAAGCGGAGAAAGCGCCTTCGCGACTCTGACCGAAAAGAGCTTTCCAGGGAAATGGAAAATCATCTTCTTTTACCCTAAGGATTTCACCTTCATCTGCCCGACCGAGATCGCCGAGTTCGCCCGCCTGTCCAAGGATTTCGCCGACCGCGATGCAGTCGTGTTGGGCGGCTCGACCGACAACGAGTTCTGCAAGCTTGCCTGGCGGCGCGAACACAAGGACCTGCACCATCTGCCAATTTGGCAGTTTGCCGACACGGACGGCGCACTGGTCGATGGCTTGGGCGGCCGCTCGGCCGAAGGCGTTGCCCATCGCACGACTTTCATCGTCGATCCTGAGAATACCATCCAGCATGTCTATGCTACCAATCTCAATGTCGGCCGCAGCCCGAAGGACACGCTGCGCGTCCTGGATGCCCTGCAAACTGACGAGCTCTGCCCCTGCAATCGCGAGGTCGGTGGTGAGACTCTGAAAATCGCTTGAGGGACATGTTAATCGAGCAGTTGAAAGAGCGGATTCCGGATTTCCGCCAAGGACGTCAGACTCAATCTGGCGCCGATGATGGCGGACGAAACACGATCGCCACAGAGCAAATACGGGCTGTTGCTGGCGAGCGCGATCGCGACCCGCAATCCGATCGTGACGGCCGCAATGGAAACCGCCGCAGGCGTGGTGATGACGCCAGCGGCGGTCGATGCGGCGAAATCCGCAGCATCCGTCATGCTGATGAACAACATCTACTACCGATTTGTTCATCTCGCCTCCAATCCCGAATACAAGACAACGCCCGCTCGGCTGCGGATGAACTGGCTCGGCAATCCCCCTGTGGACAGAGCCGATTTCGAGTTGTGGGCCCTCGCAGTCAGCGCAATCAACGGGTGCGGGGCCTGTATAGACGCCCATGAGAAGGCGCTGCGGCAAATCCGGCGTCGGCTCGGACACAATTCAAATGGACACAATTCAAATGGCGGGCGCTTTGCCGCTATCGTTCAGTCAGTTGCGGTTGCGATAGAGGCGGCACGGCACGGCACGGCAAGGCACGCCGCAGGGTGCCGGAGTAATCCACCCTTTCCGCAACCTTTCGACCCAGCAGCTCTCTCAGGCCAGGCTCGGGGCGGACGGCCATCCAAGAGCTGAGTTCGCCGAGAGTGCCCTTCCGGCCAAATATTCGAGGGTTGGTCGACTTTCGACCTCTGGCGTGCACGCAAGCTACGCGAACCAACTCCGCCGTGAGATCTTCTCCGCCGAGCCGATGACACGGCCGCAATCATAGCCCGTCATCCGAACTTGAATAGCACGCCATATCCGCCACGTGGATAGCTCCATTCGATGTCGCCGGTGGGCTCGCCAATGACGCGGCAGGTGCCACACTCCATGCAGCCGTCGACGGTGATCTCAACCTGCCCCTTGTCATTGACGTCATAGCAGCGTGCAGGGCAGGCTCTCAAAAGCGCAAGGAGCTGGGGCGAGGGCCTGGTGTGTGCACGTACCTTGATATGGGGACGTCCGGCATCCACAAGATAGCGGTTGCAAAACAACTTGTCCTCGACACGCACTGATCGCTCGACCTTCATATTCAGCCTCGTTGGTTCGGATTTGCGCTTCGAACAATTAGCGCCAGGCGCGGGCGAAGCGGAATACATCGCCGAACAGCCCTATCCAGGACCGCGCATTGACAAAGGATTTCAGCGTCGCCTTCTGTTTCTCGGACTTTGGCGTACCGTCAACCCGAAGGTAGGTCTGCATCGCCTTGGAGACGAGCTGGGGGTAGGTCATAAAGAAGTTTTGCGAGTTGGTATGCATCAGCCTCGGCATGTCCTTGTACTTCTTCATGTCCTTCAAGACGAAGGAGCGATCCAGCATCCTCTTGTAGAGCGCGAGATTTTCCTTGGTCATGGCAAGCCGGCGCGATTTCACCTGGAAGATCGCCTCGGCCGCGATCCGGCCAGACGTCATCGCAAGGTTGGACCCCTCGCGATGAATGGCGTTGTTGAGCTGCGCCGCGTCACCGGCCACGACCCAACCGTCTCCATAGAGCTGCGGGATGGCCCTGTAGCCGCCCTCAGGAATGAGGTGCGCAGCATATTCCTTGACTTCAGACCCCTCGATCAGGGGCGCGACCGACGGGTGGCGCTTGAAGCGATCGAGCAGCTCGTAGGGCGTCCGTCCGGTGCGCTGGAAGTCTGCGACAAGACAGCCGATGCCGACCGAAATGCATTCCTTATTGGCGTAGATGAAGCCCATTCCAGTCATGCCGCCGGAAATGGTACCTGCAGCTTCGATCACGACGCCTTCGTCGCCGCTCAGATTGAAACGCGCTTCGATGGTCTCGCGCGGCAAAAAGTGCATTTCCTTCACTGCGAGAGCCACCTTGTTAGGCTTGGGACGCTCGCGCAGGCGCGCACGCGCGCCGAGCAGGCCGTTCACGCCTTCGGCCAGCACCACGACATCTGCGTGGATCTCGCCGTCCTGGCGATCTGTGCGAACACCGATCACTCTGCCGTAGGCGTCCTGCGCAAGATCCGTGACGGTGGTCTCGCACAGCACGGTCGCGCCGGCCGCGCGCACTTTTGAGGAGAACCATCTGTCGAACTGCGCGCGAATAATCGTGTACCGGTTGGCCCGCTCCTCGTTGAAGTCTTCCGAGCGGTAATGCAGTCCGACATGGGAGCGATCATCCATGATCCAGAACCGTTGCTCGACCAGATGGCGCTCCAGCGGTGCGTCCTCGCGGAACTCCGGGATCAGCTTTTCCAGCATGTCGGCATAGAGTATTGCGCCCTGGACGTTCTTCGATCCGGCATATTCGCCGCGCTCGAGCTGCAGCACCTTCATGCCTTTCTTGGCCATGGTCAGTGCAGCCGCGTTGCCCGCCATGCCGGCGCCGACAACGATTGCATCGAACCTTTCCTCGATCATGATAACCTCCTCTAGCTTGCGATGCAGTCGCGCGAATGTGGCGACAGCCGCGCACGAAACGCCTCCGTTAGCGCCGGCAACAGGTGCATGGCGTCGCTGACGATGGCGATGTGGGCAAAGTCGAAGATCGGCGCGTTCTTGTCGGTATTGATGGCGACGATCAGATCGGCGTCCTCGACACCAACCCGGTGCTGGATTGCGCCGGAAACGCCTGCTGCGATATAGAGCTTTGGCCGGATCGTCTTACCCGTCTGCCCGATCTGTCGGTCGGAGGTGACCCATCCCTTTTGCACGAGCGGACGGGAACAGCCATATTCGGCGCCGAGCACGCTGGCGAGCTGGCGCACAAGCTGAAAGTTCTCCTGAGATCCGAGCCCAAGCCCGCCAGCGACCACGACGTCGGCATAGGCGAGGTTGGATTTGGCCGAATCACGGTCGGGGATGAACGACATCACCTTGGTCACGATATCGTCTTCCACCAGGCCGAGCGGATGGACAATGATGCGGCCGGGATCGCGCGCGACACGCTCCGGCATCGGCATCACGCGCGGGCGGACGGTTGCCATTTGTGGCCGGTAATTCAGCGTGTAGATCGTGCAGAGCAGGGAACCGCCGAAGGTCGGACGGGTGGCCGCAAGGGAGCCATCCGCGTCGACGTCGAGGTCAGTGCAGTCGGCGGTGAGTCCGGTCAGCAGTGTGGTGGCGACCGAGCCCGCGAGATCGCGCCCGAGCGTTGTTGCCCCTAGCAGCAGTATCTCGGGCTTGTAGATCTCCACGAGATCGGACAACGCTTTGGTGTAGGGCTCGTTACGATAATCCGAGAGTACATTGTCGGCCACGAGATAAGTCAAATCGGCGCCGTAGCAGAAGGCTTCGAGCGCGGCGTTGCGTGTGGCCTCGCCCTCAGGGCCGACGACAACTGCCGCAAGCTTTACCTTCAGCCTGTCGGCAAGCCTGCGGCCCGCCCCCATAAGCTCCCACGAGACGGGATGGACCTGCCCGCGCTCCTGTTCGACGAACACCCAGACATGTTTGTAGGCTTTGAACCGGTCCGGCAACTGCTTCTTCGTTGCTGCGCGGCCCGCTGCGGCCGATGCGGGAGCCTTGATGACGTTGCTCATGTTTTGCATTCTCCTTCCGATCCACGCGCCTGCGCGACACGATCGAGCTCTGGCTTCGACTGTCGGTTGAACATGGCCCTGATGAGCGAGTTCGCCGGTTGGTCGCGGTCCGCACTCAGCGCCTTCTTCGCGGCGGACGGTACCCTCGGCGCCCCGCATCAGAAGCTGCGGACGCGGAGATCGAGGCCGACGGTTCCGGCGAGGTGGTTGAGCTGCAATAAGCACGGCTACGTTGCGATCCAGGAGCCGACCTAGGCCGTGTCGCCGTCGATCGCCGCCTTGCCGATGAAGACGACAGCGAGCCCAGCAGACACTTCCCTGATCTTTCGCACCGCGGCCGTGCGTGCGTGCGTCGTGGGTGACGTCGTGGCGCCGATAACGAACGGCGCGCTGAGCAGCAGCGCACATTCGGTACCCAAGGTGCGGCGCTCCCGCGGTCGGTCCTCGGCTGAATGCGGCCCCGTAGCGAGCACGTTGGTCTCGCCGGTCGTCTGGGCACGGAACTAACTACTATCTCTGCGGCTAGGGGTACGTGACAGTTGGTCGGCACACCACGCTGTACAATCGTGTTTGACAGGAACTGCACGCGGATTTGTGCTGGGTCTGAGACCTGTTTGATGCAGATGACGCTATGCATGCGCTACTCCAGGACAAGGTCGATTCGTTGTCGGGCGGATTTGGGTGCAGAGCAGCAAGTGTCATACCAACTGAGACCACCGCGAGATCATGCACCAAAAGAATGAATCGGGCGCATTCGCTAACGTGGTTCCCGGCATCGGGACAGCAGGGCCGCGACAGACGTCGGAAACGCGATAGGGCCGTCTCCCCGTCGCTCCGCAGACTCGACAGAGCGAAGAGGCGCACGCCGAGGCGCGCCGCAGCTCGTTGCTCTGAGGCAGACGGCATTTAAGAGAAGGCTATTTCAACGTACTCAGCGGCACGAAGGCGGCCGGTTTCTTGGGCTCCGCGACCGCATCCTTCAAGATCTTGAAGACCCGCTGGTCGATTGGCGAAGACGCCACGAATTCGGCATAGGCCCGCTCCAGCATCGACTTGCAGCGCGCAGCGATCTCCGCTTCCGCGGCACCGGCGAATTTCTCCCTGGCGAGATGTTGGCCCATGCGCTTTAGGATGTGCAGGCGCGCGACATTGACAATTCTCGGATCGTACTCGACGCCAAGCAGCGCAAAGATCTCCTCAGCCGAGCAGGCCTGGTTAAGACGGTAGAGGATGCCGGGCCTCTGGTTTGTATTGCTCATCGAAACTATCCTGGCTTGGGCCTACCGAGCTCGGTCGAGATCCGGCAGCGCCTGGTGAGTTCGCTGAAAAGGCGGTTTCACGTGGGGCCTGCTCGAGACCCCCACCCATGTCCTCGGGCTTCAGCGCGATCTGCGAGCGCTTCGGCCGCGCTCCGATCAATTTGATGGTGGGCAATTTGAAACCCCGAAAGCTCACTCACGTACGATCGAATGAGCATTCGCAAACATCGTGCCAGATCGCCGCCACCGTCTCGCGCGCGACCAGCCGCTTGTGCTCGATGGCGTATTTTCGCACTCGGGACAGGATATGTCTGGCCTGTTCGGTGGTGGCAGTGAGCTGCAATTCGCCAAGCAGCGTGGTGATGGCCGAGAGCCCGGAATGCTTGCCGATCACGATCCGGTTGGAACGACCAAGCAAATGTGGGTCGAACGCTTGATAGGTGCGTTCATCCTTTAACAGGCCATCGACATGAATGCCGGATTCGTGCGTGAAGACATGCTCCCCGACGATCGCCTTGTTGAGAGGAATCGCACGTGTGGCCGCGGCCGCGACGAGCGCGGCGACCTCCATGAGCTCCGGCAGAACGATGCCGGTGTCGCGCCCATAGAGCTGTTTGAGTGCGACCGCAACTTCCTCGAGCGGCGCATTGCCGGCCCGTTCGCCCAGCCCAATGACAGTGACTGAAGCGTGGCTCGCGCCACCCCTGATGGCGGCGAGCGTGTTGGCGGTCGCGAGCCCTAGATCGTCATGGCCGTGAAATTCGAGCTCGATATCGGTGGTCGCGCGCAGGCGCGCAATCAGCGCATACGCCGAATCCGGGTCGAGCACGCTGAGCGTATCGGCGATCCGAAACCGCCGCGCGCCCGCGGTTTTCGCGGCTGCGACGAGACTGATGAGAAAATCGGCATCGGCGCGGGAGGCGTCCTCACCGCCGACGGCGACATCAAGCCCTCGCTCACGGGCGTAACCCACCACCCGCTTGACCCGCTGCAATGCCTGTTCGCGGTTCCCGCCAAGCTTGGCCCCGATCTGCACGTCCGAAGCTGGGATCGAAACATTGACCATCGACACCTTGGCTTTGATCGCCGCGTCGACATCGGCCTCACACATTCGGCACCAACCAATAGGCGTGAGCGGCAAACCCTCCTCGACTATGGCGCGGATAGACGCGATCTCGTCAGCGCCCATGGCGGGGGTTCCTGCCTCGATCTCCGTGATGCCTGCCCGCGCCAGCGCATGCGCGATGGCGACCTTCTCCGCGGTGGTGAACGCAACACCAGGCGCCTGCTCGCCATCTCGCAGCGTGGTGTCATTGAGCACGGTCCGCTGGTTCCATGCCGACTCCGACCATGACGGCTTGGCAGCGATGGCTTTGGCGTCGATCAACGAAGCCTCCTGGTTGTGCTGGGCAAGGACTGCTTTGGCAAACCGCATGCCACATCCGCAAGACCTAAACCTATTGAAGATCCGCCACTTCTCGCCCGCGATCGGATGTCGCCAGCACGACAGCGTCGCAAAACGGACGCGCCGGGTGAGCTCTCATCATTCTGCGTCCTGGATCAGCTCGTTGCGATGCAGATCGACCATCAGATCGACGCGTCAGAGTTCAACGATTCGTAATCCCGGACACATCGCGTCGGAGGTCGGCTTTGGTGATAGTAAGCAGGACACGACCGCCGGAAACAATGTATGCAGGGTGTTATCGGTGTCGAAAACGATCGTGACGCATCAGGCATCATCTAAACGCAACGGGACCGCTTGCGCGGCCCGATGCACGATCTGATGGACGCCGGCCGACCGGTTCCGCGAGGCGAGAGTTGAGCAGCCTCTCCTGAACACATCGCCGCAGCGACGTTCCCTGTCAGCGCGGACAAAGCGCAGCTCCTTTCAGAGCACAGGGTTTGCGGCCTGGCGCAAGCTGGCCTTGAGCAGAAAGAGCGTCCCGCTGGCTCGCGCCGTAATCGGCTGCACCAGATTTGCCGCATCAGCTGCACTTCGAGCAGCTCCGTGGTCGTCGGCCCGCAGTTGCGCCAAAAGAGTATTTATCGGGCCGCGGGAATACGGGTCAGGAGCCGCCCGCGACCGGAGCAGTCGACTCCCACAGAACATCGCGCCGACGCTCGGCCATGCGGCTCTCACCGCTTTCATCGCCAAAGCAGTGGTTGAAGTCCTTGCACTCCGTGCACACCGGCGTCGTGCACAGGATGAGGCCCTCGTCCTCGCATAGCGTGCGATAAAAGAAGCGCTTCCAGCGCATGTTATTGACGTTGCGCCTGGCGAGCGGCCCAAAATGGCGGTTGAGGAGACGGGACAGTTCACCACGATTGCGCAATCCGAGATCTGACCACAGATGATTCGGCTCCATGACACGTCGCGCGATCATCGCGGCCAGCCAGCGGCCGGTGTCCCCTTCCGTCGATCGTCGCGCGAGCAGGAGATCACGTACCATTGTGACCTCGTCGTTGTCATCGCGCTTGGAACCCGGCAGCCAGTCATCGCCTTTGATCCGAGCCGACGGAAAGTTTTTCTTGAGCAACGCCGTCAGCTCATCGCCGGACAGGCCGACCTTCTCGAACAGAAGACCACCTTCCATCGCACCGGCTGCCAGAATGGACGCTAGCACGTGGCGGTCGAAACTGCTGTCATGGTCTATGTCCACATCTGCGGGATGCATCCCGGTCAGCAGACGATAGCTCGCAATTCCCTTGCATCCCTGGCTGCTCCCAACATTCGTCTCGACAACCATGACAGGATAGAACTGCTCTTCGAACATGGGCGTTCGCTACCCTTTCCACTTGGTCAAGTCTGGATCACCGCGTCGGCACTCGGGAGCCACCCTTTTGCGCGACTACCGGCCCTCCTTTTTTGGCTATTGGGAGGGGCCGGGCTGCCGCACAGCGTGCTTTTAGGATGCCGCAAGTTCCGCGGCGCTTTTCCCGACGATGGACTCATCAACGGCCTTCATGATGCCGTGCTCCATCAGCATGTCCTCGAGCTCGTCCATGGAGATTGGGGTCGGGATGATGCCTTTTCCGCCGTTGTTGTGGATCCTGCCAGCGAGGTTGCGGTAGTGATCGGCCTGCTGCGAGTCCGGCGCGTATTCCAGCACAGTCATGCGCCGCAATTCTGCATGCTGCACGATGTTGTCGCGCGGCACGAAATAGATCAGCTCGGTGCCGAGCTTCTTGGCGAGCGCTTCGGCGAGCTCCAGCTCCTTGTCGGTCTGCCGCTCGTTGCAGATAAGGCCACCGAGCCGTACGCCGCCGGAGCTCGCATATTTCAGAATGCCCTTGGAGATGTTATTGGCGGCATACATGGCCATCATCTCGCCGGACATCACGATGTAGATTTCCTGCGCCTTGTTCTCGCGGATCGGCATCGCAAAGCCGCCGCAGACGACGTCGCCGAGGACGTCATAGGAGACGTAGTCGCGGTCCTCATAGGCGCCGTTCTCCTCCAGGAAGTTGATCGAGGTGATGACGCCGCGGCCTGCGCAGCCGACCCCGGGCTCCGGACCACCCGACTCGACGCAGCGGATGTCCTTATAGCCGATCTTCATCACATCCTCGAGTTCGAGGTCCTCGACACTGCCGGCATTGGCAGCCAGGCTCAGGATCGTGTCCTGCGCCTTGGCGTGCAGAATAAGGCGAGTCGAGTCCGCCTTGGGATCACAGCCCACGATCAGGATCTTGTGACCCATCTCGGCCAGCGCCGCCAGCGTGTTCTGGGACGTGGTCGACTTTCCGATACCACCCTTGCCGTAGAACGCGATTTGTCTCAGTGAAGCCATGTTGCTCTCTCCATTAACCGATTTTGCCAAAGATTGCGCACTGTTTTGCACGCGAGCTTGTTTCTTTTCAGAAACGGGGCACACGGGTCCAAGGGAAGGAGAGCATCGCTCGTCGTACGCGTCGGCGTGCACTCAGCCCTTACTCAGTGTTGCTGCATCGCAGTAGCAACTGCCGTGCCAACGCCGGCCCGCTGTTTAAGCTTCTGATGATGCACTACAAACTTCGCGAGATTTCTCATCGCGCTGGATGTTTCGAACCTGACAGCAGCTGTGCTGCTGTGTGCAATCTGACAGCGCTCACAATTCTTGAGGAAAATAAGTCTGATTGCGGCGCATCCGTGCGCCAGACGGCTCTCCCCTGCCGGATTGTGCGAAATGCGACTGCGGCCCCGAGCCTCTCGACAAGATTTTTAAAAGCGATGCTCCGATTAGAATCGAAGGTCGAGCGGTCCCGTGCACCAAAGACAGGTGTTCGCGCTCGACTGAAGGTGTGATGACCGTTGGTCTTACCGATCGCGCTGCATCACGACGGCGAATTGGAGAGGTTTCTGATGCCAGCGTGCAGGGATTTCGATTGGCTCGAATTCGACCCGGTCGGTGACTGCGGTCCTCACGAGAGCGACGGCATGAGCGGGTCACTGATCGGTCATCGAAAGCCAGATTTCGGGCCGTTCGCACGCGTCTTCTTCACGACCATCGACGCGGAGATCACGATCGAGACATTAACGGTTGACCTACATGGCCGCTCCCGGATCGGCGGCCCCCCGATTAGTTCCAGGGGTTCCTCCTAGAAGCACTGCGCGCATGCCCATGTTGATGGACGCGCCAGTCATCGTTTCCACGCATTCGATCCTCATCGGTGCGAAGCGGCAGCGTACCCAGCCATCGCAGTTTTTCCACTTCGCGGAACTCGTCACGGCGGAGCGTAGGTGCGTTATGTCCGAACCGGAAGGGCCGTAAACGTCTGAAACTGCAACCCCAGTCACCCCAAAGGGCCCCTTGCTGCCAGGATAATGCCAATCGCCCGCGCCGGATCGGCTGTGATCTGGACGCAGTGATCGGACCGGTCGATCAAGTGCAGGTCGAGTTGCGGAAAGCTGCGAAAGGGCGGCTCGCTAACATCAGACGCATCGCATCGCACCAGCGCGAGATGGGGAAAGCGGCGCCGCAGCTCGTTAAAGGAGCTCGCGCGACCTTCTGCCGCCGCGATTGCTTTTTCAAGTTCGATCAGTTCGTTTTCGTCCAGTGCCATGACCGCCTTTATCGTTTGTGTGCGCAAACAATAGCGCTATCGCCAGAACACCCGGTCGAGGTCGGCATTAAGCTCGTCTGTCACTGCGCTCAGCCGCCGATGGACGCTGTGGAATTGCCAGATTCCTCGCACATGGTCTTTCCAAAACAGCTTCCACAGTTCGCATACGGCGTCATGATGGATCAACGCGACATCAATTATGCCGCCCTCCCTGTCGATGTCGCGTGAGCAGCAGGGACTCTCGATGAGATAGCCGCCCTTAACCGGCTTCACACTGGGTGAGACATAACGATAACGTCTGCGGGAGCCCAATGCGCACTCGATCCGCTTGCGATCGACCTCATTCGGATGAGCGTTCAGGCCGACGACTGCCCTTTTCATGACCGCAGCATTCATTGCGAAACCCCCTTTAAAGCCGCGCCTTTTGCGCCTCAGGACAGCCGGCCGGCCGCCCGGCAAAACTGTACAAATTACGTCCCTATGTTCGCTTGCCTGTGCGCTCTCAAGAATACGATCTCGCCGATGCGGCCCACTGCCTATCAAAGGGCCGTCAAGAGTGCCCCAGCGTGAAACAAGCCGCCGCTGATGGCACCGCCGGCGCATTTGAGCCGCGGGCGCCAACACTCGTATGTCGAATGAAGGGCGCGATCATGATGGCGGTGCTTCCGACAGCGGTTGATCGTCGAGCTCGGTGCGTGCGTCAACTGAATCAAGTTCCTTGCATTTCATTCCGACGCGGCGGCCGGTTTGAAGAAACTCGACACCGTAGACGTAGAATTGCTGCAGGAACGTTCCGATCGAGACGACGTAGCCGACCTCGCCTTTCCTGGCCAGGACGTCTCCGATCTCCTTGCCGGCATAGGTTCCGTCATTGCGGATGGTGCGGTTGGTCTTCACCTTTTCACCAAGGTTGAAGACCGGCGGTCCATCCAGCTCTATGACGTCACCGTCGCGGACGATGTTGCTCATGCATCACTCCGTCGTCAACTTGATCGGGCCGCATTCTGCGAGCCCGCCGGCCGCCGTGGCCGCGATGAAGCGGGCGATTTTCTCTACAGCTGCCGTCAAGGTGAACTCCATGAAGCTTACTCTCGTTCAGGCCGGCGGCTGGTATCGCGGCAGTGAGGTGTCGAGGACGCAGGTCTTGTCGACCGGACAGACCGCGACGCATTGCGGCTCCTCGAAGTGACCGAAGCATTCGGTACATTTTTTCGGATCAATCACGAACGTTCCGCCCTTCTCGAAGATTGCCACGTTGGGACATTCGGTCTCGCAAGCGGAGCAGCCCGTGCATTGCGAAGAAATGATCTTGAACGGCATCCGATGTCCTCTTCACGCCACCGACATCATCGGGTCCTGCCGGATCGCTCCGTCACCCCGATCGACATGCTGGACCTGGCCGTTTTGCACCTTCTCGAGATAGGAGGTGAACCATGCGATTGCCGACGTCTCGATGAACTCGTGCGCGTATTGATCGACGGGCTCGATGCCGGCCTTGTTGAGCTCGCTCATTGGCCGACCACCGATCCTGGCGACGAACACGGCATGGCAGTCATTGATGGAGCGGATGATGGCCGCAAGGTGGTCTGGCGCGCCATGACCGCCCTGGCAGTAGTGATCGACGCGGCGGTGACCGACGAATTTGGCGCCGGATCTCGAAACTTCATACACCTGGAACTCCTTGGCATGCCCAAAATGCTGGTTGATCAGGCCAGTGCCCTTGGTTGCGACCGCGATCAGCACTTTAATGTCGCTCGTCCCATCCGCATGCTCCCCCACTTCTTCATGCCTGGGTCCTCTTCTGGCGCGGCGCTCCTCCTCGATTCCAGCCTGATAGGCCTTGCGCGCCTCAGGGTCGTAGTTGACGGTCATGGTCACAATCTTCTCCTTCGTAAACTCCGCGCATCGATCCTCGCCGAGCAGTCCGACCGCGTCGGCGCGGCATTGGCGGCAATGGCGCATCATGTTCATCTCGCCTTCGCACGCGTCCTGCAGCGCCTTCAATTCGCTTGTCCTCGGCACGCGCTGGCCCTGGAGACCGAACACGGTACCGTGCTCGGAGGCTGCGATCAGCGGCATGATATTGTGCAGGAACGCGCCGCGTGAGTTCACGGCTTTGTTGACCTCAACCAGGTGCCGATCGTTGATGCCGGGGATCATGACTGAATTGATCTTGCAGAGAATGCCTCGCGCGGAGAGCATTTCGAGGCCCTTGAGCTGACGCTTGGTCAGGATTTTCGCCGCCTCGAGCCCGCTGTATCGCTTGTGATTATAGAAGATCCACGGATAGATCTTGGCGCCGATCTCGGGATCGATCATATTGATCGTGATGGTGACGTGCTCGATGTTCAATCTGGCGATGGTATCGACATGATCGGGCAAGGCGAGCCCGTTGGTGGATAGACACAGTTTGATATCGGACGCGGCTTTGGCCACGAGCTCGAAGGTCCTGAACGTCTTGTCTGGGTTGGCCAGGGGATCGCCGGGACCGGCAATGCCAAGCACGGTCATCTGCGGAATTCGCGAGGCGACCGCGAGCACCTTTTTGGCCGCCTCCTCGGGAGTGAGCTTCTCGCTGGTCACGCCCGGGCGCGATTCATTGGCGCAGTCATATTTGCGGTTGCAGTAGTTGCACTGCATGTTGCAGGCTGGCGCGACCGCAACATGCATGCGCGCGTAATGGTGATGCGCCTCTACGCTGTAGCAGGGGTGCTTCTTCACCTTGTCCCAGATCGCCGGCGGCAGATCGCCTTGGCCCCCGTGCGCCCTGCAGCGCGCTTTGCCGGCGCCGACCGAGATGCCGCAGCTCTTGGGCTCGACGGCCAGCATGGTTTTGCCGACTTCTCGCGCATTTCCAGCGCTGCCGCCGCACTCCACTGCGTCCATGTCCAATTCTTCCCCTAAGCCAAACAGGCTTCCCGGAGCCATTCCTGAGCGAGCCTTGAACACGGGTTAGCAACTCGCATGCCATCGCGGCCGACGACGGATTTCCTTATGTCCGCCAATCAGTTGGCGACGATGGTTTGCCCTGTTTGGCACACGACAGCGAGCATGCGGCGTGTTGGAAACGCGACAGACGTTGGGATGCTGAGACCGATTGCCGCCCCTGTCCACCAACGCTCCCGCTTCAGCGGCACCGGCACCTTTCGTGGTGGGACGGTTGCCATGGCCGGGCCGAGGTGAAGCGGCTTCGGTTTGACAGCGCCTCTAATTGGCCAGCAAGATCTCCACGGCGCGCGGAAGCGCCACCGCAAGTGGGGTCAAGCCCTGGTCGAGCAGGAATCTCAGCTCGTTGCGCGAGAGCGCATCCGGTTCGACAAGTGCGTAATGAACGTCTGCCGAGCGCTTCGTGATCTGCCGCGCATAAATGCGCAAGAGCTGATCGTCGAACCGACAGCCGATGAAAAGAAAGCTCCGCCCAAGCCGCCGCTGCTTGACGATCTCCGGAATCGGCGTCTGGATATCGATCTCGGTCAGGACCTCGACATAATCGGCGTCGGAGATCAGGAAGTTCTTTGCCGGCAGCACGCCGCCATGCGGCTTGTACAAGACCGTGGTCCAGTTGCCGGCGGCCACGGAATCGACTTCGTTGCCATCGGCGTCATAGAAACGATACCAGTGAAACTCGCCGATCCCAGCGCGGGTGATGCCCTGGACTTCGCCCCATCCGTCGCGCTTGCCAAGTGCTGCGCGCATTGCGCCATCATACCAGGTATCGACGATCATCGGTACGCGTAACGCAGCGAGATGACGATGCAAGGCCGCCGGCTCGACCGGTGCGGAAAATGCCTGAGCCATCAATCCCGTCACCGTCGACCTGTGCTTGTCGCTCTCGATATGCTGTGCGGCAGCCCAGGCATTGCCGCGGGCCCGGCGCGGCAGCGCAACCTTGGTGCCGAAGAAGATCGCCAGCGCATCTGGTGTCAATGGGACGTCAGGCTCGGATAATGCGGCGACGCCGGGGCCGAGATAGGGAACAATGCTGCCGGCCCGCAGTCCCGCCGCAACTTTGGCGAGAAGCGCCTCTGCATCCGCTCCCTCAAGCTGATTTGCGGCACTGCGTTCATCGTTCATCGCCGTCCCCGCCAAGCCTTTTGGCCTTGATCGTGATCGGCAGCGGCGTATCGCTCGCCAGTTCGGGCAAACAGAGCACCCATCCATTCGTTAATCTGATCCAACCGCCCCACAGCGTCTCGTGCTCGGATTCGACGATCCGCTCTTCAATATCTTTCTTCGGCATGTATATCGACAGGCCCGCCTCGGGAGAGCGGCGGATCATGATTTTCATGAGATCAACTCCAGGGATTACCGGTTGCTGGCGGGATTGACGAGCTCTCGAGACATGCCACGCAGACGAGCCAGGATATCGGACAGCGCGCGCACGACCTGGTTGATCTCTTCAGCGGTGGTTTCGTGGGACAGCGAAAAGCGCACCGCACCGCTCAGGCTGTTCGGCGGCACATGCATGGCGCGCAACACATGCGATGGCTCCATCGCGCCGGAGCTACAGGCCGATCCGAGCGAGGCGGCAATGCCGGCGCGATTGAGGTGATGGACGATCGCTTCGCCTTCCATATGCTCGAAGGCGATATTGGTTGTGTTCGGCAGTCGGTTACACTGGTCGCCAAGGGCCGTGCAGTGGCCGTTCTGCAGGATCGACTGCTCCAAACGATCGCGCAGCGCAGCAACGAGAACGCGCGTCCGGTCGAGCCGCTCTGCCGCAAGCTCTGCCGCCTTTCCGAGGCCGACAATGCCGGGGATGTTCTCGGTTCCACCGCGGCGCCGGCGTTCCTGGGCTCCGCCCCAGATCAGCGGCCTGAATGTCGTGCCTTTGCGCAAATAAAGCGCGCCGATCCCCTTGGGTCCGTGCAGCTTGTGCCCGGACAGCGACAGCATGTCGATAATGCTGGCCTTCAGGTCAATGGGTACCCTGCCGACCGCCTGAACGGCATCGGTATGAAACAGCGCGCCGGAGGCGCGCGCCCATCCGGCCAGACGTTCCACCGGGAAGATGGTGCCGGTCTCGTTGTTGGCCCACATCACCGATGCAATCGCCGTACGTGGTCCAAGCGCCGATCGAAACGCCTCAAGGTCGAGCCGGCCGCGCGAATCCACCGCGATCAGATGAACCTTGGTCCCGCTTTGGGCCACCTGTTCGACCAGCGCGAGGATCGCCTGATGCTCGACCGAGGTGGTGACGATCTCGTCCCGCCCTTCCTGCGTCGCAAGCGCAGATAGAATGGCGGCATTGTTGGACTCAGTCGCGCCAGAGGTGAAGACGATTTCATCCTCGTGGGTAGCCCCTAACAACGCCTGCACGCTGCGGCGCGCCTGCCTCATGGCGCCCGCCACCTGTCTGCCAAGGTCATGGGCTGAGGACGCATTGCCGAACTGCTCGGTGAAGAACGGCAACATGGCCTGCACGACCAACGGGTCCGTGCGGGTCGTCGCATTGTTGTCGAGATAAACCGCCACTGAAACCTTGCTCAATATGGCGCCGTGGGCGCGCCGGCGACCGGGATCAGGCGAACGAATTCGCCGAGCTTTTCGATCAGCCGCGCCTGAATGCCCTCGAGCGTCGCAGCTGACAGCTTGCAGAGCACGCAGGCCCCGGTCAGCTTGACCATGATCTTGGTCCCGTCGACCGCAATCAGCTGGCAGTCACCACCGTCGCGTTTCAGATTGGGGCGGATCTCCTCGATTACGGCGCGAATGACTTGCTCTCGATTGATCTCGGCGGCCAGCGGCTGCTTCAGATGCTTGGTTCCGACCAGCATGCTTGCGACCTCTTTCAGCGGAAGGATTTGCCGCACGAGCAGCCCGCCTTGGCGTTCGGGTTGTCAAAGGTAAATCCCGAGCCCTCCTGCGCCAGCACGAAATCGATGGTGGTGCCGGCGAGATATTTCTGGCTGTCGTTGTCGACGAACAACTTGACCCCCTTGCGCTCGATCACGGTATCGTCCGACGTCGTCTCATTGGCCAAGCCCATGATGTACTTGAACCCGGCACAGCCGCCGGACTCAACCGTAATGCGCAAGCCGCTTGCTCCCGATGTTGAAATCACGCCCCTGACCGCATTCAGCGCGTTGTCTGTCAGATTGATCATGGCTCGCCCTTTCATCTCGCGTGGCCCGGCTGACTGCAGGTTGGCAATTCGCATGCCAGCGCACACGTGCCTGACAAGGCTTCAGCTTTTCACTTTTTGCCTGTTGGCTTTGCGACCCGTGTCGGCTTCCCGACGATGCTGTTTCCCGGATTGCAGCGCGCTCGTTTCGTTTCTTTAAGGTGTATACGCAGATGAAACGCAGTGCAGCGGTCGGCAAGCAATTTGCATTTCCGTGTTGCGCCGGTCGAGGGCCGGTGATGAGCTTAGATCGAGGATGATTTTCATGACTGCAATCGAGAACACCGCGCTCGGCCGGCTGGACAAGGAGGGGCGGCTTCTCAATGCCGTTCTTAAGGGCGAGACGACCAGGCCGGGCCGATTCGGTTTTCGTGGCGATATCGCATTGAAGTTCCAGGACCAGCTCGCGGACGAGAAGCGGCCGCCGGACTATTCAATCGAGCAGGTCTTGACGGTCGCGCAGGAGGGCGAAAGCACGATCCCGGTGCTGGCCGGCTATCTGCATTCATTTGCCTATCTCACCGACGTCAGCAGCGTTCTGGATGGCGCCCTACGACCTGATGGCCGCTACTTCGTGTTCTGCAACAATATAGATCTTTTGGCGAAGTACCGGACCAAGGTCGGCGACATCACCTATCACATCCTCCCGTGCGATGAATCGACTGTCTGGAAGGAGATGATGGGCCTGGCCGGGCTCGATAAGAACGACTTCAAGAAGTTCGATGCAGGCGGCAAGCTGGACTACCTGCTCGACGCAGCCGTGGCCCTCGATGTCTCCTATGACGAGGTCCCGTACGAAGACGGGCTGAAGCGGATGGGGCCGGTGAAAAACCGCAACCAGAACCGCCCCGTCTGAGCGCCGGCTTTGGATCTGGCCAAAGCGCGTCTTCTCGGCAGGTCGTGCCGTCAGCAGTTACCGTCCATTTCCATCAGAGCGATGAGCGTGAGCCGCTCGCATTGCAGCGCGATCAACGTAGCGGCCGCGCGACGCTCAAGATCGCTCTTCTTCGCGAGGGATCAGCCCAATGCCGCTACGAGGAAGAACTGCCTGCAGCGCACTTCAAATTAACGGCGGTCCAACTTTTGCGCCACCAAAGAACCGCTTACCCCAGCACACCTCAAGGAGCGGACGATCGCCCGCGGCTGTCATCCTTGTCAACGATGACGAGATGAAAGCTATGAGCCTGGCGCAGTGAGTGCGTTTCCGGCTGAGGACGACGTGGATGCTTCTGGCCTTCTGCGCGATGTGAGTTTCCAATCAGGTTCGCGACTGTGCAACACGCCGTTCGTTGCTTTGGGACAGAACTCAAGCTGAACGGCACTGCGATCCATTTGCAGCAAATAGAGCTGAGGCATCTGTCAATTGGCGCGGCTCTTGCTCGGGTATTCAACGCAATCATCCAGCGCAACTGCTTTTCTCGGCAGCGTTTGCGAACGACTTCGATTCGAGGCCTGAATGTCTTTAGAAACTGATCATCAGGGTCGACTGTTCGCGGTCATCCTCGGCACCAATGAGATCGCGTCTGCGATCGCCGTCCATCTTGCGCGCAGCGGGACTTGCGTGGTGCTGTCGCATGATCCCGATCCGCCTGTGATCCGGCGCAGGATGGCCTTCCATGACGCGCTGTTCGCCGGGACGGCACAGGTCGAAGATTTTGTCGGTGAACGCCTCGACGACGCGATGCAGGTGCTCAGGGCGCTTCGTAGGGACGCTAGCCGACGAAGACGGGTCATCGTCTCCCGACTCGGCCTTGTCGACCTCCTGCCGATCCGCCGCATTGATGTGCTGATCGACGCGCGTCTGCAGAAGCGCTGGATCAGGCCCGACCTGCGGCGGCTCGCGGGACTGACCATAGGCCTGGGCCCAGGTTTCTCCACGAGCTCGAATTGCGATGTCGCGATCGAAACCCGGCCCGGCAGGATCGGCCTGGTCCAGCGAGACGGGCGAACGGATGCGGCTGACGGAATTGCGAGCCGGCTCGGTGATCTCGGCGCCGAACGCTTTGTCTATTCCGACTTCGTTGGCACTTGGCGAACGTCAGTCGCAATTGGAACCCATGTCGAGAAGGATCTCATGCTCGGTCATCTTTCCGGCGTGCCCGTCATGGCGCCGCGCGAGGGCGTATTGCGCGGGATCATCCGAGACGGGACCGAGGTTCCTTCCGGCGTCAAGCTGCTCGAGATTGATCCGCGCGGCGTGCTGTCGCAATGGACCGGCATCGACGATCGCGGCCGGGCAATCGCCAACGCGACGTTGAGCGCGATCCTTCGAGGTGCGGCGCAGCGGTTCGGCCTGGTCGTTGAACCGGAGATGTCGGGACACGCGTGACCGGTCGCCGCAACGGCCGCCTAGAACGCGTCACTTTGCCTTTTGAACAGTGTCGACAAACCCGCCCCGCAGCGGACAGGCTGCGCTAGCATTGGACAGTCACGTTGCAGACATCGATCCTCAAAAGACATTATGATGCTAGCCTTCCTTGGTACACCATCTATCCAACTGTACCGGACTTCTCGGCGGCGGTCGGCCCCAAGCATTGTGAGGAATGGTTGAGGCGCCTGCCGAGCGATGACGCCGTGTCGCTCTATATCCACATTCCGTTTTGCCGGTCGATTTGCTGGTATTGCGGCTTTCCGAGAGCCAGCACCGGCCAGGATGCGCCGATTCTCAATTATCTGGCGGTGCTGCATGAGGAAACCCGTCTGGTCGCGGCGCAAGCGCCGGATGCGCTGCCCGTGAGTGATGTGCATTTCGGCGGCGGAACCCCAACCCTCATCCCGCCAGGCGAGTTCCTGGCTCTGATGGACGTCCTGCGCCGCCGCTTCATCTTCAAGGAAAGGGCTGCGGTCGCCGTCGAGATCGACCCGCGCACGTTCACGGTCGAAATGGCCGAAACGCTTGGAGCCGCCGGCGTCAACCGTGCGAGCCTGGGTGTGCAGAGTTTCGATCCGGCCGTTCAGAAAGCTATCAACCGGGTCCAGAGTGAAGCGGAGACGGCGGCGGCCGTCGAAACTCTTCGCCGGAATGGAATAACCCGCATCAACTTCGACCTGATCTATGGTCTGCCAAATCAGACGGTGCAGTCGTGCGTCCGGACCGCCGAGGCGGCAGTGGCGCTGCGCCCCGACCGTCTTGCAGTATTCGGTTACGCGCATGTTCCATCCTACAAGAAAAATCAGCGCCTGATCGAGGAGGCCGCGCTGCCGGATACGCTTGCCCGGGCCGAACAGGCAGCGGCCGTCGCCGGCACGCTGGTGGCTGCCGGCTACGGCCAAATCGGGCTCGACCATTTCGCCTTGCCGGACGACGGACTCGCGCTGGCGCAGAAAACCGGTCGCTTGCGACGTAACTCGTTGGGATACTCGGCTGATACGTGTCAAACCGTTATCGGCCTCGGTGCTTCGGCCATCGGCCGTGTCGGCCACGGCCATGTCCTGAACAACGTTGCAACGGGCTCCTACACGCGGCACATCCGCGCTGGCCGGCTGGCGACGTCCAAGGGCTATCCTCTGTGCAACGAAGACCGCGTCCGGGCCGCGATCATCGAGCGGCTGATGTGCGATCTGGAGGCTGATGTTCCGGCAATCTGTGCAGCCTTTGGATTTGATCCGGCTCCCCTGCTCGATTCGGCTGAACGCTTGCCGATGCTCGCCGAGGATGGCATCGTGGACATCGAAAGCGGCTTCATCCGCGTGAGGCAGGAGCACCGCTTTTTGCTCCGCGCTGTTGCTGCGGCATTCGACGCATATCTCGACCGCTCCCCCTACTAATCCAATGCGGGTGACGTTTGTGGAAGGCAACCACCGGCAGGCGCCGGCGTGATGGGTTGGCCGATGCAAGTCGGCTGCCTCGAAATTCGGCTGTGTCATCAATCCGGTGAGACCAGCGATCACCGCCCTGGGCTCTGGCGGCTGGAATTCGCCTTGCTCCCGCTCGTGCGTTCGCCGGTGACTGACAGGCACCGCACTGATGCCAAAGCGCTCCGCCACCTCCCGACCTGAAACGCCGCTTCGGATATAGACAAGCCCCCGTTCGCGAAAATCCATCGACGGCGGTTTCGCCATCCCCGCAGGCTTCTATCCCGGCGGCGAGCTTTCATCAGCAAACCCGCGACCTGGACATCCCCAGCAACTCAGCCAGATGGACTAACGCTCACAAGCAGCGCAAAAGCTGTCCCTCCGACGCAATGCGCAGATGCGCGAAGCTCAGTTTGAACAGACGATCCAACAGCATCGCGGCATCTGAGGTTCCGCTGAGCGAAGGCAGCGACCTCACTCAAACGACCGAGACCTCAAATGCCATGATGCCGACGGCTAGCCTGCCGCCGAAATACGGCCGAACTCGGTGACCTGCCTCTCGAACAGCCCACGATAGATGCCGCCGGGCCGCTTGGTCAGGGCAATATGCGTGCCCTGCTCGACGATAGCGCCGCGATCAAACACCAGGATGCGATCGAGACTGCGTACCGTCGACAGGCGGTGTGCGATCACGATCGAGGTGCGGCCCTTCATCAACCGCTCCATCGCCTGCTGGATCAGCGCCTCCGATTCCGAATCCAGGCTCGAGGTCGCCTCGTCCAGGATCAGCACCGGTGCGTCCGCCAGGAAGGCGCGCGCCAGCGCCACGCGCTGCCGTTCGCCGCCCGAGAGCTTGACGCCGCGCTCGCCAACCAGCGTGCCGTAGCCCCTCGGCAACCGCAGGATGAAGTCGTGCGCATTTGCGGACCGCGCCGCCTGCTCGATCGCATCAAAGCTGGCCCCCGGCCGGCCATAGGCAATGTTCTCGGCGAGCGAGCGGTGGAACAGGATCGGATCCTGCTGCACGATCGCGATCTGGCTGCGTAGCGATTGCTGCGTGGCCAGCGCGATATCCTGGCCGTCGATCAGAACGCGACCATCGGAAACGTTGTAGAGCCGCTGTACCAGCTTGGCAAAGGTTGTCTTGCCCGCGCCGGAGCGGCCGACGAGACCAACCCGCTCGCCGGCGCGGATCGTCACCGATAGCCCGTCATAGAGCGGCGCGATATGGCCGCCATAGTGGAACGTGACGTCGTCGAACACGATCTCACCGCCCTCGATCGCGATCGGTCGCGCGCCAGCAGCATCGGCAATCCCGATCGGCTCGTCGTGGATGGCGACCAGCTCGTCCATGTCGTTGACCGAGCGCTGGAGATTGTTGATGTGCATGCCAACGTCACGCAAATAGGCGTGGATGACGTAGTAGCTGGTCAGCACATAGGTGACGTCGCCGGGTGAGGCGTTTCCCGCCATCCACAGCAGCACCGAGCCGCCAATCACCGAGCCGCGCAGGCACAACAGCAGCAACAATTGCGACAGGCCGGCGCAATTGTGGCGCAGCCAAGTCCGCCGCACGCGCACGCGCCAGCCGCTAATGACGTGGGCGAGCCGCGCATCCTCACGTATTTCAGCGCCGAAAGACTTCACCACCGCGTTGCAGGTTACCGCATCTGCCAGCGCGCCTCCGACCTTGGTGTCCCAAGCATTGGAGATGCGCGCGGCCGGCGCGATGTAACGCGTCGAGAACAGCACCGTCATCGTGACATAGGCGAGCGCACCGAGCGCGATCACGAGGCCAAGCGAAGCCCAATGCACGCCGAGCAGGATTGTCGACCCGATCAGCACCAGCAGTGAAGGCGCCAGCGCCGTGAGAACGGTGTTGTTCAACAGGTCGAGCGCCCACATGCCGCGGGTGATCTTGCGTACCGTGGAGCCTGCAAAGGAATTGGCGTGCCAATCGGTCGAGAAGCGCTGCACGCGCATGAAGGCGTCCTGCGCGACATCGGACATGATCTTGAGCGTGAACGGCACGATCGCCTGCAGCCCGGCCAGCCGCAGCACCATCGACGCTACGCCCAGCGCTACGATAGCACCCAATGCGAGTAGCGCCGCATGACGCGCGTCAGGATCGGACGGGCCGCGCATCAGCTCGTCGATCAGGTGCCCCGAGAACACCGGCATGAATAGGTCGGCGATGGTCGCACCGAGCAGTCCGCCGGCCACGACAAAGGAATGCCCCGGCTGCTTCAGCCAGTGCCGGAACACGAAGGGCAACACGACCCGCATCGCGGTCGGAGGTTTGTCAGCTGGATGGGTCATGGCGCGCGATCAGCGATGCTCATCGCGCGAGCCGGCTCTAACTGACTTAAACCGCAGCGTCGCAAGGGCGCGAGAGATCTCCGGTCCTCGATCGGCCCCCTCTGCCGAGCCGGGCGCTCGACACCAACAGCGCAAGTTGATCGAGCCTGGAAGCCTCGGACTCTCAGACGCCCGGGAACGCCCCGCCTCTTCCGCCATACGTCTTCGGCCTTTTCTCCTACATAACATCCCGCTCGCGAGAAGACTTCTGCTTCGAGGGAGCGCTGTTATCGGCAGGCAGGGCGTCGTACACCTGCCCAGCGGTCGCGACCAAACGTCCATTATGGCTTTCCGTGACAAAGAAGATATCTCAGTTGGAGTACCCGTTGTCGTTGCAGACGACCAGTCGGCATGTTCATCAGGCTCGTTCGCGCGCACAGACCTGAATTGCATTCCGCTTTTCCCGAAGCATGACATGCGCAGCGCCATGCCCCCGCGATTGCCATATGTGGGCCGAAGCCATCAATTGCTAAGGTTGGTAGTTGACGGGTAGACAAGGCGTTCCTGCGGGTGCACGTAACGCGCCTGTTACAAGCGTCCGAACCCTGGGCAGCCTGGCTGGCCCGGACTCGCCGGCGGCGAATTGCGGACAGTCGTGTCCCCGATCACGTGTCGGAGCACAGGGCTGACCTGAGCCATCTGAACGCCTCTTGTCTGAGGATTAACTCTGAAAGTCATAGCCCTCGCGGACAAGTGGCGGCCGTGCAAATTCTCCTCGCATGTTATAATGCGTACGCCTGTAGAGTCTCGCCACGGCTACCGCAGGGTACGCCGTAGAGTTGCTGACGCAGGGCCTGCGAGGCGGTGCGACACCCTGCCCGCCCGTTTTTGGATGCGGCTCTAGCACCACATTGCCTTCGGCAAGCAATTTGCATTGCGTATCGCGCCACCAAAATGACAGGCGCTTTTCTAGCTTGAGGGACTCTTCACATGATGACGGCCAAGAACATCGCGGCGACACGGTTAGGGCCCGGAGCGCTCGGCCAAACGCCCCGTCCGAACGCGGAACCACAAGGCCAAGCGCTTCGAGGCAAACGGCAGCTGACGATCGAATGTAGGTCGCGAACGAGACGCCTCCACCGGAGTGCTTGGTCAAGCAAACAGCGACCATCGAGACGGAGGCCAAGTTTGCGATGCTGGGGCGCTCTCTTCCAACTTATCCGCACGATCTGCGCCTGTCATGGGAGCCAATTCCTCTACTTCATCCCATAACATCTCATAACCTAGAAATGCATTATCACGCGGCCCGCTAAATCGCCCCCCCCGTCCTCAGCTACTCTCTCGGTTTCAAGCACAGAAACTGCTGAACTCCTAAGCCGCTTGCAACTTCCAGTTTTGCGGACCTTACATGGTAGGGAGCTTGGATCGGTCTAGACTGGCGGAGGTAACCAGATCGACCGATTCCAGGAAGGCCCGTACGGGGCTCCGCCGTGCGGGCCTTTTTATTCTCAGATGCGGCCGGCGTCGTTCGCGAGCGCCGGTATGGGCCACGCTGCTGTCCAACAAAACCCCATCGCAATTCTATTTCGCGCCCACGAGGGCCGGTTGCGGCGGTACAACAACCGGCGTTGTCGCAAGTCGCGCTCTCTACGTTTCGAACCGAAGTCACTTTGGCTGGTGTTGAACATCATCCAACGGCGGGCCAGAAGAACATCCGGAGCATCAAAAGTTGGATCTGCCATTCTTGTGCGGCGTCTCCATGATCCGGCTCACTGCCGCATGCATTTGACCTTCTCGAAGGAATAGCACGCGATCGAGACCCCCCTGGTGTCGGCAATGCTTGCTCGTGGTACTCGCTCCACACGCACGTAACGAAGACCATATTCGCCAGGGATGGCGCACTGCATCGCTACTTGCGCCAATGGCACATTGTCAAACACCAGTGGCCATGCAATGCAATGAGATCCTCAGCCCTTCTAGTGCCCAGCCTGCTGAGTAATGGCCCATGGGGATACAGAGTCTGACGGCAGCACTCCGTTCTCGATCTCTCGTGAACGTGGATAGGCTTGCGTCTCGGTCAACTACCAATCTTCGCAATTGTTCGAGGTGACCGGCCATGTCAAACGACCGGAAACTGAGCGTCGTGCAGGTCAAACGTGATCTCGTTGATGTCGCGCGAAGCGCGCAGGAAAGCGTCGATCGCAGCGGATCCCGATGAATCCCTGCATGTGCCGTCCGATTCTACCCTTACTCGTTCGCGTCCCAGCCCAAAGGTTGGTTTTGCGAACAGATGCGATTTCAGGAGAATGCCAGCGTGACCAGGACGGCCTCGATCGACAGTATCATTCCGCAAGCCGATATCGCAAAGCGCACCGCGCGCATCGGCGCTGAAGTCAGGAACATCAAGCTGTCGGGCGATTTGCCGGCGGAGACGATCACCGCGATCAACAGCTTGCTGCTCGAGCATAAGGTTCTCTTCTTTCGCGATCAGGGTCACCTCGGTAACGCAGAACAGGAACGCTTTGCCCTTCGTTTCGGAACGCTTATGGCGCATCCGACACTCGGCGCCATCAAGGGAACGGTGTCGATGATCGAGCTTGACTCCGCGCGCCCCGCCAGCCGAGCCGACCTCTGGCACAGCGACGGGACCTTCCTCGAGGCATATCCCAAAATTGCGGTCCTGCGCGGCGTTGTGATCCCACAGTTTGGCGGCGATACGATCTGGTCAAACACCGCGACCGCCTATCTGGACCTCCCTGCGCCGCTGCGACGGCTGGCCGACGAGCTCTGGGCGGTACACAGCAATGCGTTCGACTATGCCGTCATGGCCCGCGGCACCAAGGCAGACAAAAAGCACTTCGACGAGGTGTTCACCAGGACGGTCTATGAGACCGAGCATCCTGTCGTGCGGATCCATCCCGAAACCGGAGAGCGGGTGCTGGTGCTTGGCGATGTGGTGCAACGCTTTGTTGGCATCCCGAAATATGATGGCGAGAGGCTATTTGACCTTTTCCAGTCTCATGTCACCGCACCCGAAAACACCGTGCGGTGGAGTTGGAAGGTGGGCGATGTCGTGATCTGGGACAACCGCGCCACGCAGCACTATGCGGTCAATGATTACGGCGACCAGCATCGCGTCGTTCGCCGCGCCACCGTCGCTGGCGAGGTGCCGGTGAGCACCGATGGTCGATTGAGCTCGATGCGCACAAAAGTCGCCAAACAGCCTCCCGCTAAGGTCGCTTAAGGCCCTAGAAGACCTCAAGATCCCGCCGAAGCAGTCTCTACCGCTCGTTTGCTCTTTTGGCATCCCTGAGCGTGGTTTGCTGTCGGCATTGAGCAGTGTCTATTCCCCGCGCCTGCAGCGATGATCTCTCCTCCGACCGCGACCTCCCCTTGCTCATGGACGCCCTTGACGCGTTTTCCAGCGCAGCAGCCTCCGGGCCTTGCGAGTGAGCTCAGGGCTAGTCTGGTGGGCGCACACTCTATCAAGGCGAGCAACAGGGACTGGAAACTGGCACCGCATGCGGGCGTGGCGATGACGGTTGGGACTCGCTCGGCTGCGGCTGCGGCTGCAGCCTTCGGCGCTCGATCAACTCTGACGCAAACCGGGCTTGCCATCGCCTTTATCCTTTGCGACGAGTCTCGCCTGCAGTCCGGCGTTGGCGGGAGCGGAGAACGCATCGGACACCAGGAGCGAGACGCCGGATGAGGCTCCTGGCAAACACCTTCAAAGGTCGAGCGGTGCGGCCCCTCGAAGCCGGCAGCTCAAGCGAACAGCGCATCTCGACGGCCGCCCGGCGCCGACACAAGCGGCCAATAGGACGGCCTCAAGGCACGGTCGTCCAGGCACGGTTGCAGAGGCCAGGCCCCCAGAGAAGACGGACCCATTCGCAAAGTTCGATCACCTGCGTGAAAAAGGCATTTGGCTCAATATACCCGGGCCTGCGGATACGATCGATCAGGACAAGGGTGGGGTTAGATCTGCGCTGGCGGATTTCGGGATCGGCTATGTGGGCTGGACGCAAAACACCTTGATCGACAACCGGCTGCCGAATGCTTCCAAAAGCACCACCTTCAATCAACGGTATATTGGCGAGAGTCCGACATTCGGTACTGTCAATTTCATGATCGTGACCTACGATCTCAGCCGATTTGGAATTCCCGATGGTCAGATAGCCGTGGGGGCCGAGCAACAATATTGGACCTGGACGCCTGCCGGGCCAGATCGGGTGGGAGTCAACACAATTGCGTACTACCAGACGTTTTTCGACAAGAAGCTCGAACTCAAGGTGGGTTACCTGAGGAATCATGACGAGTTCTTGGGAATGAATCCGTTTGGGCCGACGCCCGTCATCTTGTCCCAAGCTGGGATGAGCAACAATTCCGCACCCACGCCGGCTCTCAACGTGAAGTACAATTTTGACGATCGGCTCTACACCAAGATTTCGGTCCAGCGCGCGGTCAGTCCGGATGGCCAGTTGGCGCACATGAGCGAGAACCCCACCGGCTTGAACTGGCGCACCGCCAATGCCGGCATTTTATTGCTTGATGAAGCTGGATATAAGGACAAGGCGGCTCCGGGATCGCCCGAGACCTGGCTGCGGGCCGGAATCGGTTTCAACAACAGCCGCTTTCCGAACTTGACGGATCCTGGTCAACCCAGGGCCAATGCGAACAGCGCCTACTACGTGGCCGCGGACAGGCAGCTTTGGCAATCCGATCCACAAGGTTCACCAGCTCGGGGGATCTATGGTGGGTTCTCTGCCATGTACGCTCCGTCTGACCTCAACAAGGTCAGCCGCTATTTCGAGCTTCGTCTTTATGCGAAAGGACTAATTAGCAGCCGACCGGGTGATCAGATTGCCATTTCTGCCACCAATATCGGTTGGAGCCAGTTTGCAATCGATGCGGCCTTGGCCAAAGGCGAGCTCGTCCATCATGATAGCACGGCGATCTGGGGAAGATACACCGCGCGGCTGGCGCCCGGAGTTTATGCCACCCTGGGCCTGCTATACATCAACAATCCGACAACCATCACATACACGCGCCAAACCGGGCATGCGCTGAACGTCTTGGTGTCGACATCAGTCTTTTTCTAACTCCTTTGGTGCTTCTGTCTCGCGTGCCGGGTCAGAAACAGCTCGCGAATCGTGATCGCGAGCACGCAAGACCCCCTCCTCCACCACGAGCTAAACTCCGAGCATCGAATGGGCAGCGACGAAATGAGGTGACGCGGAGGCCATGGCAATGCCGGTCACGCGGCGCTCGGAGACAATCTCCGTTCTCCGACTGGGCAGGTCCATCGTTGAGGCAAGTCCTCGTCGATCTTTTGCCTGCCCATTGAGCAGCTCGGCCCTGAAGTGGGCGTACGTTACGGATGCGACATCATCATCAGGTCTCCGTCAGATGGAGACGGGCCTGTTCGTGTGTTCGGATACTGATCGATGCGGCCCAGCGACTGTCCATAACCGGCGCCAAGTTGCGCCGCCGAGCGCTCAGGGTGAAGCTGCGGCCGCCGGAATTCTCCAGCCCGTCCATCGCACCGGCTTTCCTCCCTGATCCTGGAGAGGCGGACGGAAGCAGCTCAGGCGCCTTCTACCGCGGCGGGCACGTGAGTCTGGCAGTTGGCCGGACAGACTCGCGCGCAGGCGCCGCAACCGATACAGGCTCCCTCGTCACTTATCACCATGATCTTTTTCTCGATCTCATCGTCCTCGTCGCTCCCGAGGCCGACAAGATCGCCCTCCTCGTTGATCCCTTTTAGGGTCATGACATGGCGACCACAGACCTTGAAGCAGCGTCCGCATCCGATGCATTTGCCGGGATCGATCGATACGAGATAATCGGGCATCCAGCCGCGGCCGTCGCGCGTTGCAAATGACATGCTTGTATACCCTTACGCCTTTTCCTGCGCCTTGAGATCCTCGCGCTTTTTCTCAAGTTCGGCGAACGCCTCATATGCTCTTTGCGCCACCGCCATGATCGAGTGCCAGTTGAGCGGCAGCTCCTCCGACAAGTCGTGCAGATCCATCTTGGCCTGCGTCGCCTTGGCCGACAGCTTCTTGATGTCTGCCTTGAGCGTTTCAAGTTCGCTCATGACTTGCCCTCAATAATTCGCCACGTCCGGAAATTTCCGAATCATCCTGATCCCGTCCTTGACATACTTGTCACCCTCGGCGGCGAGCTTTGCGAGATTGTCGAATCCGAATCGATGCACATCGCGCAGCTGCTTGTTGACGACGATCAGGCGGCCTGCGATCAGCACCATGCGGCCAAAGCCTTCATGGTGCATCTTCAGTATCGGCTGGGTCATCACACCGGTCGCCTTCTCGATCGATAGCGCGACCACATTGAAGAACAATTCCAGGCGCCACACCGTGTCCGGATCTGGATCGCCCACGATCGGCAGCGCGTGCCGCTTGTCCTTGTCCAAGAGATAGGGTTCGAGCAGGTCGACATCGCTCTTGCCATCCCAAGCCCCATGGCTGTCCTCAGCGCGCCAAATCTTGGCCAGTTGCTTAACGAACGGAGCGTCAAGAGCGCTGCCCGGCTGCCCTACTTCTGCGGCCTCGGTCATCTGATCCTCATTCCTCGAAATCGAACGTGCGCTCCTTGGCTTTCGCCAGCGCCTTGCGTATCCAGGGGGGCGGCGTCCCCTTCAGCATCCGTTGGAGCTTCGCGAGCAGCTCGAGGATGCTCTCGGGCTTGTCCACCTTGATGGGGTGTACCTTGTTCGCCACCACCCGCGCCGCACCGGAGCCGCCAATGGCAATCACATAGAGAATGGCGCAATCCCTGATCGCCTCGATCTTTGGCGCGAGCTTATCCTCGTTGCCGTCTTCCGAAAGATCGCCGTCGAACTGCACCGCCCTCAGAAAGACGTGCCCGTCCGGTCCGACGTCATAGATGACAATGTTCTTGGCCCAGCCGAAATGCGCATCGACACGGCTCAAATCCTGGGTAGCGAATGCGACTTTCATGCAATCGAACTCTCTGTTGCTTCGACAAAGCTGCGGCCGTACGTCAGAGGCGGCATCGGGCTCCGCCAGCTATCGGGCTGAGGCTGATGATTTTTCACGCGGTCGGCGATGAGGAGGTTGGCGATATTGAAAATCAGATCGCGCGTGCCGCGATACCCAACAGACAGCTGGTGTCCTGCGCCAAGGCGGTCGAACATCGGAAATCCCGCGCGATGAAATGGGATCTTCAGCCGTTCCGCCGCTTGACGGCCGTGCGAATGCGTGATCAGCAGATCGCAATTGCCTCTCCGAGCTCGCTCTTCCAGATCCTCGAGATCGCCGATCAGCACCTCCCCCGTCCTTATCCGCTCCAGCACGGGCGAGGGCGTTGTCGTCACGGCCGCCGTGACCTGCGCGCCCATGTCGTGCAGCATGCTGGACAGGTCGAACAGGAGGTCAGGCTCTGCACCGATCGCGAGCTTACGGCCGCCGATATGGAAATGGGCGTCCAGCATCGCATCGGCGAGCTGCCCGCGCTGGCGCCGATATTTCGGTGGCACAGGTCGGCCGGCGATCTCGCTCAGGAACGCAATGAATTCATCGTTGGGGATGAGGCCGCACAAACGCTCGAACAGGCGAAATGGCACCCCGGTCCTGGTCTGCATGGCTTCTGCCGACCGCCGCATCTGCGTACCGATGGCAATGGTCCAGCCGGACTGGCCCATGCTGGCAATTTCCTCAATGCCGATCCCACCGATGGTCGTTGACGTAAACTCCTCAGGAATATGCCCGTCCAGCGATCCCGCAAGATCAGGCAGGAAGGCTGGCTTTAGCCCGAAATCCTCCAGGATCGTCCTGATCTCATCGAGGTCGGCAGGCGTCAGGTGACATCCGGGAAGGACATTCACCCGCGCCGGATCGCGCTCTGCCGCGATGGTCGGCGCACTTACAAGCACCTCGACCATGCGCGCCACTGCCTTTTCCCAGCCGTCCTGAAAAGCATCCTTGAAATCGGGCGTCGAGACATGGACCAGGGGAAATGTGGCGAGCTGCGGATGTTTCTTGCGGATCAGCTTGATGTAGCCGTCGACATCGTCGCCATTGGTTTCGGTCACCCCGGTCGAGCAGATCCCGATGATCTCCGGCTTGGTTCGATTGTGGATGTTGAGGATGGCTTGCTCGACATTTTCGTAGCCGCCGAGCACGGTTGCCACCTCGCTCATCGCGGTGGTCTGCAGCGGGACCGCCTCCTTGAAATGCCGCACGAACAGCGTGAGCCCAAACGATGTGCAGCCTTGCGAGCCGTGCAGAACCGGCATCGCTCCGCGCAGGCCCATGAACGCAAAGGCGCCGCCGATGGGCTGGCTCATCTTCAGCGGGTTGACCGTGCAGGCCTTGCTCGACGTGCTGACGATAGCCATTGTGCGGCGCTATTCCGTGGCCGGCGGCTGGGCGGTCGGCGAGAAGGCCCTCAGGCCAGCCAGGATGCCCTTGATCCGGGACTTGCATGCGCCGCAGCCACTGGACGCGTCGGTTAGCTGTCTGACTGCCTTGGGGCTGGTCAGATTATGTAAGCGGATCGCATCCTCGATTGTACCAAGATCCACTCTCCTACAGAAGCAAACTCTTTTCGCGCGGCGGCGCGCCTCGACGAGCGTAGGTTTTTTTGGGGTCTCGGCGGCCTGCCCGGCTGTCTGCGCATTGGCTATGGGCTCGCCGTTCTTGGCCATATCGTCCCAGGGCGCCGGCCGCCGCAGTTGTTCCCACATCGGGTTGAACAGCGCCTTGTCGATCTCCTCGACCAGCTTCACGATCCCCAGATAGCCCATATAGGCATGAGAACGCTCCTGGTTGATGTCGAGCCAGGGTATCGCCGCCTTCAGCGCCACGAATTGCGACTTTCCACCGGAGAGCATGATGTCCGCTTTTGCGCCCTTCAGCATCTTGAACATGTCGCGCGGCGCCATGTCGTCGATCATATGGGCGTCCTGTCCCATCCGCTGCTTGATGCGCTCCTTGTCTTCTTCGGTGGATTTTTTGACGCTGGTGCCGACCAGCTCAAGGCCGGCCTCCTGCAGCGCGGCCAGAACGGACCAGGACTTCACGCCACCCGTGATGAGGAGTGCTTTCTTTCCAGCAAGGCGAGACCTGTAGGATTGGATTGCGGCCCACGCGCGCGCCTCCTCCCGCGCGATGACTGCCTCGGTACGATCGATCAGGTCTTCCGGCGCTCCGCGCGCGACCAAAACGCGTGCAATGTTGCGCAGCGCGTCACTGGAGTCCTGGATGCCGTAGAACGAGCCTTCGAAGAACGGGATGCCGTAACGCTCCTGCATTTTGCGCGCGACATTGATCATCGATTTCGAGCACACCAGCATGGCGACGCGTGCCCGATGCGATGAGGCCACGTCACGATATTTCCCATCTCCGGAAATGCAGGACAGGATGCGGATGCCGAGCTCGTCAAACAACGGCTTGACCTGCCACAATTCGCCCGAGAGGTTGTATTCGCCGATCAGGTTGATGTCGCAGGGCGTGGTGTCGTCCGGCTCTTCGGTGCCGATGACATGATCAAGCAACGCTTGCCCAGCAAGCTTGTTGCCGAGGTTTTTCGAACCTACAAAGCCGGGCGAATTGACCGGAATCACAGGCTTGCCGAACTTCCGAGACGCCGCCTTGCAGACGGCATTGATGTCGTCGCCGATCATGGCCGGAATGCAGGTCTGATAGACAAAGATCGCCGCCGGATCGTATTTCGCCAAGATCTCCTTGATTGCCTTGTAAAGCCGCTTCTCGCCGCCGAACACGACATCGGTTTCGTTCATGTCCGTGGTAAAGCCGATGCGCCAGATGCTGGCACCGGATGATGCTGAACCGCGGTTGTCCCAGGAATTGCCCTCACAGGCGATCGGGCCGTGCACCAGATGGGCGACGTCCGTGAAGGGCTGCAGCGCGACCTTGGCGCCATCGAAGGCGCATCCGCCCGCCGCACTGCCGGGCTTGAGTTGTTTGGTACAACCCTTTTTGCGATCAGCCTCGGATTTGTCGGCGTTTTTGGCGCAGCCCGGCTCGTTGAAAACATCCAGGATTCTGGCCGAAAGCGAACTCATCGGTCTCTCCTCTCAATCGCGAGATTATGTGAGATCAGCCAAGGCGCGCTTAAGCCATCGCCGATGTTTGCCGGCGATGACTTAAGCGTCTTTCGTCATCAACGAATAATGTCAAAGCTATAGTCGGTACCCGCCACACTGGTCTTTCTGTCGATCTCGTCAAAGATCTTATCGAGGATCTTCACCAGAACGTTCATGCCGCCTTGATAGCCCCACACGGGAGAGCGGTGATGGTGATGCCGATCAAAAATGGGAAAACCGATGCGGATCAGCGGGGTGCTGGTATCGCGCTCCAGATATTTGCCATGCGTGTTGCCGATCAGAAAATCGACCGGCTCCGTGAAGAGCAGCGAGCGCATGTGCCAGAGGTCTCGCCCTGGATAAGCATGGCAGTTCCGCCCGAACGGCGAGCTCGCAAACAAGGCCTGCATTTTATGCTCCCAGGCCTTGTTGCCGTTCGTCGACAGCACATGGACCGGTTCGGCGCCGAGTTCGAGCAGGAAGGCCGTTAGCCCATAACATAGGTCTGGATCGCCGTAGATCGCAAACTTCTTGCCATGGATATGCGCGCTGGAGTCGGCCATCGCGTCGACCAGGCGGCCGCGCTCGCGCGCCAGCGCCTCGGGGATTTCCTTGCCGGTGATGCGCGATAACGCCATGAGGAGGTCGTCGGTCGCGGAGACGCCGACCGGATGGTTGAAAGCCAGGACCTCCTGGCCATGGCCGGCGATGAACGCCAGCGTCTTTTCCGTGCACCATTGCTGCGCAGATATCGTCGCCTTGGCGTGAACCGCGTTCGCGGCGTCTTCCAGTGTGGTGCCGCCGTCATACATCCTGAACTCGCCGTCGGTCGGGGTATCGAACACATCGGAATTGTCCGCGAGGATGGTGTACCGGACGTCCATCAGGTCGAAGATGCGCTTGATTTCACGGGTATTGCCAACCGTGTAGCCGTCAAAGCCACCGATAAAGTTGATCTTCTCGTTGGGCACGCGCTCGAGCTTCGGCGCAGTTCCCGCTTTGCCGTCCCAGAAATGCTCAAGAATGCCCTTCAGCGCATTGTCATAGCCCGTGATGTGGCTGCCGACAAAGGCTGGCGTGTGCGCGAACGGCACATCGAAATCCTGCGGGACCGATCCCTTCTCCTTGGAGGTCTTGATAAAGGCGTTGAGGTCATCCCCGATCACCTCCGCCATGCAGGTCGTGGAGACTGCGATCATCTTGGGCTTGTACATGTTATAGCTGTTGGCGAGCCCATCGGTCATGTTGTTCAGGCCGCCGAACACTGCAGCATCTTCCGTCATCGAAGAGGAGACGCAGGAACTCGGCTCCTTGAAGTGCCGCGACAGATGGCTGCGATAATAGGCGACGCAGCCCTGGGAGCCGTGCACGAAGGGCAGCGTGCCCTCGAATCCAACCGAGGCGAAGACCGCACCGAGCGGCTGGCACGCCTTGGCCGGGTTTATCGTCAGAGCTTCCCGCGCAAAGTTCTTTTCGCGATATTCGGGCGTCTTCGACCATTCCCTGATGCGTTCGACCTCCGCGGGATCTCGAGAATTCTCGAACATCTTCTTTTTGTTGGCCAGCATTTGCTGGTATTCCGGACCGCGGAACAGCTCGACATGATCGAGCACGTGTTCTGCATTCTGCGCCATTCGTGGGAATCCTCTTGAAAAATCGTGGTCAATGTCGGCTCGACGTCTCTGAAGAGAGGCGGAAGCTGCCTATTCCGCAGCCAGGAGCCTCGCTTCTGCGACAGCCTTCCAGGGCGCCTTGGTCTTCCTCCAGACTGGCGAATTGATCGCCATGTCCATGTCGCGGGCGAAGATCGGAAAGCCGTCATAACCGTGGTACGGACCGGAATAGTCCCAGGAGTGCATCTGCCGGAACGGCACACCCATCTTCTGGAACACATATTTTTCCTTGATGCCCGAGCCGACCAGGTCGGGCTGCATCTTCTCAACGAAGCGCTCGAACTCATAGCCATTGACATCATCGTAGATGAGCGTGCCGTCCTTGACGTAATGCTGGGCGGTTCGCTGATAATCATCGTTGTGGCCGAACTCATAGCCGGTCCCGACGACTTCCATGCCGAGGTCCTCATAGGCTCCGATCACATGGCGCGGACGCAATCCGCCGACGAACAGCATCACGGTCTTGCCTTCCAGGCGGGGACGGTATTTTGCCACCACCGCGTCGACAAGCGGTTGATACTTTACAATCACCCGCTCGGCTCCCTCCTTGATCCGGTCGTCGAAATAACCCGCTATCTTGCGCAGTGATTCCGCGATTTTTGAGGGGCCGAAAAAATTGTATTCGCACCACGGAATGCCGAACTTCTCCTCCATGTGGCGGGAGATGTAGTTCATCGAGCGGTAGCAATGCAGTATGTTGAGCTTCGCCTTAGGTGTGGCCTCGAGCTCGGCCAACGACCCGTCTCCGGACCACTGGGCGATCACGCGCAGCCCCATTTCCTCCAGCAGGATTCGAGACGACCAGGCATCACCGCTGATATTGTAGTCTCCGATGATCGCAACGTCGTAGGGCGACGGCTCGAAACGGGTCTTCTCGGGCGTGAGCCTGTCGAAGATCCAATCGCGCACGGCATCGTTGGCGATGTGGTGCCCGAGCGACTGCGAGACGCCGCGGAAGCCTTCGCAGCGAACCGGCACAATCGTCTTGCCGCCATATTCCTTGGACTTGGCCTTGGATACTGCCTCGATGTCGTCACCGATCAGGCCAATCGGGCATTCCGACTGGATGGTGATGCCGTTGTTGAGCGGGAACAGCTCCTGCAGCTCGTCGATGAGTTTGACGAGTTTCTTGTCGCCGCCGAACACGATATCCTTTTCCTGGAAGTCGGACGTGAACTGCAAGGTCACGAACGTGTCGATACCGGTCGTGCCGGCGTAATAATTGCGCCGCGATCCCCAGGAGTACTGACCACACCCCACCGGACCATGGCTGATATGGATCATATCCTTGATCGGCCCCCAGACCACGCCCTTGGAGCCTGCATAGGCGCAGCCGCGGATCGTCATCACGCCGGGAATGGATTTGAGATTGGACTTAACGCCGCAATCCGCCTTCCCTGCCTCATGAACGTTCAGGTGCTTGGCGCGCCGTTTTGCAGTCTTCTCGGGATAGACCGTCAGCACCTCCTGGATGATGTCCTTATTGCGGGCCTTGATCTCCTCGATGCTTTCGGTCCTAGCGAAGCTCATGCTGATATCCTTTGAGAGTTAGCGCGGCGGTGCTCAGCGAAGAGTTTAGCAACGACCGTGCCAGCCGCGTGCAAGCGCAAAAAGTAGCGGAATTGGAAGCACATAGCTTTGTTGGAAAGCCCAGCAAGACCGTGTTGCAAACCCGACATCGGGAGCTTCTCCATCGACGCTTCGTTTGCGCCTGTACGATAGAAAACAACGACCAGCGCGTGTCATGGACCGCGGCTATTCGACTGCAAAGCGTAAGCCTTGGGTGGGCTTGGCGCCCGCTCGCGACTGCGTCATAGCCCGGCGGGGCATCAGCTCAAACCGGTCGCACCAGCTGATGCGCTGAGGTGTTAGGCCAGAGAAGCGCGCGTGGATGCATCCGCCAGTTCGATGCGTTCTATCAAAACAATCAATTATTCGAATTCGCCGATCAGCAATATGAACGAGCGAGGTGGCGTGGTGGGGGCTGTCTAACAAGGAGTATTCGCGGTGGAGAAACCAATTGTCGGCGGTCCGGGCAGCAACAGTCTCTTTGGCGGCGACGGTAACGATATCATCACCGACCCCAAGGGGGATGACTGGATCGACGGTCGTGCCGGAAACGACGTCATCTCGGCCGGCGAGGGCAATGACCGAGTCTTCGGCGGCGAAGGCAATGACAACGTCTTCGGCGATGAGGGTAACGACTTCCTCTACGGCGACAACGGCCCCGACAAACCGCGAATCGCCAATGAGGGCAATGATAAACTCTACGGCGGTCCCGGCGACGACGTCCTGTTCGCCGGCGACGGCAGGGATTCCCTGACGGGAGGCACCGGCAACGACACCTTTGCGTTCCAGTTCCACGACCCGCACCCCGGATTCGACCAACAGTACGGGCCGGACCCCGACCACACCACTATCGTGGATTTCGACCCGGCACAGGACACCTTCACGTTCGACGCCGTCGGCTTTGGCAGCGACGGTCTCAACGCGAACTTCCTCAATCACGCGCGCTCTGGCAATGAGGTGGACACGTTCTACAGTGGCCCGGCCTCAGGTGCTCACGGGGAACATGTCGTGGTGATCACCGATCGGGGTTTCTCCAACGGCTCTGACGCAGCCAGTGCCATTTCCGCGGCGCCCGGCGACATTATCGCCTACTTTGGGTACAACAGCATGACTGCGAATCTGGCCTACGTCACCTCCGCGAACCACGTGGACGAGTTCGCCCACCTGAGCAATGTGCACAGCGTGGACGGCCTGGCCAGCTTGGGCCTGAGCGCATCGGACTTCACATTCCACTGACCCGCAACCCATGCTGAACCGCGCCCGCCCTCTTCGGGCGGGCGCTTTCGTTTTCCGCTGCTTGCCAGGGCAATGGCCGGCGTAGCGTGTTCAGCCTGATGAAGCTGTGTGTCGCGCGCTGACCGCGGACCCGATCCTGCTGAAGCTCGTCGGGCGAACACCCCGAGTCAAGTCAACGAGTTTGCTGCCGCCACTTTATCCCGAGGCACGAGGCTTGATCTCGAATGGCAGCACGCTCCGACCCTCCGGAAGGTCCGTCCGCAAACGCGGCATCTCTACCGGTTGTTTGATTTGCTCCTGCTGGAGCGCCGCCTCGACCTCGATGCCTGTTCTCCTGATAACCGACTCGGAAGGCGACTCTGGGCGCTGCAGGCCGATTCTGCCGACGCGCGGCGCCTTGCGCCCGCCCACGTCTTGGTCTCGCTGCTTAAGCGACCCTGTGAATGCCAGGAAATTGCTGAACCCGGGCCACAGACGGGCTTGAATCGTACGTAGCGTCAGATTGTAGGTTTTCCGACGCGGCCGCGCGACTCTTCGGCCGCGCCAAGACATGGTGACAGCTGGCAAGATTGCGAATCTCTCAAGCTCTTAGGGTTGCCTCGCAACCTGGTCACGCGCCTCGCGGCGGCACGTCGTCGAGATGGCCAATGAACCAGGCGGGAGAACGATCGCTGCCCGATTTGCCCCAGGACGAAGACCGTCGCTTGGAGAGAAGGGATGGCCATCTTCGCCTCGCTGCTGGCGGATGGGAGAATGATCTGAAATCGAGTTCCACATCCGAGACTTCGCCGGTATTCGTTATGCGAGGTGAATGCAGGCTACGCGCGCTCGCACCGCAAGCGCGACTGGTGCAATGCCGGGATGGATGGACCGGCCAAGGTTCACTGCCTCTCGATAGACTGCAGCGTCGAGAGCGTACGTGACCCGGGAATCGCAAGGTTCGGCATGTGTTTTCGGGCAAGACGTAGACTGTCTCGTCGGGCGAATGCGCGAGGGTGTTGTCACGGCCCTTTGCGCATCGTCTTTCTCGCCTGGAGAACAGAACCCTAACTTGGAGCCGGCGGTTCAGGCGAGCAGGTCACTCACTTTGTCCAGAATGCCTTGTCCGCACGGGAGGCGACCCATCCGAGCTTTTTTTTACATCCAATTTCTCGGACCCGTCTCGATGGATGACGAAGGCACTGAATTCGCCGAGGCGTTGGAAACGCATTTTAAGGACCTCGGATCGCGAGTAAGATCAGCATGGACCGTTGGGACTAGCGAGAAACCGACATATCGGTGTTTATGCGGAGGCCGCATGATTGTGCGCCATCCCGTTCATCGCAAGCTGCAAAGCAAGGTCGCCAACCGGTCGTGCCTCAGAACCAGACCATCAAGCTCTGCACCACTCGCTGGTTGGCAGCTTACGTCAAAGCAGAAGTTTGCAACAGCATCGCTCCACCACAACTCTGTCGAAACCGCCTTCCGAACTGGCCTACGAACCGCGCCATGCTGAAGCAACGAGGGTTATCGATCCGACTGATAGAGCTGCGCCTGGCTGAACAACGCCACAATCAGCAGACTTCATGGCGAGTTTGTTGCTTGACACCTGAACTTGAACTGAGCGCGCCGTGTTACGCCCTGATCTTGATCAAGAAGTCGCTGACCTGCCCCTGCAATGAAGCGATATTGTTGCTCAAATTCGTCATCTTCCCGACGGCCTGACCCGCCGATGAGCCAGAGGCACGCGAAGCATCGTTTAGCTGGTCAATATCTCGGGACGCGTCGCGCATATCAGCACTAATGTTGATAATGCTTCTTGAGATGTCGTTCGTCACGATCGACTGCTCTTCTATCGCCGCCGATATGCTGCTGGATATCTCCTGCAACTTATCGATTATGCCGGCGATGTCACTCATCGCCGCAGTCGCAAGTTCTGTTCTTTGTTGAATGGCAAGAATTTGAGCATCCACCTCGCTCGTCGCTTTTGCTGCCTGCGCGGCAAGATTCTTCACTTCACCCGCCACCACTGCAAAGCCTCGCCCCGCTTCGCCGGCTCGTGCGGCCTCAATGGTTGCGTTGAGCGCCAGCAAATTGGTTTGCGAGGCTATGCCCTCGATCATTTGGACCACGCTGCTGATCTTCGTCACCGAAGCAACGAGCTCACCTAATGTTGCCTCAGCGTGTCCGGTCTTGTCGCGCGCAACCTGCGAAATGTTCGATGCCGTTGAAACTTGCCGGCTGATTTCCGAAATCGAGGCCGAGAACTCCTGAGCGGCCGAAGAAACGGCGGTCGAGTTTCCTTCGGTCTTTTTCACCATTTCGGTCATGGCTTCCGTGCGAAGACAGACATCGTCCGTCGAAGCTGTAATTTCCGATGCGGCCGCTTGCATGTCCTGCATTGAGCTCACCACGATGTCGACGACCCGCGACACGTCGCTGTCAAACCTTGTCGCAAGACTCAGCCGCTCTTCTCGCATACGAACGAGGTCGGTTATATCCTGCCAAACACACACGACGACCGGACGGCCTCTGAATTTCGAGACAACAAGACTTATCCTGACCGGAATGGACGACTGATCTTTGCGTTGAAGCCACCATTCGATCGCGACGTGGCCCGACCGCGTCACGGCCTCATTGGTCTGTTCGAACATCTGCGCAACAGTCTTGCCGTTCGGTTGAGGATCCAGCGAGAGCGAGGCGATGCTCAACCCTTTGAGTTCTTCTCCACTGGAAAACCCGAGCATGTGAGCTGCAGCGTCGTTGCCGAGCACGCACTTGTCCGCATCATAGACGGTGATACCGTCCTTGATCGATTCGAAAGCCTTGATCGCCATCGCTTCGTCCAAGGTCACTGCTGATGCCTTCTCCCCTCTCCTCGACGTCACGACGGAAAGGACCAACAGAACTCCGCCAAGAACGAGTCCGCCCCAGAAGTGAAGTGATAGGACGTCTGCATTAGCCGTAACTGTCGCTGCCGGAACAGACAATGCCAGGGCGAGACTTGATATCCGAGTGTGCCACATGTTTCAAACTGCCGGTTGAATCAAACGAACGTGGTCGTATCGAACCTCGATTAAGACTTCCCTTACGCAACCGTCCTGTCGGCAGCATTTGCGCGTTCGTACATTTGTCATCTTCGAAACAACCAAACAGACTTCGATCCAACCCACATGGGACGAGGCAAAACTTGATCAAACGGCAGAGGCGACGGCGACTACAAACCTGATGAGCAAATCCAGATTGAGCTCAGCGACGACTGCTCGTCCCAGAACAAGTTTGGCGATCCGCTTTCGGTTAGCATGCGTTCGCATCTCTTTCGGTAATGTTGCAACTGCATGATCATAGATTCGTCCCAGAACCGACAGCTGTTCCGGATCGCATACGCTGCGGTAGTCCTGCATGACCCGCCCAGCTCCACTACCTATGACCTCGCCGCCGGGTCGCTGGTCGCGTTTTGCCCAGAGACGGAGCGCTGCGGCTATCAGCTCGATCGTGAGCTCATTCAGCAGTTCGGTGGCCTGGCGCTCGTTCTTGCCATCGTCGATCAGTGCCCTAATCTCTTCGATTTGGAGCCCAATCCTCTGCTTGAGCTGACGGACGCTCGAATTGCAGCGATGAAACTGCGCCATGCGCTCTACAAGGTGAGGATCAGCCGCGCAGTCCTGCGGACGTGTCCTCACTGGGACGACGGAAAACGCTTGACGCGCCTGTGCAGGTGAATTGCGGTTAGTCGAAGGGCCAGCGCTCAGAGCGTCTTCACTCGATACGCCCGTTTCAGGCGCGCTACTGGCCGATTCCGTAGACTCGTCCCCACTCATAGTCATGACTGCCTCATGCACCTTCAGGCACGCGAATTTGGAGATTGAGACCTGCCGGCCCGATTCCGCAGGGCTGCCCGACCGCCTGATCAATCGACAAGCGGTCTTGACGACCTGCGGTGTCTCAGTTCCAAATTCACCGGCGTACTGACTATCCAGCGTTTAAGTCGATCGGTAAAATCGATTGTTATGATCGAATGTATCCACGCCGTGGATACACGACGGGAGTTTGGTTCTACAACTCCAGCCACGACCACTGTGGCCGCTTGCCTCTTGATTGACAGCGGACGAATGCATCACCGCTCGCCCGAGACGGTCTGTTTTGACGGGTCACACACAAGGATACTTACACCGCGCACACATTGGACGGCGAGCCCTGATCAAAGCGCAGATCCTGACGTGGGATAATCTCCTGCTCACCAATGTCTATTGCTGACGATCCCCCCAAGCGACGGCTTGTTCGGACGATTTCAAAACAGCCCAACGGCCGCCGTCCACGACGGCCTCATTTTGAGCGTTCTACGTGACGAGCCGACATGAAACGTCTCTCATGCAGGAAACACCTCGCGCTGGAGCGAGTTTGGTGGTCTTTCCGGACGATCAGCTTTTACCTGTGCAAGACATCATCTGCTGGACCGACTTGAGCAGCACCAACAACATCCTGGGGCCGTCGTGAGTTGATCCGTGTCAACGGGCAGGCTCAGGAAGAATGGACAGACGCGTCCCAAGGGTGCGCTGAAAGACGTTGAGTTCGCTCGCGAGCCCTGGCTCGCTAAACGCGGATGGATCCGACCGCATTAAAAAGAGCCCGACCCTTTTGGGGCCGGGCGAAGTGCAGTCTGGGAGGAGCGATGCTACAAGGCATCGCACCAGCTTCCGTCGGCAGATGGAGGGCTGCCGGCGGTTGATTTACGGCGAGGGCATTCGCCGTTAACCTTGGCGACGAGCAGGCCGATATCCATCACGAACACAATGTGCCGTCGCTTTCGACTTTTTTATTGATGGCGCGAGTCAAACAATTCTTCCGAACACTTGCGCGTGGACAAGCCGACACCGACGTCATGTTGCTTCATGAGACCTTCAACACGTCAAAATGAAGGCCATTGCCGAATGACGCCCGCCGCGAAGATGCGCGATGACGAGCCGCTCAAGAACCGACAATCGGCATTTGAGCCGACCCTCAAATCAAACGAGGCAACCCGGCTTGATGATCTATTTCTCTCTCTTATGCGCCATTCCACAATTGGTAAAATCGATTCTGTCGATGGAGCACATCCAGACAATAAATGGAGAGAATCGCTCCAGGGTTTCCGTCTTGAAATGGAGTTGATCCTAATGTCCTCATCTCATAACAAACGGCACGCGAGTGAGGTGGTTATTGCAGATGCAATCTGTTCCCAGCTTTCTCCGTTCTCAACCCTTGCGTCGGCGGGATACGGAAACGAAGGCGACGCGTAATGAAGGCACTTGATCTAGATGAGTTTCGAGAACCTCGCGCGGATATTCGGCGTGATTGCTGTTCGCCGTGACGGACCGTGACAGCGGCTCCATTAACTATGGCATGCATTATCCAAATGGCGAGTTGCCGCGCGGGAGCCGCAGTGTTCAAACTGAACGCACAAGAGATCACTAGACCACAGACTCGCACGCTGCCGCGGCATCTGCGGCGGGCCCCGTTCATCGAGATCATGCGCGAGGTCGTTGCCGATTTTCGAAAGCCCGTATTGCTCTATCCGATCGGCAAGGATTCGAGCTTCATGCTGCACCTGGCGCAGAAGGCCTTCTATCGGCAAAGGTCCCGTTCCCGCTGTTGCATGTCGACACGCCCTGGAAGTTTCGCGAGATGATCAGCTTTCGGGACGAGACGGCCGAGCATTTGGGCATCGACCTGATCGTCCATGTGAACGAAGACGGGATCGAGCGGGGCATCAACCCGATCGATCCCGGATCGAGGCTGCACACTGGTGATGAAGACAGACGCACTCAAGCAGGCGCTCGACCTCTACGGCCTTCATGCGCGTTCGGGCGCACGGCGCGATGAAAAAAAAGCAGGGCGAAGGAGCGCATCTTCTCCTTCCGTTCTCACGGACATGTCTGCGATCCGCGCGGCCAGAGGCCGGAGCTGTGGAAGCTCTTCAACACTGGCAGCGGGAAAGGCGAGACAATGCGGGTGTTCGGATTGTAGACGGACCTCGAGGCTTGGGAAGACCTGCATCGTCTGGTTTATCAGGCTTTCCGGCCCGGGAAAATCGATCATCGCCAACCTCGTCGACCAGAAGCTATTTGCGATGTCGTATCACGCCATGCTCCTGGACGGCGACAATCTCAGACACGGTCTCAATCGAGATCTCGGCTTCATCGACTCCGAAAACACCCGCCGCGCCGGCGAGGTTGCCAAACTGATGGTCTGTAGCGGCTTGCTCGTGATCTGCTCGTTCATCTCGCCCTACAGGACGGAGCAAGACATGGCGCGCAATCTCGTGGGCGGCGGCGAATTCATCGAGTTCTTCGTGGATAGCCGATCGGCGAAATGCGTGCGGCGCGCTCCGAAGGGGCTCTACAAGGCGTAATCGGGCATGATCAAGAATTTTACCGGCATCGATGCACCGTACGAGGCGCCGAGCGCGCCGGAGATCCAATTGACAACACTGAACCAGCAGCCGGAGCGCTTGGCTGATACGGTGCTACACTGCCTGGCCAAACGAGGGATTATCGTGCCGACCAACCGGACGGAGAATTAGCCGGTTCGACTGTCAGAGCTGTTTGCCGGTTCAAACGGCGTTGCCGGTCCGGCACGCCAGATCGCGCCACGCCGGATAGCTGCGCCTCGGGTTTTGCCGCTCAAGGGCGACAAAGTTCTGAGCAGTTCCTGGAAAACGGCTCTGCTGCCGCATTGACCGTCCACGTGATGTCGCCCCCACTCACACGAGCTGCTTGCATACGACTCCTCCGGTTCGGCAAAGAGATTCAACGATCACCTCCACCAAGCGCTCTTGAACGGAACTCCAGGCGCGGATGACCCTACTCGGATCCGTTCAGTCGCTGGACGACTTCCTCTCGAGTCCATTCCGGACAAAGTAAGCCCTACAAAGAAGCGCGTTCCAAGTCTCAGTGTCACCTCCGCTAAACATGTTTCTTGTATTTGTTCGGTGTGATGGCACGCAAGGCTGGCTACATCACTCAGGAGACGAGACAGGGCCATCGAAACGGTCGCTTCGACTGACCTTCTCAAGCCTCCTCGGCGAGACCCGAAGCCGACACGCACAGGATATTAATCTCATGACAGCTGCGAATTCAGAAGCCAACCTGCGTACCTTGTTGAGACGCGTCCTGGACGATGCTGTCCAAATGCTGCCGGAACCGACCCGGACGTCTTCCTTAAAAGCATGCCTTGCCGAGAAGATCTTGATTCTCGCCGCGGGCGGCGAAAGAAGGCCAAAAATTCTAGCGCGGCTTGCCGTACGGCAGATCCAGGACTCTTGTCCGAGTTGCTCTGGATGTGAGGGTCTGCGACCGGCCGTTATGGCGAAAGAGCGAACCGAGCGCCCACATAACTGTGCCGCACATCCACGCTCTTCGGACTAAATAGCGCGATCGGAGGCGAACGGCGTATGCACTGCGTGGCTTTCACAGATCTCGTCATCCTTTATGAGCAGTAAGCCGAAGGTTGCGCTACAACGACGAAGTCAGGCCGCAGCTGCCAGAATGGACGCCTGGTGATCAACCTTCCCACTCACCTATCGAAAGTCACGTTCAATCAGGCTTAGTCATTTGCGAACACTACGTTTTTCTTGCTCTCAGATTCTGGCGCGCGGAAGATTCAGTGAAAGCAGCGGGAACGTAACCGTCCCCACTTACCGACCTGATAGGCGTCCGCAAGCGGGCTACAGCTGATAGGTATTGCCGTTGATAGGTATTGCCGTGACAAACCTCTACCTTCCGACGCGGGGCCGAGCTTGTCGGCCTCGACCCTGAAGACTGCTTTCCGCTCGCAATCTACAAGATCCTCAGCGCAGTCGAGAAACAGACAGCCGAGCACAGATTGATATTGATTACTGCAATATCATCCCAACTCGACTCTTGAATTCTGCGGTCCCGCGCGTTTCTCACGGCACCGAGTCCGCTATTGCTAGAAGCCGCGCGACGAAGCCGGTCACGCCAGTATCACATTGTCGATCAGTCGCGTCGAGCCTACGTAGGCTGCGGCACACAGTGCCGCCGGGCGGCGTAGCGGACTCTCGGCGGCCTTGAGCGTATCGTGGTCGACAAGCTCAAGGTATTGCAACCGATCGACCTCATCCAAATGCCTTTTGGCGAATGCAACCAACTTTTTGACATCGCGTTCTCCTGAGCGAAACTTGTCCGCTGCGGCGAACAGTCCACGGCTGATGGCAAGAGCCCGGCGACGTTCTTGCTCGCTGAGGTAGCGGTTGCGACTGCTCATCGCGAGCCCGTCCGCTTCCCGGACTGTCGGCACGGTCACGATCTCGATCGGAAGATTGAGATCAAGTGCCATGTGACGCACGACCGCGCATTGTTGAAAGTCCTTCTGTCCGAAAAACGTGACATCCGGCTGCACCATATTGAACAGTTTGCAGACGACCGTCGCGACACCGCGAAAGTGCCCGGGCCTGAACGCTCCGCAGAGTGGGTTTGCCAGATCGCCCGGCTCGACGAAGGTCTCAAATTGAGCCGTATAGACTTCGCTCGCATCCGGGGCGAAGACGATGGCAACATCGGCCTGGCGGCACAGCTTCTCGTCGCGCGTAAAGTCGCGCGGATAGGTGCTGAGATCCTCATTCGGTCCAAATTGAGTGGGATTCACGAAGATGCTGACAACTGTAACGTCAGATTGCACTCGGCTTGCCCCGACCAGCGCCAAGTGGCCGTCGTGCAGATAGCCCATGGTCGGCACGAATCCGACGCGTTTACCGGCCCGGCGCGCGTTTGAAAGAGCGCGGCGAAGGTCCGCGACTGTCGTGATTGTCTGCATTGATTTGCTGTACCATCAGGCTAGTTGGGGGCCCAATTCGCGATCGTTTCGCCAAGACCTTGGGGAAGCGGATAGGACTCCTGCAGTCCCGGGAATACACCGCTGCGGACATCTGCGGCCCAGCGCGATAGCGCCTCCTGCAACAGCTGAAACCCCTCTGCATAGGCGCGAACGAATTTAGGCCGGTGCCCCTCGGTCAATCCCAGCACATCGTGGAACACGAGCACCTGGCCCGCGCAACTGGGACCTGCACCGATTCCAATGGTCGGTATGGTCAGGAACTCGGTCGCGCGCGCAGCGAGCTCTGCCGGGACGCCCTCCAGCACCAGAGCGAAGCATCCGGCCTCCTGGAGACGATGGGCGTCGTCGAGCAGACGTAAAGCATCATCGGCCTTCCGGCCCTGCACCTTGAAGCCACCCATGACATTGACGCTCTGCGGGGTGAGGCCGAGATGACCCATCACGGGAATTTCGCAATCGACCAAGGCGCGAACCATTTCGATGCGCTTGGCTCCGCCTTCCAGCTTAACCGCTGCCGCGCCCCGCTGCAGAAAGCCTCCGGCATTGCGGATCGTCTCCTCGATGCTGAGGTGAAAACTAAGAAAGGGCATATCGGCCACGAGCAGGGCACGCGTTCTTGCGCGCGCAACGGCTTCCAGGTGATGGTTCATCATCGCCATACTGACCGGCAGCGTGTTGTCGAATCCGAGGCAGACATTGCCAACACTGTCCCCGATGAGGAGGACATCGACGATGGGATCGGCAATACGCGCCGTGACCGCGTCGTAAGCGGTGGTCATGACGATACGGCGCCCCTCCTCCTTGCATCGCTGCAGAACTGGAATCGTGACGCGTTCAACAGGCTGCTCTGAAATGTGGCTCATCTTAGATCCCGACCGGTCCACTGCCCGCATCCCCGGACTCAGGTTTCCTACGGAAGCTGAGAGAAGTCTGTCAATGGTGAAGGAGAAACGGAAAGGTATGTTCCCAAAGCCGGAGACAGACAGATGGAAACGTCTAATGATTGCGTAATCATCAAAGAGACTCTTCCAGCCACCATTTCCGCGGAGCGGCTTTGCATCACGCCGGGCAGCCACCCCCAACGCCGGCGCGCTACCGCTGTCCCCACATCTGCCTGATTTGCGCTGCGTTCAGCCACGTCTAGAATCGGGCATATCTGCGATACCGACCCGGATCCTTTGCTCAAGCCTACGGCATGTTGGGTTCGGGCAGGATATTCATCTTGTGGCCGCAGCGCACCTTCAAGCCAGCACATCGGCAGCATCCCTGATACCGGCGTAGATTTGATCAAGATCTGCAGCCGTGACGCAATAAGGCGGCATCACGTAGATCGTATTGCCGAGTGGACGCAGCAACAGATTTTGGCCCTCAAAGAAGGCCTGAAGCTTCGGACCGATGCTTGCCAGATAGCCCGGATCGCTGGTTTTCAGATCGAGCGCTGTGATGGTGCCGGTCCGACGAACGTTTGCAAAGCGCGGGTCGGCTCGGAATGGCGCTATTGCATGCTCTTGCATCGTGGCGACCGACGCAAGGCGCTGGCGAGGCTCCTGATCTTGCCAGAGATCCAGATTCGCTTTTGCGGCGGCGCAGGCCACTGGATTTGCGGTATATGAACTCGAATGAAAGAACGTACGCGTACGATCCTTCGAGTAATGCGCGTCGAATATACCCGCGCGGCAGAGCGTCACTGCAAGGGGGAGCGCCCCGCCGGTGAGGCCTTTCGAATAGCAGGCGATATCGGGCGTGACGTCGGCCTGCTCGCAGGCGAATAGTGTTCCTGTACGGCCCCAACCCGTCATGACCTCGTCGGCAATGAACAGGACGTCAAAGGCCTCGCAGATCCGCTTCATCTCTCTTAGCACCCAGGTGGGGTACATCAACATTCCGCCTGCCCCCAAAATCAGAGGCTCCACAATAAAGGCGGCCGGAATTTCGTCTCGGCATGCAGCCTCAAGCGCATCGAGCGTCGCCTGCTCATGGCCTGCCGCAGGGAACGGGATTGCCGTAACGTCGAACAGGAGCGACCCGTATGCGGCGTTGAACACACCTCTGGCACCCACCGACATCGCTCCAACCGTGTCGCCATGATAGGAGTTTTGCATCACGACGATGCGTATTCGCTGCTCGCCGATATTGTGCCAATAGCCGAGGGCCATTTTCAAGGCTACTTCCACGCTCGCGGAGCCACTGTCGGAGAAGAACACATGGTCGAGGCCACGGGGTGCAAGCTTCAGAAGTTGCGCCGCAACCTCCTCGGCCGGATCGTGGGTGTAGCCGGCAAAGATAATCTGGTTGAGCTTGCTTGCCTGTTGCTGAATCGCGCTCACAATATACGGATGGCAATGGCCGTGGGTCACGACCCACCAGGATGAGATTGCATCTATGATGCGGCGACCATCCGCAGTGTAGAGATAAGCACCGTCACCACGCAGAACCTTTGTCATCTCATCTTGAAACGCGTGCTGGGTGAAGGGATGCCAGATCGATGACTTCTTCTTTGGCATCATGCCTTGAAATCATCGGGGAGGAATGAGGATTTGAATGCGGTCCGCAGCGCGTCTGCCGTGAGGGGAGAAAGCCAGGGCAATCGCCCCAACCAACGCACCCGGCTGATCTCGCAAATTGCGGACTCAGTCTCGGCATTTCTTTCGCCTATGAAGGCAATCCCAAGAATGCGGATCTCGCGTTTTCGCAGAGCCTCAATCGACAGCAGCGAGTGATTGATCGTTCCGAGAGCTGTGCTCGCGCAAATCACGACGGGAAGGCGCCATCGCTCGAAGACGTCAATGTAAAGTGTGCCGCCATTCAGCGGCACCATCAGGCCGCCGGCGCCCTCGATCACGAGCGGACGTTCGCCGGTGTCCGGCACATCGAACGACTCCGCTTCGATGCGGACTCCGTCGATTTCAGCGGAATAATGCGGCGAGGCGGGCGTATGAAGACGATAAAGCTCCGGCACGATGCGATCGGGTGAAAGACCGCCCAGCCGCGCGACGACATGGGTATCGGTCTCTCCCTCGAGGCCGGCCTGAATTGGTTTCCAGTAGTTCGCGCCGAGAAGCTCGGCGAGCCCAGCGGAAAAGACCGTTTTTCCGATCCCGGTATCGGTGCCCGTCACCACGATCCGCTGGCTCATCGGGCTTCACCCCGCGTTTCCTCGAACAGCGCATCGAGCATTGCACGGACGTCATCCTCCACCACGTTGAGGGTCAGCGAAATTCGCAAACGGGCCGTGCCCGCCGGCACGGTTGGTGGACGGATCCCGCGGATATCGAACCCGCGAGCCTGCAGTCTCGATGCGAGCCGCATCGCACGTGCGTTGTCGCCGACGATGTACGGTACGATCTGCGAGAGCGAAGCATTTCGCCCACCGCGCACACCGATCTCCCGATGTGTGAACGCGACCAGCTCGGCCAGACGTTGCCGCCGCTCGGGTTCCTGCTGCAGGATTGACAGTGCCTCCCGGACGGCGACGGCCATCAACGGTGAGGGCGCGGTCGCGAAGATAAACGGACGGCAGCGATTGACCATGAAGTCGCGCATCGCGGTGGAGGCTGTGACGAGCGCGCCTGCAGCGCCCAGCGCCTTGCCGCAGGTGTGAATGATCACCAGATTTTCGCGCCCCTCATAGGATGCGGCGAGTCCCCGACCCTGCTCGCCGTAGACGCCTGTGGCATGCGCCTCGTCTACCATCAGGAACGCTTCGTGCCGCTCCGCAATCACGATGAGGTCCTCAAGCGGGGCGAAGTCGCCGTCCATGCTGTAGAGACTTTCGACCACGATCCAGACGCGGCCCATTCCGCCCTGGGTACGCCAGTCACGGATCGTGCTTTCGACCGACTGAGGATCGTTATGGGCGCTTATCCGAAAGTCGGCCCGCCCAGCTCGCGCGCCTTCATGGATGCTCGCGTGCACGAGAGCGTCGAGAACCAGCAGATCGCCCCGCTGCGGCAAGGTCGTCAGGACCGAAAAATTTGCGACATAACCGCCACCAAAGAAAAGCGCCGCCTCCGCCCTGAAGAACTGAGCGGCTTCCGCTTCGAGCCGCTCGTGCTCCTCGCAATTGCCGCGCAGAAGCCGCGACCCGCCGGCTCCGATCGGTGTGCCGGCCTCAATCGCGGCGGAGACAGCCTTTTTCATGCGCGGCGCGCTCGCCAGCGCAAGATAATCGTTCGATACGAAATCGATGCCCGCGCGCGACTGGAGGCGGCGCAGCCGGTCGTCTTCTTTCAGCGCATGCAAGGCCGCGACATAATCGGCAACTTTGAACGCATGGACTGAGTTCATTCTACACTCCGAATATTGCCAGCGATCGCGCAAATTCCATTGGCCGCCAAGGGCAATGGCTCCAGCATCGGCCTGTTGGCCTTCATCCTTGTAGGATGCGGTTTTCTTTGTCGACCCGCACAACGCGCGGCCGGAACGTTTTTGCTTCCGCCTCATCAAAGCAGGCATACGCAACGATGATGATCTTATCTCCAGGCATCGCAAGTCGGGCGGCCGCACCGTTCAGGCCTATGATGCCGGACCCCAGGGGTGCCTCGATCACATAGGTGGCAAAGCGTGCTCCGGTGTCGATGTTGTAGATTTCGACGCGTTCGTTGATCAAGAGTCCCGCTGCGTCCAACAACGCGCGATCAATCGAAATCGAGCCTTCATAGTGCAGGTCGGCCTCAGTCACGGAGGCGCGATGGATCTTGCCTTTCATCAACGTAATCTGCATTTGTTACTTACACTTGAGTTTGCGGGAAGCGTGGTCGCTGCCCTGTTTCACTTGAGTAAGCCCGGACAGGATGCCGAGCCGGTGCAGCAAATTTGCGTCGCGCTCGCGTTCCGGATTCTTCGTGGTCAACAACACGTCGCCGATGAAGATCGAATTTGCGCCGGCCAAAAAGCACAGCGCCTGCAGCTCATCCGTCATACACTGCCGTCCGGCGGACAGCCGCACCACGCTCTTCGGCATCATGATGCGGGCGGTTGCGACCAGGCGCACCAACGCGATCGGATCGACATGGTCTGCGGTGTCATTGACCGGCACGCCTCTGACCTTATTCCAAAGGTTGATCGGCACGCTTTCCGGATGGTTGGGGAGATTGGCGAGCAGGACAAGCATGGAAAGGCGGTCTTCGACCCGCTCGCCCATGCCGATGATTCCGCCGCAGCAGACCTTGATGCCGGCTTCGCGCACATGTCCAAGCGTGTCGATGCGGTCGTGCAAGGTGCGTGTGGTGATGATCTTGCCGTAGAAGGCCGGCGAGGTGTCGACGTTGTGATTGTAGAAGTCGAGCCCAGCCGCGGAGAGCCGTGCAGCCTGCTTCGGCGTCAGCATACCGAGCGTGACGCAGGTTTGCATGCCAAGACCTTTGACCGCGTTGACCATGTCGCAGATCTGATCGAGATCGCGATCTTTTGGACTACGCCAGGCCGCGGCCATGCAGAAGCGCGTCGCGCCGGCGTTCTTGGCGCGCTGCGCGGTGGCGACCACATCGGCGCGATCCATCAGGCGGGTGGCTTTCAGGCCGGTGTCGTAATGGGCGCTCTGCGAGCAGTAGCCGCAGTCCTCCGGACAGCCGCCGGTCTTGACGCTGAGCAGGCTTGCGGTCTCGACGTGGTTTGGATCGAAGGTGGCGCGATGAACGCTCTGAGCCTGAAACATCAGGTCGGCGAACGCCAGGCCATAGAGCGCTTCGACCTCGGCACGTTCCCAGTTGCTGCGGACCGGCGCGCTGTCGCTTTGTTCAACTTCCACAGCGGCAACCATAAGACCTGCTTTCCCACCTGCGACAAATCATAGATAAGAAGAGGGATTATCTATAATGTTTGTTCTCGAAATGATGCTAACTGATGCGCTATGCGAACGCACCCATTAATGCGATAGATAATCTATGATCGTCTCTGATGAAAACACGACGACTGCGGCGCGCATTGCGGGCTCAATTGGAGAGCGCATTATCGATGGCGCGCTGCAGCCAGATGCTCCACTCCGGCAGGATCATGTTGCGCGGGAATTCAATTCGAGCCACGTCCCGGTTCGCGAGGCTTTTCGGCAACTGGAGGCCCAACATCTTGTTGTAGCTCAGCCTCGCCGCGGCGTGCGGGTCGCCCCGCTCGATACCAACTCGATGAGGGAGATCGCCGAGATGCGCGCGGCGCTCGAGGTCGTCGCATTGCGCAACGCAGCTCCAAAGCTCACATCGGCTCATTTGGCACGGATCGAGCTTGCCCTGATCGAAGGCGACAATGCCGTGACCATTCAGGATTTTGAAATGGCCAACCGCGCCTTTCACCACGCGCTGGTGGCGCCCTGCGCGATGCCGCGCCTGCTCGCCAGCCTCGACGGACTACAGCTTGCAAATTCTCGACTGGTATTTGCAATGGCGCGAAGCGCCGGCTGGCGACCGCGGTCCAATCAGGATCACCGGCTGATTCTGCAGGCACTGCGAGCGCGCAACGTCGATCAAGCCTGTAACCTGCTCGCGCGGCACATTCAAACGATCGAGCGTCTTGCCCTTTCCGTTTCCTGACCAGCAAGAAGATCTGGCCAGTTCCATTGCGCAGACCGCGGGTTACCGCGAGGGCATCACGCCACCGATCGTGTCCTCGTCCGATGCGGCATGTGGCGTTGGCGTTGCAGTGCGCTCGATCCCACGATAATTGTGCGCCGACTTGCGAGATCACCCTGGGGTCATCCATGATTCGTCACATCGTGCTGTTCAGCGCCAAGGATGAGGCCCAGATCGACCAAATCGTCGAAGGTCTATCGGTTCTCACCACAATCCCACATTCACGCCGGCTCGAGGTTGCTCGCAACCGCAAGAGCGACCAGCTCGGCAACGATATCGACGTCGTGGTCTATGGTGAGTTCGACAACGAGACGGAACTCGCGGCTTACAAGGCGCATGATCTTTACCAGGAATCGATCAGGCGGGTACGACCACTCCGGGAGCTGCGGTTTGCGGCCGACTACAATGTAGCAGCGGATGCACGTTTGAGCTCACGGCAGTGATAAGTGAGATAACCGGCGCATCGATCCTACTGGCGGGGGCTTAACCTGAAAATCGATCTCAGGACAATGCGGCTCCTAGATGACGAGCGTCGCTTTCATCGCAGCTGGCATCACAATCGGAGCACCTCTCATAGCATGCAAGTCATCAGTGCCTGACAGACCAATGCACGTCCGCGAGCTGCAGTGGATCGAGCCCGTTACAGCAATGCTACGTCTCGCGCATCGAGCGAACCTTACGTTTCTCGATAGCGCAGCGAGGCATGAGCAGCTGGGGCGCTACTCATATCTGAGCTGCGATCCATTCTGCACCTACACGGTCCTGGAAGGACAAGCGCGCTGCAACGGAGAGGCTTGCGAGGGCGATCCATGGAGAGTTCTTGGCGCCCTGCTGGCCAAGTATCCGCAAGAACATTGTCCCGATCTCCCACCGTTCCAGGGAGGAGCAGCCGGTTTTTTTGCTTACGACCTGAACAGAACACTGGAGCGATTGGCGGTGCCGGCAATTCCTGGCCAGCGCTTGCCCCAATCTGTCCTGCATTTCTATGACGTGGTGGTCAGCTTCGACCACCGCGACAACAGAAGCTGGATCGTTTCTACCGGATGGCCGGAGCAGTGTCCCGCACGTCGCAGCGCGCGCGCCCGCCGCCGAGCCGATGAGTTTGCAGCGCTGCTCGCCAGCCCAAAGACGCCGCGGGATGTGCCCTGCGGCGGTGTGGGCGCCTGGCACTCAAATTTCAGCCGCGAGAGCTATATTGCGGCGGTACAGCGCGTCATCGACTTGATCCTGGCCGGAGACGTCTTCCAGGCCAACATCGCGCAGCGCTTCAGCGCCAAGGCGTCAAGTTGCTTCGATCCCCTCACCTTCTACTGCCAGCTACGATCACTGAACCCGGCGCCCTTCGGAGCGCTCCTGCGCTATGGCAGGCTGAGCATCGCATCGAGCTCGCCCGAACGTTTCCTCAAGCTTGGCGGACGGCTCGTCGAAACCCGCCCCATCAAGGGTACGATCGCGCGTTCCGCTGATTCGAAGGAAGACCAGCGGCGAGCTGAAATCCTCATTGCCTCGGAAAAGGACCGTGCCGAGAACATCATGATCGTCGACCTCCTGCGTAATGATCTGTCTCGTGTTTGCACGCCCCATTCGATCGAGGTCCCAGCGCTGTGCAACCTCGAGACCTTTGCCTCGGTGCACCACCTCGTCTCGATAGTTACGGGTGAACTGGCAGGAGGCCAAGACGCTGTTTCCTTACTTCGGGCTTGCTTTCCCGGCGGCTCCATTACCGGGGCGCCAAAGGTACGATCCATGGAAATCATTGCGGAACTCGAGCGTGTGGCGCGCGAGCTCTATTGCGGGGCGATCGGCTTCATCGGCTTCAACGGGCACATGGACACAAACGTTGCGATCCGCACCGTAACGATCGACGACAATCTGGCTGTCTTTCATGCAGGCAGCGGCATCACGGCCATGTCGGACCCAGAGGCCGAGTACGAGGAGACGCTCGCCAAGGCGCAGCGCATCTTCGAAGCGTTTCGTGCTGAACGATCCGGTGACTTTTGATTGTGATCATCGACAATTACGACTCCTTCGTCTTCAACATTGCCCGCTATTTCCAAGGGCTTGGTGAGGCAACGGAGGTGATCCGGAACGACGTGATCAGCATCAGGGACCTTGTTGGATTGCGGCCGCGTGCAGTGGTCATCTCCCCCGGCCCACGCACGCCCATCGAGGCCGGAATATCTATGGCCGTCGTCCGCGAGCTTTCAGGTCGCGTCCCAATTCTCGGCATTTGCCTCGGTCACCAGTGCATCGGGAGCGTTTTCGGCGGAGGCGTGGCGCGTGCACGTCGCCCTATGCACGGTCGGTCCTCGTATGTCACGCATGATGGTCGAGGACTGTTCAAGGATCTCCGATCCCCACTTTGCGTTGGCCGCTACCATTCTCTTGTTGTTGAGCTCGACGAGGCATGCGCGCCGTATCTCACGGTGACAGCGCGTTCGGACGAAGGCGAGATCATGGCGCTCGCACATCGGTCTCAACCGACGTTTGGCGTGCAGTTCCATCCGGAATCGATCCTCACGGAGCAAGGGCACATGCTGCTGATGAACTTCTTGCGCCTGGCGGAGGCTTTCTGGGCGCTACGTGAAGGGACACATGTCTTCAGTTCTGATGCCGACGTACGGCAGCCCCATCAGCGAGATAAGCGAGCGAAATAGTGGCCTAAAGGCCGGCCATCCGCGTTACGCAGAGTTGTGGCTTAGACTCGGCGTCGCCTTTGCACAAAGGGTTTAGGGACCACAACACGGCCTCTCAGAGACACGGGTGTCTTGCGGAATAGGCGGGTTGGAGTCGGCAACCAAAGTTGAATGACCGAGACAGATGGACGCGGCGCCCATCGAGCGGACGCTTCGGAAGCCTTGGGCCTCTATTGGACAAGGACGATCGGGCATCGGGTTGACGGTCGACGGCATCCCGCCGCTGAAGGTCGATCCTCGGTTGGGATTCCCTTTGCTCCGCCGTTTTGCAGTTGGTCGCGAACGACCATTCCGAAGACGCGACCGCATTTTGGGCCCCAGAGTTCGCTAAAAACATAGCGCGAGACAAGGCGTATGGAAGGTCCTCGTCATGCGGCACCTTCCACTCCGTTGGCGTGGCCAACCTTTTGCTGACGTTCTTGGACGATCGCAAGCCAAACGAAAGGCCATTGGGCCACGGCGCAAGAGCTTTGATCCCTCTTGAATCTCCAGGAGCAGACTGTCAGTCTGGCGCGGGGAAAGACTTCCGGCCCCACTCGGATCAGCCAAATGAATTACGGAGCCGTGACCGCGTCGATGATGCGACGCAGATTAGCTGTCGCATCCCAAAGGAACACACCCGCCTGACAAGCCGCAGCGAAGCATGCCCATCCGGCTGCTCGAGCATTCAGCTTGCCTTGCTTCTTCAGTGCATCGGGATATGGGCCGCTACCGTCCCAGTTCGTACCTGATGTAAGATTTGGTATCTTGACCGTCGCCGATTTCGACCAATTGATGGCCGCCAAACATGTGCAAGCCACTGTGCCCACCGAGAGCAGAAACTTCATAAAGCTAATCCAGTCCATCTGCGATTTGGTCCCAGCAACTGTTCGCCCTCCATATCTCCTTCTTCATGCGCGCTCCAGTTACTTCGCGTTTACGTCACGCTGTGTTGAGGCGAGGCGCAAGCTTTGTTCTTGGCGGCGCTCCCTGTTCGATGTCGGACAGCGGCGATACTCTGCTCTGCTCCCAAACCTAGCCGACGTCAGCGGAAAGCAGCCTCGAAACGAGTTCCAGCGATTGCCGGTGGACGGCGGTCGAGTCGAGGATCGGTTGTGGACGCCGGAGCTGCCCCGCCCTCCTCGATCCATCTCGGCATGCCTTTGGATCTGACGCGATAAAACGGCCGCCGGTCTGGAAAAACCGGCGGCCAAGTCAAGGGAGGAAACGCCCATGCGGGCAGCGGCAGCGAGACTACCGCAAGGTTCCGCCGAACACTCGGCGGATCTCGTTCAAGTCAGATCCGAAAATCAACAATCATCGATTCGAATGCTGCCTTGTAGATCGATCACATGGCTCCAACTGCTTTCTCGTCGTGATGTAATTCAATCGACCTCGCATTAGAAGAAGAACTTCCGTACGTAACGTACAAAACGAATGCAAAAGACTTGCGCTTGCTGCCGTGCTCTCACGTGATGGTGTTTTCTGTCGGTGCGAGGCTGCATCGTTGTTGCCAATTGATGGATGCAGAGCGTATCGGCTCGACACCGCTCCCCAGCTACGCCCATTTGCCTTCGCGGCGATCGAGGGCTGCACAGTCTTGTGGGGAGACGGCGCCAATCAACTCCGGAGTAATGTGATGACCTACCGCGCGCCGATCTCTGACATGCTGCTGTCGCTCAACCATGGCGCCGGCCTCAAGGCCGCGGTGGAAGCCGGCCATTACGGCGATTTCGATGCAGACATCGTGTCCGCCGTGCTGGAGGAAGCCGGCAAATTCGCGACCGACGTGCTGGCGCCGCTCAACAAGGTCGGCGACGAGCACGGCATCAAGCTCGACGACGGCAAGGTCACGACCGCACCCGGTTGGCCGGATGCCTACAAGCGCTGGACCGAAGGCGGCTGGAACGCAGTCTCGGGGCCTGAGGATTTCGGCGGCCAGGGCCTGCCGCTGGCGATCAACGCCGCCTGCACCGAGATCTGGAGCGCCTCCAATGTCGCCTTCGGCCTCTGTCCATTGCTGACGGCCTCCGCAATGGAGGCGCTGGAGGCGCATGGCAGCGACGAGCTGAAGACGATCTATCTCGAAAAGCTCGTCTCCGGCGAATGGACCGGCACGATGCAGCTTACCGAGCCACAGGCCGGCTCCGACGTCGGCGCGCTGCGCACCCGCGCCGAGAAGCAGGCGGACGGCACCTATCGCATCAAGGGGACGAAGATCTTCATCACCTATGGCGAGCACGACATGACCGACAACATCGTGCATTTCGTGCTGGCGCGACTGCCGGACGCGCCAGCCGGCACCAAGGGGATATCGCTCTTCCTCGTGCCGAAATTCATGGTCAATGCCGACGGCTCGCTCGGCGCGCGCAACGACATCTTTGCGAGCGGCGTCGAGCACAAGCTCGGCATGCACGCTTCGCCGACCTGCACCATGACCATGGGCGATCATGGCGGCGCGATCGGTTTCCTGATCGGCGAAGAGAACCAGGGCATGCGCTGCATGTTCACCATGATGAACCAGGCCCGTCTCGGCGTCGGCCTGGAGGGCGTCGGCGTCGCCGATCGCGCCTATCAGCAGGCGCTGGCCTACGCGCAGGAGCGCAAGCAGGGCCGCGCCGTCGGCAAGAAGGGCGACGGCTCGGATGCGATCTTCGTGCATCCCGACGTCAAGCGCATGCTGATGCGGATGCGGGCGCAGACGGCGGCCGCGCGGACCATCTGCTATGCGACCGCGGTCGCTCTCGACGTCTCCCTGCGCGCCAAGGACCCCAAGGTGCGCGCCGATGCCGCCGCGCGCGCGGCACTGCTGACGCCGATGGCAAAGGGCTATTCCACCGATATCGGCAACGAGGTCGCCTATCTCGGCGTGCAGGTGCATGGCGGCATGGGCTTCATCGAGGAGACCGGCGCCGCGCAGCATTGTCGCGACGCGCGCATCACCGCGATCTACGAGGGCACCAACGGCATCCAGGCGATCGACCTCGTCACGCGCAAGCTTGCGGCCAATGGCGGCGCGTCGGTGTGGGCGCTGCTCGACGAGCTGTCCGCCACGGTCAAGCAGGTCGAAGCCTCGAACGATCCCGCTTTCGGCACCACCGGCGTGAAATTGCGCGAGGCGCTGGAGGCGCTGAGGCGCACCAGCAAGTGGTTGTTGGAGCGCGTCACATCAGCGCCGAACGACGCGCTCGCCGGCGCTACGCCGTATTTGCAGCAGTTCGGCGCGACGCTCGGCGGCTGCATGCTCGCCTCCGAGGCGCTCGCCGCCAAGGCCGACGGCAACACGGAGGCCGCGCGCTACGTCTCCCTCGCGCGCTTCTTCGCCGAGAACATCACCGTGCAGGCCGGCGCGCTCGAGCGCACCGTGACGGAGAGCGCGGAGTCCGTTGCCACGGCGGGTGCGGTGCTGCTGGGATAACGAATGACCGCTCGAATCTCACAGAGGCATCTGTATGAATCGAGCGCAAACTGAAACGCTAGAGACAGGCACACTTTCTTTGGCACCTGCGGGGTTAACCTGCCAAGATGCCCGATCTGAACAGTAGAATTCCCTGTTGGTGATCAGGTTGTCATATGGCCCGTGATCCGAACAGCGGTTTGAAGTCAGAGATGGTGAGCAAGATCAACGCCGTCACCTTGAGGTTTTCCTCGCGAAGCTGCAATAGGGCAACCCGAGAGAAAGCAGTCAATGGTGAAGGGAAAAGAAGACATTTACGCTCTGGTTTCGGAGCCAGACGCATCAACAGCTTCAATGATCGCGCTATCATCAAAACGGACTTCCCGCCCGTCGTGATGCCGAGAGCACCGAACCGTGCCAAGCTACTTGGCCCAAGGGTGTCCCTCGCCTCTGGACAGCCTGGGCCGCGCCGCGGTGTCCATCCACAATTTCGAGACCTCCGCCCCGACCTCCAGCCAACACGAAGCGGCAGTCAGCAAAGCCGTAAGACCAAGAGGAGCGAGAGTTTCCGTATCGAGTGGCGAATCCGCAGACCCTGCAGAGAACGGCACGAATGAGTTATGCCGCCGATAGCAATCATACCCACAAAACCCTCTGCGCGTTGCTACATCTCGCACGTAGCCTGGACCAAGGGACCGAGAGCACACGGGACACGTTCGATCTCGGCGCGGAGTCCTTTGATTTACGACTATGAATTTCATGGGGCAGACTCAGTTGCATGCCTACTCCGCCAAAGACCATGTTGCGGAACAGCGCGGGTTGCTTCGCCTCTTGGTTCTACGGATCAAGCTCGTTGCAACCGACTCTGAACGCCTCCGAAAGAGCTTGAGGCGCACTACTTCAAGGCGCTTCATCTCTGTGCCTGCCGTTCGCTGACATGTACCAATCCGCGCGCAACACGAAGCCATTGATGATCGGCCTTTCGGCGCGCATTGAATCGGTCGACGCATTTTCGGGAGCAAAGCGCTGTCCGCCACCAGTAGTAACGGATCAGGCCAAACTTTCCGCCGCATACCGCGCAGGACTTTACCGAGCCGCTGTGCGAACTATGAGAGCTGCTTCGCATTCTCGCCTCCTCTGAGCATTGCGTGCTTCGTCTCCGCCTGTTCTTCTGCGTGGCGAGTGCCCCGGATGAGCCGAAGGTAACGCTCCGATGCGGAGCTCCGTGGCGCCCGTTGCTCCGCGCGCCAGGTTCACACAGGGAACCGCGGTGGCGGCACGCGTTGGGGCGCTGCGCGATTTCCTACGCTAAAATCGCGTTGACAGTTTCGTCGAGACCGCCACTTCGATTTCAATGTCGGTGTTGCCTGGCCGGAAGAGCCGAGCTCTGCAAGCATACTTTCAGGTCAATGAAGAACCTGCACTGCAAGGCGACATTAGTCAAAACGCTTGCAGCGTGGCCAAGACCAATCTCGGGAGCATCGATACCAGATCGGAATTGGAACGGCGCTTGCCTGAGGTTTTTCCTGCTGTCCATCTGAGAACACGAGACAACCAGTTGTTGTCCAGATGCGGACTACCAATCTATCAAACCCGATCTTGTCGCGGCCGCGCCTTAGGAGCGCTTCTTCAAACCAGGACGGAAGGATCGAGGATCCCCGGTATGGATGTCATCGAGATCTGCCACCGTCAAGCAATACGGCGGCGTCAGATATATCGTATTGCCGAGCGACTGGAGCAGCAGGTTTCGGTTCTTGAATGCTTCGAGTTTCGGCCGCCCTCCGCGGGGTACCCCGCATCGGCGGTTGTTAGATCGAGCGCCGTGACGGTACCGGTCCGACAAATGTTTGCAAAATGCTTGTCATGGCGAATTGAACTCATGCGCCCGCCGATGCCACGCGCCGACAATATTTTGTTCTCGCCAATATCCCGGCTGGATTTTTCAGCGGCGTAGGCCAGTGGATTGGCGGTATATGATACAAGTGAAACAATATATGCGTGCGAATATTTCCAAGGCGCAATATTCGACGACTCCGTCACCGCGCGTAGAAGAGCGCCGCCCATCAGGCCTTCCGAACAGCAAGCACTATGCGGCCCACAATGGCATGCTGACAAGCGTCAACGTCACAGTGAGGCCCCAGTCGGTCAAGAACTCGTCGGCCATGAACAAGACCTTCGAACCTTGTTGCAGAAGCATCAGCAACGCTCGTTACTCGACCGAAAACGCGCATCGGCCCGTGTACCATCGGAAGAGAGTCTGGAGGCGCCCAGTTCGTCGAGGCCATCCTCCCGGAAACCCAGTAGAAGTGCAGCTTCGCGGGCGCAGTCAGCGACATCGCATGGCAGAGGACTGGCACCAAGCGCGCACCACCGACTAGCCCCACGGCTGCAGCCCCCAACTGTTCTTGGCTGCGCGAGACGCGAGATGAGGTTCACCCACTTGGGGGCTCGGCTTTGATTGACAAAAAGCTCTGCCGGATTCATTCGACGAGCTCGACTAAATCCACAGCAGCCCGATCGCGCGCTCGCGCGAAGCATCCGCGACCGCCGACCCAAGGTGTCGGTTACGAACGCCGCAGAGAAGACCGATGACCGAACCATGGTCAAGATTTCGCAAAGCCGCTTCACCTTCTCGCATGCAGCAAGGCCAGCATTTCTCAAGTTCATATCCATCGGAACAAACTATTCGATCGAAGTGAACCGGCTCCGGCCCAGCAGGCGTAAGCCTCCCCTCAGAATTGGTAGTAACGCGCGGCTGGACAAGCAGAGCGACGCCGCTGTAGATGCGATCGAGCCAAGGCACCAGGCCAACAACGATCGCAGGATCGATCCAGAGCCTCGTGTTGAGCTTGAATCGAGAACTCCGATGACAAACAACTTCATTGATATGACTGGCGCTCTTGGTCGATTTGCCTCGGCCCTCGACTTGGGCGAGGTGCCCGCCAATGTAAAAGCTGAGGCGCAGCGTCTTCTGCTGGACTCGATCGGCTGTATGATCGCTGCAACCCGTACGCGCATGGCGCCCATCGCATACGGCTTGGCTGATTTTTTGGGAGGGGGCAACGTCGCTTCAGTGGTCGGTCGCAAACAGCATGCGAGCCTTGCGGGCGCCTTGTATGCTAACGCCCGTCTCGGAAACTGTATGGACTTGGACGAAACCTTCCCGGTCGGACATCACTTCGGCATGGCAGCTGTGGTTGCCGCTCTCGCGCTAGCGGAGGAGCGCAACGCCACCGGTTCGCAGTTCTTGCAGGCTGTGATCACGGGATATGAACTGGGCGGCCGCGTGGCGAGCGCATTAGGCTTGCCCATGCTCTTCACGGACGGACGGCTGACCGGCTTTCCAACTCTTTACAGTTGCTCCGCTTCGGTCGTATTCGCGGCCGCCGGCGCGGCGATTCAACTGGAGGCGCAGGACGACACTTTGGCTCGGCAGACGCTTGGTATAGCTGGCTCAAATACTCCGTTGCCGACGACAGGTATGTGGGCCTCTTCGACAATCGATCTGCCGGATTGCAAATACGCGGATGCGGGTTGGGCGACCCTTGCCGGCGTGTTCGCGGCGCGGTCAGCTGGGCTTGGTGCGACCGGGTTTTCTTCCATTTTCGACGGGGATCGCGGTTTGATTAAAATGTCCGGAACGGATCGTTTCGACCCGGATAACCTGGTCGGTGGCCTTGGCTCGCGCTGGATGCTCGCCGACATTACGTACAAGCCATGGCCGACGTGCCGTTGGGCCCATCATCCGATCACCGCACTCGTCAAGGCGCTCGACAACAGGAACATCAACGTCGAGCAGATTGAGCAGGTGTTAATCGGCGCAAACGTGTTCCTATGCACTCCGCGTTTCCGCAATCCTGCACCGCGCACGTTCTGTTCACGACAGTGGAGCATCCCGCATGCTGTTGCAATGATTCTGCTTGGAATTCCTGTTGGCCCGGCTTGGTTAGACCCCGCGCAGGATGATGACAAGAACGTCAGGACGTTGAGAGAAAAGGTAAGAATTGAGCATTGGGATCCCGCAAACGCATTCGCAACGCACACCGTGCGCGAACAGTGGCGCAATATGCCTGCACGGGTGACGATCGCCCTACGCGACGGCACACGTTTTGAAGCTGAAACAGAGTTCGCATTGGGCGATCCGTGGACGAGCGATACGGCATACGGTGACGGACGAGCAATCGAAAAGTTTCGTACCGTGAGCGGCCTGTCAAACGCGCGGGCCGATGAGGTAATCCGGGCCGCACTGAATATCGAAGCGCAACGAGACGTTAAAGCGATCGCGTCGGCGTTGCGTGACGCATAAGAAACGTCCGTATGGGTGCAAGAATCCAGGCTGCCGATCTCTGGCAGGATCAAATCGATCTCTGGGTGGATGCAATCGCACGAGCTTGTACTGTTATCGGTCAGAAGCTCGGACACGTCAACAACACCACACCTGGACTCTTGCTCGACCTTGTCAACGCTGAGAGTGGATCGAGCTGGAAAGTGATTTTGGAACCATTGAAGGGTCACGTCCGTGGTCGGCTCCGACGATCATCCTGGGTCCAAAAATGCGATCTGTGTCTCGTGCTTGCTAAGCGGGCTTGTGTAGCTAGCTCATCAAGGCACGCAGGCGCACCGATTCCTTGGAATGCACTCAGAGATCGATGTCAGTCCGGGAGTTCATCAAGTATGAGCGATCAGACTGATCGGGTTCAGGGCGTCGCAACCATTGAGCGACATCGGCGATCGTGGCTTCCAAAAGTGCGGCCGATGTTTCAATGCCTATTTCTGCTATCTCCCCCTCGACATAGTGAAGCAAGTCGAGAATGCTTAAAAGCTGCTTCTGCCGTTGCGTTCTCGGCACATATTGCCTCTCGTCCTGACCCATGGTCCCTCCCCAGCGGCGCGACTTTTGTAGATCCGACAAATCGCCATCTCTCGCTTGAGAAGCTGTCATATGAAGAAGGGAAGGACCGCCGTCGATTGCACTATGATCCACGGATATCAGAAAGATCGGAATATTTTTCGTCAAGCCATTTTCAAGAAGTCGCTCACAGAGATGCAATACGTCTGGGATCGGCGGCGGAGCAACAAGGATAAGATCTGGCTGATGTTCAACAGCCAACGACACAGCGCTGTCGAATTCTGACGTAATCACCTGCATCCTGGGTTGATCGATTGCTTGCTTCAATTCGGTTAAATAAGGTCTCGAAGCTACTACTAAGGCCATAGGCATGCGAGGCTCCGGTAACAGAGGATACTTGCAGAGATAACGAGATGCCTCGTTGCGGCCCGCTTCGCAGACGCAAAGTTGTCTATCGGACGTCTCATCTGCCGCATCGACCTTGCATCTGGTTCCTGAGTCTGAGGATTCTCGTCACGGATAGCCCTTTGGAGAGGCCTCCGATCGCCAAAAGTGCATGAACGGATCGGCAGCACTCGCAGAACGCGCCGGCTCGGTCGCGAACCGCACCGTCACGATGCTGAGGAATACCTCAGAATGGGATGGCAGCCTCCTACCAACTCTGGTGGAAAGCGCAGGATGATGCCGTGCTTGGCATACTCGCTCAGGTCATCCGAGACGCTATGTGCCGAGGAGAGTTGGTCACGGCAACTTCCGCCGCCGCTCTTGTTCCAGCGAAGAGTTTCCGTCGTCGGTTTTGCTGCGCGCGACACTGATCTGCATTGAAAACCCAAAGGGTCTGGGAGACTCTTAGATCTGAGGTGATCTATCGGTACGGAACGAGGCGGTGCAATTCTGGAATCCTTTTATCAACGCGAACGCTCTCCATGCGGGGCATTATCGAAGCAGTCTTGCAGCTTATCGATGCTATCGTGTCTCGCGGCTACCAGGGCAGCACGACATTCCTCTGACGTGTGTTCCACGCCGCGTCGACATGACGGAACAATGCGGCCCGGCGGCTGCCGGTTTATCGCCAGTGTGATCGCCTGGCGAGACCTCGCGCGCGGCATATCGGCCGTTCCGATGGCCACCGAGGTCGCCACGGATCAATTGAAGCCTTTTCCAGGGCAAAGTTCTCGATCGAATCTATAAAAACAGTCGGATCGAGGACGTTCAGGATTGCTTGTAACATGAGCTCGAACACTGACCAGCCGTTCTATCTCTTTCGAACAACAAACGGATATGCCATGAACCGGTGCGATTTGCGCCTAGACTTTCACGGCCGTCGCTTAATGAGCGCAAGTGCCTCGCAGGTTCTGTCGCGATGACTATCACAACGACCCACTGCACAGGCGGTGAGCGACCGAACCTCACGCGCGTAGTCGTGCGAGACGATGGCCGCGCCGGTAGCTATAGAAAATGCCAGGACGACGCCTTTGAGCAATTGTGGCTCAACCGGCTGCAGGCCAAGGTCGACCGCTATGCGAAACTGCGCCGAATAGCTCACGCTGCAGGTGATGATCGCCTATTGAGATACCGAATAACAGTACGGTCTATTACCTCACTGTGCAAGCACCAGGTCGTCTCTGTGAACGATCGGCTTGAGCTCACAGCCGAGCGACGAAGGCACAATATTTGACTGAGGCAGCCCTGTAACGCGGCGCAGCTCAGCGCTCGAATAGATTGAAACACCGCGAGCAACTTCGCTGCCATTGAGGTCGCGTATGACGACGGCATCACCACGGGCAAAGTTGCCGTTGAATGATGTGACCTGCGGGGCCCAGAGACTTTTACCCAGTCGCAATTGCATCACTGTACCATTCCCGACAATAAGGGCGCCTGTTGGCCGCAATGCGCTCGCAATCCACTTCTTTCTCGCGACTCTCGCTTCGGTGGAAGGATGAAACCAGGTGCATGGCTTACCTGCATCAATAGCTGAGAGGGGATGCGCATGGCGGCCGTCCGCAATAATCATCTTGCATCCAGAGGCAAGGGCCATTCGCGCCGCGACGAGCTTGCTTTTCATTCCGCCGCAGCTGTAACCAGGCCGCGTACCGCCGGCCATGAGTTCGATTCGTGGGGTCACCTCATACACGTCTCTGATCAAAGCGGCGCTTGCCGATTCATGGGGATCCGCGGAATAAAGACCGGCCACGTTCGACAGAAGCACCAACGTGTCGCCTCCAACCAGCTGTGCAGCACGCGCAGCGAGACGATCATTGTCGCCGAAGCTAGCTGCGCTTCTCGCAATAGCGTCGTTTTCGTTGAGCACAGGAATTGTTTGCAAGTTCAGAAGCTTGACCAGGGTCTCCCGAAGGTTGGCCAGACGCCGCTTCTGCGTCGTATCGTCTGGAGTGAGGAGGATCTGAGCGACCGTCAGCCCATGTCGCGCAAATCTTTCCCTATAAGCTCTGGCAAGTTCAGCTTGGCCGACTGCAGCCGCGGCTTGCCGATCTGCCGCCGATAGCGCTTTTTCGTGCAAGTTTAGAGCATATCGTCCAATAGCTACAGCGCCGGACGAAACAACAGCGACATCCTGATCACGCTCGCGAAGTCGCACGATGTCGTCGGCCAAAGTGTCAAGCCACGCCTCTCTAATTGTGCCGTTGCCCTGCTCGACGATGAGAGCGGAGCCGATCTTCACGATGATGCGCCGGGCTGAAGCGAGCATTGGTTGACGGGGTCGGGTTGGATCCGAGTCGGTCTCACACTTTTTCGCCGGGACTCCGAATTCCGTCACCGCAGTACCTCGCCTAAGCTCTTCGCCGCCCATCGCCCGCCTCGTAGAGGTTGAGTCCTGTAAACAATGGCGCTGTCACCCAAGAAACCGCTTTCCATAAATGCCTTCGAGATTGGCGGCCTGCATCACCGTTTACGCGACCATGACATCCCTCGCGTCAAGCCAGCATTTGGGTAGTTGCTTCCTTCATTGCCCCCTCACCGCTGCCTAGGAGCGTTGGTGCGCCGCGAAGAACCTCAAGGTTTTCAGACGAAGGCAAAACCACTAAATTCTTACAATAGGTGTATACACCGACTTGACGTTTCTTATTATCACTGTATCTATCTTTCAAGTCCTATTTATGAGGCGCACATGAGCGGATCAGATCAGCAACTTCAGTACAATCAGCTTGCAGCGAATCATGAGGATCAGGTTGCAAAGGACCTTTATGGCATTGGGGAAGTGCCGCCGTTGGGTCACGTACCGAAGCACATGCACGCCTGGGTGATACGTCGGGAGCGGCATGGTGATCCGGAGAATGCCATGCAGGCGGAAGTGGTCGATACGCCTACGATCGGCCCAGAGGACGCCCTCGTCATGATCATGGCGGCCGGAGTAAACTACAATGGAGTTTGGGCAGCTCTCGGCCAGCCGGTATCGCCCTTCGACATACACCGGCAATCCCATCACATCGCGGGATCGGATGGTGCGGGAATTGTATGGGCGGTCGGGGATCGCGTCAGGGGATGGAAAGTTGGCGATGAGGTCGTTCTGCACTGCCATCAGGATGACGGCGACGATGTCGAGTGCAATGGTGGCGATCCGATGTTGTCGCCTTCGCACAGAATATGGGGCTACGAAACTCCGGACGGCTCCTTTGCGCAGTTCGCACGCGTACAGTGCCGTCAACTGCTACCCAGGCCCACGCATCTGAGCTGGGAAGAGAGCGCCTGCTATACGCTCACGCTGGCTACGGCATATAGGATGTTGTTGGGACATCGCCCTCACATCATCAGACCAGGTCAAAACGTTTTGGTGTGGGGTGCGGCTGGCGGTCTTGGATCGATGGCAATCCAACTCGTGACCGTCGCAGGCGCCAACGCGATCGGCGTCGTTTCTGAGGAGGCGAAACGCGAGTATGTGATGTCGCTGGGCGCCAAGGGAGTAATAAACCGGACGGACTTCGACTGCTGGGGCCAACTTCCCGATATTGATGCAACCGCGGCGTACGGCGAATATTTGAAGCAGGTACGGCGCTTCGGGAAAGCCATCTGGGATATTGCAGGAAATGGCAACGACGTCGACGTTGTCTTTGAGCACCCCGGCGAAACGACATTCCCCGTCAGTTGCTTCGTCGTGAAGCGCGGCGGAATGGTTGTCTTCTGCGCAGGAACCTCGGGTTATAACCTTACGATGGATGCCCGCTTTGTCTGGATGAGGCAGAAGAGAATCCAGGGAAGTCACTTCGCAAATCCCTATCAAGTCTGGGAGGCAAATCGGCTTGTCATCGAAGAGCGGATAGATCCTTGCCTTTCCGAAGTTTTCACATGGCCCGAGATTCCCCGTGCGCACAGGAGAATGTGGAGGAATCAGCACCAGCCCGGAAACATGTCGGTTCTCATCCAAGCGAGTCCGGTCCAGCCTGTAAATTCGCGCAGCTAATAAGCATCGAGCGGATCATGAGGGATAAAGATGTCCCAATCGATGCGACCGGCTGCCGAACGCAAGGAGAGTGTTCCCGCTGGGCTCCAGCGATGGGCAGCTTCTGATCGGAGTGATGGCCAATCTGCTCGGTGCGCTTCGCTCTGGTTTCGAGCCGATGCATGTACTGCCGGTGCGCCGCATCTGGCGTCTCATGGCGCAGCCAGTTCTTACTATAGATGTTGGTAGGATTTAAATCTCTCCCATTAGGTGTATCTGACTCTAGCCGCAGCGAGTGACCGAGATCTCGCCGATCAGACCAATGGGAACGGTACGATGATTCTGAAAACTGAAGTTCAAGGCACGGTTCTCGTCGCGCGGTTCAACCATGCGAACGCCAATAATCCGATGAGCCTCGAGCTCGAAAATGCCATCCGCGCAGTTTGCGATGAGACCGAGAACAATTCTGCGATACGGGCTTTAGTATTGACAGGGGGAGACGAGCGTTCCTTTTGCGCGGGGGGTGATTTCAACGAGGTAGCGCAACTTTCCGAACGCGCGGCTGTAGAGGCCTTTGTCGACAGGCTGATTGACTTCTATTCCACGATACTGGACGTTACGAAGCCGATTGTTGCCGCTGTCGGGGGATACGCAGTAGGTATCGGCTTTCAAGTCGCGTTGTGCTGCGATTGGCGCATCGGTTCACCAGAAACCAAGCTGCTTATGTGGGAGTTGAAGCATGGACTCGCTTGCACACTCGGCGGCTATATGCTCGAGAGCATCCTAAGTCGAGCGGCGATGTCCGACATCATCTACGGCTGTGAGGCGATTCCGGTTTCATGGGCGACGGACCAGAAGTTGCTGAACGAGGTGGTTGATTCCCGGAATCTTGTGGAGCGGGCTATCGCGCGAGCGCAGATGCTCGGCGAATTTCCGGAGGTCACATTCCGACGAACGAAGGAATCGGTGAATCAGCGCTTTGTCGCCGGTTTGCGCGAGATCGCGACCGCAGCGAAGGAAGCACATGTTGCTGGATTTGGTAGCAGGGCCGCCGAAAAGCACTTCAAGAACATCCTGGGCGAGCAGGTGGAAGCGGTTACACGTTCGTAACGCCGTTCGCACCAGTCGAGTGCTGCAATTGCTCGGGCACTATCGCCTAGTTTTCGAAGGCGATAGTCTCACGACCAGCGAAAGAATCTCCGCTCGTGCATCCTCGTCCTTGATCTTCATGAAGGCCGTGACAAGCTCCAGGATCTGCCTTCCTAGCTTGCCCTTTTGAGCACCGACTATCGTAGAAATTTCGGAAGATGGCGACGTCCGTCGCGGCGTTTCGCGTTCGTTGATATCGAAGAAATGCGAGATGGGGGTGTTCAGGGCACGGGCAATCTCATAGAGCCGGCTGGCAGGCACTCTACTCGTTCCATTCTCGTGCTTTTGGAGCTGCTGAAACACGATATCTAGTCGGCTCGCGAGTTCCTTCTGACTGAGCCCGATTTGCTTTCGCTGGCTTCGAATGCGTTCGCCGATTCTCACGTCAAGATCGCTGCCTGTCACGACTTAGCCCGATTTTTCTAATTTCGCTATTCGCGATGATAATCTTTTTGAAGCAATTGATTCAACTAAGTATTTTGTCACCCGAGACGATCATGAGATGCATCTCGCCGGGACGTAGCCCTCGTGCGGATCTCTCCACCCCTCGGCCATAGGCGGAGTTTCTATCAGACAAACCTGGTCGCCGGCAAAACGTTGCCCACGATGCCCCCGGAGATTCGGCAAGCTCTCACGAGATCGCAGCTGCTGTCGCGGGCCACCTCGATCTCAATCTCTGATGAACATGTGTGGAAGCCGTGATTCATCTTCAACACCCTACGGAACGTGGTCCGGGTTCTGACAAGTGTCGGCTCTTTGCTGCAGCTTGTATGCCATGCGCTGGCGTGTGAATAGCGCAAGTCGGACTCGCGTGCTCGGGGGAGTAGCATCCCCGCTTCTCCGTCATAGTTGACTTTCTCACAGTCTCAGGCGGTTATTTCGCCGTATCTGGTTAGATGGGCCTCCCTGCTTCCAACAGCCACATGATGCGGTGTCTCAATCGGCGCCGGCCGCGATCACCAGCATGAACGGCTTGCGGACGCGACGCGCGCGAGCCAATTAGCTCTTGTCGAGCTCTTACGCATTGCCCAGCGCACGGTCCCTTCGCGGCGATCAGTACTGGCGCAAGCTTCGATGCCAGTCTCGCTGTGCTTCTGCTTTCTGCCGGCGGAGCGCTACGGCCCAGCGAACCTCAGCTATGCCGGAAAATCGCCCACCTCTGGCCGGCGCAAGAGCCCGTCGTTGTGATTGAGCGATTGCGGCGGAGCGTCATCGCACGCTTCGCTGCGGTATCCTCCCCTCGGCGTCCTGGGCGAGCTCACGGTCGAGCAGCGCCTTTATCGACCACTCGCAAGTGGCCCTCAAGCGGGCGCAGCGTGTCCGTCGGGCCAGGCCGGGACCACGGCGTCATTATCGTCACCGAGAAAACCTGTGACAATATAAAAGAGATCTTATGTTGCCGAACTAGGCTACATGGTCACGGATCGAATCGATCGACGTGTGTACTGATGCCCCCTAGACTCACCAAACCGAACGACCAGCTCCGCCCGCCTGTTGCTCGTTCTTCACAGCTACCAAACAATCCTCGACCGTGTGATGGCTTCGCAGATCGCGCGCATCGGCGCACTCATTCTTCAGCGGGTACGGGAAGCGCGGTCTGCCGCAAGGTCTCGTATGTTATGCCCCAGTTCTCTCGAACTCGCGCCCACCAATGGTGTTTGGAAGACCTCGATGGCGCACCCAGCTGCGCGGCAAATAATTTATACATTGCCAGCTTCTTGCCGAAGAACAGGCTCCTGACTTATTGTTCACGACAGCCCGGACATGAACATCTCTGTTCAAGTAATCGTTGGCATCACCACGCCAAAACAGAATGCTGTGAGGGAGCGTCCATCTTGTCGACCATGGAGCGCCAATGCAATTGAGGATACCCGTCTTTCTACCCTCAATTGCAACACTCTGGCGAACTCTTCTTCGAATCCTGCCGCGCCAACTCTCACGCCAATAGCCGGCGGGCAAGCACGCGATACTTGTGGGTTTCGTTTGGGCCATCGTAGATGCGCGACATGCGCTGAAGGTCGTACCAATGTGCAAGCGGGCTCTCATATGTGCAACCAGCAGCGCCGTGGATCTGGACCGCTCGGTCGACGACGCGGTCGACCATTTCGGCGGAGGTCATCTTGATCATACCTGCTTCCATGCGGGTATCATCGCCGCGATCATCCTTCTCCGCGCAGGTATACAGCATCAGCCGCTGCTGCTGGATTTCGATCCATGAGTCCACGATCATCGACTGGATAGCTTGCTTCTCGCTGAGCGGACTTTCGAACACGACTCGCTTCTTGGCGTAGTCGACCATCATATCATAGCTGCGCTGAGCAATTCCGAGCGCCTTGGCCCCAAGTTCGAAGCGAGCCCTTGATAGTTGCTGTTGTGCGACTTTGAATCCGGCGCCCTCGCCCCCGATGAACGCAACGTCATCAACCCTGCAATTCTCAAGCGTCAGCTCGTGCGTCATGTAGCCACCAAGCATAGGTACTGGGCGCGCGATAAGGCCCGGATTATCCTTCTCGACGACAAACATCGAAATGTCCTTGGCGCTTTTCTCCTTGCTTGTGCGGGCGAAAACCAAGACGCCATCCGTGTCGTCGAAGAAGCTGACCCAGCTCTTTGCGCCGTTGATGATCCAAGTGTCGCCATCCCGCCTCGCGGAAGTCGAAACAGAGCGAGCCGGATCTGCTCCGCCACCCGGCTCGGTTAGCGCAAAGCAATATCGCTTGGCGTCAGTCAGAAGGGGATCGAGGTAACGCGCTTTCTGCTCGCCTTGTAAATGGAACAGAGCATGGTGGACCTCGCCGCCAAAGTGGATCGGCGCCAGACATTTGTAATTCTCCTCGAAGACGGCCAGTCGATCGACCAGGGAAAGATGCACCCTGCTTAGTTCGCGCGGCAGGCGGAGCCCCCACAAACCGGCCTCCCGGGCCGCTGCACGTCCGGGCTCATAGTCCTCCCGGCTTAGCTTCTCGCCTCTGAGAATTCGCGTCTCAAGGGGCGCCTGGTGGTCCTTGACGATCCTCCGAACCAAATCGACCAGCGCTCGTGTTTCTTCCTTGAACTCGTACATGTCATTTCCTGTCAGTTGTTCCAGATGATCGATCAAATCGGCAGGGGTCTCCTGAAGCGCCTGTCAGGCTCGACCGCCCGGGTTGACCGTGCTGGCGTTCTGCGAACTTAGTGTCCGGCCGAAGTCGGACCAACTACCGAACTAGGGGGGATACAATCGGTGGCCTCGTCGCCCCATACGTGGTAAAGTTTTCAAGGTTGCACTATGCAAGGTCACGAGCCCCATTCCTGGCTCGACCAGGGGTCTGGGAGGCTCACTCGACTTCATCTGGTTTTGGGTAGGTGTTGGACTTACATCATCCGGAAATTGGGCCGATCTATCCTGGTGCGGCATCGACGCGTCTACAGAAACCAGCCGACGAATTCGCCGCAAGGGCAGCGTTTCATGTAGTTGGCTTCGCTGCTATACGGGATGGATCGGGATGTTTCACTTGTGAGACGATCTCATCGTCTGGGAATGCAAGCCAGCACGTGACACATTCGGCTTCGAACACCTTGAGCACGGCGAGAGCCACCAGATCAGCTTGATCTCCGATCGTCGAAATTTATCCAGCATCTCTCCGAGTTCGCCGCCAATTTTGTAACGCCCGGCTACCGCACCTGCCCACATCACGGTAGGTGCTCGAGCACTTGCCGGCGGCTCGTTCAAAGTCGGGGATTGGCGATGAACGTGATCTGAGCAGTCGGCAAAAGTGCGATTGTCGATTCGGCTCGCTCGCATCGTGGTCGGGCGAGAGAACGATCGTGAGATCGAGTTCCCGACGGACGATCGTCTCCGGAGCCCCCGAAATCGCCGCCCTGCAAGTGGCCGCTCGCGGATCGAACTTACTTGCATATTCTTCCAAACGGACCATTGCGCGACCTGCTCGTCCATAGCAACAGTTCGCGTCTACCGCACAGCCTTTGAGTTTTAAGCGCTGGACTGGACACGAAGGCGTCGCGCCCCAAAGGAAAAAGCCTGACACAGCGCGATGAACCGGTATCCCGCATTCAGATTGATGGCGCACGCCGCCTCAAAAGGGAGCGGCGCCTTTTGATTGTCATGGTCTGGCTCCGAGTACTGCGCGTGACCGCTACCTGAGGCGCAGCAACTTGCGCTTCGGTCAACTACCAACGTTAGTGATTGATCTTCGTAGCGGCCTGTTGAATTACTATTCGATGGACATCGGTTTGATCGCAAAGAGCTCGCGATGCAACAGCCACATTCAGGTCTTGCCACCTGACGGATACGCTGGATCATAACCCGCAGAGATTCTGCGCTCTCACAGTGACTTCTGGTCTGAGTCTCGGCCGTAGCCGATCGATTAGCCAGAGCCGACCTCGTTAGACTGTAAGGAAGGGCGAAATATGAATCAAACCGTCGATCAGATTCCGCCGTATCGTTGGGCCAAACGGGCACGCGATACTGTCGCTCCGGAGGGGAGCACGACATCGGGCGGCGACCTCATTGAGCTTGGCGGAGGATTCGATTTTCCCGACGCGCTGCCGGACATCGTGTCGGAGGCGAAGGCGGCCGCCGAGTTGAAGCGCGAGACACTGCAATATGGTCCGCTCTATGGGCTCAATGACTTACGCGATGCCATCGCCGAAAATCTTCGCCAGGATGGGATCGCGACCACTCGGGAGAACATTCTGGTCGTCAACGGCGCCAAACATGGGCTGGACCTGACGTGCCGGATCTTCCTTGAGCCCGAGGACCCCGTAATCGTGGGCGCACCCACTTACCTGATGGCTGCTAAAATCCTGAAGCATGCAGAGGCCCGCTTCGTGTCCATACCTCAGGACGAAGAGGGCTTGGATACGGAGATCCTCAGGGACCGGCTGCAGGCACGGCAGGCTGCCGGCGAACCCATGCCCAAGTTGATGTACGACATGCCGGATTTCCACAATCCGACTGGCATCCCGATGTCGGCCGTTCGCCGGCAGAGGCTTGTCGATTTAGCAAAGCAGTATGACTTCGTCATTATCGAAGACGATCCTTATCGCCGCATCCGATTCGAGGGTGAAGCGGTGCCCCCAATAAAGGCCTTCGACAAGAGCGGCAGGGTGATCGGCTTGGGCACCGTTTCCAAGATTCTCGCGCCAGGCCTGCGCATCGGCTGGGTAAACGCTGACCCCGCCATCGTCCGCCGCATGGCCGCGCACAAGTCCGACGGCGGCTCCTGCCCGATGCTGCAACGAATTGTTGTCCAGCTCTTGCGTAACGGAAAAATGGACCAGCACGTCGCAACGCTCACAACCGTGCTGCGCGGCCACCGAAACGCGATGATCGACACTATTCGCGAGCACCTACCCGACACCTCAGTTCATGTGCCACACGGCGGCTACTTTCTTTGGGTCCGGCTGCCGCCTGGGATCGATGCGAACGAACTCGTCCGCCGCGCCGTGAAGGAGGGCGTGTCCATCATCTCTGGCCGGCTGTGCTTTGCCGAAGAACCGTCCGGCTCCTTTGTCCGCCTTGCTTACAGCTTCAGCACACCGGCCGAAATCGCCGAGGGCATCAAACGACTGGGTCGCGCCTATGCTGCCATGCGATCCTATGCCGACACATCGTCCGGCGGAGTGCTCTGACGTGGCCGGTTCATTACGGCCAAAACCGGTCTGGCGGGGTATGTTTTCCGCTATGGTTGAAGTGCTAGCTCTGCACAGTGATTTTGACAGGTTGGGTCCGGCGGTCAGATTAGCTCTGGCAGGAGTTTCGGATCAATGAGGACCTCGATGCTGCGAGGCGTCCTTGGCTGCCGTCTGATGAGGCCGACACGTTCCAGCGTCAGCACCATCTGGTGAACCGACGGCGGGCTGACGCGGAAATATTCCTGCATGTCGGTCTCGGCCGGGGGCCTGCGATGCAGCCGGGTGTAGAGGTGGATAAAAGCCAGATACTGCCCCTGCGTGGGCGTGAAGGGTTTTGTCGAAGGACTCAAGCCGGCCATCCGATTCAGTTGTTCGTGCGTGCCTCGAACGAGGAGGCACGCCATGAATGTACGCTATCGGGTCGAACTCAGCCAAATCGAGCGCACCGAACTGAGGGCGCTGCTCAGCGGCGGCAAGCATGCGTCCCGCAAGCTCAAGCGAGCGCAGATTTTGCTGGCCGCCGATGCCGGGACCAGCGACGAGGAGGTCGCAAGGAGCGTTGGCGTGAGCAGCTCGACCGTATATCGGACCAAGCGACGCTTCGTGGAAGGCAATCTGGAGCGGGCGCTGAGCGAAGAGCCGCGTCCCGGAGCGGAGCGCAAACTCACCGGCAAGGAAGAAGCCTTGCTGGTGGCGACCGCCTGTGCCAGTCCCCCGAAGGGCCGTGCCCGCTGGACGCTCAAGCTGCTGGCAGGCGCGATGGTCAAACTCACCGAACACAAGAGCCTGTCGCACGAGACGGTTCGCCGGCGCCTGGCGGAAAACGACCTCAAGCCCTGGCGCAAAGACATGTGGTGCATTCCGCAGGTCGATGGCGAATACGTCGCCCGCATGGAGGATGTGCTCGACCTTTACGCCGAGGCGTCTGATCCCGCGCGGCCGGTGGTATGCTTCGATGAAAGCCCCGTGCAACTCATCGGCCAAACGCGTCAGCCCATTCCGGCCAAGCCCGGTAGGCTCGAACGTTACGATTATGAGTATCGTCGCAATGGCACCGTCAATCTCTTCGTCCTGCTCGACGTGCATCGTCCCTGGCGCAAGGTCAAAGTCACTGAGCGGCGCGCGGCAAAAGACTACGCCGAATGCATGCGCGAGCTCGTCGACATCCATTATCCCGACGCTGAGATCATCCGGGTCGTTCAGGATAATTTATCGACCCACTCCGCCGGCGCCCTCTATCAGGCGTTCCCGCCCGCCGAAGCCAGGCGGATTTTGGGACGGCTTGAGTTCCACTACACGCCAAAGCACGCAGGTTGGCTCAACATAGTCGAGATCGAAATCGGCGTCCTGCGAGGCCAGTGCCTGGATCGCAGGATCGACGATCCCAACTGCGCCGCGAAATCACCGCTTGGGAACGACAACGAAATACCGCCCGCTCCCGCATCAAATGGATGTTCACGACAGACAAGGCTCGCGCCAAAATGGCAGGCGCCTATCCCGCCACTTCCAAAGAGTCATAATCACTGTGACGAGGTACTAGTAGGACTTTCTGCATGTGAAATTGCCGATGACCTCCATCGAGATCGAAAAAGCGGCCGACTTCGGTTTGAGCAAGTAAAAAAGCGCGGTTCCGCGGAGCCAAGCGTGACTGCACATAGGGGCTAACCAGAACAAAGTCGGCCCGCCGTTCTCAAGAAGTCCTGCCCGGATTTGAATGTGTCGCACACCAACTCTCCCATTGCTCGCCTTGCTGCTCGCTCGTCCCGCAATTCGGATCCGACGCCTGCACAAACCGAACCCCTATTCTCGCGTTGATTCGCAAGTCTGGAGAAGCTGCGGCGGCAATTAGTTCAGGGCCGCCTTTCGCGTTCCCGTCGGCGAATGGTGAGCCGCTCCGATCGCTTGTTGAGATGGCGAAGCTCGCGATCAGAGACATCGACGCATTTTGGCTCTCTGCAGCGAGTAATGCGCCCCCGCACTGCAGACTCGGGGACGCTGGCTCGTGTACGCATTCCTTCCGAAGCGCGCATCAGATGGCTATGTTCCCTTTTCTTCAAGGACCTCCTTCAGAATGGCGACTGCTTCGTCGAAAATAGTCTCTTCGATTGTGAGGGGGAAAAGGAACCGGATCACGCTTCTATCTGAGCCTGCATACACCAACAACAAGCCGCGCTCGAGCGCGCGCCTCTGCACTCGCTTAGCCAATTCCGCATCCGGCTCACGCGTGCCGGGCCTGCAGAACTCAATCGCAATCATCCCGCCCAGCCCACGAACGTCCGCGATGCCTAGTACGCTATTCTTTAGCACGGTTAGCTTTGCCTTTAGCCGTTCGCCCAACGCTGTAGCTCGTTCACAAAGACGCTCCTCATCGATAATGTCGAGCACCGCATGTGCCGCCGCGATCGCCAGCGGATTTCCCGCATACGTACCACCCAGCCCCCCGGGCGGGAGCGCATCCATGATCTCGGCGCGTCCCGACACGCCCGAGAGCGGCATACCCCCGGCCAAACTCTTCGCCATCGTTGTTACGTCGGGCACGACATCATAGTGCTGCATGGCGAAGAATTTGCCGGTGCGCGCAAAACCGGACTGGATTTCGTCGGCGATAAGCAGAATTTCATGTTGATCGCAGATCTTGCGCAGCCCGCGCACAAAATCCGCCGGCGCCACGTAGAAGCCGCCATCGCCTTGTACGGGCTCGAAAATGATCGCAGCCACACACTTCGGATCGATGTCAGCTTTGAAGAGAAATTCGATGGCGCGCAGCGAGTCGGCTGTCGTCACGCCGTGCAGCCGATCCGGATACGGCGCATGAAACACTCCCGGCGAGCCCCCGCCCAAGCCGAGCTTGTGCGGCGCAACCATGCCCGTGAGCGTCCTGCCAAACAAGGTGCGGCCATGAAAGCCGCCTGCAAAGGCGATCACTCCCGGGCGGCCGGTGGCCACGCGCGCGATTTTTATGGCATTTTCCACCGCTTCAACCCCAGTTGTGAAGAAAGCCGTTTTCTTGGCGAAGTTACCAGGTACGCGACGGTTGATCTTCTCGGCCAGTTCCACGTAAGAAGCGTATGGCACAATCCCGTAGCAGGTGTGGGTGAAACGGTCCAGCTGCTCGCGGATCGCGGCCACGATCTTAGGATGGCGATGACCTGTGTTCAGCACTCCAACGCCTCCGATGAAATCAATGAAACGTCGGCCTTCGATATCCCACAACTGAGCGTTATCGGCATAGGCGGCGTAAAGTTCGCATAGCGTGCTCTGGCCACGCGGCGTCGCGGCTTTCCTGCGACTCTCCATGTCAGGTCTCTTCAAAGTCTTCGAAGTCTCCACAATCATTCCGTGTTACTCCTATGTCGGTTGGTGGCATTCAGAGCATTCAGTAGAGTTCTACGAAGTAATCGCTGGATGGGTATCTGATTGCCTGTTGCGTTCTTTCCCGTGACAGTCACGATAGCGAACTCTTTTAGTACGCTATAGGCAGCGGACAAGGTTTGGCAGTTCGAGGGCACTCCCCGTCGCCTACGGTATCGGGACATGCGCGTCAGATAGGGTAATGTCCTAGCGAAGAGCGGAAGCGGGTCTTGACGTAAACTCCGTCGCGAGGCGGCGGAACGCGCGGAGAAGTGCTGGCCCTGATCTTGATTGTCGCGAACTTCGCGCCGGAGCGCGTATGGAGTCGTTCACGCAAATCATCAATGCCGTTGAGATTCGTGATTTTGTCACTCCACGAGAAGCCGCACGTCCTTGCGACTTGCTCGAGGGCTAGACCGCGCCCGGTGTGGCTCTCCTGCCAACCGGTTTGGCCAAAGTGGCCGTTGTCGAGGACAGCCACTGTCAGGTTGGCGGGCTTACGGATCGCGATGGTCGCAAGCGCTCCAAAGCCCATCAGCATATCGCCGTCACCTGTGAGGACAAGCACCGAATAGTCGGGTCTGGCCGTCGCGAGTCCGAGGCCGATCATCGCGGCACCGCCCATGGCACCCCACAAGTAGTAGTTATTGTCATGGTCGCCGGCTGCCATGACGTCGAATGACGCCGAGCCGATGCCGCCAACAACCAACAGCTTCTTCCGACCAGAAAGCAGCCGAGCCACTACCTCGCGGCGGTCGAGCGAACCGTACTGCATCAGCTCACTCATTGCTTTTCTCCGATCAATCGCTGCCCGAGCAATAACGCACACGCATGACCCCCGTTAAATGCCATCGTAGCGGCGCCGTGCAGAAGGGGTTCGACGTCCTTAGGATCGTCCGCCCGCCAGGTCATGACATTCATTAGGGTCAGCGCCTTCTCGGTCGCCCGTCCCATGGGGGTCTGCCATGGATTCAACTCCGCCCAATCGCCGCGCATGGCAACGACCATCAGAAGCGGAAACCGTGTACAGCACTGCAGCGCCAACGCATTTATGCAGTTCCCCACACCACTCGATTGCATGAGAAGTACACCGCGATCGCCTCCCAGCCACGCTCCGGCCAGGTAGCCGATACCTTCCTCCTCCGTCGTCAGGACCACGGCGCTGATCTCCTTGTCCGCCTCGGCCTCACGGATCGTCGTCGAATGGGGGATATCCGGAACGTAAACGACGTGCTTAACGCCATGCTGCTTCAGCACGCGAAAAACGTCTTCTTGCCAGCATTGCTGTCCAACTACTGCCGTATCCATATGTATTGCTCCCTTCTTCAAGCTCAAATCGTACCATCTCCATAAATTCACAAACGCAATGGATGACGCTCGCACGCGCCTGTTGCCGAGACTTGCCCTACTCTCCTCCGCTAGCGCGCTTGCATCGAACGTACAGCAGGACAGGCGGTCGGGTTGATTGACACGGACCACGACGAAGTTATGGGCGATGTCACTCTGGCTGAGCAGCGAGTTCTGCAGATTGGTTTCCATCAATCGGAGCGCATAAGAGACGCCGCTGTAGGAATGAGTTTGAGCATATTAAAAACGGACTTGCGCATCACCGCTCGCAAATGGCTGAGGTTATCGCCAGACCATCTCACATGTGTCTTTGATCTATAGACATTGGCCACTCAAGCAACTACCAGAGCTGGGAATTGACCTAGGATTTAGGGCTTCTGAGTAGATGAGGGAACGTCACCAGCACCAGGACGAGCTCAGGATTCCAATCCGTTCTTGTTTAGGACCGAGCCCGGTACTGACGTTAGGCGTTCCTGCGCGAACCGCGCATCGTGTGCAGCGCCTCTCTAGCTATCGACTCGTGATAGCGTACATTGTCCTCTCGGCAGAGAGACGAGAATTTCATGGCAAACCGTGACCAAGCGCCCTCAGGCCCGAGAAACCACGCAGAAGCATCTGCCACAAGTTAGCTCCCGTGGAAGAGCCATTTTCGGCACTAGGGCGATCTGTTGGAGACTCTCCAGCTTCAGCTCAAACCAGGGCGCAAGTGGCACCCTGCGGCGCATCGGCTCTCTCGATCCACCCTGAACCGTCCTTCGATCTGCGTTTGATCGTGCTGATGCGATGACGGGGATTCCGATGCCCTGGTCGAGACGAGCGGTGGCTGGTGTTGTTCTAAGAATGTGCCGGCCTCAGCCGCGCTTGCCTAACCGGCTAGGCCTGCGAGAGCCCCTGCGGAGGAAGCGGATGTCGGGGTCACGCTCAAGGAATGCGTGTCGTTCTTGTGCTCTGGGATGAAACTAGCGCGCGGACATTGCGAGCGGCGGCTGCCCGATTAACTATATTCTTGGGATCGGCAGCCGCGGCGGCTAATGCTGTATGGCCAGGTAGTCGTCGCGCCAGGCTCAAGCCGCCCTGCACCGCCCTTTTGTGGATGGCTGGCGTCGCACCGGGGAGCTATGGCGCATCCGGAAGCAAGAGGTTTTTTCGCGATCGAGCACAATACCATGGGCGAAGCAATCAAGTTTAGGTTGGGTGGAGCCCTCTACCATTCTGCTTCACTGATGGCGTGCGCCTCCCAAACAAATTGTCCATCCCTCCACGATTTCAGCAATTCAGGATTGACCGCAGGAAGGAGCGCGTGCGTGCGGATTCGGGATTGCTGAAGATCTTGTCGGGCGGGCCTTGCTCGATAATGTGTCCGGCGTCGAAGACAAGGACGCGGTCGGAGACCTCGCGCGCGAAGCGCATCTCATGCGTGACGATCAGCAGCGTGACCTTCGTCTGGTGCGCCACGCCTCGCACCACGTCGAGAACCTCTCCGGCGAGCTCGGGATCCAGTGCGGAGGTGATTTCGTCCAGGAGAAGGATCTCCGGCTTCAGGATGAGCGCTCGCGCGATCGCGATGCGCTGCTGCTGACCTCCGGACAGCTGGGCCGGATAGGCATGGATTTTAGCTTCGAGCCCCACCATGCGGAGATATTCGAGCGCGCTTGTCTCGGCCTGGTCCTTGTGTTGTCCCAGCACAGTCGTTGGTGCCAGGATCAGGTTCTGCAGCACGGTCAGATGCGGGAAAAGATTGAATTGCTGGAACACCATGCCGCAACGACGGCGAACGCGCGCCTCCTGCGAGCCCTTGAGCGGCTTGCCGGCCGGATCGAATAGGATGCTTTCTCCGAAAAGGCGGATATCTCCGCCGGTCGGCTTTTCCAGCGTCATGGCCAGCCGCAGCACAGTCGTTTTTCCCGAGCCGCTCGGGCCGATCAGCGTGACTTTCTCCCCGGGGCGCACCTGCAGGTCGAGGTCGACGAGCACGCGATGAGCACCGAAGGATTTCGAGACCTTCTCGAATTCGATGGCGTACATGGCGTCTTGCGACTTGGGAGCGGACCGATGCGGGTCTTTCGCGTTGAAAGCTGCGGCGCCGGCCGCCACGAAGGGATCATGGTGACTGAATTCCACGGTGCTAGACATGCTTGTCCTTCAATCGGGAAAGGAGATAGAGGAACGGCAGGTTGATCACGATGTAGATGAGGCCGGCCAGAGTGAAGGGCTCGAGATAGCGGAAGCTTTCGTACCCGGCCGTGTTGGCCTGCCCCATCAGCACCGGCACTCCGAGCGCAAACAGGTACGAGGAGTTCCGGAACAAGGCGAGCACGTAGTTGAGCAATGCGGGAACGGACCGCTTGATCATCAAAGGGACCAGCACGCGTCGCCATGTGACATACGGACTCAAATGCAGCGCCACACACGCGTCACGCAACTCGGCTGGTATCGTGATCAGGCTCCCGCGGTAGACCTCCGAGCAGAATGCCGCATAGACCACGCCCAATACGGCGATGCCGATCGGCATTGCCGGAAACGTCAGCCCCACTTCCGGCAGGACGTAGAACGCAAAGTAGAGCAGGACAAGGATCGGCACTCCCCGAAAGAGTTCGAGCAGGAAGCGCACGAATGCCCGCCCGAGCCTGGTGCTTACATTCTCCAGGATCGCAAGCAGCAGGCCGGCTGTGAGTGCAATGGCCGAGCTCGCAAGCGTGACCAGGACGGTATACCAAACGCCCACCATGAGGCGCGGCAGAATGTCGAGGGCAAAGCTCCAGTCCCACGTCATTGTGTGACTCCTGCCAACGAATCCGCTGCGGGTGCGATCTGTACCCTCGAGCGCGCGGCTCGCAGCGCACGATTGAGCGGAAGCGCGCGCTCGATAGCCTGAAATGCCGCAGCGCAAAGAAGACACAGAATCCAATAAAGGGCGGCCAGCAGGCAGAAGACGGTGGCCGTCTCGAATGTCTGGCTGCGAACGTTGTTTGCAACATAGAGCACGTCCTGCACGCCGACGAAGCTCACGATCGAGGTCCACCTGACCATGTCTCTCGCCAGGCTGCCGAACGCGGGAACGATCTGCGAAAGCGCCTGCGGCAGCACCACCTTCGTGAGACTCTGAAGTTTGTTCAGCCCAAGTGCATGGCAAGCGTCCGTCTGCCCGCGATGGACCGCCTCGATGCCGGCGCGAACGATCTCGGCGCCGTATGCGGCCCCAAGCAGCGACAAGACGATGATCGATGCCGTGACAGGACTGAGACGCGGCACCCACGGCATGAGTGGCAGAACATAAAAGACCCAAAACAGCCAGACCAGAGCCGAGGGACCGCGAATGACCTCGATGAAGAGCATCGACGATATTCGTATCGCCGGCCGCTTGGAGAGCCTTAGCGGGCCAAGGACGAGCGCACCGAGTGCGGCACCCGAAATGGTGCAAAACGCCACCCACACCGTGACCCACAAGCCCCGCGCGAGTGAAGGCCAGTACTCCAGCACCGCTTCCACCTGAACCGCTCCGCTACTCGCAGCTTGGCGCAACGTCGCTGGCCTTGATGAGCGTGGCAAGTGTGTCCCAGTTCGGGAATCCGTACTTCTCGGCATACAGTTCCTTCAGCACGCCACTCCTTCTTAGGACCTCAAGCTGTTTGTTGAATGTATCGCGAAACTCTGCGTCTTCCTTGCGGAAGGCGATACCGATGCTGCTCATCGGCGATTTTGTGTCGACGACCATCTCGACACCCTTTTGCTGCGGATTCGGCACACTGAATTGCCCGACAGCGAAAGCGTTGGTCCGACGGCCCAGGACGGTCGCGATGCCCGCCTGAATGTCAGGAACACGCACAAGCTGATCTGACTTGACCCCTTGCAGGACCGCGTACGCCTCCTGCGCCGAGCCCGTGATCACTGCGAGCTTAATATCGGATCTCTGTGCAAATTCCGCGTATCCAGTAAGCCGGTTCGGGTCTCCGGGCGCCACGTATAGGGCATCTTGCTGTGCGCTGAGAGGCGCCGAAAATGATAAGACTCTGCAGCGCGCTTCAGTGATCAGAAGGCCGCCTGGGGCTAAATCGAACCGACGTGCCTGGAGCCCCGTGATATCTGCGGGCGACGGCATGAGAACTGCGGAGAGCTTCGACACGCCCATGCCTTTGAGGGCCAGTTCTGTGACCTCAATAAGATAGCCTTGCGGCTTGCCAGAGAGCGACACGAATGCAAAGGGCGGAGCTGAATTGAGTACAGCCGTTGCTCCTCCGGCTTTGCGGATCGACTCGAGAAGATAGTCCGCGCCGTGTGCAAACGTCGGAAGCGAACCGCCGGACATTAACAGAAGCAAGACTAGCAACAAGACCTTTGGTGCTGTGCCCATACCGTCTCCTCACGTTCATTGAACTTTGATGAACTTCCGTTCGACCGCTTCTTCCAGATACTGCCTCTCTGAATTGTCCGCGCTGAATTGCGATAGTCCTCGAGATCGATTTCTTCGCTCTCAATGCCTCAACGCAAAACGACCATTAACTGCGTGGGCGAGCTTCTACTTCTTACACATCGCCCCTGACGAGGGAGATAGTCGCCATTGCGGTTCCAGGCATTTCGTATTGTTTGGACCGGATCACGCGCGAATTCGGATTCTAGTGGGCACTACTCTGTCGCGGACAGCACCTCCCCAATGTGAGAAAAGACACTTCACGACTGAGAGTTGTCGGTACTACACCCCGACAAATTCGGAGGCGCCGGCGCCGCACTCGAGGCGTCTACGAACGCGGCCACGGTCAGGCGACCCGTCGATAGCCCATCTTTCGCGGCGGGACGCATGAGCTCCTGATGATCGACCTCACGCGGCAGCCACGCCCGCGAAAGATAGACGGCGTTGGACGCACAAATCGATGTGCCGGAGAGGTGCTCGCGAATGGCATCAATCATCACATCGCGACGTACGCACAGAATGCTCGACACACGTCCGATATCCTGGCGAGTTTTTCTGCTCCGACAGGCCTGAACAACAATTCGTCGCAGCAACGGACAGGTTTTGCCTTGAACTGTGCGAAGCCATGCGGCGAATGCTGGTCGGATCTGCATTTCATCCAGCCAATTCGTCGTCGCTAATCGTGGCTGTTGGCCGAAGCTGACTTCGTGATAACATTAGTGCTGCAACTCGCTTGATATCTGCTGATGCCGCGCGGAACGTCATCCTACCATCGTCCGGCTGGGGCGTGAGCGTGGCTTTGCCATCAACGAGTTGGCGCATGACCTCGACAATGATCTCGGCGCAGAGACTGTTGAGGTGATAGATAATATCTGGATAAGTCATGCCTTCCGTCTGCGCCAAGTGTCGGGCCAACAGAATTGGACCGTGATCAACTTTATCATCGATGAAATGAGCTGTGGCGCCCTGCGCAAGTCCGTGAATTATCGCCCACACGTATGGATGACTGCCCCTTACTAGTGGCAAGACTCCCGGATGAACATTTATGATGCCACGCTGCACGCTGCGAATAATGTGCGCATGAAGAATCCGCGTGTCGCCGAGCACACCGATGCCATACCTTCGCTCGCTCAACACGCTTGCGACATCACTGCCGTTATGATTTATGACCCTCATATAAGCGATACCTCGCTCACCGCAAAATGCACTAGTCGCAGTTCGCGGCACGAACTTTGGGACACGGATGAGCTCTCTTAGTTGATTGTTCCGTCCCGCTTCCGCCCGCTCGGATTCCTCGTCAATGACTAGGTGCGGAACAAAACCAGCTTTGACTAATGCCTCGAGCATCACCTGGCCGCGGGGATGATCACGCAAATTCAGAAATGCAAACCGAAACGTGCCAGCCGAGCGCGAATGCGCGGATGCTTCTGAAACGCCAATAGGCAGTAGATCGTTTGCCATCACCTTGGTCCTTCACACTACGTCCTTCAGTCGGGTTCACTTGATTCAGGTTGGCTTGTCACGTATCGGTCGGCTCGGTTATTACCCTCAAGTCACATCGCGCTGTCAATCGCACTAACTGTCGAGCTAATTCGGCTAGAAATGCGGTGTAGCGCGCTCCACAACCCTTCCTCAAGTCTACGAGCCATCGTCTGTCTCGGCTCCATAGTCTGGGCTGCCCCCTGACGACAGCGGGTCAATCCGGAGCGAATGATTGGCGCCTCGCAAAGCGGAAAAGAACGGCGGCTCGAAGGACAAGAATGTGGCATTTGCTCCTTTCCCAACAACCACGCTGGCGTTTGATTGCCGAGGCGACGAGCGCAAGAAGCATAGGCGCTCGAGAGCACGCGAGGCGGACAGGCAGGCAGCGAAATGCTGATGTAGGACTGCCAGCCTGACTGAACTTTCCGCGCTGGTCGGTGCGACATGTGGTGTGGTGAATACCTTGCACTTCATTGTCTTTTTCATGTCTATTTGCTTTTCCTCCGCGTAGCTTAATGGCCAACCATCCCTGATAGAACTACAAGTTCTGATAGGAACAACTATAAGCTTTCGCGGGGCGCTCCAGAGTCAGCGCTCCTTAGTCTTATTGAGTCAGAAAGTCGCAATCGATCGGACTGAGAATCGGGGTATTGAGGCAGATTCACTCAGATCGAGAAGGAGCAGATGGGTCGCCGAGGGAAGAGAACCAGCGAGACGCGATTTGCGGCTTACGTCGACGGTCTTGTTAGCGTGATTGGATATGCCGATCGAGCGCGGCCGCTTCGGGATTATTGCACCGGGCTGTTGTTGCCCTGTGAACGCAAGAGCGTAGAGCCGATAGCGGCGGTGAAGGCGCCGGAGCGAACGGCGGCCCAGCATGAATCGCTGCTGCACTTTGTCGGCGAGGGACGGTGGGACGAGAAGGTTTTGTCCAAGATGCGAGAGATGGTGCTGTCCGCCATCGAGCGTGGGGGGATCGAAGCCTGGATCATCGACAACACCGCCTTTCCCAAGAAGGGAACGCATTCTGCGGGCATAACGCGGCAGTATTGCGGACAGCTTGGCAAACAGGACAACTGTCAGATAGCGGTGTTGCTGTCGGTTGCCGATCCTCATGCCAGCCTGCCGGTGGCCTATCGGCTATATCTGCCGGAGGCGTGGGCCTCCGACGCCGCCCGCCGCAATAAGGTGGGGGTGCCCGATCAGATCGGCTTTCAGACCAAGATCAAGATAGCGCTCGATCAAATCCGCCCGCCTGCACCGCGGGCTTGCCGCGTGGCGTCGTGCTGATGGATGCCGGCTACGGCAATTACAGCGTAAGCATCCGGCGTAGTCGGCCCCGGAGGGATACATTACAGCGACCTGCGCACCGCGCTTAAGGCGCTCGGGCTTTCCTATGTTGCTGGCATTCTCTCGAGCACCATCGTGTGCCCCGGCACGAGACCCTTTCCGCCCAAGCCCTATGTGCCCGGCCGCGGACAAAGTTTGGCGGACGATCACTTGGCGCGAGGGATCGTCTGTGTCCCTCAAATACCGCTTTGCGCGTGTGCGTGTTCGCATTGCATGGTCGTGGTCGAGTAGCTCAGCCATTCGGCTTTCGCCCTCACAGATCCGGGCATGCGGCTTTCCCGCACCCGGCTCTTCCCGAGAGTAACCCGCGTCATATCCGCGCCTGCGCCCAAGTGCGAGTGATGCGTGGAACGGGCAGACGGAAGCGAGCCGTCAGGGTTTCGAACTCCGACCAACCCATGCGCCGACTTTTCTGACTGCGCCGTCTCAGACAGCGCAGCCAGGTCCGACGCACTTCCCGGTAGAAGCCGTTGAGCGCTGGGTAGTTGTGCGGTCTGCCATAGTAGCCGTAGTGTCCACGCAGAACGGCGGTGAGCCATTCGTGTTGCGTGGCCATTGGCGCGTGCATGAACCGCCAGACCTCCTGGCGCAACGCCGTCAGCTTACGCGTCAGGCGCTTCCCTTCCGTCTTGTGCTTCACGATGAACCGGCCATCCCGAGTCCGCCCACAGTAGTGGGTGAAGCCGAGGAAGGCGAAGGTCTCGGGCCGCCGCTCGCCGCGCCGCTGACACGAGAGGGCCGCGAACCGGCCAAACTCGATCAGCCGCGTCTTGTCCTCATGAAGCGTCAGGCCGAAGCCGGCCAGTCGCGCTTTGAGGGCCAAGAGCATCTCGTCTGCGTCCGCCTTCTTCTCAAAGCCCATGACGAAGTCATCGGCGTAGCGCACGATCACAATGCGACCGCGTGCATGGCGACGACGCCATCGGTGGACCCAGAGATCGAGGATGTAGTGCAGGAAGATGTTCGCGAGGAGCGGGCTGATGCCCGCCCCTTGCGGAGTGCTTCTGTCCGTCTCTTGCAACTCGCCGCTCTCAAGAACGCCGGCTCGCATCCACAGCCCGATGAGCCGCAGAATGCGAGGATCGGCGATCCTGTGCGCCAGCATCCGCAACAGCCACTCGTGGTCGACCGAGTCGAAGAAGCTGCGTATGTCGGCATCGAGCACCCAGTTCACGCGCTGACTCATGATCGCTATATGCAAAGCATCAAGCGCCATGTGATGCGCGCGAAGTGACGTCGAATCCTTAGCCCCCTTCATTGGTGATTTCGATCCCGAACTTCTTTAGGTCCGCGGGCTGATAGATCCGGTGTTGATTAAAGATCTTCGTGATGCATGACTGCCTCACTAACACGCGCCTGGTCGAGAGCCTCGACCAAAACAACGATCCAGTTGCTCGCGAATAGACGGTTCGATCTTTGGATGACTATAGCCGTTATTTAGAACGGCAGCGCCGTCGATAAAATCGATGAAAGCTCGGATCCTCAGTATCCTCAGTGTGGTAGCTGACGAAGCGGCGTAGAAGGCGGTGAAGATCAGTGGGCCCAAGGGGGGCTCGGCCATCGCGCCTCCGGCGATTCGAAGGCAAACTCCGACACCTCGTGCTTACGGATCCTCCACCCCTCAGGAGTTTGCACAAACTCATCATTCCAAATAAAGAGCACGGGGGAGACCTTAGGGCACGGCCCTTGCGCCAAGTCCCATTCGGCCCGGTACAGTGTGACACGTACTTGACCGGTCGCGTGATCTGACTTCTTAACGTCGATAATGGGGTTCGTGATCACATGGCGCTGCAACAACCGGCCGGCAGCCTGCGCCTCTTTTTGACCCTGATAGAGGCGTTCAAACTCGCTGCGACCGCGCAATGTTTGTCCCCGGAACTTCAAGACTAAGGAGCAGTCCTCGGCGAGCAGGCGAGCGGCCTTCATGGGATCAACAAAGTCGACGAAGTTGCCGTATTCGTATAACAGGCGGGTACACTCTCGTTCGATCAAAAGTCGCTCTAAGTCGTTCACTTCTTCCTCCGAGTTGCCGGACAGGAATGTTCAGTCCGTTCTTGAAGTTTATGTGCGCGCGTTGCGTGGTAATGAGCTTAGGCCGCTTAATGCTCTTGTGACACTAGTTCATATTCCTATGATGAGGATCAAGTACTAATGCTGGTAGTTGACGGATCGCTTAAAGATCGAGCGCCGGCCTATGCTAAGCCATGGGATCACGGTCGCTCGTTCGTTCGCCATAGAAATCAAGAAAGCGAACCCGGTTGATGAGTCATGCGCTCCTTCCAGCTCATAGCGCTGCATCACCATCGTGAGGCTTTCATTTCCGGCGGGTCTTGTGAGCGCGGCGTTCTTGGGACACACAAACCTCGCTCTTGATGGTCACGATCGCGCAATTGACGTTCAATGAGGAGCGTTTCGAATTGCACCAGCAGGACTGGATCGGTTGCGCGGTGATCTCCAAAGCTCGGGTCTGTGCCTGCCGAATACGCTCGACTTGTCAGCCGCTCTCAGTACCAATTTGGATCGGCATGAAACTCGGTGCCTTACCGGCTACCCCCTCGAGCTCGCATCGGGTGGCGTGTACACATCGCCCGCCCGATCACGGGCGCTACCTGATTGTCCTTGATGGTTCGAGGGCGGCCAGGGCAGGCCTAGTCGTAAGCGATATGAACTCCCACGTCCGCGGTGATCAGCGCGCGCGTGCGTAGCGGATCGGCATCCAATATTGGCGCGAGGCCTCCACGGCCACTGGGATATCGGCGTAGGCTTGCGCAGAACGTTCCTTGTCGCGCCGCCGCTTCGTGGCGCTCCGAACAGCGGACTGCCCTGATCGTCGCGACAGTGCAGCAGGATCGGCAGCAGCAGGCCGTGATTAACGTTGTTGGCATCCAGCAACGGCACCCACGCCGACATCCTGAGCCGCATCGCGGCGTAGAAATCTTGGCACCAGGGACGCGCATCGATATCGCCATTGGCTTCACGTCGGTGCATCGGCACGAACTGACGAGGCGTGATCGAGAGCGTCTGACCGATCTCGTTGTGGCGCAGTGCGACGGCGGAAATCGCCGCGAGCTCTGGAGTGCGGCCGTGGTTGAAAGGATCGGCATCGATGGCGAGCAGCGGGCAGATCCAGTCGAGCGGGCTCATCGATACCGGTCCGGCCACGATCGCGGCGACGTAGCCGTCGAGCATGGGGAGACTGGTGGCGATAGGGTGTTGGTCGGCGCGGCCCTGCAGCCACCGCTCGAGCTCTGCAAGCGGCATCGCGGCTGCCGCCATCGACGACGTTGCTTTATGACGACGCGGGCTCATGCCGCGGCCTGTGCGGTGCGCTGGCGCGCCGCCATCCAGTTCCAGGCGAGCAGCTCGTGAAGCTGATGGCTCTTGGTTCGCCCGGACACGATGTGCTCAAGCACGTCGACCAAATAGGCCGTATGCCTCCGCCAAAGGCCGTCTTGTTTGAGGGACGCGAGGGCTGCAGGTCCTAGGGGTAATCCTAGGAGAAGCGCTATGACGATTTCGAGGGCGGAAGTGATCACATCGGTCGAGCGGCGGTGCCGGTGGTCGCAGGATGAGAAGGAACGGCTTGTTGCAGCATCGCTCGAGCCCGGAGCCAGTGTTTCCGAGGTGGCTCGCATGGCGGGCCTTCATGTAAGCCAGCTGTTCAGGTGGCGCAAAGAGCTTTGCAAGCACGGTGAAGCGAGTATAGCGCCGTTCGTGCCGGTCGAGATTGGGCCGTCTGTGCCGCCGCGGGCCGAAGCGCCATTGACGACGACGGCGGCGCGTCGACGGAAGAGCGTGGGCATCATCGAGATTGATCTTGGTAGCGGACACCGCATCCGGGTCGATGGCGACGTTGATGGAGACGCGCTACGTCGCGTTCTCGATGCTTTGGTACGCCGATGATCCCGGTTCCGACGGGCGCGCGAGTGTGGCTCGCGACAGGCTACACGGACATGCGCCGAGGCTTTCCGTCGTTGGCACTCCAAGTGCAGGAGGTGCTGCGGAAGGACCCGCTCAGCGGTTATCTGTTCGTCTTCCGCGGTCGCCGAAGCGATCTTGTGAAGGTGATCTGGCACGATGGCCAGGGAGCATGCCTGTTCACCAAAAGACTCGAGAGAGGAAGGTTCATCTGGCCATCGGTTGAGAGCGAAGCAGTGACGATCTCGCCGGCGCAGATGAGCTACCTGTTGTCCGGAATCGATTGGCGCAACCCGCAAAAAACCCAGCGTCCGACGCGGGTCGGATAACTGTTTTTGGGTTTGAATTTGCTGCTTGATCTGATTCAATGGCTTCATGACATCGAAGCCGGGCGCTCTTCCTTCGGACCTCGTGAGTGCCCTGGCGGCGCTGCAGGCCGAGCGTGAGGCGCGGCTGCAAGCCGTCGCGGACGCTGCCAGTGCGCGGGCGGAGCTGTCGGCCAACGAGGCGCTGATCACGCACCTTGAGCTGCGGATCGAGAAGCTCAAGCGCGAACTGTACGGGCAGCGCTCCGAGCGCACGGCGCGGCTGATCGAGCAATTGGAATTGGAACTCGAAGAACTCGTCATCACGGCGAGCGAGGATGAGCTTGCCGCACGTACCGCCGCGGCGAAAACCCAGAGCGTGCGCGCCTTCACGCGCAAGCGACCATTACGCAAGCCCTGGCCGGACGACATCGAACGCGAGCGCGTCGTCATTGAGGCGCCAACGACCTGCGCCTGTTGCGGTGGGACGCGCCTGGCGAAGCTGGGCGAGGATGTGACCGAGACGTTGGAGGAGATCCCGCGCCGGTTCAAACTGATCGAGATAGTGCGCGAGAAGTTCACTTGCCGCGATTGCGAGAAGATCAGCCAGCCACCGGCACCGTTCCATGCCACGCCGCGCGGCTTCATCGGTCCGCAATTGCTGGCGACGATCCTGTTCGACAAGTTCGGCATGCATATCCCACTCAACCGCCAGAGTGCGCGCTTCAAGTGCGAGGGGATCGACCTGCCGTTGTCGACGCTGGCCGACCAGGTCGGCCACGGGACCTTCGCCGTCATGCCGCTGTTCCAGCTGATCGAGCGTCATGTGCTCGCGGCCGAGCGCCTTCATGGCGATGACACCACCATCCGCATCCTGGCCAAGAGCAAGTGCACGACCGGCCGGATCTGGACCTATGTGCGGGATGACCGGCCCTAAGGTGGGCCTGCGCCGCCGGCGGCGGTCTATTACGCCTCAAGCGACCGACGGGGCGAACATCCCCAGAAGCATCTGGCCGCCTTCGCCGGCATCCTGCAAGCCGATTGCTATAGCGGCTTCGAGCCGTTGTTCGACCCGCAAAAGAAAGCGATGCCGATCACGCCGGCATTCTGCTTCGCCCATGCGCGGCGGGGCTTCTTCGAGCTGGCCGATATCGAGAAGAACGCCAGGGAAGGCAGCAAGGGCAAACCGGTCTCCCCGATCGCGCTGGAGGCGGTCAGACGTCTCGATGCGTTGTTCGAGATCGAGCGCGCCATCAACGGCCGCAGCGCCGACGAGCGGCGAGCCGTGCGCCAGGAGAGAAGCAAGCCGCTGCTCGACGACATGCACGCCTGGCTGCTGCGCGAGCGAGAAACCCTCTCCCGCTCCTCCGAGGTCCTGAAGCCCATGAATTACATGCTCAGGCGCTGGGCCGACTTTGCCCGCTTCCTCGACGATGGCAGGATCTGCCTCAGCAACAACGCCGCCGAAAGAGCGTTGCGCGGCATCGCCTTGGGAAGGCGCAACCTTCGCCGGCAGCCTGCGCGGCGCCGACCGCGCCGCCATCATGCTGACGATGATCACGACCTGCCGCCTCAACGATGTCGATCCCAAAGACTGGCTCGCCGACGTCCTCGCGCGTATCGCTGATCTTCCAGCTTCGCGTCTGCACGAACTGTTGCCCTGGGAATGGAAGCTTCTGCAGCAAGCCGACAAGCCCGCCGATCAGCAAGCCGCCTGACCTTCACGCAGCGCTATCATAGAGCTGTCCGTGCCCGCGCGCATGCGTCAATCAGGCGGTCTTCGTCGTATGCGTACTCTCAAGCTGGGCTTTCGACGTGATCTGATTGGGGTGCACGTGGAACTGCTCCGACAGTTGCGCCAGCGTTCGATCGCCCTTGACGGCGGCCAGCGCCACCTTCGCCTTGAAAGCCGGTGTGTGGTTCCGGCATGCTCGTCTCGTCATCGTCTCTTCTGATTCGCGATAGCGGGATGTAGCAGTTTGCGCCCCCGTCACAACTACCAAGACTAGTATTTGATCCAGTAAGTCATATCGCGTATCAGTCGATGAGCGGGGGCCTGCAAGGAGTCCAGCATGCAATATCAACCAGTCTCTGTTGTTGCCAACGGCCCTGATCGATGCGCTCTCGCTGAATCGCGTTACACGACAGAAGTCATTCGCGGCTCGGCTATGGCATTAATGATGATCTCTCGCACTGAATAGTTTCGAGTAGAGGCGGAGGCACGTGACTGATCTGGTTTGAGCCAGATTCTTAAAGAACGTAAGCAACCAAGATAGGCTGGGATTAGCTTCGAAAGGCGAGGTTTGACGATCTTTGGAACGCTTTGGTTGGAGTTGTCCTCACCTTTGGTTCCAGACGATGTGTATGACGCGAATTTGTCGGAAGCCCCTCGCCGAGGATCTCTGATGGCTGCGAAGGGTCGAGCTTTGTGGCACGCACGGTGTCCTGTGCCGCCAACGAAAGCGACCCGCAACGTCAACGCGGGGCGCGAGGATGGTCCAATCTCGAAGGAGGTAAGGCATGCAGCGCAACGATGAAATGAAGCTCGGAGTGTTGCTCCGTCAGGCGGGGTATCACGAAGCTGCATGGCGCGATCCGAGCGTGCCGGCGAATGGTGGAGTTGATATCGACCATTATGCTCACTTGGCAGCACTTGCCGAGGGTGCGGCATTTCACTTCATATTTCTAGCAGACACCCCAAGCGTATTAGACCAAGATCATGCAACCATATCTCGTTTATGTCGAAACGATGGGTTCGAGCCAATCACGCTGTTGTCGGCGCTTACGTCGAGAACACAAGACATCGGCCTGGTCGCGACAGCGACGACGACGTATAATCAACCCTATCATCTTGCACGCATGTTCGCCTCACTTGACTACCTATCGCGGGGACGTGCGGCTTGGAACATCGTCACGTCGGGATTTAAGTTCGAAGCCGCAAATTTCGGCGAAAAGGAACTTCCAGAACATGACAAGCGCTATGCTCGAGCGAGAGAGTTCGTAGAAGCTGTCAAGGGTCTCTGGGACACGTGGGAAGACGATGCTTTCATTCGCGACAAGCAAAGTGGCATCTACGTTGATACCTCGAAGCTGCATTTGCTTGACCATCGAGGGGAATACTTATCAGTCAGAGGCCCACTGAACATCGCAAGGCCACCGCAAGGGTATCCCGTGTTGGTTCAAGCCGGCGCATCCGATGCCGGAATAGCGTTCGCTGCAGAATTCGGCGAGGTCGTGTTCACCCTCGCACCTTCTTTAGAGCACGGTAAACAGTACTACACAACTCTCAAAGAGAAAGCGCGTTTACTGGGGCGGGAGGACGATCAGGTGCAAATTATGCCGGGCATTGTCCCGATCGTTGGGAGGACCAAGGAAGAAGCGTCTGACAAGCTTCAAAGACTACAATCGCGTATGCATATCGACGTTCAAATTGGAATGGCCGATCGTGAGCTGGGGTTTGTTACCGATCTACGTTCAACGAATCTCGACTCATTGGTGCCCGAGGAGTTGCCGCAGTCAAACTTCATCCAGAGTCGTCAAAAGCTGCTCCTCGACCTAGCTGTACGCCAGAAATTTACCTGGAAACAGCTGATCCGCCTTATATCGGACAGCAACGGCCATCTCATGGTCGTTGGAACACCGGATGAAATTGCCAATGCCATGGTGGATGCATTTGATCAACGAGCGGCTGACGGATTCAACGTAATGCCGGCGACCTTTCCTGGCGAATTCAAGGATTTTGTCGAGCTCGTCATTCCCGAATTGCGCCGACGAGGGAAATTCAGATCCAGATACTCCGGACAAACACTAAGAGAGAACCTTGGTCTCAAGCGGCCCCTCAATCGGTTCACGCAGGCAGGCGTAAGCAGTGGTCTGTGAAAAGCTGCCAAATCCGGCCACGGCTGACGCCACGCCCCTGCGCCGGCAGGGGCGGCATGGACCCATGGCTGCCATAGCGTTGACCGCGGTCTTGATGAGCTGTTGGATCGCGGCCAGCGGTGTGGCATTGGCAGTCGCGCGCTTGCCGGGCGGATCCACCAAGCTTAATAGCCGGCCAGTGAGACCTCGAACACGGCGCACATCAGCCGTACCGGATAGGCACCGCAGTGGTCCTCGATGAATTGGAAGCTCATGTACGGGTTCCGGCAAAGATCGCGATCGACTGATGGGCGCGCGTAGTGACGCCCGGTGCATTCCAGGCAGCAGTGAGATCCTTGGCGAGCCCGACGAAATCCGATCTGCAGCCTGAACCTCGGCCAGTCGGGTCTGGCTGCGCATTCCAGGGATGGTGATCAGGTGTTCCAGGCGATGGTGATCACGGATTCCAGTGATCGTGATCAGGCGCGAAGGCGAACACGGCTGACGGGTTTATGTGTGCTGGAAACGACCTCCTCGTCAAGGCTGGTGGGTTCGTTCGAAGATCGTTCCGGCGGTCCATGGGAGGGGCCCATGCACGGCGCGGAGTGCCCCCACGAGCGACGTAGTGACGCGCACGGGAGCGGCCTGTGGGCCGGCCGGGCGGTCGTGCGCGAGGTGCTCACGGTTTTTTCTTTTCGCCAGCCTGACGCCGTAGACTGTCGCCTTTGAGCTCGATGCGGTGGGCATTGTGAATGATACGATGCAATATCGCATCGCCAAGGGTGGGGTCGGCAATGACGTCGTGCCGTTGCGACACGGGGACCTGAGTTGTGATCAACAAGGAGCCCTTGTCGTAGCGATCGTCGACAATCTCGAGCAGATCGCGGCGCTGGTCGGCGGTGAGCGGTTCGGATCCCCAATCATCGAGGATGAGGACATTGACGCGCTCGAGCGCGGCGGTCAGCGCGCCAGACGGCCTTCGCCGCGCGCCTGGGCGAGATCGGCGAACAGGCGGGATGTTCGCTTGCAGAGGACGGAGAAGCCGTCGCGGCAGGCCTTGTTGCCGAGTGCATAGGCAAGCCAGGACTTGCCGGTGCCGGTTGGGCCGACGATGGCCAGGTGGTTGTCGTCACGGATCCATTGGCAGTTGGCCAGGGTTTGGAAGAGAGAGCGGTGCGATAGTCGACGTTCTCGATGGCGGCGGCTTGACGGAGCTTGGCACTGCTCAATTGGCGCGTGCGGCGGCGGTTGCCGCGGGCAGTGACCTCGCGATCGACGAGGAGGCCGAGCCAATCGGCGTGCGGCATCTCGGCCGCCTCGGGATTGTTCTGCAGTTCGACGAAGTATCGGCCATGGCGGCGAGGCCGAGTGCACGTAAGCGATGGACGGTGGGGTGAACGAGCATGCTGATCTCCTGATCAATTGTAGTAACTGCGGTCGCGGATGTTGGTATGGAAGAGGATGAGCGCCTCCTCGGCAGGCGGAGCGGTTCTGTCGGTGCCGTTGTTGAAGATGGCCGTGACCGATTTGTACGAACGGACGTTGAGCAGCAGCGCACGGGCGCAGGCGGCATCGACGCGTTCCTGGCCATAGCGCTTGACCAGCCCGAGAACGCCAATTGCGGAGCGGAAGCCCTGTTCCGGAGGCGGTCGCGAACCCAGGATGACGTCGATCAGCGTCTCGGTATCGGGACCGACCTTGGCGGCTTCGGAACGAATACGCTCATGAGTCCAGTCGCGATAACGACGATGCGAGCTCGGCATATGCTCGGCAGCCGCAAGATCGCTAAACAGCCGCTCGGCTTTGTGGTCGGGCGCATAAACATAGGCGATGCCGGGCGGATCGAGTCCGCTCCAGGTCTGTCGTCGGCGGCATAGGCCCAAAGCTGGCCGGTTTTGGAGCGCCCTCGACCGGGATCGAGCACCGGCACCGTCGTCTCGTCGGCGAACAGCTTGGATCTCGCGCGAAACACCGTGAGGAGGCGCTCGTGCAGCGGGCGCAAATGGAAGGCCGCATGCCCAACCCAGTCCGCCAGCGTCGACCGGTCGAGATGGATGCCCTGGCGAGCATAGATCTGGCCCTGCCGGTAGAGCGGCAGATGATCGGCATATTTGGAAACCAAAACCTGGGCGATGGTTGCCTCGGTCGGCAGTCCGCCCTCGATCACCCGGACCGGAGCCTCGGCCAGCGTGATGCCGTCCTCACAGACCCGGCAGGCGTATTTGGGACGCCGGGTGACGACAACGCGAAACTGGGCCGGCTGTTTAGTCCCAAGCTTTGCTGGTGCATTCTTATCGCATGATTCGGAGGACGCGCTAGGCTGTGTGGACTCTTGGGATTCTCAAATCAGCGGGAACGTGATTCAAGGCTTTCTTTTAGGAGGAAGTCTTGGGCGTCATGGATCGGCTCAGTCTGAGCGATGGGCAGTGGGATCGTATCTCCGGCTTGATCATCGGTCGACCGGACCAGCGCGGTTCGACGGGCCGCGACAACCGCATGTTGATCGAGGGCGTGTTGTGGATCGTGCGAACCGGTTCGCCGTGGCGTGATCTGCCCGAAGCGTTCGGCGAGTGGAACAGCGTCTTTCGACGCTTCAGCCGGTGGAGTGCCAAGGGGGTCTGGCTGCGCATGTTCGAAGCGCTCGCAGATGATCCGGACTTCGAATACCTGATCGTCGACTCCACCATCGTCCGCGCCCACCAGCACGCCAGCGGCGGAAAAGGGGGGCTCAAAATCAGGCCATCGGACGTTCGCGCGGCGGCCTGACGACAAAAATCCATATGGCTGTCCGCGGTTTGGGCTGTCCGGTCCGCTTCTTTCTCACGGCAGGCCAAGCCGGCGATGCGCCTCAGGCCCAGCCGCTCATCGAGGGGCTCCCGGCCGAGGTCGTCATGGGCGATGCCGCCTACGATTCCGATGCGTTGCGATCCACGATCGCCGCAAAAGGCGCTCAAGCCGTCATTCCGAACAACCCCTCACGGGCGATCAAGTATCCGCTCAACAAGCCCCTCTATGCCGAGCGTCATCTGATCGAATGCTGCTTCTCGAAACTGAAGCGGTTCAGGCGCGTCGCTACGCGCTACGAAAAGACGGCACGAAATTACTTCGCCGTCGTTGCTATCGCCGCAACTCTGCTTTGGCTGAGGTAATTGTCCACACAGCCTAGGGGACAGGTTTTACACGGCTGCGCCACCACGACTGAGGCAGTCTGTCGAGCAATACAAAATAGTCAAGAGAGCCTGAGAGCACTCGCCAAGCGCTACGGGATCAACCAGACGACTGAAGTAGCGGGAGACCGTCGCCGATCGCTCGACAGGCCAAGGAAGCCAAGTCGACTGTCCTTTCCATCGAGGAGGAGGGGATCATCGTCGCTTTCCGGCGACATACGCTGCTGCCCCTCGACGATTGCCTCTATGCGCTGCAGCCGACGACCATCCCGCATCTGACGCGATCATCGCTGCCTCCCGCGCCACGGCATTAGCCGACTGCCGGAGGTCGAAGGCGGTAAGCCCTCGAAGAAAAAATTTGAAGGCTTATCCGATCGGCTATTTCCACATCGACATCGCTGAGCTCCAGACCGCTGAAGGCAAGCTCTACCTCTACGTCGCAATCGATCGCACCAGCAAGTTTGCCTTCGTGCAATTGGTCAGAAAGACGGGAAGGACCTCAGCCTCGGCCTTCCTCGAAGCTCTGATCGTGGCTATCCCCTACAAGATCCACACGGATCTCACTGACAATGGGATCCAGTTCACCTTCCCGCCGCGTTACGCGGGCGGCCCGACGGCAAGATACGTAACTCATATGTTCGATATGCGCTGCCAAGAGAACGGGATCGAACATCGGCTGACCAAGATTAAACATCCTTGGACCAATGGCCAGGTCGAGCGCATGAACCGCACGATCAAGGAAGCGAGCGTGTTGACATCCTGCCACTGTTTTGCCCGACAAGTCAAAATCTGAGTCCGCTACCATTACGACCGACATGATCAGCTCGAAGCTCATCTTGCCGACTTCATCACCGCCTACAACTACGCTCGACGGCTGAAGACCCTGAATGGCCTCACGCCCTACGAATGCATCTGCAAATGCTGCACTTCCCAGCCAGAACGATTCAAACTCAATCCGCTCCAGCAAATGCCGAGACTAAACACTTTAGAAGAGCAGCTTGATCCGGTCCGCAAGCTTGGCACGGAACACATAAATCGGCGTTGCATGAAGCATCGGCATCGGGACTTCATGCACTTACTCGCCGTTCACGTCATTCTCGACAACAACAATCCGCTCACTACCTTCGATTTCAGCCGCCGTCCTCTTTCTGATCTAATGCAGTCAGGCGACGTCTTCGCCAAAGCTCTCAAAGCGCCGCCTCCTTCAGATCCGCTCGCGAACTTCGGCTCAACCTCAACTTTTCCTCGATCAGACCAACAAATGAGGTCAAGCCCTTCACCTGGACCGCAGGTCCAGACAACCATCGCCGCGGTCAATCGTCGGTACCGACCGTGCCCCGTGAGTTGCTGCGCCTTCACTTTCGCCATTTCCGGGGACGATGTCGACCTTGATTCCTGGTTCCTGAGTAAAGGGATTGACCAGTCTTGACCAGGATCTCTTCATAACTTCCGCCGCTGTTGCCGATCGTCAGCGAATTGGACTTGGCTGCAGCACGCGAGCCTCTGAGCACCTGGTGCCGTGAGTACGCCGGCGGTTCCGATCAAGAACGAGCGACGTGAGAGGATTGCGTCCCGAGTTCTTCATGACTGCTCCACCTTGCGCTGTTTGTTTCGAGTTTACTGATGCATGATCAAAGTGCGGGCGCTTGTAAAGCGCGTGCGGTCTATCGACAGATAGCAGGAGCATTCAGGAGTCCGGACGTGTACGGGTGAACGCAGATCGAGTCATCGTGAACGCAATGTTCCGCGAGACGCAACCACAACATCAGTTCCAATATGGTCTTGATACCTCCGCAATTGGTATTGGTTTCGCAGACGCCGCTCAGTATACGTTGGCAACCGGCGGCCATTCCGTTTCGCGCAACTGGGAGGAAGCAGTGAACGACTCAGAACGGCTTTTGATCGAGCAAAAGTGCACTCGCTTGATCTACGAAGACGCGGCTTTCGACCTACTGGGGACGCTGATCGTCGCCTTCCGCGACCGCTCCGTTAAGTAGGAACACTAACGCTAGCAGGGCGGCTGGGCCACGACCGGCCATTGCTGGCATACGCCACCAAGGATACGGGCAGCGTCACTGCCCGGCGACTCCTTCGGAAGGCCACTAATGCCCATCGCTGCTATTAGCACTCGGGGGCTGTTTGGCACTGCATAACATTGCACTACCTCTCGCACGCGACTCCAGCAACTCGGACCTATCATGCCTAAGGATCGCGTGACAAGAATCGCCGCGGTTCAGTCAGTTTAATAGATTTCACGCAGGGGTGCTCGCTTTTGATAGGCATATGCAGCCGACTAACACTTCCAACAAAATGTACCCCTCCATGAGGAGATCCGACATGCCAAAAACCGTGATCGCCACCTGCGCGTTTCCAGGGACATACGACATAGATAAGAGCCTCGAGTTGCATCTGTCCTACATCGAGGAGGCTGCTACGGTTGGCGCCGCCATAGTCGTGTTTCCCGAAACCAGCCTGCAGGGCTATCCGCCGTGTTCGAATTTCTCCAGCATCGAGGGAGTACTCAATGAGGCTCAACGCACGGCCGAAACAGTGCCGAATGGGCCGGCTGTCGGGCGGGTAATCGCTGCCGCAACGAAGCATAAAATCCACGTGGTCTTCGGCCTCACTGAGGCCGGCATGCAGCCGGGCATCCTTTACAACACTCTCGTACTCGCGGGGCCGCAAGGATATATCGGATCATATCGGAAGGTGCACGTCAGCATGCAAGAGTCGCTTGTCTGGCGGCCGGGCGACCAGTGGCCCGTATTCGACACGCCTCTCGGTAAAATCGGCTTGCTGATCTGCTATGACAAGGTGTGGCCGGAAGCCTGCCGGGAACTCACGCTTTCCGGGGCCGAACTGCTGGTGATGGGAACGGCGTGGCCCACAATGCCCGGCCATGGCGAAGGAGAAGACAACCTCTATGTGCAATGGTACAATCTATATGACCGGGTGCGCGCTGCAGAGAATGCCCGTTGGCTTATTTCATCGAACTTCGTTGGTAAGTTTGGCGGAGAGCACTTTATTGGCTTCAGCCAGATCGTCGATCCGCTCGGCCGTGTTGTTGCAAGCAGTGGGCTTGACCGCATCGGGTTGGTTACCGCCGAAATCGATATTCGTGGCGGGCTTGCGCGCACGACCGCTATCCGCGGCGGGCCGCGCCTCATAAGAGACCGTCGTGCCGACACCTACAAGGTACTTAATGGCTCCCTCCCAATAGTCGTGGACGGCTAACGGATGGCGCTCGGCAGGGCTGCAGAGGCCACCTAGTCTAGTCTCACTGAGTCAGAAAAGCGTCTGATTCAAAAGGTCGCGGGCGAGGTCCTGTCAGAATCAATTACCGGTTGAGATTCAGGCATCGGCGACGGGGGCTGATATGGATCTGCGGAGATCGGACGGTAGTGAATCGCGATTTTCGGCATTTGTCGAGGGACTTGTGAGCGTGATCGGACATGCGGACCGGCTCGGCCGTCGTTTGATTATTGCATCGGCTTAATCATGCCGGGGAAGCGTAAGAGCGCTGAGCCGATGGCAGCGGTGGTGGTGCTGCCGGCGATAGAACGCCATGGACCGATCGAAGCGTGGATCACTCGCGGGTGCCGAAGCGGACGTCCAGGAAGCCCTTGAGAGCCCCAAAGGCGATTTCCCCATTGGAATTGCCCTGGAAGGTGAGATGCGCCTCTTCGACGAGATCGAGGAAGTCGCTGTCCGAGACATCCATCTGGACGATGCGCCAGCGGCCGGCAAAGCCCTTGGCGAAGCCGCGCACCTGGCCATCAGCCGGTCTCCGCGATCAGCTTGGGCAGCCGTGCCAGATTGTAGGCAGTGGCAGAAGGTAAAGGCCCATGCGACGCGATCACGGCCACGGAGGCTCGTCTTCTCTTGCCGGGCGATCGTCTTGATCCAGCCGAATGCCTCCTCGATGCGCTGGCTGACGGCATCGCCGCCGGGTCGTTCGCCCGTCAATCGCAGAGCTGCGACCGCTGGTGTTCTGCGCAACATGCGGCGTCACGTTACTTCGTCAACGAGCTGCGCTCGATGATCTTCGGCGTCATAGGCTTTGTCAGCACCAAGCGTGATCGCTGTCGGCCGGTCGGCGCGGAGCTCGATCATGTGCAGCGCGGCCACCCGTTCGGCATGCCCGTCAGCCAATGTCAGGCAGGCGTCGACCAGCAGGCCGTGGCGGTTTTCCATCAGCCCATGCCCGATGAAGCACAGCTACGTCTCGTTGCCTTTGCGGTAGAGCCTGGCATCCGGATCAGCGGTCGAAGCATGGGTGTCGTTCGAGCGCTTCTGGCCATGGAGGTTCGCTTCGGCATTGCGTCCGCCGCCTTGCACCAGCTGCTCGCCAGAGCCGTCCTTCTTGACGCTCTCGAGGCCCAGGCCTCGATCAGCGTACCATAGACCGAGAAGTGATCGCTCGACAGAAGCTTCTTCACCTTGGATCCCGCCAGCACCGCCGCCAGGAACTTCGCCGCGATGTCGCCTTCCAGCAGCCGGTCGCGGTTCTTCGAGAACACCGAATGGTCCCAGGCCGCGTCGTCGACGCCGATCCCGACGAACAAGCAGAACAGCAGGTCATAGTCCAGCCGCTCCATCAGAAGCCGCTCTAAGCGGATCGAATAAAACGCCTATAGTAGCACCGCCCGCAGCAGCTTTTCCGGGGAATCGACAGCTGCCCAATCGGCGAATAGAGCGCGGCAAACCCGCGCTCTAGCTAGCGCCGACGCCGCCTCATTCACAATCGTCCGGATCGCTCGCAGCGGATGATCAAGCCGCACCCGCACCTCCAGATCAACGCAGCTAAACAGCTCGCCCGTTCGATTGTCGCCACCGCGCACGCACCATCTCCGAATCCCATCGGAGCCACTGAATCACGGTCGACGGTCGGCGGCGAGCGCCTTTCAACAGCCTGCTAATTTCGTTTCTGACTTGTCTGTCTGCTGACTATATTAGATTATACGGAAAATCGAGGCGCTGAAAGTAAAGAGCGACTAGGAGGCGCTGCGAGAACAATCAAAAGTGATGGATCTGGCGCAGCGCTACCAAGTGCATATGAACCAGATTTATGCCGGAAGAAGCAGCTTCAGGATTAAGCGATTTGGGCGTTCGACGTGTGCGCCGGGGTCGGGATGGCGAGGCGGCCGACGAACTGGAGGTCGAGCAGCTCCACACCAAGATCGGACAATTGACCGTCGAGCGAGATTTCCTAGCCGGGAGGTCCGGAAGATGAGCGCGCCGGATCGCCCAGGATTGCTTCAGCGCGATCGTGAGCGTCTATCGATCCGCCGGCGATGCCAGCTGCTGAGCGTTACGCGATCGAGCCTATGTCGGCCGCCGCGGCCGGCCAACGACAACGACCTTGAGCTGATGCGGCGGATCGACGAGCTATTCACGCCCTGGTAGTTCCTGGGCTCGCGGCGGATGACGGCGATGCTCAATGGCGAAGGCTGTCGCATCAATCGCAAGCGCATGCAGCGGTTGAGGCGCAAGATGGGCATCGCGGCGCTGGGACCAAAGCCCAGAACTACCAAGCCGGCGCCGAGACACAAGATCTTCCCGTATCTCCTACGCCATATGATGATCGACCGGCCGAACCAAGTGTGGGCGGCCGATATACTCTGTGCCGATCGCCAGGGCTTTCTGTATCTGGTGGCGATCATCGAACTGGGCGACCCGTGCGGTGTTGGCCTGGCGCCTGTCGAACACGATGGACGCATCGTTCTGCGTGTTTGCGATCGAAGAGGCCTTGGCGCGCTTCGGCCGGCCTGAGATCTCGGCGCAATGCCTCAGGCAATGCCGACCAGAGCAGTCAGTTCACCGGCGCCGCCTTCACCGGCACGCTGGCCGCCACGGGTGTCGGGATCTCGGTGGACGGTCGCGGGCGCTGGATGGATCAGTGTTCATCGAGCGGCTGTGGCGCTCGCTCAGACACGAGACCAAAGCCGGAATCGCCTGATCGATCGAATTTTACAATCTCCAGAGCCCCACCAGGCGCTGGAAGCCGCGCGCCGATGGCGGTCTGGCGGGCCGGTGTCACCGGCGCCGTCGGCGAAGATGCTGTGGATGGGACGCTTCTCGCAAGCGAGGAGCTTGCACAACGCTGCGCGTTGTCCACTTCACCCAGCCACAACAGGTTATTGGAAGAAGAGCGGCAGCAGCTCGACTTAAGAAACCGGACCAGTGGTCCTCAGCGTAGGGTCCACGTCACCTGATGGCTGAAATCGCTTCACACGCTGTTACGCGACACAGTTATGTCCTACCCGCTGCTGTTTGCCGACGAGACGGCGCTGCCGGTTCGATCCCGCCCGTGGCAGGACCAAAGTCTGCCAGCTCTGAGCGATCGCCACCGATGACCGCCCGTGGGGCGGCCTGCGTCGCCGGCGGCGGTCTACATGGTTTCCGAGTATCAAGGCGATCCGAGCCAAGCAGCTGTTCGGGGACTGCCACAGCATCCTGCAAGTCGACGGCTATGCCGCCTACAAGGGCGTGATCAGAACGGCAGCGGTCTGGTGCAGCCGGCGTTCTGCTTCGCGCATGCGCGGCGGAAGTTCTGGGAAGTTCACGTCGCGACGAAGTCGCCGATTTGCCGAGGAAGCGCTGCAACGGATCGCCATGTTCTACACCATTGAGGATCGCATCCGCGGCCTGCCGGCGCGTATCGGGCTGCGGTATGGCAAGCCGACACCAGGCCGCTGTCGATGACTTCAAACCCTGACTCGAGGCGCGACTTCTGGAAGTCTCGAAGAAGTCCGGTCTGGGCAAGGCGATCCTCTACACCCTCAACCATTGGCCGGCCTGACGCGCTTCATCGATGACGGACGAATTGAAATAGACAACAATACGGTCGAGCGCAGCATCAAGCCGATAGGCCTGGGAAAGAGGAACTACTTGTTCGCCGGCAGAAGTCGGCGCCGAAACTTGGGCCGGTCTCGCGTCGCTCATTAACACAGCAAAGCTGGAAGACATCGACCCGCGGCACTATCTGACCGATGTTCTCGAGCACATCGTCTCCGGACGTACAAAGATCAATCAGCTGCACATGCTGTTGCCGTGGAATTGGAGGGCAGCCCGCGAGCGGATGACACAGGCCGTCGCATGAGCCGACGTCGCCATTCATCACGTCGTCGATGGCGGCCGCCGCGATGCCGCTTGAGGATCTCGAGCGATGGCTGCATGCTCGCGTTGATCGGCAGCCTATCGACACCAGTCTCGCTATGCTCGACGGCTACGTCGCCGGACCGATGTCGATGAGTCAAGCTCGACTGGATCTGTCCGCTACTCGCCCATCGATGCCGATGCTTTCAACCACGGCGACACCCCGGAGTCCGCGGCAATCTCGCCGTCGCACTTCGCCACAACGACATCAGCAACGTCCTTACGACTGCGCCCGACCAGTTCGAGCCGATGCACCGGCGCAAGCCCAATGGCGATGTCGATCCGCGACCCCGGTGTCAGGGATTCTACGCCGCGATGCAGCTCAGGCTGCCGGCGTGGGCACCGCTGCTGGACGCCGGCAATGTCGATCACGGCCTGCTTCTGCCCGTTTTGCTGCACTCTCGCGACGATCAGGGCCGTCCGCTGCCCGAACCGCCACGAAGGGGCCCGAGACCGGGGACATTCTCCCTAACGCTTACGCCATGTTCCAGCGGCGGTCGAGGCCATGCGCCAATACTGGATGCCGATCCGCTACGCCCGCGCAGCTGATCACGGCGAACGTGGGAGCTCATACCGGTTACGATCTAGGGGCCGTCCGCACACGTGCCTTACCCGCAGATGACGGTACCTATCGCATCTTCGGCCAGAAGATCTTCATCACGTATGGCGATCATGGTCTGACTGAGAACATTGTCCATCTGGTCCTGGCGCGGATGCCGGACGCGCCACCTGGTGTTCGCGGTCTTTCTTTATTGCGCGTACCCAAGTTCATTAGCGAGGGACATGAAAGAACCAGGAACCACGCCTTTTGCAAAGGCCCGGCTTTCCGGTTTGTTTCGCAAGTGACGCTCCGCATAATAGCGGGCGGCTGTCCGGGACGCCCTCGATTGCGAGACGCCGCGGTGGAGGTCGGCGCTACCAGATCAGTGCAACTCGCCGTCGTCGTCTTCGAAAACGTTGGCGTATATTGGCACAGTGACGGGCGGATCGTCGAGCTTGACAGAGTGGTAGGTGTGGTCGTCCTTCGAAATCCGGCGCCGAGCGGCACCATCTCGACACCACAGACGAACATGCGCGGCTCTGGCGCCTTCTCGTTGGTGGAAGCAGGAATCGCTGCGGACGAAGCTGCGGCTTGGCATCGATCGCGAGCGTCCTCATGATGCGCGGCATAAGTGCCATCGTTGGTGCGGATGAACGACTTGCCACGCGCGGATCAAGGAGATCGGTCACAGTCACACCCGGGCGAAACTGGTCAAACCCACCTGGGCGGCTATAAAGTCTTTCTGTCCTCTGTATGCTTTCTTCATGCGGATCTGAGCCTGACCCGACCATCAGGCCGGACGGTCGCTGCCTGCAAGGTGATTGTACCATCCTGGCTTCCCTGTCATTCTGCGCTATCCCTAGAACCTTGGTCGGCTTACGGGAAAGTACCCAGCACGTTTCACGTCAGGATCCATTCCTTGAAGCGCCGCGATACCGTATCGAAGTTATCTGCCCAATAGTCACCGTCAATTACGAGATTATTGGGGTTGTTCAGATCTGGCAGCCATTTGCGGCTTTCGGGTGACAACATTGTCGAAGCCTTCTTCGATACAGGCAGTAGACTCATTTGGTTCTCAAGTCGCAGCTGTACTTCTGGACGCACCAAGTATGCGAAAAGCTTCATCGCGTTTTCTTTGTTAGGCGCTCCTTTTAGAACCCCCAAGTAGTCTGGAAATATCAAGTTCTGCTCAAAGGAGAAGGACAGCGGAACCCCTCCACCAGCCTCATTTGTCGCTTTCACGCGGCCGTTCCAGGTCATGCTGAAATCGATCTCGCCTGTCTGCACAAGAGAGATCGTTTGGGGAGTCGCGGCCGTCCAAGTGGCAATGCTCGATTTTATTCGGTCGAGCGACTTGAATGCCCGGTCCACATCAAGAGGATAGAGGTCCTGCGGCGCAACGCCGTCAGCGAGAAGCGCTATTTCCAGAGACCCGTCAGGAGAGGGGTTCATTGAGCGACGCCCCGGAAATTTTTTTAAGTCAAAGAATTCGGCAAAATTCGCTGGATGCTTTCCTGGACCGTACTTCTTTGGATCCCACCCTATGCCACCAACAAAGGAATCATATGTGAGAAGGTATTTTGTTGGACGGACTGACAAATCCGCAAGATCAACCATGGAAGAAATATCGAGTGGCTCTAGGAACCCCTGCTTGGCTGCACTTGATGCGGACACGCCGTAGAACAGACCAATGTCCCATTCCGCGTTGCCTGTAAGCACCATGGCTTTAACTTTACCGAGATCCACTACGGGAACGAAGTTGATCGAGATTCCCGTCTCTTGGGTGAAGGGGTCCGTTACGGTCTTTCGAAATATCTCTTGATAAGACCCACCAGACATAGCCATTGTGAGGGAGTTTGATGATGCTCTGGCATGCGAACTCCGAAGTACAATTGGCGATGCGAATACACCGGCTGCTCCGATAATGAACGAGCGGCGTGAGGACGTTATCAGTGATTTTTTCATTATGGTTCCTCCCAGTTGCGGGACAGTGTATATCCCGGCTAACTTGAACACGTACTGAGGTACGCTTGCGAAGCCAATACCAATTTCGGAGGCGTCAATACCAGATTGGAACTGATGTGTTCCTGAGTTCACCAAGCCGGTCCCGAAGATGCTCGGTCAAGAGAACGGCGAAAAGACTCAGTAAGAGGGATCGCCTCGGCCTGTCGTATGATTGCCGCCATAAACGGCGCTTCGCGCCGATGTTTCGCCTGGGATGTGACACTGTGTTCACCCAACACTTCGAGACCTCCGCCCCGACCTCGAGCCAACACGACGCTGCGGTCAGCAGGGCCGCAAGTCCAAGTGGACCAAAATTTTCGGGTCGAATGTCGAATCCGCGCACCTCGCAAGAAACGGGAACGATGAGTGCCGCCGTCGGTAGCAATCGTAGTCACAATATCCTCTGCATGTTCCTACATCCCGTACGTACCCCGGGCCCAAGGAGCGAGGATATTCGACACAGGTTCGATCGCGGCGCGGAATCCTTTGATTTACGACTACGAACTTCATGATGCGGTTCCGTCGGTGTACCGAAACAGAGACCTTGTTGCGCTATTATTTTATTATTGTTTACGCGTGGCCGGCGCTGCAACAGCAGTTGGCTCGAAATACGTTCAGGCTTGTTAGTTCATGCAGCTCCGTTCCGCGCCTGGCGTTCAGTCGCATTTGCCATTCCGCGAGCAAAGCGAAGCCATTGATGGTCAGCTTCCCGGCGCGCGTTGAAACGGTCGATGCATTTTCTTGGAGCAAAGCGCCGTTCGCCACCAGTAGCAGCGGATCAACCCACACTTCCCACCGCATACGACACAACATTTGACTGGATTACTGCGCGAATTGTGAGAATTGTTTTGCATTCTCGCCTCCTGTGGGCATTCGGCGGGTCGCCTCCTGAGCATCTTTTTTCTGCGTGGGCGCACGCTCTGGACGAACGCCGGCCGCAGGCACTCTGATGTGCGCCTCGATGGCGTCGGAGCGCCCACCGTCCGCGCCAGGCGGGGGCGCGATGATGCGTGCTGGCGTCCTTCGCAGAGATCGCGCCGATCACTGCGTCCGCAGTGCTGTGCATTCACCACCGGTGTTGGCAGGCCGGACCAGCCGAGCTGGACAAAAACACCGTCAGGCCAATGAAGAACCTGCACTGCAAAGGAACGTTAATCAAAATCCTCGCCACAATGCCAATACCAATCTCGGGCAGACCTATTCCAGATTGGAATTGGTGCCAAGCTTACGGTGAAACTATTCGCGATCCTTCTTCCAGACGAGCAATATTGAGATAGGCCGTGGCTGTGCTGCGGTTAACCACTGGATCGATCGGAAGCCAAGCTCTCGATGGAGGTGCCTCAAGAGCACCCGATCAAGCAAGCGCATCGGCGGCATCGCGCATAGATGTCAGCGAGGTCTGCAGCCGTCACGCAATACGGCGGCATCACGTAGATCGTATTGCCGACCGGCCGAACCAGCAGGTTTCGGTCGCTAAAGAAGGCTGCGAGCTTCGGGCCGATGTCGGCGAGATAACCCGGTCTTCAGGTCGAGTGCTGTAATGGTGCCGGTGCGCTTGTAAAACGGGTGTCGTCGCGAAATGGCCCAATTGCTTGCTCTTGCATCGCGGCCACCGATGCCACGCGCTGGCGATACTTGGGTTTTTGCGAAAGGTCCAAGTTAGCTTTAGCGGCGGCGCAAGCCACTGGATTGGCAGTTGAATCTCGATGAAAGAACGTACGGACGCGATCCTTCGAATATTGCGCCTCGAAAATATCAGCACGGCAGAGCGTCACCGCGAGTGGAAGCGCCCCACCCAAGTGGTCTGTCTGGTGTCACATCGGCCTGCTCGCAAGCGAATGGTGTTCCTGTGCGGCCCCAGCCGGTCATGACCTCGTCGGCAATGAACAGGACGTCCGAAACCTCGCAGATCCGCTTCATATCTCTCAGCCCAGGCTGGGTACATCAGCATCCCATGCGGATCTGCTGCTTTCGCAAAGCTTCGATCGAGAGCAGTGAGTGATTGATCGTAGCGAGTTTCGTGCTGGCGCAGGCCACGACTGGTAACCGCCATCGCTCGAAGATGTCAATGAGAAGCGTGCCGCTGTTCAAAGGCACCATGAGCCCGCCGGCTGCCCTCGATCACGAGCGGCCGCTCACTGCTGTCCGGCGGATGTAGCGAATCGATGTCGATGCGAACGCCGTCAATTGCGCGCTATTTCAAGAGGCTTGGCCAAGCCACGGAGGTGATTCGGAGCGACGTGGTCGGCGCCATCGAGTTGTTGGCCTCAACCCGCGCGCGGTAGTGATCTTCCCTGGACGTATTGGAGGACGCGTGGCGCGTGCACGTCGACCGATGCATGACCGCTCCTCGTATGTAACGCATGGTGGTTGGCGGCTGTTCAAAGGACTTCCATCCCGCTTTGCGTTGGGCGCTACCATTCCCTAGTTTGTGAACTCGAGGACTTATCAGCGCCTCATCTCACAGTGACAGTGCTTTCAGATGAAGGAGAGATCATGGCCATCGCACCCCGCCGCCATCCGACTTACGGCGTGCAGTTCCATCCGGATCAATATTGGCCCAGCAGGGGCACATGCTGTTTCTAAATTTCTTGCGGCTCGCAGACGAATTTCTTTCGTCGACCGCAGGAGAGATTGACTTCGCGCCTAGACAGAACGCGGGACCTGGATGTCATCGGTGCCCCTCGGTTTATGGGAGGTCTGATCAAATTTGTACAAGGTTGTGCCCGCCATAAGATCCGCATAGGAGCGTTGCAATCAAGTGAGCGACTTGAATGAGGTGGCAAACGGCTCCAACCATTCACGGGCGCGATCTATTCTCACCCTCTACCAGCCGGTTCAATTGAGCCGATTTGTTCGGCGATCCTCAATAAGATCGAGAATCGCTCGCGCCGCCTCAAGCACATTGGTACCCGGTCCGAATACCGCGGCCACTCCCTTGCTGAACAAATCATCGTAATCCTGTCGGGGCACCACCCCACCGCAAATCACAATGATTTTACGATCCCCGACCGGCTTTAGCTCCTGGATAACTTCCGGAACGAGGGTCTTGTGGCCGGCCGCGAGCGAGGAGATGCCCAGCACATGCACGCTAGCGCGAACTGCCATCGACGCCGCCTCTGCTGGTGTCTGGAACAATGGACCGACAATCACGTCAAAACCGAGATCTTTCAACGCCGATGCAATAATCTTCGCCCCTCGATCATGCCCGTCTTGACCTAGCTTGGCGATCATGATTTTCGGTCGCTCGCCGATCGCTTGCGAAATCTCGCCGACCCGAGCTACCAGATTACTGAATTCAGGATCGTCTCCGTATGCTCGGCCATAAACGCTGGATACAACGTCCGGGATCGCAACGTGATCGCCGAAAGCCAGTCGCATCGCGTTGGACATCTCACCTACTGTAGCACGAAGCTTGGCAGCTTGCGTCGCCGCCTCCAGCAAGTTTCCCTCTCCAGTTCGGGCGACGCGAGTCAATGCGGCCAACGCTGTATCCACCCTCTTCGTATCCCTTTTATTCTTAATCTGCGCGAGACGATCGATCTGGGATGCCCGCACATTCGAATTATCAATTTCCAAAATATCGATAGGATCTTCCTGCTCCAGGCGGTAGCGGTTAACTCCAACGATCACGTGATCTCCACGGTCAATTGCGGCCTGTTTTTGCGTCGCAGATTCCTCGATCAGCCGCTTCGGCCACCCAGTCGCAATCGCGCGCGCCATCCCTCCCATTTGTTCGATTTTCTCCATGAGTTGCCAAGCCTCACGGGCCAGATCGTCTGTCAGGCGCTCAACATAGTAGGATCCTGCAAGAGGATCGACGACGTCGGTGACGCCTGTCTCATTCTGAAGTATCAATTGGGTATTCCGAGCGATCCGCGCCGAAAATTCGGTTGGCAGTGCGATTGCTTCGTCAAATGCATTTGTGTGCAAGGACTGTGTCCCGCCGAGCACGGCAGCCAGTGCCTCGTAGGCAGTCCGCACGATGTTGTTATATGGATCTTGCTCCTGAAGGGACACTCCGGATGTCTGGCAGTGCGTACGAAGTATTAGAGAGGATTGCTTCTGGGGCTGAAACTCCGTCATAACCCGCGACCAAATCAGTCGGGCAGCACGTAATTTTGCCGCCTCCATGAAGAAATTCATGCCGATCGCGAAAAAGAAAGAAAGCCGTCCGGCAAACTCATCGACGTTAAGCCCCTTGGCAATCGCCGATCGAACGTATTCGCGTCCATCGGCAAGGGTGAAGGCAAGCTCCTGGACCAGCGTCGCTCCAGCTTCCTGCATGTGGTAGCCAGAGATCGAGATCGAATTGAACCGCGGCATGTGCTGCGCCGCGTAGGCAATGATGTCTGCAACAATGCGCATCGATGGCTGCGGAGGATAGATGTACGTATTTCGGACCATGAACTCCTTGAGGATGTCGTTCTGGATCGTTCCTGATAATCTTTCCCGAGCGACACCTTGCTCCTCACCGGCCACGATGAACGTTGCCAAGATTGGAATGACGGCTCCGTTCATGGTCATCGAAACGGACGTTTCGCCGAGGGGAATACCGTCGAAGAGGATTTTCATGTCTTCGACCGAATCGATGGCAACGCCAGCCTTACCCACATCGCCTACAACGCGAGGATGGTCCGAGTCGTATCCGCGGTGCGTCGCCAGGTCGAAAGCGACTGACAATCCCTTTTGTCCGGATGCCAAGGCTGCACGATAGAACGCATTGGATGCCTCCGGAGTCGAAAACCCAGCGTACTGCCGAATCGTCCAAGGCCGGCCAGCGTACATCGTCGCCCGCGGACCACGAACGAACGGCCACATACCAGGCAACGAGTCCAAGTGGGCAATACCGTTCAAGTCCGACGCCGTGTAGATGGGTTTGATCGCGATGTCTTCTGGCGTTCCGCGCACGAGCGTATCGGGATCGGCCTTCAGTTCCTTCTCCGCGACTTTCCTCCACTCATCCGGAAATATCATTGTTCGTCCTTCCTCATGTCTCATGCCTTCGGTGGCCGAACTCATTCGAATTCCAAGATCAGCGCATCCACCGCCAGCGTGGCGCCGGCGCTGGCGTGGATCTTCTTCACCGTGCCGTCGCGCTCGGCGCGCAGCACGTTCTGCATCTTCATGGCTTCGACGACCGCAAGCGTCTCGCCAGCCTTGACCTCCTGCCCTTCGGTCACCGCGATCGAGACGATGAGGCCAGGCATCGGACACAGCAGCTTCTTGCCGGTGTCGGAGGCCGTCGTCACCGGCATCAGCTTCGCCGAGGCGGCTTCCGCTTCGGTCCAGACATAAACCGGCACCTCGACGCCCTGATGCGCGAGGCGGATGCCGTTGGCGATCGGGCGCGCCTGCACAGCGACCAAGTGGCCATCGATGGTGCCCTGCCAGACCGGATCGCCTGGCTTCCACGGTGAGGCCAGCAGATGCGCATTGCCGGCTTTGCCCTCGGCATCGACGAAGCGTACCGCGATCGCCTCGCCCTCGCGGGCGACCTCGAGCAGGATCTCCTGGCGGTCGAGCCAGACCGCACGGCGGCGCTCGCGCTGCACGATGCGGCCGCCCATCTGGCCGGAGATCTGCCGCTTGCGCTCGCCGAGCACGTGATCGATGGCGGCGCCGACCGCGGCGATCCGTCGCGCGACCTCACCGTCGGGCACGCGCACTGCAAAGCCCTTGGGGAATTCCTCGGCGATGAAGCCGGTCGACAGATTGCCCTCGCGCCAGCGCGGATGATGCATCAGCGCCGACAGGAACGGGATGTTGTGGCGGATGCCATCGACATAGAACGAATCCAGCGCGGTTGCCTGCGCCTCGATCGCAGCCGCGCGCGATGGCGCGTGCGTGACGAGTTTTGCGATCATCGGATCGTAATGGATCGAGATCTCGCCGCCCTCCTGCACGCCGGTGTCGTTGCGCACGGTGATGCCATCCTTGCTCACCTCCGCCGGCGGGCGATACTTCACGAGACGGCCGATCGAGGGCAGGAAGTTGCGGAACGGGTCTTCGGCATAGAGGCGCGATTCCACCGCCCAGCCGGTCAGCGTGACGTCCTTCTGCGCGAGCGCGAGCTTCTCGCCCGCGGCAACGCGGATCATCTGCTCGACGAGATCGACGCCGGTGACGAGCTCGGTGACGGGATGCTCGACCTGGAGGCGCGTGTTCATCTCGAGGAAGTAGAAGCTCTTGTCCTGGCCAGCGACGAACTCGACCGTGCCGGCGGAATCGTAGTTCACTGCCTTGGCCAGCGCGACCGCCTGCTCGCCCATCTTGCGGCGGGTGGCTTCGTCGAGCAGCGGCGACGGTGCCTCCTCGATGACCTTCTGGTTGCGGCGCTGGATCGAGCATTCGCGCTCGCCGAGATAGATCACATTGCCATGCTTGTCGCCCAGCACCTGGATCTCGATGTGGCGGGGATCGACGATGAACTTTTCGACGAAGACGCGGTCGTCGCCGAACGAGGCCTTGGCCTCGGCCTTGGCAAGGTTGAAACCTTCCGCGACCTCGGCCTTCGAATGTGCGATGCGCATGCCCTTGCCGCCACCGCCGGCAGAGGCCTTGATCATGACAGGATAGCCGATCTCGTCGGCGATCTTGACCGCGTGCTTGTCGTCCTCGATGACGCCGAGATGGCCCGGCACGGTCGAGACCTTGGCTTTCGCGGCCGCCTTCTTGGATTCGATCTTGTCGCCCATCGCGGCGATCGCGTCCGGGTTCGGGCCGATGAAGACGATGCCGGCGGCTTCCAGCACCCGCGGAAATGCTTCGCGCTCGGACAGGAAGCCGTAGCCGGGGTGCGCGGCCTCGGCGCCGGTCTTGCGGCAAGCCTCCACGATCTTCTCGATCACCAGATAGCTCTCGGCCGCAGCGGGCGGTCCGATCAGCACGGCCTCGTCAGCCATCTCGACATGGAGAGCGTCGCGGTCGGCCTCGGAATAGACGGCAACCGTCTGAATTCCCATCTTGCGGGCGGTCTTGATGACCCGGCAGGCGATTTCGCCGCGGTTGGCGATCAGAATTGTTTTGAACACTGCTATCTCACAACGGCAAATTATCGTGCTTCTTCGCCGGCGTTTCCACCTTCTTGTCCTTCAGCATCGCCAGCGCGCGGGCGATCCGCTTCCGCGTCGAGTGAGGCATGATGACGTCGTCGATGTAGCCGCGCTCGGCGGCGATGAACGGCGACAGGAAACGGTCTTCGTATTCCTTGGTGCGCGCGGCGATCTTGTCGGGGTCGCCGATGTCCGAGCGGAAGATGATCTCGACCGCGCCCTTGGCGCCCATCACGGCGATCTGGGCCGTCGGCCAGGCGTAGTTCATGTCGGCGCCGATTTCCTTGGACGCCATGACGTCGAAGGCGCCGCCATAGGCCTTGCGGGTGATGATCGTCACCAGCGGCACGGTGCACTGCGAATAGGCGAACAGCAGTTTGGCGCCGTGCTTGATCAGGCCGCCATATTCCTGGCTCGTGCCCGGCAGGAAGCCCGGCACGTCGACGAAGGTGACGATCGGGATGTTGAAGGCGTCACAAAAGCGGACGAAGCGCGCAGCCTTGCGCGAGGCGTCCGAGTCGAGCACGCCGGCCAGCACCATCGGCTGGTTGGCGACGAAGCCGACGGTGCGGCCGGCGATGCGGCCAAAGCCGGTGACGATGTTCTTGGCGAAGCTTTCCGCGATCTCGAAGAAGTCGCCCTCGTCCACGACCTTCAGGATCAATTCCTTCATGTCGTAGGGCTTGTTTGGATTGTCGGGGATCAGCGTGTCGAGCGACATGTCGAGGCGACCGATGTCGTCGAAGCTCGGCCATTCTGGCACGCCGTCGGTGTTGTTGGACGGCAGGAAATCAATCAGGCGACGCATCTGCAGCAGCGTCTCGACGTCGTTCTCGAAGGCGCCGTCGGCAATCGAGGAGCGCGTGGCGTGCACCGAGGCGCCGCCGAGCTCTTCGGCGGTGACAACCTCGTTGGTGACGGTCTTCACGACGTCGGGACCGGTGACGAACATGTAGCTGGTGTTCTTCACCATGAAGATGAAATCGGTCATGGCAGGCGAATAGACGTCACCGCCGGCGCAGGGGCCCATGATGACGGAGATCTGCGGGATCACGCCCGAGGCGAGCACGTTGCGGCGGAACACGTAGGAATAGCCGGCAAGTGCTGCGACGCCCTCCTGGATGCGGGCGCCGCCCGCGTCATAGAGGCCGATGATGGGCGCCCGCGCCTTCATCGCCATGTCCTGGAGTTTTGTGATCTTCAGCGCGTGCGTCTCGGACAGCGACCCGCCGAACACCGTAAAGTCCTTGGCGAAGACGAACGTCTTGCGGCCGTTGACGGTGCCCCAGCCGGTGACGACGCCGTCGCCGGGCACCTTGGTCTTCTCCATGCCGAACTCGGTGGAGCGGTGCTCGACGAACATGTCAAATTCCTCGAACGATCCCTTGTCGAGCAGCAGCTCGATGCGCTCGCGCGCGGTCAGCTTGCCGCGGGCGTGCTGCGCCTCGATGCGCTTCTCGCCGCCGCCGAGCTTTGCACCGGCACGACGGTCTTCAAGCTTTTCGAGGACACTATTCATTGCTCACGCAATCAATTCACAGAGAGAAAATAAGTCCGGCAGGACTACCACGGCGAACTCAAGTAGAGAGGCAAACAGAGCAACAGAGCTCCATTCGGCCTTGAGGAAACCAAATAGGTTTAGTTCGTCGATCTCGCTCATGTTCTTTTTCCTGATTTAGCAACAGGCATAAGATCAGTGCAGACACCTTCGAATAGCTCCGCTGCCATACCTATCGTCTCAGCTAAGGTCGGATGCGGATGAATCGTCCTCCCGATGTCCACCGCGTCAGCCCCCATCTCTATCGCGAGACATATTTCACCGATCATATCACCCGCGTGGGGCCCCACGATCACACCACCGAGGATTCGATGATTGTCGGCATCGAAAATAAGTTTTGTCATTCCGTACGATGCGCCGGACGCGATCGCACGCCCCGAAGCAGACCAGGGAAATTTCACAGATCTGACGTTCCGCTGGGCAGACAAGGCTTCTCGCTCGGAGAGACCGACCCACGCGATCTCTGGATCGGTATACGCCACGCATGGCACGATCTTCGCGTCCAAATGCGCCTTCAGGCCGGCCGCCGCCTCGGCCGCCACATGCCCTTCGTGCATGGCCTTGTGCGCCAACATCGGCCCACCGACAACATCGCCGATGGCGAATATGTTCGGGACCTGCGTGCGCATTTGTTTATCTACCGTAAGAAAACCGTGGGCGTCGCACTGAAGTCCTACCGATTCAACTCCGAGCGTCTCGACGTTGGGCGTCCGCCCGACCGATTGAAGCACGACATCGTAAGGACGCTTCTCTAGAGTCTCGCCCTTGATGGTGACGACGACTTTGTCGCTCTCGACCGCGGCGTTCTCAACCGATCCCCCCAACCAAATGCGGTCAAATCGATGAGCATTCTTCCTTCGCCAGATCGCAACCGCCTCAGGATCTACGCCGGCCAAAAGCTCGGGCAGGCGCTCCACAATATCCACGCGAGCTCCAAGCGCGCTATAAATGGTCGCCATCTCGAGACCGATAATTCCGCCGCCAACAACCAACATCCTGTTCGGGACGGATTGCAATTGAAGGGCGCCAGTAGAATCGACGACTCGCGAGTCCAGCGGTAGCATTGGTAGCCGAACGGCCGAGGATCCAGTGGCAATTACACACTTTTTGAAACCAATCGATCGCGTCTCGCCCTTGGCCGTAGCGACGATCAGGTGGTGCGGCGACCCGAATTTGGCTGTTCCCGAGATAATTTCGACCTTCCTCGCCTTCGCCATCTGGCCAAGACCATCGGTCAGTCGTTTGATGGTAGCGTCCTTGAACGATCTAAGCGCTTGAAGGTCGATCGCGGCGTCCCCAAACAGGATACCGTTCTCGGCAATTCGCTCTGCCTCTTCCTTTATGGCCGCAACGTGGAGCAGCGCCTTCGATGGGATGCATCCGACGTTCAGACACACGCCTCCGAGGACATTATAGCGCTCAATGAGAACGACTTTCAGCCCGAGGTCCGCGGCGCGAAATGCCGCCGAGTATCCACCTGGGCCCGCCCCGATTACCGCAAGATCGAATTCGGTCTCAACATCAGCTTCGTGGCGCCCCGTACTTTGCGATACCTTAGCTAGGATCTTCCGCTCCGATGACGGTGAATTTGAACGAGCGATTTTGGCGACGACTGTTCCCTCAGAGACTTTGTCACCGATCTTGAGTGCAACGCTTTCGATTCTTCCGGCCCAGGGGGAAGGTATCTCCATCGTCGCTTTGTCGGACTCTACCGCAAGGAGCGCTTGGTCCGCAGCAATCTCATCCCCTTCTTTGATGAGAATTTCCATAACTGAAACATCTTTGAAGTCGCCAATGTTCGGCACCCGAATTTCAACTGTCTCGGCCATGTTCGACCTCAAAGAGCGAAGCGACGGAGGTCACCGAGTGTCGCGGCGACATGGCCCAAGAACCGCGCTGCGGCCACGCCATCGACAACTCGATGATCCCAAGAGAGATTGATAGGCAACATCAGCCTGGGCTTAAAAGCAGCCCCATCCCAAACCGCCTCGGTGGACGATCGGCCCGCACCGAGGATAGCTACCTCCGGTGCATTGATGATTGGAGTAAATCCGGCGCCACCTACGCCGCCCAAGGATGAGACGGAGAAGCACCCGCCCTCCATGTCGCCTGCGGGCAGGGTCCCCGCGGTTGCCTTGTCGGCCAAGGCGCGCATTTCCGATGCGATCTCCAAAAGTCCCTTCTTGTCGCAATCTCTTATGACGGGCACCATCAGGCCCTTGGGCGTGTCGACTGCAAATCCGATGTGGACGTACTTCTTCAGAATAAGTTCCTCACCTTCCAAGGAGGAGTTGAAGCGCGGGAACGTCCGAAGAGCGATCGCAGATGCCTTGATAAGAAGTGAAACCATGGTGAGTTTCGCACTTTGGCGCGAAGCGCTGCTCGCCGTCTTTCGGAACTCTTCAGCATCCGTGACGTCGGCCTTATCGAAGTTCGTGACATGGGGAATTACATGCCAATTGCGAGAAAGGTTCGCGCCGGCTACCTTCTGAATCCGCGTAAGAGCGATCCGCTCAATCGGGCCGAATTTTTTGAAATCCACCCGCGGCCACTCGAGAACTCCTCCTGCAATCCCGCCCGTCCCGCGCTGGGTCGCATTCGGATCGAGCGCTCGCTTTACGCAAGCGACAACATCCTCTCGCAGTAGCCGTCCTTTGGAACCAGTCGGCTCGACGTTTCCAAGGTCCACACCCAATTCCCGAGCAAGCGCCCTGACCGAAGGCGTCGCATAGGCGCCAAAACTAGAGACCGGCCCTTGCGTCTCCGGCTTAGTTCGCCTGCCGTGCTCCACCGCATTATGGGTCGAGGATGCAGGAATCGGCGCCAGCGGTACGGTCGTTAGAGATTCGACAGGGCGCTTTACGGGAGCACTATCTTGGTCGATAATCGCAAGCGGAGCTCCTTGAGAGACGCGGCTTCCCACCTGGACTTTCAATTCCTTTATTACGCCCGCCGACGGCGACGGCACCTCCATCGTGGCCTTGTCCGATTCGATAGTCAGCAGCGGCGTGTCGATCGAGATTCTGTCGCCGACGCTCACATTGATTTCTACAATCGGGACATCCTTGTAATCGCCAATATCCGGCAGGACGACATCCACCAATCTACTCATAGCAGGATCCTCTTGGCCTCATACGGACCACGGTGAAGGAGTGTCTGTCGCTACGCCATACCGCGAAATTGCCTTCGCGACCTGCTGCCTATCGACGACGCCCAGGCGCGACAAGGCGGACAGGGCCGCAATCACGACTTGATGACGATCGACTTCAAAGAACGATCTAAGGGCTGACCGCGTGTCGCTGCGGCCAAATCCGTCGGTGCCCAACACGGTGAATGGCGCTTCAACATACGAAGCGATGAGTTGAGGGTACGCACGGACGTAGTCTGACGCAGCCACGACGGGTGCGTCTCCCGACAGACATGCAGCGATGTGGCTTATCACCGGCTTGGCTAGAGGATTAAGGCGGTTGTGTCTTTCGACTTCGCGAGCGTCGCGCGCGAGCTCAGAAAAGCTCGTGGCGGACCATACCTCGTACGGGATGCCCCAATCTTGCTCCAGCATCTTACCTGCCTCGATCACCTCCGGGAGAATTGCTCCGGACCCCACCAGCCGCACGCTGGGAATTCTTATTTTCGTCGCGCTACGCGTAAAGCAATAGAGACCTTTTATGATGCTCGCCTGAACGTTCTCCGGCATAGAGGGCTGCGCGTAATTCTCATTCATGACAGTTAGATAGTAAAACTCATCGCGACCTTCCTCGAGCATGGCCCGCATCCCGTGATCGAGCACTACCGCGACTTCATAGGAGAACGCCGGATCATAGGCTCTGCAGTTGGGGACTGTCGCAGCCATGATGTGGCTGGATCCATCTTGATGCTGGAGACCTTCGCCACCGAGAGTCGTGCGTCCCGCCGTAGCACCGATCAAGAAACCGCGGGCTCGTTGATCCGCTGCAGCCCAGATGAGATCTCCGATGCGTTGAAATCCAAACATGGAGTAGTAGATGTAGAACGGCAGCAGCGCGAGACCGTGCACGCTGTACGACGTAGCAGCCGCAGTCCAGGATGAGATAGCGCCCGCTTCTGTGATTCCTTCTTCAAGTAGCTGACCATCGATGGCCTCCTTGTAGTACAGCATCGAACCAGCATCTTCCGGCTCATACAGCTGTCCCGAAGGCGAATAGATGCCGACCTGTCTGAAGAGGTTCGCCATTCCGAATGTTCGAGCTTCGTCCGCGACAATTGGCACGATGCGGGGACCAAGTTCCTTGTCTTTCAGGAGATTGGAGAAGAGCCTGACGACTGCCATCGTGGTCGACATTTCCTTGCCCTCGCTCCGCAGGGCAAAGTCAGCGTAGCTCTGCAGAGCCGGCACGGGAACCAATTGCGCAGTCCGTTTCCTCGACGGAAGAAATCCGCCGAGCGCTTCCCGCCGTGCGCGCAAATATTTCAGTTCAACGCTATTCTCCTCCGGACGATAGAAATCAAGTCGCTCCACCTGCTCATCAGTCAAGGGAAGAGAGAACCGATCACGGAAAGCGTAGAGCGCATCGACATCCAGCTTCTTCGCCTGATGGGAAGTCATGCGAGACTCGCCGGCGCCCCCCATACCGAAGCCTTTCTTCGTCTTTGCGAGAATAACCGTTGGCCTTCCTTTTGTTGCCTTAGCCGCGGCGAATGCAGCAAATAGCTTACGAAAGTCATGACCACCGCGTCGAAGAGCGTCGATGTCACGATTTGACATGTGAGAGACCAACGCCCGCACTTGTGGATCTTCATCAAAGAAGTTTGCTAGGTTGTAGGCGCCGTCGTTTGCGCCCAAGGTCTGATACTTTCCATCGACCGTCGCCGCAAACCGGCGCAGCAGCGCGTGTTCAGTATCGCGGGCGAAGATTTGGTCCCATTCCGATCCCCATAGAACCTTTATCACGTTCCAGCCAGCGCCCCGAAAGAGCATCTCCAGCTCTTGGATCACCTGACCATTGCCGCGAACGGGCCCATCAAGGCGCTGCAGGTTGCAATTGATGACGAATGTTAGATTGTCCAAGCGTTCACGAGCGGCAATCGAGAGCCCCGCAATCGATTCTGGCTCGTCCATCTCACCGTCGCCGAATACTCCCCATATATGGCGGCCCTCTGTGACAGCGAGGCCGCGGTTCTGGAGATACCTCATGAAACGGGCCTGATAGACGGCACTGATCGGCCCGATACCCATTGAACCAGTAGGCACTTGCCAAAAATCTGGCATCAGCCATGGGTGAGGGTATGAACACAAGCCATTGCCGCTTAACTCTTGGCGGTAATGCTTGAGCTGGTCCTCCGTTAGCCGACCTTCAAGGAATGCCCTAGCATAGACGCCTGGCGACGAGTGCGGCTGAAAATAGACTATATCACCGTCCGATGCAGCGATGGATGCGCGAAAGAAGTGATTAAAGCCGACCTCGAAGATCTCGGCAGCCGACGCGTAGCTCGCGATGTGTCCACCAAGCTCTCCATATGCCCTATTTGCGCGAACAACCATGGCCAACGCGTTCCAGCGCACGATAGCCGTGATGCGATTTTCCAGGTCAATATCGCCCGGAAACGGCGGTTGCGACTCCAGCGAGATAGAGTTGCGATATGGCGAGAAGGGTGGCGCCTCCGAAATTAATCCGAGCTCTTTTGCGCGTGCGTCCAGCTCGGAAAGGACGAAGCGGGCCCGGCCAGCTCCTGCATTGCGATAGAGTGCCTCCAACGACGCTAGCCAATCCCCTGTTTCTATCGGGTCGGCGTCGTCGATCGCAGACGCTAGATTTTGATGGATCTTCTGGACATCAGTAATCATTGAACCCATGCCAACTTTCTAATTGCGCGGGCTCTACTACCATCACATTCATGAGCACGTCATACTGAAGATATTGCACACTCCGCCCAAAACCACTATTTCTGCCGCAATTCGTGGATCATTCAGCACATCATGCCGCTGCCCCTCAAGCTAGACGCCATCGATCTAAAAATCCTGATGCATCTGCAGCACGATGCCAGTCTCTCGAATGTAGATCTCGCTGCACGGGTCGGTCTTTCACCGTCTCCCTGCCTGGCGCGAGTCAAGCAACTGGAGGCATGCGGAATCATATTGCGACGGGTCACTTTGCTAGATCCGGCTCGTTTCGGATCGGCCCTCAGCGTTTTCATTCACGTAGCACTTGAGAAGCAAACTGAAGGGAGACTGCACGTCTTCGAGAAGGCGATGACGAATTTGCCGGAGGTGATGGAATGCTATCTGATGTCCGGAGATTCGGACTATCTGCTGCGTGTGATTGTGCGAGACGTCGTCTCGCTGCAGCAATTTATCGTCGAGAAGCTGGCTAAGACCTCCGGTGTCGCGAACATTCGATCCAGCTTTGCGCTCAAGCAGGTCAAATACAATACCGAGCTTCCAATAGACACACTGGTGGATTTCAAGCTCAACAAATCAGGCAACCGGAACCCACGTTAACGCAATAAGCCGCTCGGCTATAGTCACTCGCTCCTGAGATTCGCGCGCATTCCAACTATCAGAGTTAAGGGGTTTCACGCCAAGAGCGGACGGCATTGTACCGAACCTGCAGGATTGGTCAGGTCTGAGCGGGAGGCTATGTGTTCGGCCTCCCTGTCGCTCTCTTTCCAAGTCCTTATTTGACTTGCTTTCGTTCGAATTGCTTTGACGATCGGCAAATAGACTTGGATTGATTGCGAAATCCTTGTACGGCCTGCCATAGTAGCCGTAGTGCTCACGCAGAACGGCGGTGAGCCACTCGTGCTGTGTGGCCAGTGGCCCATGCTTGAGCCGTCAGGCCTCCTGGCGCGAAGTCAGCTTGCGCGTTAGGCGTTTCCCTTCCGTCTTGTGCTTTGAACCGGCCGTCCCGGGTCCGCCCGCAGTAGTGGGTGAAGCCGAGGAAGGCAAAGGTTTCGGGCCGCCGCTCGCCGCGCCGCTGATGCGAGAGGGCCGCGAACCGGCCAAACTCGATCAGCCGCGTCTTGCCCTCATGTAGCATCAGGCCGAAGCCGGCCAGTCGCGCTTTGAGGGCCAAGAGCATCTCGTCTGCGTCTGCTCAAAGCCCATGACGAAGTCATCGGCGTAGCGCACGATCACAATGCGACCGCGTGCATGGCGATGACGCCATCGGTAGACCCAGAGATCGAGGATGTAGTGCAGGAAGATGTTGGCGAGGAGCGGGCTGATACCCGCCCTTGCGGAGTGCCTCTGTCCGTCTCTTGCAACTCGCCGCTCTCAAGAACGCCGGCTCGCATCCACAGCCCGATGAGCCGCAGAATGCGAGAAGCGACCAGTGTGGACCCGTGCGCAGAGGTCGCGGAGGTTATCCGTCAGCCCTTCTTCGTACGTCGCCACCGTCACCCCATCGACCCCCGCGCTGGCCTGCCGATTTTGTCGTCGGAACGCCCGAAGAAGAGCGTCTTCGTCGACATGGTGCAGCAGGGCCGTGAACCGGGTTTGGGCGGCCTGGCTGACCGCCGCGTTCACCCGCTTGAGGTCAGGCGCACGATGGCGTCTTCATTGGGGAAGATGCCGGCCACCTCGGTTCACCGCTTGATCTCGCCACTGAGACGCTCAATCGGGTTAGTCGAGTGGAGCTTGGTCCGATGCTGCGGCGGGATGTCATGTTGGCGTGCACGTCAGTCTCGGCTTCGTCCAGGAAGGCTGCGAGCTTGGGCAGCTTGGGACGAAGCTCTGCAACACGGCGCCAGCTTGAATTGTGACGAACTTCCGAAAGTGGTTTAGTTGCATCAATTCCAATCTGGTCTTCATGTCTCCGAAATTGGTATTTGTACTTTAGTGAAGCATCGGCTCCCTGCGCGAAGCATTCAACGCTCGAGCGCCCACAAGAATATCGCGCCGTTCTTCGAAGACTGCCCGAAGGGCCGGTAGGGGATCCTGGCCAATGAAGGAGAGATGACGATGATCCAGAACGTTGAGGCGTCTCTTCAGGCACTTTCCGCCAGCCAACCCTTCGATACGGCATGGGCGGTACACGACATTGCGCGGGGTGTCGCTTACACTAGGGATGGGAACCTCGTTGTACCGGCGGCTAGTACGCGCAAGATCCCGATCCTGATGGCGTGTCTCAGTGCCGTCGCCGAAAAGCGGCTGGATTTAGACCGCCGGGTTGTCATCCAACCCCATCATCAGGAAAACGACAGCGGCCTTGTCTGCCACCTTCGGCCTTTCTTGTCACTAACCCTGTTCGATGCATTGACGTTGATGACAATTGTCAGCGACAACTGCTGCACAATGGCACTGATGGAACTGCTTGGTTTCGAGCGGCTCTTGGCATGGTCTGAAGAATGTGGCTTCACCGGAATGCGTCACGTCGCCGGCACGCCGGCGAATTCCTTCATGAACCATCCGACGCCGACCGACATGACGCAAATGGCCACGACGACGCCGGACGATATGTGCAGGTTGCTACGCATGATTATTGCCGGCATCGACAGCGCTGCCGACGCAGCAAGACTTCGGACGACACCTGTGCTTTGTACCGTTGCGCTCGACATCATGTCGCGCCAGCAATACCGCGCCAGCATTCCCAAGCTTCTTCCGGTCGGCACACGGGTGGCGCACAAGACTGGCTGGGGACGCTCGTGCGAAAACGACGCGGGCATAGTATTCAACGACAAGGGGCCTCTTTATGTGATCGCGGCTTATACGCGCAATGTCCCGCCGTTGTCGGTGAACGGTCTAGCCGGCCGGGCACTCGCGATGGACTTCATCGGCGACCTCTCGGCTATTTGCTGGCTGTCGATGAACTGATTGCACTCCTTATGACTAGTTAGGATGCTGCTTTCCAGAATCACGATCCCTAGGTGATTTCTGATTCATATGTGGACATCCCCTTTGGCAAGGGCCTTGTGGTCTAAGGGGTATGATCGGTTACTTTCATATGTTCGGCCTGTCGTGCGGGCCCTTATAGAAATCGGTCGGTGAGATCCCCGATCAAAGTGGCGCGCAGTTGAGGCACACTAAATCAGGCGGGTTTTCTCACCATTGGCCTCGATCGTTACTGATCGTCGACTGCCACCGCCAATTCGGGTGATTGGTCTGCGCTGGAAGGTCCAGCAAGGCAGGATTGACTCGTCGCGCATGGACTTTATCGTCGAGACTTGGATCAAAACTAACATGGCGCGACTGCGCGGCTGGGGCTCTACCTCTTCCCCCCCAAGAATGTGCAAGCTACCTCAGAAATTCATGATCTGTTTCCGTATAAAGACATCATGATTCTAGGGGGTAGGCGGACGGCGCAGATGGGACACCTGATCGGGTTGAAATGTTCCAATCTGGCGCTCCGTCACTCATCTATTGAAGAGCGTCGAATGTGTCCAATGGAGCGTTCGCGACGGAGCGGCTGGCCCTACCCAAATGACCAATCAGGCCAGGACCCATTCCTTGAAACGGCGCGACACCGCCTCCAGGTTGTCTGCCCAATACGCGCCACTGAGAACGAGGTTACTGGAGTTGTTAGGATCGGGCATCCATTTGCGCGCCTCGGTCGACAGGAGCGGCATTGCCTTTTTGGAATTTGGCACTTGAGCATCCAACTCGCACAGCCGCGCCAGAACTTCCGGACGCATGTAGTAAGCGATGTATTTCATTGCGTTCTCCTTATTCGGTGCGCCCTTGAGCATTACAAGCAGGTCAGGAGCAAGGAGGTACTGTTCAAATGAGAATGCTAACGGCATTCCACCTCCCGGTTCATTTGTGGCCTTGACGCGATTGGCATACGTATAGCTGAAATCGACCTCGCCTGCCTGCAGAAGGGAGTAGGTTTGAGGAGTCGCAGTTACCCAGGCGACAACACTCGGTTTGATCCGATCGAGCGACTTGAACGCACGATCGAGGTCCAGAGGATAGATGTCCTTCGCTAATACGCCATCCGCGAGAAGCGCCACTTCCAACGTCGCCTCGACTCGATTGAGAAACGCGCGCCGGGCCGGAAACCTCTTCAGATCAAACAATTCGGCAAAGTTCGTGGGATGCTTCCCCGGGCCGAATTTTTTCGGATCCCATGCTATGCCGCCGAGATACGTGTCCGTCGTGACGACGTCACTGGTCGGCTGGATCACCATATCCTCGAGGTCGAGCATCGAAAGATCGAGTTTCTCCCAAAATCCCTGCTTGGATCCGTACGCGGCCTCCGCAGCTGTTGGGTAATGAACGTCGAAGTAGACATTGCCCGTGAGCTGCTGAGCCTTCACCTTCGCCATATCCGGTCTAGCGACAATGTTGACTTTGATTCCTGTTTCCTCGGAAAACGGGTTGATCACGGTCTTGACCAAGATCTCTTGAAAGCTTCCGCCACTGCTAGAGCGTTTCATTGCTTAATTGAATCGGAGGGGATTCCGGTTTTTGGCGGTTTGTGATTCAAGATGCTGACTGGATTGGAGGCCAGCATCGCATGACCCGACCTCTTTCCCTGGATCTTCGCGAGCGCGTGGTGGCGTCGGTTTTGGCGGGCGAGAGCTGCCGGTCTGTGGCGGAACGGTTTGGTGTTGCGGTCTCGTCGGTTGTGAAGTGGTCACAGCGGCAGCGAGCGACCGGCTCGGTTGTGCCCGGCAAGACGGGCGGCCACCGCAAGCCTGTGCTTGATCCGCACCGCGCCTTCATCGTCGAGCGGATCACTCAGACGCCGCACCTGACGCTACATGGTCTGAAGGCGGAACTGACAGCCCGCGGGGTCAAGGTCTCGCACAACGCGGTCTGGCTGTTCCTGCGCCGGGAAGGGCTGCGGTTCAAAAAAACACTGTTCGCCCTCGAACAGGCTCGCGCCGACGTCTCTCGTAGGCGCCAACGCTGGCGATCCTGGCAGGCCGGGCTCGATCCGGGCCGGCTCGTCTTCATCGATGAGACCTGGATCAAGACTAACATGGCCCCTTTGCGGGGCTGGGGCCCCAAAGGGACCCGTCTGCGCAGCTTCGCGCCGCACGGTCACTGGCGTACCCTCACATTCCTCGGCGCGCTCCGCCATGACCAACTCACGGCCCCCTGCGTCTTCGACGGCCCGATCAACGGCGAATGCTTCCGCGCTTATGTAGAGCACCTTCTCCTGCCAACTCTGCGCGAAGACGACATCGTCATTCTCGACAATCTCGGAAGCCACAAGTCGAAAGCCGTCAGGCAGATGATCCAGGCTGCTGGCGCCAGGCTTTGGTACCTGCCGCCTTACTCGCCCGACCTCAACCCGATCGAACAGGCCTTCTCCAAGATCAAACACTGGATGCGGCAAGCTCAGAAGCGCACCATCGAGGACACCTGGCGCCACATCGGTCACCTCGTCCAGGACATCCAGCCTCGCGAATGCGCCAACTACTTCGCTAACGCCGGTTATGCTTCAGTCAAAATGTGAAACGCTCTAGCGATCGTCAACGAATTCGACTTAGCTGCGACGCCCGCACTTCGGATCAGCATCGGCGCGGCGAGCACACCGACCGTTCCGACAAGGAGCGACCGACGTGAGAGTGTTGACACCGATCTGTTCATGACTGCTCCACTTTGTTTGTTTCGAGTTTCACGCATCGATTTGCCCCTGATACAGGCCACCGTAAAACTTCGCGTGCGATCTCGAACGCAAGCACGACGTAGTGAGAAATAGCACAAGAGTCAGCGCGGCATCTCAGCGCGTACCTTCGCTGGACCTGCCCAACAATGACGGCGACTCAAGGCCCCTTGCGCGGCCGCCGTTTCAGCAAATGCCGGAAGCGAATGGTCAGCGAATCCGAGCAGCAGAGTGGCAGCGAAGCTTGGTCTCGCACGCACTACGTCTTCCCTAGAAATTCATGATTTCTGATTCATCGTTATAACGTAATCGACTGGATTGTGGCGAAGCCAACGCCAATTTCGCAGCCATTAAGACCGGATTGGAATTGTTATTAGCGGCGATTGTGGAGTGCTTTTTTTCTAGAACGCCATCGAGACGCAACGTGCCGATCCCGAGAAGCCTTGACGGGCGGCTCGCGCATCCATGGCGATTGCAAGCACAATGGAGCTACTCATGTTGTTCGCGCCGCCCGGAGGTTGCCAGCATACCAAGGTGACCGACTGCCATACCGCGACGGGCTCGACTAGCGCATGTGCTGAAGGATTTGGCGACATCTCGGCTTCCGGTGTGGCTGGACTATTAGCGCTTGAGCCAATCACACCGCAGCGCAGACGGGCATCGATGGGCCCGAACAACAGCCGAATGGCAGAACGCGTTTCGTCCCCGGCCGGCCCTATCGTGCTGAACTTGTCGAAAGGGACGCTTCGCAATAGCTCAAGCTTGAATAAGCCTATGCCACAAGCCGCTTGAATCCGACCCGGGAAGCTGTCCAGTTCTTGCTTTAGCCGCAAACGCAGTTCAGCAGACGCAAGCAGCTGCACGACGCCCCACCCTTGGGCGCGGTTGGTCGACTTCGCGTGCGCTCGCCACCACGTCGGTGGTCCTGGCCGGCGCTTCCGGCAAATTTAGCGCGATGCTTTTGCTCGTCTCGATCATCGCCAGTCGCGTGGCCCGCAGTATCACAGGCTCGCTATGGGAACAGCCCGCGTGTGTCCTTTGCGCCGCGTACCCGCTCTACACCTATCGCCATGGCGGCGGTGCGGTTGAACACCTTGTCCCGCCGACTTCGCGCCAATACCCGCTCGAACGCACGATCCAGAATTTGATACTCGCGCCGCACTACTTCTTCCTCTTCCCAAAAGAGTCGCTGAAGGTCCTGCACCCACTCGAAGTAGCTGACCACCACGCCTCCTGAGTTGCACAAAATGTCGGGAATGAGGAATATTTCGTCCTGGCGCTTTTCCAGTATCCGATCGGCTTCCGGTGTGGTGGGGCCGTTAGCGCCCTCGGCAAGTATACGGCAGCGGAGATCACCGGCGATTTTGGCGTCGATTACCCGTTCCACAGCAGCTGGAACAAGTACATCGCAAGGCAAAGTCAGCATCTCCGCCGCGTCCAAAACCAGTTCATTTGAGTAGCCGTCTAAACTGCCTTGTGAAGCTGCATGTCTGACCAATTGTGGGATGTCGAGGCCCGCAGCGCGATAGAGCGCGCCGGTGTGATCACTTACTGCAATCACCTTGATTCCCATATTGTGCAGCTCGAGTGCCGCAATCGAGCCGACATTTCCGAATCCCTGAACGACCGCTGTTGCGCCATTGAGACGGATGTCAAGCTCATCCGCAGCGCGACGGACCAAATGAGCGACGCCTCTTCCCGTGGCTTCGCGACGTCCCAACGTACCGCCGGCGCTGACGGGCTTCCCTGTCACGATCTCATTGACTGTTTGTCCCTGATACATCGAGTACGTATCCATGAACCAGGCCATGATCTGCTCGTTGGTCCCCATGTCGGGCGCCATGACGTCTGTATGCGGCCCGACAAACGGAATCATTTCCTGCATGTATCGACGCGAAAGCGCCTCAAGTTCACGTTTGGACAGGCTTGACGGCTCAACACTGATACCACCCTTGGCGCCACCATACGGCAATCCGACCAGCGCGCATTTCCAGCTCATCCAGATTGCGAGCGCTGCGACTTCACCGAGATCAACGCTCGGAGCGAACCGTGTGCCGCCTTTCGTGGGGCCAAGCGTGAGGTGGTGCTGCACACGATAGCCCTCAAAGACCGCCGTCGTGCCGTCATCACGATGGATCGGACAGGATACCGTGACCGCTCGCTTCGGCATCAGCAGCCGAGCTCTGGCGTCCTGCGGTATGCTCAGGTAATCCGCGATAACCTCGAATTGCTTCACGGCCATGTCAAAGACCGGCCCGCCATATGCAGTCACGTTTAGCTCCTTGAGTTGATCAAAACAGCAGATCCCCACGGCGACGCCTGCGAGAACGGGCTCACAATTGCGCACCAGCTGGTTCGGCACGATAACGACGACTGAGACGAGGCCAGCTAATGCACTGCATAGAGATCCTAGAGGCAGGAACGCCAGAGGCGCGGCGCGCCAAGCGAACACAAGACAATCGACGCGATGCAAACCACAAACTGGTGGAGAGCCGCGAGCCGGTGGCCGAAGGAGGCGCGACAAATGCTGCACCGAAGCAGGGTGCAAAACACGACCACAAACCCTGCGCGACTGTAGGGAACCCGTACCACCGCTTTGAGCTGTTTGCGGCATGAGTGTTATGGAAGCGCCCGCCTTGCTTACGGAATGCCCCATCAAGGTCGGGCACCGAAGCCTGCTTATTGATGACTTCTCGCATGTCATTCTGTTCCAGATTCGCGATACTCAACTGACCGACGACAACGTGATCGGCCACAGCCAATCAAGGTCAGTGTGAGGAGTTGCTCGCGACTAAGGTCAACTTCCATGCGTTGTGTTATCCTTCAGTCCTTAAAGAGGTCTGTTGGCGGCCATGTATGGATACCGGCGAGCGTAAGTTTGTTTTGGAACGAAAAGCCTCGGCGATGGATCGAGAAGCAGCGACGAGGTTGATGGAATATTTTGAATTGGTTTAGATTGGGCGGCAGAACTGACTATGTCGTGCGACTGCACTGTGGGCGAACCGCCACCGGGCAACAAATACCAATTTCAGAGCAATGAAGACCAGGTTGGAATTGGTGTGTTGCTGCCGATTGCTGATGGCGCACTAAATGGGCCAAAGTCGGCTTCGAATGGCAGCCCATCGGTCCATGAGTTGCCGGAGAAGGTCAAGCTGGGTGAACGAGGCGCCGAATCACGTTTGAAATGTCGGCGGTCGCGCCACGCGTCTTGATATGGGCCCGCAGGCGACCGGCATCGTAAGCCTGTCAGCATGAAGATGTGGTGGCCGAGAGTAGTCAGAAGAGTTCGTCGCCGGTCAGATCGTGGGCTTGGCGAGGGCGTAATCAGGATCTGGGTCGGCCAGCCCTGATGGTCGACGCGCGCATGGTTTTTTGTCGACGATCATCGAGCTATGCGTCCAGAAGTTCTGGCTTCGGCATGAACTCCAAAACAGGTCAATATTCATGCTTTCTGACGAAAGTTGCAAAGGGATGCCAGAACCTAGTTTCTCAGCGGCGAGCCACAGTGCGCGACATATCTTATGGCATTTTCCTTGTTCAAGTGTGGCTGAGCCAAATACGCTCTGTTTCGCCTGACTAAGAACGAATAGGTCAAGCCGCCGCCGGCGGAACGCAGTACGGAACGGGCGCTCCCCGGACGCGCAAAATGGCGAGATGTCTTGATCACAGACATCCGGCGGCACCAGTACTGAGACAGGGCGAGAAACGGCCGACACCCATCTAAGGCTCGCAAGGATCAGCAACACAGCGGCACCAACTACCCAAATCTATTCCAAGGCGGTAAGACCTCACTGAAATTGGTATTGGCCTTTATCAACGTCGGCGACAATAATGCTTCGTATTGATAAATGTTGAGGGGTTCGGAATGGCCCACGAGTGCGAGCATTATGTTGATGGGGCTTGGGTAGATCCCTTGGAGCCCATGTTTCTTGATGTGATCAACCCCGCTACCGAGGAAGCTTTGGCTCGTATCGCGATTGGCGGCGTAAAGGATGTCGACCGTGCAGTTGCCGCCGCTCGCGCGGCCTTTCCTGCATTCTCTCGCACAGCACAGGGCGAGAGGCTCGAATTGCTGCGCAACATTCTCGCGGAATACGAGAAACGGCGCAATGACATTGCCGAAGCCATTTGTCTGGAAATGGGAGCTCCCTTGCTGCTTGCGCGTGAGCAGCAAGCGGCGCCGACGGACTTGATCAGCATGATCAATGTGCTGCAGAACTATCGGTTCGAAGAGCTTCAAGGCAGCACGCTGGTAAGCCGAGAACCGATTGGCGTCGTAGGCATGATCACTCCATGGAACTGGCCGATCGGACAGATTATTATGAAGGTCGCCCCTGCACTTGCGGCAGGATGCACCATGGTGCTGAAGCCCTCCGAAATCGCACCATTGAACGCGGTCATCTGGTCGGAGGTGATGCATGCTGCTGGGGTGCCCAAAGGCGTCTACAATATGGTTCAAGGGGACGGTCCGGTTGTCGGTGAAGCGATATCTGCCCACCACGGCATCGACATGGTGTCGTTTACCGGCTCAACACGTGCCGGCGTTGCGATTGCAAAATCGGCTGCAAGCACCGTCAAGCGTGTGGCGCAAGAACTCGGCGGAAAGTCTGCGAACATTCTCTTGCCTGATGTTGACTTCAACGGTGCAGTCACGAACGGCGTCCTTCGAGTGATGCGCAATAGCGGGCAAACCTGCAGTGCGCCCACCCGCATGCTGGTTCCAGCAGGCCGCCACGATGAGGTGAAATCGATAGCTAAAGCGGCTGTGGACTCTCTTAGAGTAGGCGATGTGCGCGATTCCAGTACGAGCCTGGGACCAGTGGCCAGCGAAGCACAGTTCAATAAGGTTCAGCGACTGATTCAAGCGGGAATTGACGAAGGGGCCGAACTCGTCATCGGCGGCCCCGGCAGGCCCAGACATCTCAAAAGAGGGTATTTCGTGCGCCCTACAGTATTCGCGAACGTTCGAAACGACATGTCGATTGCGCGCGAAGAGATATTCGGGCCAGTTCTTTCCATCATCCCGTACCGTGACGAAGAAGAGGCAATCGAGCTCGCGAACGATACGATCTACGGATTGGCGGCCTATGTTCAGTCGTCAGACCTTACGCGCGCGCGCCGGGTTGCAGCCCGTATGCGCGCCGGCATTGTGCAACTGAACTACCCCGCAGCCGACAGATCCGTACCGGTCGGCGGATACAAACAATCGGGTAACGGGCGCGAAAACGGTCGGTTGGGTCTCGAGGAATTTCTAGAGGTCAAGTCAGTACTTGGTTTTGAGCCAGCGCAACTTGCATCTTGATTACTCTTTCCGAGGGGTTTTCGTTTCAAGACCCCGGCCCGGCGAAGGTCACATTCGTCCATCGCTCATCTTGAGCGATGGAATGATATCCGCGTCCTTGGCGTCAGCCGCCGACGGGAACGATGAGATCGCCAAAAGCGAAGGCTCAGCCGCGCCGAGGAACCTGACCGATACGCGAGAACGCATAAGGTAGTCGTCCGTGAACAAGCCTCTAAGCGATTGAGCTGGAGTCTGTTTTCCAGTTACGGCGGCATTTGAGATTGCAGGGATTTGGAGCTTGAGCGTGGCAAACCTTGCAACTTCATTTTGTGGATTCCGCTTCGCTGCGAACTCTGTGGCGCATCGGAGGGGACGATGCGGCCGAAGAAGCGCAAGACGACGGGATCGAACGATCTGTTCCGGGCCAGGCTGGACCAGATCATCAACCTGAAGCACGAGCTGGTTCTGCTCGCTGGCAAGGTCGATTGGGACTGGATCGACGGCGAGATCGCACCGCTCTACAGCGAGAACGGCCGGCCGGGGATCGAGACCCGCTTCATGATCGGGCTGCTGTTGCTCAAGCACATTTACGGCTTGTCCGATGAAGGGGTGTGCGAGCGCTGGGTCCACGACCCGTATTTCCAGTACTTTACCGGCGAAGACTTCTTCCAGCACGCCTTCCCGAGCGCTCGGACCTCAGCCACTGGCGCAGGCGGCTCGGCGACAAACTGGAGTTGTTGTTGGCGGAGAGCCTGCGGGTGGCGCACGAGGCCGGCGCGTTACGCAGCCAAGACCTCAAGCGGGTCACGGTCGACGCCACGGTGCAGCCGAAGGCCATCAGCTTTCCGACCGATGCCAAGCTGCTGGATGCGGCGATCAAGGGGCTCAACCGCCTGGCGAGACGGCACGGCATCATGCCGCGGCAATCCTATGCGCGTGTGGCCAAGGCCGCCGCGATGATGGCGGGCCGCTACGCCCATGCCAAACAGTTCAAGCGGCATCAGCGGCAGTTGCGCATTCTGCGCAGCCGGCTGGGCCGGATCATCCGCGATATCCGCCGCAAGATCGAAGGTCAGGCTGCGCTCGAGAACGCGTTCGCCCTCCCGCTTGGCCGGGCCGCGCAGATCCGCTCGCAGCAGCAGCGCCAGCGCGGCTGGAAGCTTTATTCCTTCCATGCCCCGGAGGTGGAGTGCATCGGCAAGGGCAAGGGCCCGCCGCGCCCTACGAGTTCGGGGTGAAGGCCTCCATCGTCACCAACAACCGCCGGGCGGCCGGCGGCCTATTCGTGCTGCACGCCAGGGCGCTGCCCGATAACCCGTACGACGGTCACACCTTGCGGGACGTCATCGACCGCACCGAGACGCTTACCGGCTGTGCGATCGAGCGGGCCTATGTCGACAAGGGATACCGCGGCCACGACGCGCAAAATCCCCGTCGCGTCTTCATCTCCGGCCAGAAACGCCGCGTCTTCGGTGTCATCAAACGAGAGCTGCGGCGCCGTTCCGCCATCGAGCCCATCATCGGACACTTGAAGACCGAAGGTCACCTCGGCCGTTGTTACCTCAAGGGCCGCGCAGGAGACGCCGCCAACGTCATCCTCTCAGCCGTCGGCTACAACTTCCGCCGCATCCTCGCCTGGCTGAAGGCTCTTTGGCGCCTCATCCTGACCGCGCTAATCGCAGTTGTCAGCCTCCAGCCAGCGCTTAAATCGGCTTCTTAACGGACGACAAGGTAGGTCGTAAGTTTCGTTCTCGTTGGGTACGCCTAGGAACGGGAACGGATTTTAGGTCACCCACGAGACTTTTGTTCAAAAGAAGGGCGCACGCACGTGTCAGATTCAGGTCAAGACCCATTCTTTGAAGCGGCGCGATACTGTCTCTAAGTTGTCTGCCCAATACTCGCCGCTAAGAACAAGATTGTTAGGATTGCTGAAATCGGGCATCCATTTGCGAGTTTCGGCAGACAGCATCGATAGCGCCTTTTTTGAATTGGGCACGAGAGCGCTGAGTTCGGATATCCGAGCCAGAACTTCTGGACGCATGTAGTACGCGATATATTTCATCGCGTTTTCCTTATTCGGTGTACCCTTGCTTATTGTAAGCGAGTCTGCGCCAAATAGGTTCTGTTCAAATGAGAAGGCCAATGGCGTTCCGCCTCCTGGCTCGTTCGTAGCTTTCACGCGATTTGAAAAAGTAAGACTGAAATCGATCTCGCCTGTCTGCAAAAGAGATACCGTTTGCGGATTCGCAGTAACCCAGGCCGCAACCCCGGGCTTAATTCTATCGAGCGCCTTGAACGCGCGATCGAGGTCCAGAGGATACATGTTTTTCGGTAGCACACCATCGGCGAGAAGCGCAGCTTCCAGCGTCCCCTCGGCCCGATTCAAGAATGCACGCCGCCCCGGAAATTTGTTTAGATCGAAGTATTCGCTGAAAGTTGTGGGGTGCTTTCCCGCACCAAACTTTTTGGGATCCCATGCTATGCCAGCGACAAACGTGTCGGTCACGACAATGTCGCTTGTGGGTGGGATTACCGTATCTTCCATGTTCAGTATTGATGAATCCAACTTCTCCCAAAAACCCTGCTTGGATCCGTAAGAAGCCTGCTCGATTATCGGGTTGTAAACGTCAATATCAATATTTCCCGTGACCTGCTGAGCCCTCACTTTCGCCAAGTCGGGCCTAGGGACGATGTTGACCTTGATTCCTGTTTCCTCGGTGAAGGGTTTGGTCACGCAGTTGACCAATATATCTTGGTAACTTCCACCAACGCTGGTGATGGTGAGCACATCGGACTTGGCGGTAGCGCGTGAGCCCGGCAGTACCATTGGTATCCCGATTGCACCAACCGCTCCACTTAAGAACAACCTACGCGAGAATGTTGACCCTGAGTTCTTCATGACTGTCTCCACCTTGCTTATTTGGTTTCGTGTCACGTGTCGGAGAGCCAATCTACGTCGAATCCGCTTAGTAGAATTGGCAACGAGAGCTTGATCTCGCACCCATCGTCTTCTCGACCCCGGGCTCAGAAAATCACGCCCTCCATGTAGTTCCGGTGCAGTTTGGCCAACTGTCTCCGGCGAGGCCAATATCAATTTTGGAGGATCAATGCCGAATTGGTATTATGTCAGAGCCAGCTTCCAACACCCCCGTTTCTGCCCGGTGCGCTTGAGTTGCTCATCACGGGCCTCCCGCAATCGTCCGCCATCCTTGACAACGCGCAGATAGGACCTGCCGAAACCACACACCGTAGCGCGCGCAAGTTTATTGAGATCTTCGATCGCTGCATCCAAGAGTGAAGGTGAGCCCTTAGTTTGAACGATCGTGTTCGCCGTCACCCAGAGCTCCGGCGCCCGGAATGGGCCGCTCGCGTGCGCGGCGTGCTGTTCTCAGCAACAACACGTCCAGCCTTATTGCCGAGCCGCTTTCCGCCTCTCGGGGAGGCCGGAACGTTCGTACCGAACCTCCCGCTGGAAAACCTCATCCCGGCGATCTCGAAGCGACCGTCAATCCCGTCCCCGCCCACATCGTTGTGGGCGGCGCGATGTTGACCCGGCCGCGGTCGATCCTAGGACCGAGTGAAGCTCGGGCTTGGGTCTGAATTGGGGAAAGCCATTCTCGAGCGTGCGCGAGAGACGGCAACCGGTCAGTCAATTAATGTAGTTGCGCTCACCGCTTGGGGAGGGCACGTTAACGCACCTCCCCTCTTTCTTTAAGTACTTGGTCGAGAATGCCGAGCGCTTCCTCAAACACAGCGTCCTCGATCGTAAGCGGGAACAGAAACCGGATCACGTTCCTATCGGGGCCGGCATGAAGCAGCAGGAGCCCGTGCTCGAGGGCCCGCGCCATTACGCTCATCGCAAATTTCGCATCCGGCTCGCGCGTCCCAGATTTGCAAAATTCGATCGCGATCATGGCACCGAGCCCCCTAACCTCAGCAATCTCTGGTACGTGATCCTTCAGCAGAGTCAGTTTTCGCGTCAGCCGCGCGCCCAGCACCGTGGCGCGCTCACACAGATCCTCCTCGTCGATGACGTCGAGAACAGCGTGGGCTGCCGCGATCGCCAGCGGATTACCTGCGTACGTCCCGCCCAAACCTCCAGGCGGGAGCGCCTCCATGACTTCGGCGCGACCCACTATGCCTGAGAGTGGCATGCCGCCCGCCAAGCCTTTCCCCATCGTCGTCAAGTCAGGCACGACATTGTGATGCTGCATGGCAAAGAACTTACCGGTGCGCGCAAAGCCAGTCTGCACTTCATCTGCGATAAGCAGAATACCATGTTCATCGCAGATCTTGCGTAGCCCGCGGACAAAATCCGCCGGAGCCACGTAGAAGCCACCATCGCCTTGTACCGGCTCGAAGATAATCGCTGCTACACACTTCGGATCAATATCGGCTTTGAAGAGAAGCTCGATAGCGCGCAGCGAGTCGGCTGTGCTCACCTCGTACCGCGAGCTCGGATACGGCGCATGGTACACGCCCGACGGAAAGGCCGAGAAGCCTAGCTTGTGCGGCGTAACCATGCCCGTGAGCGCTCTGCCGAATAGCGTGCGGCCGTGAAAGGCGCCTGTAAATGCGATCACTCCCGAGCGGCCTGTGGCTGCACGCGCGATCCTGATCGCGTTTTCCACCGCCTCAACCCCGGTTGTAAAAAACGCTGCCTTCTTTGCAAAGCTGCCTGGCGCACGCTGATTAATCTTCTCGGCCAGCTCCACATACGAAGCGTATGGGACGAGCCCGAAGCACGTGTGAGTGAAGCGATCCAATTGCTCGCGCACGGCGTCCACAATCTTTGGATGACGATGTCCGGTATTCAGAACGGCAACGCCGCCGATGAAGTCGATGAAGCGCCGGCCTTCGACATCCCACAACTCGGCGTTCTTGCCACGAGCAGCGTAGATATCCCAGAGTACGCCTTGGCCACGTGGCGTCGCGGCCTCTCGTCGGCACTTGAAATCGTCGCTCTTCACGCTCTTCGAAGACTTCACAGTGATCCCCTCTCATTCGTTTGTCGGCCGCTGAACAGCGCGACGTCGTGCCACCAAGCGTGCTGTGGACTGTCAACCGAGAACCGGAAGACCGCCGAAGCGCGTATTAGTCAGCAGGGCTTACGGGACCCAGCCATGCCTCACCGTCTCGTTCAATCTCTGGTTCAAGATCAATGACATCGAGGTCGCCGCCAGCCATGCTAGGATATTCCAGCTCGCCTTCGACGAGGACCGCGGCATGCTCCGTGGGATGGGACGTAACGTTAGCATCGCCGCAGCGAAGGTTTACTGAGGGGGCGTTTACGAAGCCAATACCAATTTCGGACGTTCAAGATCAGACCGGAATTGCGTTCGCGTGCTATACGCTAAAGTTTGCGTCGATAAATCAAAATCAAGTTGCAACGGGAGCACCTCTGCGGACAACGCTATCGGCTCAAGAGAAAAGAGAGATAGGTCGATAGGTCTCAAGATCAACACAAAGGGGTTTGGTGTAGTCAGGCGTCGACTAGTGTGGGTACAAGACCCATTGCTTAGGTGGGGACTTCTGAGGTGGAGACGCCGGGCAGATCGGCCGTAAACGGCGGAGAGCCGACTAGACGGATTCGGCCAAGTCATCATGAAGGTCGCCGATTAAGAATCGGCACGACCCTTCATTCGAACGCGGATGACAAGACCGCTCTCACCTCAGAAATATTTACGGTAGCGAGTTCTGGGTTAGCAAGCTCGATTCTCTGCGAACGGCGGCGCCTCGCTGCAACGAAGCCATCGCTGGACGAGGCATCGATACCCAGTTTTCGTGTTGTTGCAAAGAAGCGTATGTGACGTCGACAGCTACACGCGTTAAGCCAATGCACTCATTTGATCTGCAGACGACCGATGTCCACCAGTGAATTGGTGAGCCTTCCAGACGCCTCCAGATAAGCTCTTTTGATCCAGCTGCGAAGCGCCGCTTGGCGAGCCGCTCTGACGCAAGCGCCACTGCAGATTCCAATCTGAGAAATGCCTCTGTCATCCTTGCGGTTTGCAGAACTCGCGGAGGAACGTAACCTCCAGCATCGCAAAGATTCAACAGTTCATCGTAAAGCGCCGGCGCCAATTGGCGCTGAAAGTGCACCAAGGGATAAGGGCTCAAATCGGGAAGATAGACTTTATCTAGCTTTGCTAAGGGGTGCTCAGCGTCAATCACGACCCCGAGAGGCTGACCAAGCGGGGCCGAGACCTGAAGGCCCCGTTGTTCAAAAGGATGCCAAAGAACACCGATGTCTATTTCTCCGGCCGCCAACAGACGTTCTTGCTCCGATGTGGATGCCTCAATCAGATGAACTTTCACCTGCTCCTGCTGCAAGTGTCTTACAACCGCCAACAGCATGCTTCGCGAAGTCTCCGGAGGCAGCGCAATCCGAAGGTGCCCTGATTGGCTCGGTGACCGAGACCGAGCTGCACGCACAGCAGCGTCAAATGCTTGTACGGTATTGCGAGCTTGCGGTAGGAACGCCTCTCCTGCTTCGGTCAAGCTGATCTTCTTGCTCCGATCGAACAGTCTTACTCCGAGCTCGCCTTCCAGATCGGCAATCCGCTTCGAGAGAGGTGGCTGGCTCATGTTCAATCCGCGAGCAGCCCTCGCGAAGCTGAGAGCTTCCGCAACTGCCACGAAATAACGGAAGTGCCTGATGTCCATTTTGCGATTATAAAGCTACAAAGGCCCATCATCAAGGAGGACAAATCACCACAAGGCGACAGTCCCTATCGTCAGTGGACATCCACATGCAGCGTTCATGGACAGTTCAAAGCGTTCCGGCTGGCGAGGTCCAGCGCCAGCGCTCGTTCGTGCGTGCTCAGGTTGGAGCCCTGGGCACAAGCAAGAGCAGCCATGACTCATCCAACTTGAACGAAGTTCGCTGATGCATCAAGCTTAAGCTTACCGGCGTGGATTTCGAGCAAGCATGCCATGAAGATCGTGATGGCATGTGTGCTCGCAGCCGGGACGGTCGTGTCGCCGTGGCCGGCCAATATCCGCCCGCCGCGCAGTTCACGAAACGCCCAACGCCGCTCTTAAAGGTGTCGCCTCGTCGAGCCAGCGAAGCCGTTTTTCGAGCAGATCAGGTGAAGGCATAGTGGCCTTCTTGAAGGATCAGGGGACTTCGATGGCGGTAAGCGGCATGTGCTGTTGGCAGCCATAGACATCAGATTCGCCAGGGGAGCCCGATCCAACAGGACGTCGGATCGTGATCTTGAACGCGCGCGCTGGATCATAGGTCCGGCAAACCAGCACCTCGTTGTGAGAAACGCTGTAGATGTCCGCGATGAGCTGCGCGGTGATGACGCCACTCTTTTTGACGGTCTCGTATTTGGCCGCATCGTCGAACATGATGTCGAAGGTCAACTCGAAAGGGCCAGCATTCTTGCTACGAATGACGCTGGCGAGGTCGCTTAATCTCAGCATGGGCGCTCGCTCCTAGTTGCGGACTTCAGCAACGCTGATCGGGAATATCTCGCAGGGGTCGGACAGTGGCAGCAGGTGATAGACTGAAAACTTGTACGCAGGCCCAACTGGAACGTTGAATGGCGAAAACGGATAAGCAAGGTTGCCGGCTGTGTTCACAATGCCTGGAAACCCGATGTGCTGCAGTGTTCCGCGCACATACATTGCAACACCGTTGGCAAGCTCCTGCGAATTCGCGACTACGTTGATCAGAATGCCTATTTCGTGGGGTGTCGCGTCTTTGACGGGCTCCAGCTTTCGCATCACGGCGTTCTTGCCATAAAAGTGGAAATCGATGGTGTAGTCCGCCCCCAGAGTCCATTGCGAGAAGCGTTCGGCCGCCCGTCCTCGGGCCTGCTCCGCGAGCCCCTCGATCTGCGCGATCATCGTTGTATCGCGCACGCCGACCAGAACGATGCTGCGATAGCCAATGAATTCGGCGCCTTCCAGCTTAACCATATAGGGAGCGGGAACAAAGCGGCTTCCACTTACCCTGACCGTGCGCTCGTCGTCCTGCTGGAAGACAGCATCCATCAGGTCGTTGACACCGCCGGGACCCGTTTGGATGCAGGGATCACTACGCTCATAGAGGGAATGGGCCGCAACTGACACTGTCGTGCAGCGCAAATGCTCGCTGCCAGGCCGCACGATGAAGTGATCCCTCCGCAAGCGACCGACCATTGGTTCTGCAAGATCGCATGGCACCGCCGAGATGCCCGCGCATTCGAGAATCTTGCCTAGGTGTAGTGAAAGGCCACGATCAAAGCCTTTGAGAATTGGCAACGCCGCGAAGACGGCGTCGTCGCACGCGCGACCGGCGATCACGACTTCGGCTCCGGCATCGAGAGCCTTGATCAAAGGCTCGACCCCCATCTGCGCACAGATGGGCCCACATCGGTCGACGATCTCTGACGTCAGAGCCTGTTGAGGGCCAATATCCTGGATGCCGCCGATCGGTATCCGACGCTTGAGATCGGCTTTATCCAATTCCGCATCGACTATCGCCATGCGAAAGGACATGCCCTCCTCCTTCGCGATCTCCCGAATGATGTCGACTGCTTGTTCGAGCGTTTCGCGTGACCCGCTCGTTAGAGCCGACCCTACGATCAGCGGAATTTTCTGAGCCCGAGCGGCCCGCAACATGATGCTGAGATCATGTTTGTAGGTTGCACGCGGCAAGAAAGGTTTGGACGACCCGTGATAGTAGGGGCCCATATCGGTCGACCCGGCATCTTGCCCGATAAAGTGGGGCTTTTCGGCAAGCGCTCTCTTGAAAGCGGGCAGGTCGAAACCGCTGCCCAATGACCCTGACGGGGCCAATCCTACGATCTCGTCCATTTTTGTCTCCCTAGACCACCCAATCCCGGCCGCGTCCGCCATGTCCTGTATTCATATCAATATACAGTGCATAATATCAAGCTGAATGAAGCTTCGCCAGCGCCAACTGTCGGTTGTCCCAGGCGCTTTTATGTGGCATTCAGCCCTGCATTCTGGAGGAAGCACAGATGACCATGGCCAGCGACAGCTTTGTCGATAGGGCCTATGATCGGCTGCGCCGCATGGCGATTGATTATCAATTCAAGCCGGGCGAGAGGCTGAACGAGGTGGAACTCTCGCGGCAGCTTGGCCTCAGTCGTACCCCGCTGCGGGAAGCGCTTAACCGGCTGACCACCGAGGGTTTTCTGCGCTTTAGTCCCGGCAAAGGGTTTTTCTGCCGGCAGCTCGATCCGAAGGAGATTTACGATCTCTATCAGTTGCGGAAGGCGCTGGAAGTCGGCGCAGTCAAACTCTCCGTTCGACTAGCCAGTGAAACCGATATCGAGTCGTTAGGGCAGTTCCTATCAGATACTGGTCCCGATACTGGCGGACGCTCGACTGAGGAGCTTGTCGCACTCGACGAGGCTTTTCACGAGCGACTTATGGCACTCTCCGGCAATAATGAAATGCGGCAGGTTTTGCGGAATGTAAATGCAAAGATACAGTTCGTGCGCTGGGTTGACATGGATCGCATCAGTCGCCCTGTAACCCAGGCCGAACACCGCCTGATTCTCGAGCGCCTTAAAGCGCGCGACGAATTCGGCTGCATTGCCGCACTTGAGAAGCATATCGACCGGCGCCAAGACCAGATTACGGCTGCCATTAAGGAACGCGTCGCCCAGATATATATGCCACGGGGGGCAGCGTTCTGATGAGTTGCAAAGGGCCCCTGTTAATTGTGCGGCAAGCCGCATCACCGTAAGCCAACGAAAAACGTGGATAGCCGATATCTTCGGATCCATCGAAGACGAATCTGATCCAAATTTTGTTGGCAATGTCGGAACAGTCGTCCATCGCTCAAGCGAACAGCGCGATCGCGCCTTCCCGGCAGCTCATGGGCATGCTCGCCAGAACGCGCAGCTCTAGTGCGGCTTTGACACTCTCACTAATTCTAATTTCGCGTGCTCCAACACCGAGTCTTCAGCGCGCAGCGTTCCTCTACCCGCACAAAAGCGACAAGAGAGCATAATATTAAGACCATGACGACGTTCGGGAGGTGCGGCGGCATTTAGGTCACCGTCTGACCGCGGAACCGTATCGAGCCAGACGCGAGATAGTCAAACCTGGCGATCATCATCAGGTGGTGCTTACCCGAAACCGCTCGCCCCAGGATCGCAGCGACTTTACCCTTGCGGACGCCAAGCAAGAGAATCTTCAACGGCTCTATAATCTTCGGTGTCGGCGCCGAAGCGAGGCTACTAGAAGGCTGGGGGTTGCACGTGGCAGTATTCTATGCTGTATACAGGCTTGAATATGGCCTTACAGCGAGAGGATCGCCGGCGTGAACGAGATTTCAGGAGCAGAAGCAGCCGTCCGTATGCTTCAAATCTACGGAGTCAAACACATTTTTGGTCTCTGCGGAGATACGAGCCTGCCGTTCTACGACGCGCTTTTTCGGCTGGACCACGGGATGGAGCACATACTCACGCGCGACGAGCGCAGCGCGGCCTACATGGCCGATGCTTATGCGCGCGTCACGGGAAGGGTCGGTGTTTGCGAAGGGCCGAGCGGGGGCGGCGCAACCTATCTTCTTCCCGGGGTGATTGAGGCTAACGAGTCCTCAATCCCGGTGCTCGGGATCACCTCAGACGTTCCAGTGACTTCGCGAGGCAAGTTTCCTCTGACCGAACTCAATCAGGAGGCGCTCTACCGTCCTCTGACTAAGTGGAACACCGTTGTCGATCGACCCGACCAAGTGCCAGCGGCCTTTCGTTCTGCCTTCCGCGCAATGACGACAGGCAAACCCGGCGCAGCTCATATCGGCCTACCATACGATATTCAGAAGGAGCCTCTCTCGGAGGAACTGATCTGGGCCCAAAGCGAGCATGGCCGCTTTCCGGCCTGGCGCAGTGCTCCCGATCCCACGGACGTCAGGCGAGCGGCAGAGGCGATCCTCGCTGCGCGGGCGCCTGTTTTTATCGTCGGAGGGGGCGTTGTCATCGCAGGGGCGATGGAGGAGCTGTCAAGGCTTGCACTGCTACTTAATATTCCAGTCTGCACCACGGTCAGCGGCCAGGGATGTCTTTCGGCGGAGCATCCGCTCTGCGTCGGCGTCGTGGGCACCAATGGCGGCGTTCTCGCGACGCGCGAAGTGGTCGAGATGGCCGATCTCGTCGTCTTCATCGGTGCACGCGCTGGCTCGACAACGACAGAGCATTGGAAGTATCCCTCCCGTGCTGCCAAAGTCATCCATATTGACGCCGACCCTATGGTGATCTCGGCCAACTACAAGACCGACGTGGCGCTTGTCGGCGATGCCAAACTCGCTCTGCTTGCGTTAGTCGACGCCATTGAATCGTCCGGACCGATCTCGCGGGCCGGCAAGATTGACGGACGCTCCGTGGCGGCCTTCGCCAAGGCAAAACGACGAGAGGCGTTCGAGCTCCTGGCCTTCAGCGATGACACGCCCATTAGGCCGGAGCGCGTGCTGCGCGAACTGCATGCGCTGCTTCCGCGCGACGCTGTCGTCGTGGCCGATCCTGGCACGCCCTGCCCGTACTTCTCCGGTTACTACGACTTCCTGGAACCCGGCCGGCATTTCATCACGAATCGCGCCCAAGGTGCGCTCGGTTATGCGATGGCTGGAGCGATGGGAGCTTGGTACGGGCGGCCCGGCACGAAGTGCGTCTCCGTCATGGGCGACGGCAGCTTCGGCTTCACGGTTGGCGAGTTGGAGACAATCGTGCGTAAACGCATCCCGTTATTGATGATCGTCTTCTCCAATGCCGTATTCGGGTGGATCAAGGCGAGTCAGAAGTTTGGGTACAATGAGCGATACTTCTCGGTCGACTTCGACCGCACGGATCATGCGCGAGTCGCGGAGGCGTTCGGCGTGAAAAGCTCAAAGGTGGTGGATCCAAACGACCTAGGTTCGACGTTGGCCGCTGCCATCGAGCATGACGGACCGACGCTGGTGGACATCATCTCCCAGCCGCTCGAAGAAACTGCCGTCCCGGTCAGTGCCTGGATGGGTTGAGCCCGGCCATGCCATATCTAAAGGAATACAGGCCTGGTTAGCGGCCTCGCGCCTCCTCGGATTGGAGCACCACAGCAAGTCATTAGGCACCCCGTTGGGCAGTTCGCCGGTCCGCGTGTGCCTTTGGCACACGCGGACTCGAACCAATCTTGTGACGGGGTTGCACAGGTATATTTGGATCTATCTCCGGTGATCGCAATCGGTGGCGAGCTACCGCCTGGCCGGTCCGAGCTCGTGACACCATCAACGACTGAAACTTGGAGCGTTGGTTTTTCACAAAGTGACAGGCACGCGTGACGGCAGTCAACGCAGCGACCGTGGCAGAATGGACGTGTAGCGCGACAAACTGGAAGAGAGGCACTTCCATCCTGATTGTCGCGCTGCACTCGCGATTCGAAGTAGCCAACGTTCCCGCCCAGGGGCCCGTCTACCTAGAGCGACTGACCGACGTTCCCGCGCGGGAAACGATAGTTCAGCCATCGATGTGCCCATAGTTGCCGCTTCGATACGCGGCGGCAGCACAGCTGAACATCCACTCCGAGCGAGCCGGCCTCCTGCGAGCCCGCTGGGAACGATGCCCTCCATTGTGCCGCCGCGACTGAATTGTCCGAACGGCGTTCGCCACACCGCACCAGTCCCGCTGGGCAGGAAGTTCGAAGGGATGAAGACCACTCAACCTTAGCCCTGGCGGCAATTACGGATCTACCTCTGACCGTCCGCAAACGATCCGTAAGGGAAGACCCTCGACCATCGCGCCTCCAACTCCGGCGACATGAAGACCATTGGCGTGCACGTGTGCCTAGAGATCCTCCACCCCTCGCGAGTTCGCACATACTCGTCCTCCCACCGAAAAATGTGGGGTTTGACAGTAGGAGCCGCTCCTCGCACCGAGTCCCAGTCGGTGACGAACAGCATCACGCGCGTTTCACTGGACGCGTGCTCGGAATCTTTGACGTCGACAATGATGTTCGACAATACATGCCACTGCAGCAGCCGGCCGTTGAACACCGCCTCCTGTTGCTTCTGATAGACGCCGGCGTCGAGCTCCTTGCGACCGCTCATCGTCACCGAGGGGTGCCGGTTGTTTAAGACCAAGGACCCATCGTCGGTGAGCAGGCCACCGGCCTTCATGGGATCAACATAGTCAACGAACTTGGCGTATTCGGTGATCAGGCGAGTGCATTCTCGCTCGATCAGAAGACGTTCTAGGTCGTCCATTTCTTCTTCCTCCGTGTGGATGATCGCTTCGTTTTGGATCTTGGACGAGCGGCTTCCGGTGTCCAATACCAATTACGAGAGATCGATGCCGCATTGGAATTGGCGTATCGCGCGACTACTCACAACACTCCACGACCGGAAACGCTTACAATTCTCGGCGTGCATCGGAAGTCGGCTTCTCACGCGCGACTTTCCACCGCGCACCAGAGCTCCCCGACAGATTTCGTGCCGCCGTCAAAGAACGTAATCGGGGCAATACAACTGCGCGTGCCAACCGCGACCGCGTGAGCGAATTCGAAGCTGAGATTGCCGCGTTGCGCGATCGGGGGAGCGGCGAGAAGCGTCAGCCCCGAGCCGCCAATCGCAATATGGATCAGCACATTGAGGCGCTCGGGCTGCTCGTCCACGAGCATGAATGGAATGCTGCTGATAATAGAGCAGCCGAGCGATGACGTGTGAAAGAGCGGTCGCCGTGCTTCAGCGGCGAACGAAGCCGTTCGGCGACTTATTTCAAGGATTTCCGCTCAGCTCCAGGGGCCTGCATCCGCGCCGCAGACGTTCAGCTTCACGAAACCGGTCGTGTCGGAGCGCTTGATGTACCACGCACATAAATTTCGAGCCTCCCGCATAAGGGCGTCGATCGAGGCGGCCACCAGTCCGCGTTCCTCCCGCAGCGATGTCTGATGCTGGGTCGCACACTTTCCAGCAAAGAAGCTCGCCAACCTCGGCGGTCGCGGTTTTAGACGGCCAGCGCTTGAGCCCGAGCAGTTCGCGGCGTTCAACTGCGGAATACAGTTCATCGACTTTCGGCAGCAGCTGGTGCGGCGGAGGCTCGAGATCAGTCGGGGCGCCGCGCGTGAATGGGGCGACAACGATGCCAATCGCACCGTGTGCAGCAAGCTAAGCTCAACGCGGAGCTCGAGGCACTGCAGTGATCCTGCGATTAAAAGCGGAATGGGCTTAGGTTGAATCGATTTGGGATTCCCAAATCAGCGCGTTTCTGATTCACCATGATGGCTGCGTTGGAAGCCGGCATGGATGGGCAAGCCTTATTCTCTGCATCTTCGCAAGCGCGTCTTTGCCGCGATCGAGGGCGGAATGTCTCCTAATCAGGCCGCCAAGCAGTTGGGGGTGGCGATCAGCACTGCCATCAGCTGGATGAAGCGAGTCGATGAGACCGGCAGCGTCGAGCCTAGTCGGATGGGTGGCTACAAGCCGAAGGCTATTTCAGGCGAGCATGCTGGTCTGGCTGTCGCAGCCGATCAAGGACAGCGATTTCACCATACGGGGGCTCGTTGCCGAGCTTGCGGACGCGGCCTGAAGGTCGACTACCACTCGGTGTGGGACTTCGTGCACGCCGAGAAGCTCAGCTTCAAAAAAAAGCCTGGCGGCTGGCGAACGCGATCGACCCGAGGTGGCGCGGCGGCGAGCCCAGTGGACAAAGGTATCAAAGGTCGCGTCGAAGCTGAGCGGCTGGTCTTCATCGACGAGACCTGGACCAGAACCGATATGGCACCCTTGCGGGGCTGGGCGCCGCGCGGGCGCAGGCTTCAAGCCAAGGTTCAGACCATGATCTTCCTGGCGGCCCTGCGCCATGATCGGATCGATGCGCCAGGGTTCATCGAGCGGCCGATCGACGGCGTGAGCTTTCGCACGTATGTCGAGAAGGTTCTCCTGCCCATCCTTCGGCCGGCGATATGTCGTCTTGGACAACCTCGGCAGCCACAAGAGCAAAGCAGTTCGTCAGCTCATCCGTTCGGTCGGCGCCAAGCCTTCTTCCTGCCAAAATACTCGCCCGACCTGGACCCGATCGAACAGGTCTTTGCCAAGCTCAAGCACCTGCTCCGCAAAGCTGCCGCGCGAACCGTCGACGCGGTCTGCGCCGCAATCGGCCACGCACTCGATGCCTTCACCTCTGAGGAATGCTTCAACTACCTCAACAATTGAGGTTATCGAACTTAATGCCATCACGCTTTTAGTGCCCCGCGAGGCCGACCAGCTTGCTGACGGACTCGCTACGCGGCCTGGTTCATGTTCATGCTTGAGCTCCAGCGTTGGTCCTCGCGTGAAGCAACTTGGGCTGATTCGCTCCGATCTCACCATTGACATGATCGCCCACGCAATGAATATCGGCCTCGCACGAGCGCGCATATCCGGCCATTCGATTTTGGACTGCGAGGCGCGACTTGTCCGCCACGGACGCTTGAATGAGCGCTCCGCGCTTGAACAAACATCGCGAAATAGCCCAAGCGATCGGGCAAACGTTCCAATCTCGTCGGCCGCTGCAGATACGGCGTATTTGCTTCCAGGCGCCAATCGGCAACACTTCGCATCGCAAGACCGAGGTCACGCATCGGCTTTTGCAGGGGGAGTCAAAAGCCAAAAGCACATGATGATGGATACCAAGACCCCAGCCACGGGACCTGACAACGAAGTCACCTTCACTATACGCCCTGCGCGTTCCTTTGCTGCCGACGCCTTGACTATCGACTCGTTGAGCTTGCCAACGACATGCCCGGTTTGATCGATGATTTTCGCCCTCAAATCCCGTGTCTCGCAGACTCGGTTTTGAAGCGCATGTTTGCGACAATGATGCCACGCGCGCTTTGCGAGGTTGCTCTCGTTCCAAATTGCTTATAGCCGCGCAAACCAGGATGATTTTTTTTGAGGTCGATACGCAATGCGGGCCACGGATGCTCGCCACGCGCTTTCAATAGCGTGGTAGCTGTTTCCTGTGCGCGCGCATTCGGCGCGCCGCGGTGTTTCCATCACCTTCTGCGATCGCACGGTGATCTCCTGCTCATCCCGCAAGCAGAAAAGGCCTCCGGCGGGCATGCCGGAGGCCTTCTTGGAGGTCAAACTTCGGTATAAAGCCGCTTCTTTTCTTCTTCCGCTAGTTTGACGGAATCAAAAGTTGCGCTGAGCGCGGAGCAGCAGCGTAAGGGCGCCCTGGTCTTTCAACTCATACACTGCACCCGGTTTTGCGATACTCGCCTGGGCCGGCAGCGTCACGGTGCTTCCACCCGCGTACTTCTGGTCGAGGACATTGTAAGCAAGCTCGGCCCCAAAAACCAAGTTTTTGACCGGTGTCCAACTTACGTATGTACCGATGGTCGCATAGTTGAAGTCGGGGTTACAGCCGGCAAGGCCGCTGGACAGCGCGAGGCCTGTGACGAATGCGCCGCAGATATAGCCTTTAGCCGTGCTGTTATAGCGCACCGCACCCCAACCACCGAAGATGCTCGTATGCCAATATTCATTCCAATTGTGGTTGAAGGCACCGTTGAAGCCGTATGTCGTGATCAACTCCTGGCCAGCGCCTGCAACGAACACTGAGTCGGCGATACCAGCAATTCCGACGCTTTGGTAAGCACCCGCCAAATTCGTACCGCCATACCTGGCGTAATTGGTCGACATGAAGTCGTTGAAGACGTAGCGGCTTGCGCCGTTCGCATAGACCCCTGTCACGTTGATCGAGTCACCCGGACCGGTTGGGAGATTCTTGATCGACAATGCCAGCTGACCCGCCCAACCCCACTTGTCGCTGGGAAAGCCGGTGTTCTCCGTGGCGCCATAGTAGGCAGCATGGTTATCATGGGCTGCGACCGACGCCTGAAAGAGACCCCAAGCCTGGTCAACACGAAGCGAGGCGATGAGGTCTGGCGCTCGTGTACCGCCAATGTCATTGGCGCCATAATTGCCGGTGGCAAGACCCGCGGCCGTGGCCGCGCTCACGTTCCAGATGTTGGTTGTGTCATGTTGAGTTTGATCCTGCGCCGAGAATGAAGCCGTGATGCCTTGACCGAAATCAGCGGTATAGGCGATCTGGTTCACGGGATCCCAGGCACTACTGCCCGGCAGTTCGACGAAGTTTCCGGGATACTCACCCCAGGGCGTAGAGAATTGCGATGCCGCCCTACCAAAGGTGAAACCAGCGAACTGGATGAAGGTGTAGTAGAGGCCGAGTTGAGCACCGGTTGAGTTATAAGTCGTGCCACCACCAGTGAGACCGGTGCCGGCACCGTTATAACTACCTGTCGTCAAAGTGTACCATATCTCCGCGTAGGTACGAACCAGTCCATATTCGGTCGCGGTACGCGTGTCGATGCCCATGATTGTGCGGGCGCGACTCGTATAGTAGTTGCTGAGGCGGTTCCGTGCGGCCCCCACCCCGTTGTCTGGGGGATTGTAAGCACCGTTGGTGTTAAAGGTAACGTCGGCACGCACATAGCCACTGAGCTTTATGCAGGTGTCAGTGCCCGGAATGTAGTAGAAGCCCGCGCCATACAGTGAGCACACTTTCACGTATTCGATTGCCTTCGCCTTGACGGGCAGCTCAGCAGCCTGCGCGCCGCCAACCGCAATCAGAGCCGCGGCCGAACCGAGCAAGAGTCTCTTCCCCATTTTCATAAAAGTCCTCCAAATTGTTTCACCCCTAGAGGTGCCGCTCAATAACAGACTAGCCGTCTTCACTTCGCAGCAAGCGCCGACTGGTAGATTGCCCCAGTGAACGTCCCGGCGCGGAGCATTCCGCTAATCGTAAAATCACGTTGACAGATTACCTTCACATTTGCGGCACAAACTTTGTACGAAGCGAACTAACTGCGCTTGCGCTCAAGAAGGCGTGCTCTAATCGCATCGCTTCGGTACGTTTCGCACAAAACGCGATCGAGCGCAGGTTTTCCATACCGTGTCACGCGAGCGGATCCTCCATGGTGACGGATGCGTCGAGCCCGCTAGCACAATCGAGCGACTACCATCAGAGCTTCAGCTGTGATGAACCATCCTGATTGACGCATTAATCCGCTCCGGGCACACGATCTTAGTTACGTCATGTCGTGCGTCATTATTTCAATGCACGCGACTTTGACCGCCAGATCGCCGCCTCCAGAAAGCTACCCGACCATCCGAAGCGAACGTCTTTGCGTCGCCAGACGAACACCTGCGTATCAGGGCTGTGACGGCGCGCGATCCCTCTCTCCCAATGCAAGTGTCTGCTCGGGATGCGATGCCTTCTTCTTGCGGCCAAGCGCGCTCGCTCAGCCTGGGAGCGACTGGAAGCCGGCTCATCGCCAGCCCTCATATCTTCGAAGCTGTCGCCAGCAACCAGCGAGCTATGTTCGCGCTCTCACAATTCCTGGACCAAATCATTAGGAGTGCTCTGGTCAGAACAGCATCCGCTAGGTCGGCGACCATACACTTACGCGAGTTCTGACCGGCGAGATGAAGACGGTGTGATAGGCGTCGTGGAAGGCGATCGGCACGACCTGGAACTCCAACTCCAGGGGCGTGACGTAGCCCAACGCAAAGCGGATCGAAAATACGAAATCGAGGAAGTGGAACAGAACGCAAAGCGGCTTTTTCTCTCCAATCGGTTTCTATCTTATCGTCGAAGACGCGGATTTACGTATAAGCTTCTGAAATAATTTTGTAACAACAGCATGCCCGTTGCTCGAGGCGCTTGCGCTCGTCTATCTGCAGTACGCCGCGCGTCTTGCGAATCATCCCCTGCTCTTCGAATCGGATTAGCGATTCCGTTACTCCAGCGCGGCGCAAGCCCAAGACGGACGCAAGGTAGTCATGTGTAACCGGAAGTACACACGCCTCAACAGCATCACTTGCTAGGCAGAGCCAACAGGCGAGCCGTTTTTCGCGATCGTGACGAACGCCGCACAGTCCTGTCTGAGCACAATGCAAACTTAGAGCATGAACGTACCGAGAAATAGATTGTCGAACTTCGGGACGATCGTTCATGATCTGACGCATATCATCGACACGGATCCTGTGCGCTCTTCCCGGAAAGACGACAACCGACTGTTGGGAGAAAAGATGCGCTCCCAACAAGAGCGAGGCGCCGACCGCACCACGATACCCTATCACCGCCGTTTCAAGGATGCTCTCCTCCGCGACAATCCTCAGCGAGACTAGGCCCGACTCCACGAAGTAGACATGATCGGGCTGCTTTTTCGGCTCTTGCAGAAGCATGCGTTCTCTCAGAACGATCGGCTCAAGCAACTCAGCTATTGCTGCGAGATCTTGCAGACAAAGACTCGTCAGAATCGCATTCTTGAAAAAGGACCGGGTCGCAGGACGCGCGTAAGCAGGCCGATCAAGCATGTACTGTCTCCCGGGCACTCGGTTGGTTGACAACCATCCATGCTTTGACGAGCACCTCCCGGCTGCTAGTCGTCTCCGGTCTCACATGACTGTTCGTTTCTGCCCCTTCAAAGAAATGCCGTTGGGCATCGAAGAAAGTTGGCGATTTGAACCATTGCGCAGAACACCAGGCCAGCTTCCTGGTTCTCGCATTCGTCTTCCGGAAGCGTTGCTTGCCCAAATGCGCACCTGACAGGTATTGAGTTGACGAGACGATATTCTTTTGAAACTCGACGCGCGACTTGAAGATAGCCGAGGGAGACCTGTTTCAGATGCGCGAAGAAGTGCTCCTCATCATGCTGCTCGAACGAGCTACGGTATTGCCGCGTTAAGCATGTAGAGTGAGCCCGCCGTCCGGCGTCCTCCTGCTGCAGATGATCGAAGTCCCACGACTGTGGAGGACTTAGTCTCTCACCCACCTCTCTCGTATGCGACACGACCCGGCCGAGCCCAATGCACGCCTGAATTCGTTGGTCGAGGTGAGAACCGGCCATTGACATTTGACAACGTTGAGGGCGAATATCCGGGCACTTCGCAGCAAGCCGGATCAACGACCGGAGCTAATCGTCAAGCATCGTCTCCTCTCCTTTCAATTGTGGACCCACCGCCCCGGGTGGCGCCAATACCGATTTCGGAAAGGTCAATATCAGTTTGGAATTGACTGCTATGCCCTTTTTGTTGGCTGCTCGCAGACCATTGTCGATGATTTAGGATTATTCGGCGGCGACAGATTCAATGGGACGTGGATCGAACACATGAAGGCTCGGCATTGATGATCGCGGAGTCGGCTTAGATCAGTGATCATTGAGCTGCTCAGGTCGCTACGAGTCTTCCGTGATGCCATCGATCCGAATCCCGATGACTGCCAAAGAGACCGGGCAGTCGAATGCTCTTGCGCCATTCCGAGTATGGGAAGTGGTTGTCCGCTTCAGAGCCATCGTAACGTGCAGCGGCAGCTCGCCAGATGCACATGGTTTCGCCAATAGGAAGATGGCAAATGAGGATCCACCCGGCGCTCAACGACCGCCATCACCGGGTATGATGACGTGATTTGGTGATTTGGGAACGACAGCGAAGCTAAGAAAACGAAGGGCCGCTGCAGAGCTCAGCAGCGGCCCGGTCCAGTCTGGGAGAAACAACAGACGATCCGGTCTGTCAGCGGATTCCGAAAATCGTCGAGCGTGTGTGATCGTAGTCGTCGCGATAACGAGAAAGCAACCGTCCAGGTGTCTACGGGCAATTGATTGAGTTCGACCTACGCTCCCCTGACATCTAGTGCACCGATATGCTGCCCGCCCTTACCGACACCAACATCATTCTCGGCGAAAATCATACCGAACCCGCGCGCTTCATAGTGAAGCGCAGATGGCTAACTCGGAACCACAGCGCGACCACATTATTTGCAGTCCTGCCATTACTACTTCTGCCAGCTCAACCTGCTTCCTGAACGGATCGTGAAAGCGAAGCGGACCTTCAATCAGTGTCGCGGCGGCCAGCCTGAATGTCCCGGCAACGAGATTGTGCGCCGATGTCAGGTAAGGTGGTAAGGTCGCCGTAATTGCAGCTCCGTTTGGAGGAGTGGCGGCTAGAGCCGCGAAAACATAATTATTTCTCGAGAACCACCATATCAGATGAAGACCAGCAAAGCCGCACCCGTGCCCCGGGCTCGGGCCTCGTCTCCGCCCGGCTCGAAACCATCTTGGCTGTAATGTTTAGGCCGTTCTGGGTTTTAACTGTTACGCGGGTCATGCCCCCCACGAAGGAGCTGCTTGCGACTTCACCGCTCAGCTCATTGCTGCCGTGCGTAACGGGCTCATCGATGCTGCTGATCCGTACTTTCTCGGGTCGCACCATCACGAGTAGCTCCGATCCTTCGGTCCGCATATCCCCACCAGGAACGGCGATCGACTGACTTCCGGCGATCGTCATGCGACCAGCAGCGCTAACTTGTCCGCTGATCAGATTCGATTCTCCAATGAACTCCGCCACGAACCGGTTGCGCGGCTGGAAGTACAACTCATCCGGCGTCCCAAGCTGAGCAATTTCGCCCATCCTCATCAAGCAAATGCGATCGGACATATTGAGTGCTTCTTCCTGATCGTGGGTAACGTAGATGACCGTTGTGCCCAGGTCTTTGTGAAGGCGCTTTATCTCTCCCTGCATCTGCTCGCGCAAATTCTTGTCCAACGCCCCTAGCGGCTCGTCCATCATGATAATAGCCGGCGAATATACGATGCAGCGCGCAATGCCTACGCGCTGCTGCTGACCGCCGGACAACTGTCGAGGCTTGCGATCTTCAAAGCCGCATAGACCGACACGCTCGAGCGCCTCCGTCACCTTCGCGCGAATCACCTTGGCGGATTGGCGGCGCACGCGAAGCGGATAAGCCACGTTTTCGAACACTGTCATGTGCGGCATCAGAGCATAGTTCTGGAACACCATTCCGATGCCCCTTTCGCGCGGAGGCATCGCGGTAATGTCGTGCCCATCGAGTAGTATGGCGCCCGTCGTTGGTCCGATTGCGCCTGCGATCAGGTTGAGGAGCGTCGTCTTGCCCGAGCCTGACGGACCGAGCAGGGTCAGGAATTCGCCCCTCTCGACGCTGACATCGGTCGGATACAGCGCCGTCACTGAACCGAACGTCTTCGATATACCCTTCAGTTCGATCGCGTGAGCGATAGTAGCGTCCAAAACGGTGCCGTCCTGCATCGGATTCACTTGTTTGCCCGAATGGTATAGCGGACGCACAAACAACCGCGTTCCCCGTACGTATTTCCGGTCATGTGACTGGATTTTTTCAAGTTCTGCCTCTTTCCTGATCAGGTGATGCATGCGGAAGTAGTCCTCTGAACGCCGAATGGATCAGACATCAGTTGGTGTCGATTTTTTCAATGCGATTGTGACGATGCAAACCAGCAAAGAAAGCCCCGTCATCAAGGTAGACACGGCGGCGATCACCGGTGATAGCTCCCATTGGAGAGCGCTGTACATCTTAACCGGCAGGGTGACTGTGCTTGGACTGGCCAGGAACCAAGAAATGATAACCTCGTCGAAGGACAGCAAAAAAGCGAAAAATGCAGCGCTCACGAGCGACGGAACGAGTTGGGGGATAACGACTGTGACAAACATCCGTATCGGCCCCGCTCCCATCAGTTCCGCGCCGAACTCGAGATTACGATCCAGCTTGTTTACACCCGCGATCACCATGACGACCACATAAGGTACGGTGACCATGACGTGGCCGAGCACGATGGAAAGCGTAGTCCCAGCTAACCTAAGATAGGAAAGGTAGAGATAAAGTCCGAGGCCCGTAACGATAGTGGGGATGACAAGCGGGCTCATGATTATGATGGTAACGAGCCCTTTGCCGACGAATTCGTGACGCGCGATCCAGTAACCTGCAGGAACGCCGGCAAGCATCGATACGGTCGTGGTGGCCAGCGCAATCTTGAGGCTTTCGAGGAGTGACCCCAGCCAACTCGGAGAGTTGAAGAAGATTGTAAACAGGTCTAGCGAGTAACTCGTCGGCGGGAAGCTCAGCGCATTAGTCGGGCCGAATGCCATAGGCACCGTCACCACTATGGGCGCAAGGAGAAACGAATAGATAGCGACTGCCAGCGCCGTTCCTATTGCACAGTAGCGTTGCGACTGCGGGTCATGAATGGAGCTAAGCAAGAGACCCCCCTAGACCTTACGCCGACGCCAGAGCGCTAGCGGACCGCCGGCAATGAAAACTATGCCGAACAGCACCACGCTAATGGCTGCAGCTTTGTGCCAATCCAACACCTCTCGGTTGTAGAAATCGACAAGATTCGACAGCATTTGGTCTTTCGGTCCGCCGAGAAGTCCTGGAATAACGAAGGCCCCCAGGGACATCACGAACACGCTCAACAGCGCAGCGAACACTCCGGGGAGACTCAGTGGAAGGGTAACCGTCCAGAATATTCGGGCCGGTTTGGCTCCCATGATAGAGGCTGCGCGGTAGAGGGCGTTATCGATCGCGAGTAGGCTTGCGAGAACAGGCAAGACGACGAGCGGAACGAGAAAGTTGGTCATACCGACAAGGAGACCGACTAGATTGAGCACAAGCGGCAGCTCGACTTTCGTGTTGAAGATCCAGCTCAGCACGTTGTTGATGATCCCCTCGCGCCCAAGGATGATGGTAAAGGCGAAGCATTTGACCAGAATGCTGGTCCAGAAAGGAAGCAGGACGACCAACATCAACATTGCTCTGCGCCGCGCCGATTGACGTGCAAGGTGTAATGCGACGACGAAACCCAGAATTGAACTCAGGAAAGACGATAAGCCGGCAATAATTAGAGTCGTTACCAGCGTTTGTCTGAACAAAGTGCTCGTCAATATCTCCCCGTAAGCAGCCAACGAAAATACCGGCCCATGGACACTGGTATAGAAGACGTACAGGAGAGGCGGCAATACAATCAAGGTCGCTACCAAAACGGCCGGCGACATGAAAATCGTTTGGGCGCGTATGCTACTGGCTTGATTCATAAGCTTTCTGAGAAGTTCGAACCGAGATTGTAAGTTAGAGCGTGACAGGGATGGGACTAGCCTATCCCAGTACATCCGATCAATCAGCGGAGGGCCCATTCCTTGAAGCGGCGCGACACCGCCTCCAAGTTATCCGCCCAATACGCGCCGCTGAGAACGAGATTGTTCGGACTGTCGATATCCTTGGGAAGCCATTTACGAGCCTCGGCCGATAGCATCGACATCGCCTTTTTGGAGTTTGGAACGAACGCGGTCAAATCGCATAGCCGCGCCACAACTTCCGGACGCATATAGTAAGCGATGTACTTCATCGCATTCTCCTTGTTCGGCGCACCCTTGAGGATTGTAAGCGGGTCAGCATAGAGCAGGTTCTGTTCAAATGAGAACGCCAACGGTATTCCGCCTCCCGGCTCATTTGTAGCTCGGACACGATTGGCATACGTATAGCTGAAATCGACCTCGCCTGTCTGCACAAGGGAGATCGTTTGTGGAGTCGGAGTTACCCAGGTCGCGACGCCCGGCTTGATACGATCGAGCGCCTTGAACGCACGATCAAGGTCCAAAGGGTAGATGTCCTTCGGCGACACGCCATCGGCGAGAAGCGCCACTTCCAGCGTGGTCTCAGCTCGATTGAGGAATGCGCGGCGCCCCGGAAACTTCTTCAAATCGAAGAAGTCAGCAAAATTCGCGGGATGCTTTCCAGGGCCGAATTTCTTCGGGTCCCATCCTATGCCGCCGACATACGTGTCAGTCACGACGACATCACTCGTCGGCGGGACCGGCATATCCTTGAGGTCAAGCATCGAAAGATCCAGTTTCTCCCAAAAACCCTCTTTGGATCCATAGGCAGCCTCTGCAGGTGTCGGGAGATGAACGTCGAAGTCGACGTGTCCCGTGAGCTGCTGCGCCTTCACTTTCGCCATTTCCGGTCGAGGGAGGATGTCGACCTTGATTCCTGTTTCCTCGGTAAAGGGATTGACCACAGTCTTGACCAGGATCTCTTGATAAGTTCCGCCACTGCTGGCGATCGTCAGCGAATTGGACTTGGCTGCAGCGCGCGAGCCTCTGAGCACCATTGGTGCCGCGAGTACGCCGGCCGTTCCGATCAAGAGCGAGCGACGAGAGATTGTTGACACCGACTTCTTCATAACTGCTCCACCTTGCGCTGTTTGTTTCGAGTTTACTGATGCCATCATCAAAGGGCGGTCGCTATGTAGGGCGCGCGCGGCCTATCGACAGACAGCAGGAGCATCCAAGCTGGAAGGGAGATCAGCGCCGCATCTCAGCCTGTACGCACCTGGATCAGGTCATTAGCAACCTAGCCAACCCTGCTGTTTAGACTCGACACAACCTGCGAGACATCCGCTTTAAAGAGCGCGTCTCAGCAAGGGGGATCGGTAACAAAAGCTTCAGCACCATCGCGCATAGGTCTCCTCCCTTTTTTCGAATTGTCAATTCTGATTGATCGTACTGCAATCTGGGCTAACTGCCTCTCAGGGAGCCAATACCAATTTCGGACCGATCGATGCCAAATTGGAATTGATGCTGAATTCCAGAACCATTCAGTAAGGAAAGCGAGGTGACAGTCTCCGGCTAGTAGCGATGCGCAGTGACTATGACTTTTGGGAAATGTCGGGAAAGGCTCGGCCTACTTTGGCGCGCGCCTTGTAGTGAACATCCATTTGATGCGGGAGCGCGTGGCATTTCGCTGCCGTTCCTAGGCGGTGATTTCGCGGCGCAACCGCTTGGGTCGTCGATCCTGCGATCGAGGCACTGTCCCCGCAAGACGCCGATCTCGATCTCAACCACGTTGGGCCGGCCTGTATGCTTGGGGGTGTAGTGGAACTTGAACCGCTGCAAGATCCGCCTGGCTTCGGCGGGCCGGAACGCCTGATAGAGGGCGCCTGCGGAGTGGGTCGATAGATCGTCCTGGACGACCGGACGGACTCGGCGTCGGGATAATGGATGTCGACGAGGTGGCGCATGCATTGGGCATAGTCTTCTGCGGCCGCCGCTCGGTGACTTTGACCTTGCGGCAGGGACGATGCACGTCAAGAAGAACCAAGAGATTGGCCGTGCCATTGCGACAATACGTCGTCCTTCGAGGAACCGGCACACAGTGCGCTGATCCAGCGCGTGCTCGCCGTACCGAGCAAGTGGCACGACAAACGACAGGTGCACTCCTGACGCGCCCTGAGATCGAGAGATCGAGGCGGTTCTCGCAGCGCCCGAGCGAACAACGTGGCTTGGCCGCCGCGATCATACTTTGCTGCTGGTCGCGGCCCGGACAGGCTTACGCCTCTCTGAGCTGACTGACCTTGACCCGGGATGCCGTCCACCTGGGGTCAGGCGCACGTACGATGCGTCGGTAAAGTGCGGAAGGAGCAGACCACTCCGCTGACCGCACTCGCTCGGCGTGCGCTCCAGGCGTGGCTCAAGGAACCGTTGCGAAAAGGAGCAACAGCGTTGTTCCCGAACGTGCACGGGGACATGCTCAGTGCCGATAGCACGTGCTGAGACACAGCGCTGCGATGGAACTGCTGCAAGCCGGCGTCGACTGCTCCGTGACCGCGCCGTTGCTCGGTCATGAATCGGTCGACCGACGCAGACCTACCTGCACGCCCATCTCGCCTCAAGGAAGCTGTCCTGGCGAAGCTCAAGCCGTACGAGCGCGGCAAGCGAACTCGCTTCCAGCCGAACGACCGCCTACTCGCCTTCCTCGAGGCGCTCTAGACCAGACTATGCCGAATGGAATGGGGGCTGCCTGCACCCGATCGACGGCGTCAGCATGATAACGGCGTGCTATACCAAATCCGTTCGGCATGGTTCCGCGGGCGGCTTAAGCCGCCCGGCTCAACGATGTCAATCCGCAAGCTTGGCTCGCCGACGAGCTCGCGATCATCCTGGGCTATTGGCGCTGCTTCGCATACCAATCGTCAAGAAAATCAAGTTCTGGCTTATGTGGAGTTGGAATCGCTCCGATCGTTTCTGATAGATTCATGGACCGCTCATCGTACAACGTAAAGTTCGGCCAAAACGGTAGTCTCGGTCCGTTAGGGTTACCCGTCTTTGCGAAGTTGATCCGGTAAGACGACATCACGTCGGCTAGGTGCCGATCTACTGCGCGCCAAGGCAAGTTCCACATATTGAGAGTATTGTGAAAGTAAACGTCTTCTGACCCGTGAAACGCCCCAAAGCTTTTTGTGGACTCAATCACCGGCGGCGTATGGTCCCAGTAATAGAGGTAGACGTTGCTCTTTCCAGTTTTCGCCTGTAGCCGGCCCCAGGCGCGGGAGCCCCAAGCATAGTTCTCATCGCGCGCAAACGCAGCCTGCGCGTTTGAGACATCGGCGGCTGACGTCACCTCCCCAAATGCCTTGCGGAACTCGCCTGCCAGCGGTCCAAATCGTTGGCGCACAAAAGTCGGATACTCGGCTGCAGTGTCCGGGAGTCCGGAAGACCAACGAATAGTCGTTCCATCCCCGGAGGTCCAGCCGATCATTGTCGGCACATCTTGCTGCTTCCCGCTCGCGAAGATCGTATAAACATCTGTAGGGAGGACGTAACGATCAACAACGGGGTGATAATGTGCCTTGCCCATCAGGACTGCCCCAGCCTTCATCAGATCTACGGCTGGGATAGCTCGCAATTCGGCAATGCTCGTCGCCTTTTCCTCCTTAGCGAACCTAACACCAAATTCCTCCGCATCTTTTAGCATCGGAGTCGCGCCAACCTCTTGCAGCAAGCCGGACCTTCTCCTCGGCGTGAATTGACCTCCGCTGCTCACTGAGATGGCGCGACTAAACAACCCCCGCGCAAGCGGCGTTGCAACGAGATAGTTGACGCTCCAGGCACCCGCGGAGCGACCGTCGATCGTGACATTCGTAGGATCTCCACCAAACGCAGCGATATTGCGGTGCACCCACTGGAGCGCAGCGATCTGATCGAGCAGCCCGTAATTGCCCGATACCTTGTGCTTCGACTCCCTGCTCAGTTCGGGGTGCGCGAAGAAGCCAAAGATGCCTAGTCGATAGTTGATATTAACGATCACCAGCCCCTTGGAAGCTAAATCCTCGCCGTCGTAAATCGGCCTTGCGCCGGATCCCTGTACAAACGCGCCGCCATGTATGAAAACGAGCACGGGTAGCTTCTCGCCCGGCGCCTTCGCAGGCGTCCACACGTTCAAGTACAAGCAGTCTTCACTCTGAGGTCGTTCGTAATCGCTAAACTCGACTGAATATGGCGTTTTGCCTTCCGCTACCATCGCGCTTATTGAAGCGGGACTTACGCTAGGCTGCATGCAATCGTTGCCGAACGCATTTGCCTTGCGTACGCCTCGCCACGAAGGTGCCCGTTGCGGCGCGCGCCAGCGCAAATTTCCGACAGGCGCGGCAGCATATGGAATGCCTTTATACACTTGAATTGCGGGATTCCGCCCTGAGACGCCCAAAAGGCGACCGGAATCGATTTTTATCGGACCATTGTGTGCGCCAGCTGGTTGAGGCGTACCGAATGCGGCGACGGGCGCTGTTTTTTCGAATACCGAAGATCCTGCCCTTCTCATTCCTTATCCTCACAATCTCTCAATTCATTATGATCAACCCTGCGCGGCACGGCCGCCCCGTTAAATTGGCGCACCGAACGGAGCGGCCGTCGAAGGCAGGATGGCTCAGCGTGCCCAAGGAGGGTCCGGCCACCGCGCTTCCGGCGCTTCGAAGTCGAAGCCCGAGACCTCGTGCCTATGGATCCTCCACCCTTCAGGAGTTCGCACGAAATCGTCGTTCCACATAAAGAGCACAGGGGACACCTTAGGACACGGTCCTTGCTTCGAATCCCATTCGCCGCGATAAAGTGTGACCCGCGCTTGACCACTCGCATGATCGGCGTCTTTCACATCAATGATGAGGTTGCTGATCACATGCCGCTGCAACAGCCGGCCGGCAGTCTGCGCCTCCTGCTGTCCTTGATAGAGGCGCTCGAACTCTTTACGGCCCCTAAGCGTTTTTCCTCGGAACTTCATGACCAACGAACCATCGTCGGTGAACAGACCAGAGCCTCTCACTGGCTCATCAAAGTCAACGAAGTTGCAGTATTCGTAAAACAGGCGAGTGCACTTTTGCTCGATCAAGAGTCGCTCTAAGTCGTTCATCTCTTCCTCGTTATAGCAGGATTAGCAAGTTCCGCGATGTTGAGGCTCGCTGAGCGGGGATTGCCAATCCAATACCAATTTCGGAGATATCAAGAGCAGATTGGAATTGATCCGTTGCTTGCTGGGCCTTTCGAAGAAACGCCAAGCACTCCACATACAGTGTCAAAATTAAAGCGTCAGGTCGCTCAGGAGTTTCTAGCTGACGAAACGCTGCATAGGCTGTCGAAGCGTCGGACATCTGCCGAATACGGCCCGAGTCCTGCGCCCCACTCATTTCAGTCCCGTCGGAGGCAACCTCCGGGTCAGTGCACTTACATTTGTCGATCATGGGCAATTCGTCTGCGGCGACCAGCTCGATGGAACGCATCCGACGCACCCGCAGACTGCAACCGCATCGCTTCCGTCAGTTTAAGCTCTCGAATACCGCGTCCGAACGCGAGTGCGAGAGATCTGTGCCGGTGTCGCGTCGTCTCTACGGTTCATCGACCCCTCCGTGGCAACCACAGACTCATCACGCGCGATCCGACTTGAACCTCACAAGTGCAAGTCTCCACGGTCTCAAACGCGAAGGCCTGCAAGTTCAACTGCCGCTTCGATTGGAAAATCCACTCCCATTCGATGGCCTTGACGATTTCTCACAGGCGACAAAGGCATCTGACTAATCAGCCGAGGGCCCATTCCTTGAAGCGGCGCGACACCGCCTCCAAGTTATCCGCCCAATACGCGCCGCTGATAACGAGATTGTTCGGACTGTCGATATCCTTCGGAAGCCATTTACGAGTCTGGTCCGACATCATCGACATCGCCTTTTTGGAGTTTGGCACGCAAGCGTCCAGATCGCATAGCCGTGCAAGAACTTCCGGACGGGTGAAATAAGCGATGTACTTCATCGCATTCTCCTTGTTCGGCGCACCCTTGAGGATTGTAAGCGGGTCAGCATAGAGCAGGTTCTGTTCAAATGAGAACGCCAACGGTGTTCCGCCTCCCGGCTCATTGGTAGCTTGGACGCGATTGGCATACGTATAGCTGAAATCGACCTCGCCTGTCTGCACAAGGGAGATCGTTTGCGGAGTCTGAGTCACCCAGGAGGCAATGCCCGGCTTGATACGATCGAGCGCCTTGAACGCACGATCGATGTCCAAAGGATAGATGTCCTTCGGCGGCACGCCATCGGCGAGAAGCGCCGCCTCCAGTGTGGTCTCAGCTCGATTGAGAAATGCACGGCGCCCGGGAAATTTCTTCAGATCGAAAAACTCGACAAAATTAGCGGGATGCTTTCCAGGGCCGAATTTCTTCGGGTCCCATCCTATGCCGCCGACATACGTGTCAGTCACGACGACATCACTCGTCGGCGGGATCGGCATATCCTTGAGGTCGAGCATCGAAAGATCCAGTTTTTCCCAAAAACCCTCCTTGGATCCATAGGCGGCCTCTGCAGCTGTCGGGTAGTGAACGTCGAAGTCGACGCGCCCCGTGAGCTGCTGCGCCTTCACTTTCGCCATTTCCGGTCTAGGGAGGATGTCGACCTTGATTCCTGTTTCCTCGGTAAAGGGATTGACTACAGTCTTGACCAGGATCTCTTGATAACTTCCACCACTGCTGGTGATCGTCAGCGAATTGGACTTGGCTGCAGCGCGCGAGCCTTTCAGCACCATTGGTGCCGCGAGTACGCTGGCCGTTCCGAACAAGAGCGAGCGACGTGAGATTGTTGACACCGACTTCTTCATGACTGCTCCACCTTGCGCTGTTTGTTTCGAGTTTACTGATGCCATCATCAAAGTGCGGGCGGCTATGTCGGACACGTACGGCGGCCTATCGGGACAGAGCACCAGCATCCGGAATTAAAAGGCCGAATGACACGCTTCTAGTGGCTCCCCTTCGGGAACGTGATGATTGCGACTTTGGCTGGGAGTTTGGTGACGGGATCGTGTCAACGTCCTGGTCCTGAAAACGGATTGTCCGACCTTCTCGTAGACAACACTGATGCCGATCTCTCGATCGGCCGTGCGTTTCCGTGTCCGGAAGCGCGCGCCCGGCGCGTATGAGCTCAAAACCGACGCTACTAGTGAAAAGCACAGGTTCGGCGGCAGTTGAATCTCGACAAGGCCAAATTGCGTTGGCCGGGTCACCGTGGAACCGACAACCTAACGGGGACTTTTGAGACCACGCGAGATGCATTGCGAACCTAAGGAAGCCACCTACTAAGATAGGGCGATACGGCGCACTGAAACTATGGACTTCTGCCTATGCACTAGGCTCGAAGGAGTTCGATCACCTCCTCGGTCGTCGCGAGCGAGGCGACGAAATATCTGAGAAGGTTTTCTGCTTGGGTCTGGTGCTCAGGTGTTAACGCCGCTGTCGCATCAGTCACAATGGTTCCAAAGTAGCCGAGATCGAAGCCACCCGCGGCGGTGAGCATCACACACGCGTTAGTCGTTACTCCCGTATAGAGAACATGGGTGATACCCATGTTTCGGAGATGGCTATCGAGGGCAGACGAACCAAATCCTCCTGACGCAGTCTTGGCGAGGAGCAGATCGCCGCGCTCGGGAGCTAACTCGGGGATAACCTCGCATGCCTCCGAGCCGATGATTGCACCCGCTTCGGCAAATCGGATCCGGAAGGGACCGACAGCATCCGAGCAATCGGGTCGATAGCACCCCACCTGCAAATACACAATCGGCATCCCTGCAGCGCGACAGGCCGGAAGAAGGTGCTGGTGATTTGGAATCACAGTCTTAGCTAATCTTTCGACGAAATAGGCATTGGCGTTTGGATCATCTTGCTTCTCTCTCGGCACCTGCCAATTGACCATATCAATGACCACTACGGCGGTTGTCGAAGGCCTCATGGGGGGACGTGCGAGGATGCTTGCATTTGCCAAGAGGATTCTGCCGGGCGAGAATTCTGACATTTTCAACTCTTTTCGCTAAGCCTTCCGCAGCCGCCGTACACCTTTTCGAGCACGCAATTTCGACACCGCTGGGGGCGATGGCGGCGCGCACGATCAGAGGCAAATAGCAACCTCCAAGTAGAACTTGGAGGGCAGCATCGAGTACGGCGCGTTAGCCCGTGCAAATTTTCGGTTTCTTACGCCCGAGTCCATTCTTTGAAGCGTTGCGCCACCCTCTCCAAATTCTGTGACCAGTACGCGCCGTCTAGAACCAAATGCTTAGGGTTTTCCGGGCTCGGCATCCATTTCCGAATTTCTGGAGACAGCATTGACATCGCTTTCCGAGAGTTCGGGACGAGGGCAGTCAGTTCGCTTACCCGAGCCAGAACTTCTGGACGCATGTAGTAGGCGATATACCGCATTGCGTTTTCAGAGTTTGGAGCCCCCTTTGGTATGACGAGCGTCTCTTTTGCAAGGAGGTTCTGGTCGAACGAAAATGCCAGCGCAGCGCCGCCCCCGCCTTCGGTGGTAGCCTTTACGCGGTTTGAGTAAGCATAGCCAAAATCGACTTCCCCGGTCTGTAGGAGCGACGTCAGTTGCGGTGTTGCAGAAACCCATGCCACAACACTCGACTTAACCCGATCGAGCGCCGCGAATGCGCGGTCGAGATCAAGTGGATAAACGTCCTTGGGCTCAACACCGTCAGCTAGTAGCGCCGCTTCCAATGTTTCATTGGGCCGGCTCTGGAAGGTTCGTCTTCCAGGAAATCTGCCTACATCGAAATACTCAGCGAAAGTCGTGGGATGCTTTCCAGACGGATACTTTGCTGGATTCCAAGCTATGCCACAAACATAAGTGTCAGGGACTATAATGTCCTTAGTCGGCGCAATGGGCAGATCGTCGACGGCAACTTTAGAGAGATCTAGGTCCTGCCAATAGCCGCTTGCAGAACCGCTAGCCGCCTCTGCCGCGGTCGCGTTGTGAACGTCGACGCCGACATTACCGGTGAGTTGCTGAGCCTTCACCTTCGCCAAATCTGGCGGGGGCACAAATGTCACCTTAATGCCAGTCTCTCGCGAGAAAGGGTCAGTCACAACCTTCGAGAGAATCTGTTCCCAGCTCCCACCCCAACTCGCAATGAACAGCGATTTCGAGTCCGCGTTCGCTACTGAACTGCGGAATACACTCGGCGCAGCCAAGGCGCCGGTTGCCGCGATCAAAAACGTCCTACGTGATACGCTATCAGCTATCGCCTTCATGTTGCGTTCCCCTCATCCCAATGACTGAAGATAAGCGAGTTTAGCTCATGCGAACCAATACCGATTACGGCGTGTACGATATCAATACGATATCGATGGGCACGGGAAATCATCGCAACCGGCCCGCAACAACAAGGGCATCGCCCCGAGAACCGAGCGATCGAAAGCACACATGGTCATCTCAAGAATGCCATCCGTCATGCCCTTCTGATGCGCGGCACCAAGGATTTTGAAGATCTCGGTGCGTATCGCGCCTTCATCGACGAGATCATCAGCCGGCACAATGCCAATCATGGGAAGCGCATCGACGCTGAGCGCCCTCATCTGCAGGAACTCCCGAGCTCCGCACCACCGACTTCGAGGACGTGCCCCTGAATGTCTCACGCACGGGCAACTTCACGTAGCGCAAGGTGTTCTACACCGCTCCTTCCCGCCTGATCGGACATCGGCTTCGCGTTCGGCTGTTCGACGATCGCCTCAAGGTCTTCGTCGGAGGAACACAGCTGATGACGCTTCCCAGAGGCCGTGGGGATGGAAGACACGATCAGGTCGTCAATTACCGGCACGTCATCCATTCCCTGCGCAAGAAGCCGATGACGCTTCATAATCTCGTCTACCAGGACACGCTCTTCCCGCGACAGGAATACCGCAGGATTCGATGTGCTCGTGAAGCGGCTGCCTGACAGTCAAGCCTGCAAGATCATGGTCGACTCGACTTCGCTGGGGTACGGCGGCTGAGTTGCCCCTCTCCTTTTCAAGGAGCCAAGGTGCAATTACGGCTTCGACTAGCGGTTGTCCCCGATGTTTGGCGCGGCGCTGGTATCGTCCGATCGGACGGGTCATCTGCAATCCACAACGCCTCGATCAATGATTTGCAATGAACCGATTAAGCACGTTCAACGTAATGCGCGAAATCGGGTTCACGTAGTTTTTAATCGGCAGACAGCCGATCCAACAGATCGATCCGACCGAAAACACCGCTCCGCCACTCTTGGTCGAAAGCCAGGTCATATCTGCGCGCACAAGCGGATTTTCGGATCCACCCTGCTCTCCGGGGAGGATGTAGGTGTAGTCTTCCGCAACGGGCTGATAATGTTTCGTCAGGCCCACGGAAGTAGCAAGCACGGTTGTTTCGGGTGGTGTCCCGTTCCCGCCGAGGTCATCGATGCGGTCGATTTCATCCCCGGCCGCCCCTCCGAGCATCATTCCATGGGTGCCGACCAGCTCGTCAGTCACTCCTTCGAATATCCATGCGTGCTCAGGAGCTCTTGCCTGTACGCTGAGCTTGTATGGAGCTGCTTTGCCCCAGCCACACGCCCCGGTACCGATGCCAGTAAGCCTTTGCGGACCCCGTCCTCGATTGCGCCAGAGACCGCCCTGTTCGCCGGTAGAGGCATGGACCGTCTCGCCGGGTTGCGAAGTGTAGTTCCGCATTCCATTGTGGCCACGCCGGACTTCGATCACATGCGGTAGGTCCGGATGGAAGCTGGTGGCCCAGTAAAACCCGTTTCCGCCGAGATACATCAGATTGCCGCCACCATCGACATATTCCTGGAGCGCGTCCATCATGCGTTCCGAGATATACTCGGGATGAGACCCCGTGATTACGACGTCGTAAGGCTTCAATGAGGTGACGCCCTCGCGATGCAGGTCTTCGTCCGTCAGTGCGTCGTAATCGATGCGGTGGTGCTCCAGCCAATCGAGCAGGTAGAAGTCACCCGCAAAGTGTCTATACGAGTCGTTTAGCCAGTTGAAATGGAACGGACGGAAATTCAGTAGCGGACGGAGGCGAGATGCATATGCAACGCCGGCGCCATCTTCATGTGTGTTGTACATCGATAAACCCAACTCGGGGTGTGCCTCGGCATACCTATCTGCGTCTTGCAGATGGACTGGCCCATCTTTCGTCGAAAAGCCGTTAGCAAGATAACCCCGATGTTCATTGCCGTAGGCAAGATAGGTGTTTGTCGGCGCGAGAAACACAACCTTCGAATCGCTGGAGCCTGCGGCTGGGCGGACATAGAACGGGATCCAGTCCTCGTCTGTCCCGTCGCGCACGCGCAGTGCATAGACACCAGAGCGCCACTCCATATTTATTTCTAGATCGAGGCTCGGCTTCCAGTCGCCTCCCGCAACCATGTCGCGGTGAAAAAAAACAGCGTTGTATTCGTCTGGAACGAGTTCAGGATGGTGGCGGCTACCTCGCCAACGAGAGCCCGTTACCGCTCGCATCGGGAGATTTAGCAAAGTCAAAGCAGGAGCGCCGATAACATCGTTGGGTATCACCATAGGCGCGGTGTTCTTACCCATCGACCACGAGTAAATCACTCTTGTGCCAAGAACGCCGTCCGCCGCGGCCCCATTCAAGATCGACCTGATTTCGTCTTCGGAAATTGCGGCACCGGCGAACACGACTTCTGCAATCTTGCCGGTGAAATGCTTGTGTGCTGCCGAACCGTCTGTTGAAGCTGCCAGTGTTACGTGACCGTCGAATCCCGACGGAAAAAAGCTGCCCTTCGGCAGGGCAGCGACCGCCTGTCTGATTTCCTCGACTCTTCCGAGCGTCGTCAACTTCGTCGCACTCAGCTTGGCAGCACCACCTTCTACGACGAGGGCGACCCTGTACCAACCATGCCTTGCGAGCGTCAGATCGATTTTCGCGAGCTCGGAGCCGTTTACGGCGAGCTTAAGTGTCCGTTCGGAGACGATGAGCGCGGTAGACCGACCATTTCCACTGAACGATATGAGCACCTCTTCGGTATCCGGCAGCAAGGTCGGACGGAATGCAAAGGTGAGCGAAAGAGGTAGCCCACGTACCGGTAACGCCGGATCGAAGAATTCCGCATAGCCTCCGACGGACGACTTCTGTTCGGTGCCCGCGTAACGGCCGCTCAGGCGGCTCGACATGAGTTCATGTTTGATGCCACCTGCGCCTTCGCGGTCGTCAACGCTGATGAGACGATAAACCTCCGCACTGAACTCACCCTTCGGGGCACTGACGAAGAACGTGATGCTCTCGCCCTGCCGGGCGCTAAGCCGGCCCGGATAACCGAGAAGTTTTGGGCGAGCGTGGTCTTCAGTCATTTGGACTATATCTTTTCGTTTGAGCCAACGCACTCTAATTCATAGCGTCGGCGCTTGCGACCTTTGGGCCCGCAGCGTCGAGCCGCTCCGTTAGCGATGACTTTGTGGCTGACGGAGCGGCAGGGGAAGGTGACAATCAGCGTCCCCAGGGACTCGTAAAGTGCGTCTCCGGCGCCTCGAAGGCCATCGGCAACACCGTGTGCTTAGAAATCTTCCACCCTTCGGAAGTCCGTACGAACTCATCCTCCCACACAAAAATCACCGGATGCACTTGGGGGCACGGTCCTTGCTTCAAATCCCATTCGGCGCGGTACAGGGTGATGCGCGATTGACTGCTCGCGTGGTCGGCGTCTTTGATGTCGATCATGACCTGCGACACCACATGCCGCTGCAACAGCTTGCCAGAACGCTGCCCCGCCTGTTGGTTCTGGTAGAGGGTCTCGAACTCCTTGCGGCCACTCAGCGTTTTTCCCCGATTCTTCAAAACCAGAGAGCCATCGTCCGTGAAGAGGTCAGCAGCCTTCACGGGTTCATCAAAGTCAACGAAATTGGCGTAGTCGTAGATCAGCCGAGTACATTTGTGCTCGATCAAAAGCCGTTCTAAGTCGTTCACTTTTCTTCCTCCTAGTTGCGGGATAGCGGAATGTCCCGCCCGTCGTTAACGTTTATTGAGCGGGTGTTTGCGAAGCCAATACCAATTTTGGCGGCATCAAGACCAGATTGGAACTGATTCTTGCTAGCCGTATCTTGCATTGGCGAGGACCTGAGTTGTCGCGCTGCTCTCGGGCAGGAAACCCGCTTTCCGTCCCCATACCGGGTCTGGATTGCTCCTCGCGGCTGCCACGTACAGGATTGCTGATACAGGATTGGCTGAGACGTGCCGGCTGCCCAACGCAGGTCCCCGAGTTCAGCGGCTCTTCGTTGAGCCGCCGGCGCAATCACAAGCGTTCCTCCCGCGGGAGCATCGCTTGAACATCAACGTAGGAACAGATCCGAATGCGCGCGCACAGTTGACAGCCGATCGTCTTTGCTTTTTCACAGCATAGCACGCACGCCATCATGTGTCGGAAATAGTCCAAGACATTGGAGGGCATTGGAACCAGCTGACGCTTGGCAACAGCTTTTCCGAATATTAGCTTGAGCCGAATCGGAAATGGCGGGCGGAGAACCGTGTGTTTGCGCTATACGACGATCGCCTGCCTTCGCGGACCCTGAACCGAATTAAAGGGGAGTCAGCGGGACAAAGTCAAACCAATCATCGCTCCTCACTTGGCGCCGATTATTGAACCAAACCCATTGGGAAGGTTGCGATCACGGCGACTGAGTAAGAGTGTGATGCACGGATGCGCTCGTCTTGCGGTGACGACCGCTGGACTAGCTTTTCCAAACGAGGGGTCTCGGCGCGACTCCCGTGCTAGGTGGCCCTAACCCGGATTTCTCACGCTGTTTGATCACGCGCGGTCGGGACTGACCTCGGCGGCACCACAATCCGCGCCGGTGGTTTGGGCGTAGAATCTCGCCCGCTGTGGCGGGTTGGTCGGTGTTTCCGGTTCATACAATGCGGATGTTCTCCTGTGGGCCAAGGGTTCAGTGAGTCGCGCTGTCGAGCGCGACCCATGCTGTTCGGAAGACGTCGGTGTAGGGGAATGCCGATGCCATCGAGAACTTGATTCTGCGGACGCTGATGCGGACCTGGGCGCCGATCTTGAACAACTTCAGGCGGATGGTCCCGCATGTGGCGTCGGCGAGACGCGTCGCGGCCAGGGCGATGCGGCGCAACGTGCTAACAAGGACATAGGCCATCGACGACAGCCAAAGCCGTAGCTGGTTGGCGCGCATGGTGTGGGTCGACGTCCTGTCGGCGAACAGATCGAGCTGGCATTCCTTGATGCGGTTTTCCATCTCGCCACGAGCGCAATAGAGCTTCTCGTAGAGCGTGCGGGCCTGGTGCTGATCGGCCGGCAACGACGTGACGACGAAGCGTGGATTGGCCCGACCCTCCAATGTGGCCAGGTCGATGTCGCCAACCATGATGGATTTCTTGTTCTTTGTCTTGCGCGGCGGTTTCGCCGCGCTCTCTCGGCGGCGGACGGGATCATCGACTCGGCCTTGCCGACCACCCGGCGCTCGCGGCTCCAGCTCTTATGTGTTCTGTACTGGAAGTCCTTGAAGCGTCGCGCCGGCTTGCCGCTCAGGTGGTTCTCTGCGGCCGCCTCGGCCAGCTCGGCTGCGATCTCGGCGATCAGCCTGGTATTCTTGGCCAGCCCGAACAGATAATCGACGTCGTTTTGCTCGCACCATGTCATCAGGTCATCGCGCGTGAATCCGGAGTCCGCCCGCAGCAGAATGCGCACCTTGGGCCAAGACTCGCGGATCTGCCCAACAATCCGCGCCACCTCTTCAACCGAGCCCGCGCTGGCATCGATATTGGCCCTGCGCAGCTTGGCGCAAAGCAGATGCCGCCCGCAAAAAATGTACAGCGGCAAGTAACAGTAGGATTTGTAGTAGCCATGAAAGAAGCGCCCTTCCTGCTCACCATGCAACGGATCATCCGTGGCATCGAGGTCGAGCGTGATCTGGCTGGGCGCCGTGCGATGCGCCTCGATGAACAGATCGACGAACAGCTTGTCCACCGCCGCCGCATCGTAGCTGATCTTGTGGTAGCGCGATGGCTCCGGCTTCGACAATTCCAACCGGTTCAACGTCGATTTGCCAGCTACGGCGGCGCAGTCCGCGCGTCGCGCCTCGAGCTTTCCCGCCAGCACCGCCATCAATGGATCGTGGCGCAGCGTCTCATGGTCGTTGAGGTCCTCGTAGCCGAGCGCGATGGCGAATATCCGCTGCCCGATCAGCGTCGCCACCGAATGCTCGACGTGGGCCTGCGAGCGCCGATCGACAAAGCACGATGCCAGTCGATCCACCATCCTGATTGCCCGATCCGCCGCACCCAGCAGCAGCCCGCCCGCATCCGACGTGATCGTGCCACCATCAAACGCCGCGACCACCGCGCGGCCTTCCACCGCTTCAAATCCAAAAATATCCGGGATACACTCTGTCTGCATCGGGGCTCTCCTCGAATCATCAAGAAGTCGTTCTCGCAAAACAACTTTCTCTGATTCGGAGCCCCGATGCGCTTAATCTCCGTGAGATATCCGGGCTAACAGTCGCACCGAAATCAGGCGACAATTTTCTCTAGCAATTCCATCAGCATTTCCGGCGCGGTGACATTCGGCGAATGGCTCGTGTCGATCTCGAAATAGCGCCATCCGGCTTCGCTCTTCACGCCTCGCGAATTGGCCCAACTCATCCTTGTAAGATTCTCACGTTGCATAGATAGAGGTTCGTGGCAGCGTGAGTTCGCCGCCACAAAGCATGAGCTTCGATTCAAAACATTTGATCGGCATAGGCGCGCATCGGGCTGAGTACCAGACCACGTCAGCTTCCGAGGCGTCTGACTGCAGCGTGTCCGGCGGCACGCGCCATCCATCGCCTAATCGTGCACTTTCGCGCTTATTCTGGCGGTTCGACTCGGGGACGTAGTCGACCATGCTTTTCCCATTTTCCGGGACAAATGCATCGAGATAGATCAGTTGCTGAATGCGATCCCGCGCGCGATCTGCAACGCCGGTTGCGACCATACCGCCGTACGAGTGACCGATCAAAACGATGTCATGTAGGTCCTCATATGCAATAACGTTCAGAATATCGAGGATGTGGGTCTCTAGGTCGATCGCAAGATTTGCCAGGTGCGTGCGCTCGCAGAGCCCGGTGTAGGTCCGCCTCACAAGCCGATGCCCGGCCGCCTGCATCAAGCGATCCATGTTCTACCAAGACCAGCCGCCGCTATAGCCGCCATGGCAGACGAGAAAGATAGAACTCTGGCGCTTCGTTCCAAGCACCTACATTAAGTCCATTTCCGCTACCGAAGGCGTTACGGAGACCAAGTCATGGCTACCAACGTTGCTGCTCGGGCACAGACAGACGCTTCCCGACAGGCCTTCTCTGCCATCGTCGGCGCGCGCCCACGAATTAAGTTGCTTTGGTCACGATGACGCGGCGTGAAACGACCTCGCCACGATCAGACGTCCTGGTACTCCTTGATGTCGGACGGCACCGGGATCATCATGTCCAGCAGCGGCGCATGCTGTTGCGCGCCATACACATCACTTTCGCCAGGGGCGCACTGCGCGTTAGGACGGTAGATGGTGGCCTTGAACGCCCGCGCGGTGGGAATCTCGAAAAACGATGAGATCTTCGACCTGTCGACGCCGTAGGTCCGAGCCACACTTTCGGCGGTCAATGCGCCGCTTCTTGAAACCGCCTCGTACAGGTCGTCCCGCTCGAAGAGAACATCCAGCGTGATGCGATACGGGCCCGCGTTCTTACTGCGGACAACGGAAGCCAGATTACCAAGTTTCACGAGTCGGGCTTGTGACATATGGGATTTCCTCCATGGCAACGAGAAAACATTGTAGCAGCGATTAGACCTTCGTCAGGTGATAGACGCTGAATTCATACTGGCAGCGGATGCTGTCTCCGTAGGGCCGAGGATTCTGGCTGATCTCATTGCTTCTCAATTGACGACTTAGGATCAATACGCCAGACGCATTCCGTGAGTTGCTTGTCGAGATCGACAAACCGCGTAGTCGAGCCATGCCCCCCCGCAACGCTGGTCTTCAGCGGCTTCCGACGGTTGGAGAAGCCATTGGGGCACGGTCGGATGGGCGGCTCCGGGTTGTATGCGCCTGCTCACGCAAGATCAACTTAGAGTAACACCAACACTCCTGCGCCTCGCGTTGGCCAGTGCTCGCGCACCTAGCGCCACGTCGAGCACGCCGATGCTGCCGACGATGACGAGAATACGCTTATCTTCGCCCGGCAGATTCAGTCGTCCGGCCATAAGGCTCGCGACGTCGCCCGCGACTCGGCCCCAGCCCGCGCCCCCTTCGCGCAAGTCGCTGAGGCGTTGCCGTACGTGTTCAACGTCATGCACGACCATCCAGGCGGTCGAAACCAGTTCGAGGTCGACTTCACGGCATGAGCCCAGCGAGCACACGATAGCGTCCTCCTTGAGCCAATTTGCGCAGACGAGGTCGCTGTCCACCTTAACCGAGGTAGCGGTCACGACGACGTCGGCATCGCTAACGGCTTCACGTATATCCGTGGTTGCACTAAGCGTTATCGGTCGCGGCAATGACAATCCCACCTGTCCGCAGACCTCGCGCGCGCTGGTTTCGCTGCGAGAGGCCACGGTGAGACGCTCGACGCTCTTCAGCCCAGCCATGAACCTCGCCGCGGCCCGACCGACGTGGCCCGCTCCGACGATCACGGCGTTCCGCGGAGGCCGACGGAAGCATGCGACAGCGGCCGCAACACCCATTGCGGCAGTACGCTCGGCAGTGAGGAACGTCGCATTCATCACACCTTCCAGTAGCCCCGTCCTTGCGTCGCAGATGATGACGGTCGCGGGCACGTGCGGGACGTCGCGCGGCCGTTCGTTGCCTGGTACGAAGAACCACTTCAGCCCAGCGGCGGACTCGGAGATGACGCAGCCCGACATGCTGCCCATACGGCTGCGCACGCCGTCTATCTCGACGGCAAACACCTCCGTGGGACCAATTACGACGTCGTCCGAGGCCATGCCACGCATCGTGCGATCCACGACCTCGAAGACCTCATCCTCGGACAAGCAGTCACGAACGTGCGCCGCGCTCAGGTAGAGAGGTACTGCCATAATTCTTCTCATACCTCTTCGATCAGGATTGGAAAGCACTCCAGTGGCGAGGTCACTTTCATCAAGTGGTACACGCTGAACTCGTATTGCAGGCCAATGTTGTGGATCCGCGGCGAGTAGCGATACGCCACGCTGCCTGCCGTGTTCTTTACACCCTCGAACATTGCGTGGTTCAGCTTGCCCGCCAGCGTAACGGCTGCGTCGTAAGCCACATCCTGCGTATCAGCCGTTGTTTCGAGAACCAGACCGATCTCGTGGGGCACACTCTTGTTAACTTCGAGTGCTCCCATTACCCCATTGGCCCCATATTTCGCGAACACGATGCGCAGTGATGGATCAGCGATCTTCTCACGGGTCATCTTTTCGAGCTGAGGCAGAACGCTATCGAGGTTACGAATCGTTACCGGGCATCGGACGCCGGCGAGCGCGAATGATCGGTAGCCGACCGGCTTGGAACCTTCCAGCTTGATCCAATAGTCGCCAGTCCGGTGCCCACGGGTGCCCGTGACGCGCACGCGGCGTTCGTCGAGTTGCTCGAACCTGCACTCTCTCATGTCTGCAACGCGGCCCGGACCGTGCTGCACGAATGGATCCTCGCGCTCGTACAGCGTATGCGCTGCCACCGACTTGACTGATGCGCGACGCGCGAGGCTGCCCGGCTCGAGCACAAAACCGTTCCCCTCGATCGTACCGACCATCACGTCCATCGCGCCTGGCTCAGCACTAATGGCGCCGCACTCGAGGATCTTACCCATGTGAATCGCCAGCGACGGATCGGCCCCCTTCCAGATGGCGAACGCCGCGATTGCACTGTCATCGCACGAACGCCCCGCAACGATCACGTCGGCACTCTGGTCCAGTGCCTCGCGGAACGGCTCATCGCCCATCTGGCCAACGAGCCCGGTGCTCGCCTGGACGTCCTTGATCCTCAGTTCGGTACCCACCTCGAAATCACGGGTTTCACCGGCCTTGATAGCCGCGATCACGCGCTCCTTCGGGATATCCGAGTAGATCTTTGCGAGCTTGAAGTGCAGCTGGTTTTCCTTCGCCACCTCCTTGACCATCGAAACCACATTGTCCACCCCAGCGTTTGTGCCGGCTCCGCCCGCGCTACCGATGATGAACGGGATATCCGCTTTGCGGGCAGCCACGATCAGGGCCGCGAGTTCCTTCTTGATGATGCGGTTTGACATCATCGGAAGACCGGTGCCCAGGAAGGACGGCCCAGGATCAGTCGAACCGGCGTCGACGGCGATTGCGTCAGGCTGCATCCCCATGCCGCGATCCAATGCATCGAGCCCGAACCCGCCACCCAGGAAGCCGGTTGGTGCAAGAAGTCGTACTGTTGTCATGAGTTCTCCGTCACTGCCACATTGGTGTGTTGTGCGGGCCGCCTAACCACGGCGGCTTCGCTCTTTCTGCCGCGAGATCCAGCCGTTTTCCCCGCAATCTCTACTCTTTCAAGTGGTCAAGATCGTCTAATGTCGATGCTGGGCAGGCTCTACGAGATGTATGGACCGCGATTCGAGATCACCTGCTGCCCGGGAAGCTGCGTCCTTGCGAACATCAGCTGGTCGGCCTCCCATATCGCGAGCATTTGCGTGAATAAGGTCGGCCGCTTTCTCAGCGATCATGATCGTCGTTGCGTTTAGGCCGCCAGCAACGATCGTGGGCATGATCGATGCATCAACGACTCTTAGTCGTTCGACGCTTCTAACGCGGAGTTCCGGATCGACCACCGCCGCGTCGTCGCTGCCCATGCGGCACGTGCCACAAGGATGTTTCCCGCTGCCGACTGTGGCGCGGACCCAGTCGGCGATTTCATCTGCATTCTGAGTACCCGGACCAGGAGCAATCTCCTCTTCGACAAACGGCGCGAGGGCAGGCTGAGCGGCGACTTTGCGTACCTCGGCAACCGCCTCGACCAAGGTATCCAGATCATCCGGCACGGAGAAATAGCCACTTTCAATTTTAGGGGCAGCGAAGGGATCAGCCGAGACCAGCGAAACTGTACCGCGACTCTTCGTATCGAGATTGTTAATGCCGATACTAAAGCCTTCACGGCTGAGCTTGTCGCCCCCAAAGCCGGGCCACCGCAGTGCTGCCAGTCCGAGACCGAGGACGAAGTGCCATTGGATATTCGGACGAGCGAGTCCTGGACGTGTCCGACTGAAACCACCGGCTTCGACCGGGAAGCTGGTTCCGGGGCCTGACCGCATGAGCACGGCCCGCGCCATCATCAACGCAGCGCGGTCGACGCGAACCAAGCTGTGCAAAGTGAGGGGCTGAGTGCAGCCGTACTGCACAGCAATCGTCGGATGGTCTTGAAGGTTACTGCCCACCGAGGGCAGATGAGTGATCGACGGTATGCCCAACTTCGACAACGCGCCCGTGTCACCGATGCCCGAATGAAGCAGCAGGAATGGCGAATGGATCGCGCCGGCACAGATTATCACTTCAGCATCAGCAAATGCTTGGACAGTTTTTCCAAACCGACTGTACTCAACACCTATCGCCCGGCGCCCCTGGAAGAGAACTCGCTTGGCATGCGCTCGAGTGACCACGCGCAGATTCGGACGTCGCCGGGCCTGGTCCAAGAAGGCTCGGGCGGCTGACCATCGACGCCCCCTACGGATTGTGAACTCGTAGCGCCCAAATCCCTCTTGCGTTTGGCCATTGAAGTCATCGCATGCTGGGAAGCCGGCTTCGACGGCAGCTCGAATGAAAGCCGGGTATAGCGGGTTGGGAGAAGATGCTTTCTGGACGTGCAGTGGACCTCTCTGATTGTGGTACGGCAAACCTCTTGATTCATGCCCCTCAGATTTAAGGAAGTACGGCAGGACGTCCTCGTAGCCCCATCCGGGATTTCCCATGTCACGCCAACGATCATAGTCTGCGGGATGGCCGCGCATGTATTGCATGCCGTTGATCGATGACGATCCGCCAATCACGCGCCCCCGTGGCCAGAACTCACGCCGCCCTGCCACCGCAGCGCTGGGTTCTGTGTAAAGCGACCAACCGTGCAAGCCGCCGCGGCGCAGCATTTTGCCAGTACCGATCGGGATTCTGATCAACGGGCTCCAGTCCTCGCCACCAGCCTCCAAAAGCAGAACCCTATTCGAGGTCTCCTCCGAGAGCCGCGATGCCAGGACACATCCAGCAGAGCCAGCCCCCACTATGATATAGGTATAACGTTCCGACATTGCTAATTCGCCCCGTAACCGAGCATTGTCTTTACCTCGAGGTATTCCTCCAGCCCCCACCTGCCGTTTTCGCGCCCGTTGCCCGATTGTTTGTACCCGCCCACCGGCGCGGACCTGTCGGATGCTGGGTAGTTGAGATGAACAGTGCCGACGCGCATACGGGCTGCAACTCGCCGCGCGTTCGCGAGATCGGACGACTGAATATAGGCCGCCAAGCCGTAGACCGTATCGTTCGCGATTTCGACCACCTCTTCTTCATTCCTGTAGGGCAGGATCGACAGGACCGGCCCAAAGATCTCTTCGCGCGCAATAGACATGTCATTCCGCACATTGGCAAACACTGTCGGACGCACGAAATACCCACGCTTGAGATGCGTGGGCCGACCTCGACCACCGGTGACGAGTTCGGCTCCTTCGTTGATTCCGGCTTGGATCAAGCGCTGTACCTTATTGAACTGAGCCTCATTAACCACTGGACCAAGGTCTGTGCTGGGATCACGAACATCACCAACCACAAGCTGATCGGCTGTTGCCTTGGCCATCGCCTTCACCTCATCGTGCCGGTCTGCCGGAACGAACATTCGGGTGGGCGCGCTGCACGCCTGGCCACTATTGCGCATTGCTCTGAGCACGCCCTGCGCGACTGCATTTTTGAAGTCAACATCAGACAACAAAATATTGGCCGACTTTCCGCCGAGTTCTTGCGCCACACGCTTAACCGTTGTTGCGGCACCCTGGGCGACCAGGATGCCGGCGCGCGTCGAGCCGGTGAACGACATCATGTCAATGCCAGGATGGGCAGACATCGCTTCGCCCACAGCGGCCCCCTCGCCCTGGACCATGTTATAGACGCCCTTAGGCACGCCGGCAGCATGCATCACTTCCGACCAGATGATGGCGTTCAAGGGCGCCACTTCGGAGGGCTTCAGCACCATGGTGCACCCAGCAGCGATCGCTGGCGCAACCTTCATGATAATCTGTCCGATCGGCCAGTTCCATGGAGTGATCAGGCCCGCCACCCCGATCGGCTCTCGGACGATTTTGGTGGTCCCTCTCAGCTCTTCGAACCGATAGTGCTGCAGCACGTCGATCATGCTAATCAAATCGGCGGGCGCCGATTGGTGCTCGCGCGCAAGCTTCAGCGGGGCACCCATTTCTCGACAGAGAACTTCGGCCACGTCGTCGCGCCGCTTCTCGTACTCCGCAAGGATGCTCCGCAACAACTCGAGCCTTTCTTGCGGGGTGGTTCGAGAAAAAGAGGAAAACGCAGCGCGAGCGGCGGTGACAGCGCGGTCGACGTCCTTGGGGCCACCCACCGCAATACGAGTGAAGACATCCTCAGTCGAAGGATCAGTCACATTGAGGAGCTGTTGCTCCAGAGGGGACACCCAAGCTCCATTCACGTAATGCTCGCGTTCGTGCACTATTCCATACCCTAGAAGAATTGATCTATTTGACGCACTTGTGCGCCACCGACCTTCGGCGGCGCCAATACCAATTTCGGAGAGATTCATACCGTAATGGAATTGGTCGTATTTTGGAAATGCAGTGCGATCCAATTGTGAAACCTGGCGGATGGCCTTGTGTAGGTTAGCATGCGCCGCTCACCAAGTTCGAAGACATTTTGAGATGCACAGTCGACGTCCATCGCATAGTTTAAGCAGCCACTCCGATCTGTGAGGTCGACCGACCGCCGGGCGCGCTCGGTCGCGGTGCTTCCTCCGTCTACAAGGGCTTGAGTGGCTGGGGCATGATTCGTGCTGTCGGGTCGACGGAACAGCGGAAACTATGTGAAGAGGCTGGGCAACGGCATCCCCGGGTCCGCGAGTTCGTCGAAAAGGAGCATGACTTTAGGGGCGCCCCTCGTCTTTATTTTTCTTTATTTTTCATTTTTCGCTGGCCGTCGTTATATCGGTTTGCCGTGAAAGCGCAGTTAATCCGGCGAAGCTTCCTTCAATAGCCAATTGGTACAGCTTCGTTGACAAAAAACTAGCCGTCAGAATCGACGTCCGGCGCACGTTGCTAGTGAACGACTTTTGCAGCGGCGAAACTTGCAGACACAACCTGATCCGAGGAGCTTCCCGTAACCGACGATCAGTACAACCACCATATGCTGCTTAATGAGCCTGTCCCAGCTCACGTTGCCCCAATCAGTGAACCATCATATCGCCTCCGCTCGCGCGACCTTGGCCTTCAGGCAATCGTCGATCGCGCGGCTAGAAATGTTACGCATCGCTCTTGCCTTAGCACTGGCGGATCCATGTCAAGCTTGAAGCGCGCGCCTAAATTGGCAATTCACGGAGGCCATAGCGGCAAACGAACGGCGATATCGACAGAGCGTCGCGCGTCAGCCTGCGATCGTGCACGATCGCCGGTGAGTAAGCCGGCGAACATCAGCGGCACCGCGGGATCGATACCGGGCCAGGCCGTCGTTTCCGCAATAGCAATCGGCGACCTCTTTCCTTAGTCAAGACGGGTCGAGCGCACGATCGACCCGCGTCAGCACGTTCGCATGTGGAACGAGCTGTCTTCGCCAACTGGCAATGAACAGTTCCAGCTGATCCACCACTTTTACTTCCAGCGTCTCATTTGCCTCGCCAATCGCAAAACCCCGATGAGAACGGAATCAGTCAATATGCCAATTTTTCGAGCGTCCACTTCATACGCAACGTCGTGCCTCACACAGGCAAAAACGGCCGGCGCATCGCTTCCACCTCAATTACGGTTGCATTTGTCGCGGACGATGCCGAGTTGGCAATGATGCAACTGCGCAAGGTCGCCGGTCGCTACCCTCCAACCTGCCAAAGCTCATGGTCGTTACGGACAACGACCGAGGTGGAGTATTCGCGTACACAACCTTCAACCAACCTTCGCCGCTTTGACAGCGAGCCGTTTCTCGACGGTGGCGACATCGACGATGAAGCGATTGTGGATGGCGCGGCAGATCGGCTCCACGCTATCGCGGCCTTGCACCGAGAAGCTAGCGGCACGGCCCTTTAGCTCTGTAAGCTCCACGTCCAGCTCCACCGGCATGCCGATTAGGGTGGCTGCGAGATGGTCCAGCTCGATGCGCGTGCCCACGGAGTCCTGGCCGGCATCCAAGTGCTGCAGCAGCAGCTCGCGACAGGCGATCTCCACGTCGTACACAAGCATGGGCGTAGCGTAGACGCGCACCTTTTCGCCCATAAAGTCGATGGTACGGTCGCGGGTGACCTTGAGCTTTGAGGTATAGCGGAGGCCAGGTTGCAAGCTGGGTTTCATGAGCTTCCTTTCGTACTTCTTGTGAGCCGTACTTCATTTCCGGTTGTTCAGTGGACTCGTGCGCGACCGCGGGGCCTCTCTGCGGCCCGGTTCACAGCCCATCAGTCAATCTGCATGAGCTTGCGACTGGCGGCGTCCGCCACGAACACCGTCATGCCTACCATGGCGGCAAGCGCTCTGCGGGTTCATCACTCTCCCGTGAACTGCGGCGCACGCTTCTCGCGGAACGCGGCGACACCCTCGATGTAGTCGTGCGTTTGGCTCAGCGCCGACTGCATGTCGCGTTCCGCGCAGAGCTGTCCTTCCAGTTCACGCGAGGCGGCTTCTCGCAGCATTTTACGGGTGGCCACCAATGCCTTCGTCGGCATGGTCGCCAGCCGCCCGGCCAGCCTAAGCGCGGTTTGCACGCAGTCTTCGCCCTCAGGAACAACGTCCCAAATCATGCCCCAGTCCTTCGCATCCATCGCACCGAACTTGTCGCTTAGCATGGCGCAACCCATCGCGCGTGCTAGTCCTAGCTTCTTGATTAGAAACCAAGTTCCGCCGGCGTCAGGGATAAGGCCGATTTTGCTGAAGGCGAGGCTGAAACTCGACTTCGACGCGGCCAAGGCGATGTCGCAGGTCATGGCCAGCGACACGCCAGAGCCGGCCGCTGCGCCATTGACGGCGGCGACAGTGGGCACGCGCATCGCGAGCAACTTCCGCACAGTCGGATTGAACCCATGCTCTATGATTGGGGCGGGGTCGGCGCGCTCAACCAAGCCCGGGCCGGGCGCGAAGTCGAACTCGGAAAGGTCGGCCCCGGCGCAAAAGGCACGACCGGCGCCGGTGATCACGGCCGCACGCATCGCTGGGTCGGCGTTAATGCGATCGATTGCGGCCCACAGCTCGCGATGCATCCGGTACGTGAAGCTGTTGAGCGATTGGGGGCGGTTCAGCGTGATCAGCGCCACTGCGCCGCGCGTCTCGTACACAACGCTTGGTTCCTGTTGCATGCCTGTCTCCTGAAATCCGTTTGCGTAGAAACGCCACTTCGCGCTCCCAAAGAGTCGAAAACCTTGCCGCGCCCAACGTGGAAACTGCCGCGCTGTGTCCGCTCCACGAACTTCGCCTACCGGGCACCGTAGCCGCATTGAGCTTCGCGCATGACCGACCAGCGATTAGGTCAGCGGCCTTGATGAAGATGGCCACTCAGCTCCACAAAGGTTATTCGCGAAGAACTCGGTCCTCTCAGCGTTTGACTCGTATTAATTCACGATAAGTGCGGCGAGCGCCGCACCTTAAAGCATTCGGCAATGACTTTCCTGCGAAGCTCCGGTGCCGAGTGCGCGCGCCGGTTGATCGTTAGGATCGGGACTTCCTCACGCAATTCGGATAGAAGATCCCCCGACCTCTGAAACTGCTTGCTGTCACTCATCATTCGCATGCTTCCTTAAGAGGCGTTCACGCCAATCGCTCAAGCACAATGATTGGGTTGGGGCCAGCTGGCCTGCCTCCCACCAATCCCATTAGAGCGCACGTGTTGGCTTTATACCGGCTTTCTCTGCATCGAAAGCGTTCGCAAGGTCAACCTTGATCTCGCGCTTCACGATGCGCTGGCTCGGCCCCCTAGGAAATTCATCGACGAACTGGATGAACCGCGGCACCTGGTAGTAGGCGAGACGCTCGGCACAGAATTTGATGAGGCTGAACGGATCGGGTTCGGCGCCTTCGCGCAGCTTGACAAGCGCCATTATCTCTTGTTCGCCCAACTCGGAATCCACCCCGATGACGGCCGACTCTTCAACGCCGGGCGCGGCGTTGACGACGCGCTCCACTTCCCACGCCGAAATGTTCTCGCCGCGGCGGCGCATCGCGTCCTTCTTGCGGCCTTTGAAGAAATAGTTGCCCTCTTCATCAACCATTGCCAAGTCGCCGGTGTAGATGCAGCCATCGCGGATCACTTCGGCAGTCTTCTGCGGCTCGTTCCAGTAACAGGTCATCGTTTGGGTCGCCAGCTGCGGCCTTAGCACGAGCTCGCCAACTACGCCCGGGCCTACGCGATTGCCATGCTCGTCAGCTATCCAGCTTTGCAGCTCATCGATTGGCGTACCCATCGAGCCCAGCACACCGCGCAGGTTGATGTGGGAGAACATTCCGGCTTCGGTGAGGCCGTAGCCTTCGCGCACTATGAGCTGGAAGCGCTCCTCGAACTTGCGCCACGCGTCCGGCGGGCAAGCCGCGCCCCATGCGATCGAGACAGGGTTATCGCGCTCGCTGGCGGTGGGCTGCTGCGCGAGGATAATGTTGGCGAGGCCACCGAGGTAGTGGAGCTTGGTGGCGCCCGCCTCCCGAACCTGGTCCCATAGGCGCGAGGCGCTAAAGCGTTCCACCATGTGGAGCTTCAAGCCTTTATGCAACGCGAGCATGATCACGAACCAGGCGGAGCCGTGATAGAAAGGCTCCCAGAAGTGGAACACGTCGTCTCGATGAGCGTCGGAGATGATGCCGGTGCTCTTCGCACCCACCCAATAGTACCGCTCCGATCCGACGGCCCCTTTCGGCGCGCCCGTTGTTCCGGACGTGTACATGATTGCGACAGGGTCATCGAGGGTACGCGTCACCGGCGTGACGACCGCGCGGCTCGCGCGCAGCAGACCATCGAGATGGAATTCTCCTGCACTATCCGCACCATCTTCGAACCACACGATGGTCGCCGACTGCTCGACTGTCGAGAGCGCCGCACGAATCGAGTCAGCGTGCAAGCGGTTAGCTACCATCACGCGCGGCTTGGCGCTGCTCAGTTGCAGCTCCAGACCCGCAGACTTCAGGTGAACGCTGAATGGGACTACGATGGCTCCGATCCATGCGATTGCGAGAAAGAGTTCGATGTGCTCCACCGACTGCCCCAGCATCAGGCCGACGCGGTCACCGGGCTGCACGCCGGCGCCGATGAGCGCTCCGGCAAACTCCATGGCGCGGCGCTCCAGCTGGATGTAGGTCGTGTCCGTCCCCTGGAAAGAACAGAAGACCCGCGCCGCGCTGTCTTTTGCGCGCGCACGTACGAGCTCGGAAATGATTTGCAACGGAAATTCAGTGGTTGAGGAAGGCGCTCGCTCCGAATTGGATTGGATGTATCTCCCTTCGGCAGCGGAACTCATCGAGTGACTCCAGTAAACGAGGATTGCGTGCCGAGAACTTTGGCAGACAAGCCTGAGAGCCGCCAATACCATTTTAGCGCCTATTCAATTCCGATTTGGAATGAATAGGGTGACGTGCGACGCGCTCGGGCCCTTTCCGAACTGTTGATGCGCCTCCACCAAATTTCGAGGTTCATCGGAGGTGAGCGCGCTCACAGAAGCACGGCCAAAGCGTCCGGCAACTGTGCAGCTAGAAGGGGATATCGTGGACATCAGCGTGTCGCCAGTACGCCGGCTATGCTGGCCAAGACAGCGCAACGAAGGTCGTCCACAAGATCGATATCAACTGATGTTCTTTTTAGTTCGCATATAATTTGTGACCATTGATGCGCCGGTTCGAGGGACCAGTATGTGCCCACCGTGCGAGTGGGGGCTCCCCGATGTCGCGGCTATCTCGTCCGTGTCGAATAGCCTGCGCGCTGTCCATCCGATCGAAAACTCAGCCGGCTAGCAGTTGCAAAAAGGCGCTCCCTCGTGCGTGCCAAGTAGCCGAAGGATGTTCCTCTCGGGCACGCTTCGGTCAAGTTGGGGACTACGTGCCTCAAAGCCAAGCGGCTCGCGCTTAGGGGGTGGGCGCAACGTGCGGCTGTGGATGGCGATCATTGCTCATTGTTCATCGACAAGTGGACCATCGATTCATTCGCGCCACCAATAATATCAGGAATGTGACGTGTCAGTCCTTGTAGATCAGTCTTCAGCACGGGCAATTCCGATACGGTATCGTCCTCAAAGAAATGGCGCATGCCAATTATCCGAGGGTGGAATGGTCGCCGACATGAAGTAGATTTTGGAGACTCGCCGGTGGGTCGAAGTTCATGCCAGCGAGGAGACTATTGAGATTTTTGTGGAGGCCGACGTCGAACCGCACGCGGAAGAACGGCGACGTTTTGCTATAATCAATATGCCCCGCTATCATTCAGTGAGGCTACTGCTGCGGCAGCGCGACGCGCAGCAACGAAGAAGCGTTGAAACCGCACACTCCGCGCCGCTTTCCTATCGTGGCCGTGCTACGTGCTCCCTCCCGCGGCAGCGGTTTAGTCCAATTGCGCTTATGTGGTGCACTACATAAGCGGAAAAGGAATGGACGGGCTCCCGACGTCGGTACGCGAGCACATGAAGGCGATTTGTTCTCGAGCGGGAACTATGTGTTTCGTGACAAGCGGGCCCGCCTCCTCAAACATCAAATGAACCTCACCAGAGTAGGTAGTGTCCAGATCAACTGCTAACGGTCTACAGTCCGTTACTGATTAGTCGTACAGGTATGACGCAGCTCATCACGATAGGACACGGTCCAGCAATGACAAGTGTAGCTAGTTCGTTGCACATCTCACGTTCGCTTTCGTCTCATTGCGAAATTTCTCAACTCCGCGGCCTGTCTCAAGTGTCGTTGACAGGCTGTTGTCGAACTGTGCACAATGTCGCGTTCGAAAACGAACTACTGATCGAGTCCATCAGGGCCAAATCGCGACGTCATCAAAGTCCTCCCGCGGATAACCGTACCCGATGACGAATTTAATCATGGCATCGCCATCCTCAATCACGCATGACAGGAGCAAGCCGATGCTAACCGCCGAAGGATAGCGCGTATGGCGTTGCCGGACTCCCTTCCTGTACCGTCGGCAGCGAACGTTTGGCTGAACGTGCGGCTAAGCCAGTCACGAACGCGCACCGCATCGTCGTGCGCACCTGCTGGTCAACATCGATGCGAGCGAAACCCCGCGTGTTGCCATTTTCGAGTTCCGCGTGGTGACGGCGCGCTTAATCGACCTTCGTGTCTTCGCCGCGCAAGTGCTGGGCGGGCGGGTCGAGGTCTAAAAATCCGCGACGCCGCGCGTTGGCTCTGATGATCGGCAACTTCACCGAGCAATCAAATGGAAAGGTCGCGCCTGTTGGCCGACTTTGCTTTGTCCCCTGAAGCCTAAGGTCCTTACAATGACACCTACAGACTCGACACGAAGCCAACTCCACGACCGCGTGGCAAATGCCTTGAGCAGATTTGAGGCGCTGGAAGCCGCATATGAAACCATCACTGTCGCACAGCTAGTTTCGATGCGGGCGCAAACGCACGGCTCAACGACGGCGATTGACATCTACGAGCGCGGCGAGCGCCTGACGTATTCCGAGATGGACCGCTGGTCCAACAAATATGCACGTGCCCTGCGAGCATTCGGAGTTTGCAAGGGCGATCGGATCGGCGTGATGCTGCCCAATCGCATCGAATTTCCAGTCCTGTGGTTCGGGTTTGCAAAGCTCGGTGCGGTGCTGGTTCCGATCTCCCTCCGCTACACGCTGAGGGAGATCGAGTACGTTCTGCGCGATACACAGGCGAAAGTCATCATCGTCGACGAATCTGCGTGGCCAGTGTTCTCCACGATCGATCCTTGGCCGCAAGACCTCGCCAGGAAGCGAGTGATTCTTGTCGGACAGCCTTCGGCCGGGGTCGATGCTACCCTCGATGAACTGCTGAAGGGCGTCGACGACTCGCCGGTAGACGAGGATATTCGCCCCGACTGCCTGCTGAGCATTCAATACACGTCAGGGACGACGGGCTTTCCGAAAGGCTGCATGTTGACACAGGATTACTTCGGAGTGACGTCGTACCAGCGAAACATCCGAGACCTTCAGCCGTACAAGAGGTATCTAATTGCGGGACCCTTGTTCTATAGCACTGCACAATGGACTCTTCTGAGCTCATATCGCCAGGGCGGCACGCTGTACCTGGCTCAACAACTCAGTTCCACGCAATTCTTCGGCTGGGTCAAGAAGTTCCGCATCGAGTGGTGTATGTTGCCCGAGCCGCTAGCGCGCCAGCTCATAACCGCCGCCGATGCATCGATGTGCCTGAAGCAGGTCGTGCAGACCGACAGTTGGAATCCTGACACGGTACGACGATTCCGCGAGCGGTTTCGCGTACGTGCACTGGATTCTTACGGGATGACTGAAATCGGATACGGCACACTGCCCCCCCACATCGAAGAGATGGAAGAATCCGGGTCGGTTGGGATTCGCGCCCCCTTTCGGGCGCTGCGGTTGGTGAACGAGGATGGCAGCCTCACGGGGGTCGGCGAAGTCGGTGAGCTGTGGGTGAAAGGTCGCGCGATCTTCAAGGGCTATTGGAATAGGCCGCAAGCGAATGCCGCCGCATTTGAAGGCGAATGGTTCAAGACGGGTGATCTGTTGCGTCGCGACGAACTCGGCTTTCACTGGCTCGTGGGACGTAAAACGGACTCGATACGGCGCTTGGGCTACGAGAAGATCTCTGCCCGCGAAGTCGAGGCCGTCATTCGCGAGATTCCCGAGATCGCGGATGTGGCGGCGGTGCCTGTTCCAGATGTCGAGCGCGGCGAGGAGGTCAAGATCTACGTGGAGTTGAAGGAAGTTGTTACGTCAGCTGATCTGCCCGTGGAGCGCATTCTCGAACACGCTCGTGCACGTCTAGCCGTGTTCAAGGTGCCGCGGTACATTGCCTTTACTCCGGCGCTTCCGCGAACTGCCTCCAGCGACAAAGTGGTCAAGCGTGATCTTATGAACGTCAGCGATCCGATTGCCGGCGCTTATGACAGTGAGGAGAAGCGTTGGCGCTAAAGCGGCTATTTTAGCGCGGCTCGCGCACGGCGCGCTCTGGAATAAAAGTCTGAGCGGTTGTGTTACCGCAATCGATCAATGTCAATGTTCGCGATAATTGTGAGCGCGCCGTTGCACGCGATGCTGGCTAATCGCCCCTGTCTGGCAGACGATCTTGAGCCGCATCTGACCTCGGGACGGATGGAATGCGTTGGCTAGGGAATAGCGGATGTCGACAAGGTCGCGCATGCAGGCCGCAAAGTCTTCCGCTGCCCATCGCTCGTTTACCTTCACCCTGCGCCAGGAGCGCTGCGCCTCGGGGAAGACGACCAAGTTTGCTGCCATTGCGCTGATACTCGCAGTCGTAGCGCTCGATCTGTCCTGGCTTGGTCGGATCGGCTGGCGCACCTCGCCGATGAGCTGTATCTAGGCAGCCTCCAGCCAAGTTGCTAGTGGCTCTGCACCACGGCTAGGAAGTCGGGTTAACGCCCTGATTGGGGCTGATTTTGCGTTGACGGCGGATCAGTGATTCCCTCGCGGTGCTTTGATTCGAGGAGCGCCCAGATGGGCCCGATGGTGGACGACGAGAGCCCGCGAGCTCGTTTGGTCGTGCTTTTACAGCACTTTTCCGAGCTCGGCGACGAGAGGGAGGCGTGGCGCGTCGTCTATCCCATCGCGGAGGTGCTTCTGCTGGTGACCTGCGCCACGGTCGATTCCTGCGAGGACATCGTCGAATGGGGGCGAGCATCTCGATTTCCTGCGGCAGTTCTCCGAGTTCCACCATGGCATTCCATGCGCGCGCTGGCTGCGCGACCTGGTGAACCGCATTCGCACGCTGCTTTGAGAGCTGGGTCGCCGAGCTGTGGCTGGGCCGGCATGACTCCATCGCTATCGACGGCAAGACCGTGCGCTGCACCGACGATCATCGCAAGGGGCTCAAAGCCCTGCACAGCCTGAGCGCCTACGCCACCACCGCCAAGCTGGCCTTGGCGCAGCTATCTGTTCCGGAGAAGACCAACGAGATCACCGCCGTCCCCGAGCTTCTCGACCAACTTGCCGAGATCGGCCAGCTCGAAGGCGCCCTGGTCACCATTCACGCCATGGGCTGCCATGTCGAGATCGCCGACAAGATCGTCGCCCACAAGGCCGATTATCTGCTGGCCCTCAAGGGCAACCAGCCCCCCTCGAAGCCGATGTCGTCGGCTATTTTCGCGCCGTCCCGGCCACCGAGCTGGTCAGTACGACCGCCGTCGAGAAGGGCCATGGCCGGATCGAGACCCGCACCTACACCGCCTCGCAGGTCGTCGACTGGATCGTGTCCGCGCGCAGCTATCCAGGGCAACCGCCCTTTTCGACCATTAAAACGATCATCAAGGTCGATACTCGCACCGAGCATGCCGACCGCTCGATCTTCGATACCTGCACCTACATCTCGTTCGCTCCGCTCGACATCGAACGAATCAGCAAAACCATTCGTGGCCATTGGGGCGTGAAGAGTATGCACTGGCTGCTCGATGTCGAGTTCAAGGACGACCTGTCATGCTACCGCACCGGCCACGGCTCCAAGAACATGACCGTCGTCCGCCGCTTCGCTCTCGACCTCGTCCGCAGCACCAAAACCAAGGGCACGCCCCAAGCGTGCCGGATGGCGCCTGGAATTCCTCCGCCAAGTCCTCCAGATCACCCGTTAACCTGGATTCCGTGCCGCGGGCTCTGCACAGTGATTTTGACGGGTCACGCCCGGCGGTGGTCAGATTAACTCGGGCAGGCTTTTGGGATCAATGAGGACCTTGATACTGCGAGGGCCCTTGGCTGCCTTTTGATGAGGCCGGCGCGTTCCAACGTCAGCACCATCTGGTGAACCGACGGCGGGCTGACGCGGAAATATCCCTGCATGTCGGTTTCAGCCGGGGGCCTGCGATGCAGCCATAGAGGTGGACAAAAGCCGGATACTGCCCCTGCTTGGTGTGAAGGTTTTGTCGCAGGACTCACGCCGGCCATCCGATTCAGTTGTTTGTGCGTGCCTCAAACGAGGAGGCACGCCATGAATGTGCGCTATCGGGTCGAACTCAAATCGAGCGCACTGAACTCAGGGCGCTGCTCAGCGGCGGCAAGCATGCCTCCCGCAAGCTCAAGTGGGCACAGATCTTACTGGCCGCCGATGGCGGAGTCAGCGACGAGTGGATCGCAAGGAGCGTCGGTGTCGGCGGCTCGACCGTGTACCGGACCAAGCGCGCTTCGTGGAAGGCAATCTGGAGCGGGCGCTGAGCGAAGAGCCGCATCGCGGAGCGGAGCGCAAACTCACGGGCAAAGAAGAAGCCTGCTGGTGGCGACCGCCTGTGCCGCCCCCCAAAGGGCCGTGCCCGCTGGACGCTAAAGCTGCTGGCAAGTGCGATGGTCAAGCTCACCGAACACAAGAGCCTGTCCCACGAGACTGTTCGGCGGCGCCTGACCGAAAATGGCGCCTCAAGCCCTGGCGCAGGGGCATGTGGTGCATGCCGCAGGTCGACGACGAACATGTCGTCCGCATGAGGACGTACTCGACCTCTATGCCGAGGCACCCGATCCCAGGCGGCTGGTGGTGTGCTTCGATGAAAGCGCCGTGCAGCTCATCGGTGAGGCGCGTCAGCCGATCCCGGCTGAGTGGGGCCGGCTCGAACGTTACGATTACGAATATCGTCGCAATTGCACCGTCAACCTCTTCATCCTGCTCGACGTGCATCGTCCTAGCGCAAGGTCAAGGTCACTGAGCGACGAGCCGCAGACGACTATGCCCAATGCATGCGCGGGGCAATTTATCGAACCAACCTGCCGGCGCCCCGTATCACAAGTTCCCTCCCGCCGAAGCCAGGCTGATCTTGCGACGGCTCAAGTTCCGCTACACCCGTGCAAGCTGGCTCAACATGGTTGAGATCGAGATCGGCGGGAACAGTGTCTTGATCGCAGGATCGCCGACCCCAAGCGACTGCGCCGCGAAATCATCGCTTGGGAACGCCAGAGGAATGCCGCACGGTCTCGCATCAAATGGCTGTTCACGACAGACAAGGCCCGCGCCTATTCCACCGCCGAAGTGTCGATCACGACGGCGTCGCTTCTCGGGGGATTGGCATATCCTTGAGGTCGAACATCGAAGGATCCAGTTTTGCCCAAGCCCGGAGACGATGCCTTAGCGTTCGTTAGTGCTCATCGGATCGACGAAGGAAACGCTGGATGCCAACATGAGCGGAGCCACTGGCGAACGCGATTTCATGGCGCGACCGCGCCTCGTCGAAGGCCCGGCGGAAGCTACCTTCCGACATCGCCCGCATCCAGTCCTTGGTCGTGCGGAAGGCCACGCCGTCTCGCTCGGCGAGCAGGGCAGAAAGTTCGACCGCGCGGGCCAGCACGGCTTCCTGACTGTCGACGAACTCATGCAGGAAGCCCGCCTCATAGGCTTCCTCGCCGCTCATTAGCTTGCCGAGCAGGACGAGATAGCGCGTGCGCGCCATGCCGATCTCGTTCGCCATCAGCCAAGTACCAGTAATGCTAGGGATGTCGTGATTGAGCTCGGTCTGCCCCATGCGCGAGCCGGCCCATCCGACCCGGATGTCGCACAACAGCGCAAGCTGGAACCCCGAGCCCGCGGCGACGCCGTTCACGGCGGCGACAACTGGCTTCGGATAACGCCGGAGCTGGTCAAACAGCGTTTCCATCTCCGTCGTCCAGGAGGCATCGGTGAAGGACATGGACTCTTCGAGGTCTTGTCCCGCGCAGAACGCCTCGTTCCCCGCGCCAGTCATCACCACTGCGCCGACAGTATCATCATGCTCAGCCGCTTTAAGCGCGACGCGGATCAGATCGCGTTGGGCCGTCGTCCAGGCGTTGAGCTTGTCCGGATTGGACAGCCGAACGATAAGAACCCGGTCACGGGTCTCAGTGAATACCGCGGGGGAAGTCATGTGAAATCCTTTTTAGATAACTCATCCGACCTGAGAGCACCTGCTGCAAAAGAATAAGAAGAGGCCTACCTGGAGGGTAGCGGAGCGGAATCTGATCCAGAAGTGGCGTACGCGCTTCCGGTTCTGCCTTCTGCTCGGGGCTACGATACTCGACGATCTCTGCGCACCTCATCATAGATGATCGGACGGGCTGTATCGCGGTCGAAGCACGTCTCATACGCACGAGCATCATCGTGGTCTTACTTTCTGCCGCGATGCCGCGAACGGCACCTTTGTGATTAACTTGGCGTCGCGCCAAGGTGATCTGAGATAAGAAGAAACGGTGAGGAATTGAGACTGCTTGAGACATCATGAACCCTGTTCGGATAGTTAGACGTATCAATTGGGATAAACCAATACCGATTGGGGAGGCAACGATACTGGATTGACATCGATGCTCGGTGTCGGGGACCAACCCATTCGGCTTCTCAAGCCAGACATTGCCTCGCAGCCATTTGTGCGGGCCGACATCCGCCGCCAAACCGTAAGCAGATTGCGGCGAACATCATATTGTCGAGCAAGCTGGATAACGCCGGCCTGGGCGTTAGACCACCCTCGACGATCCGAAGCTTCTGCGCAGAGCTCCATCGCCTTTGTCGCTCTGGACTGAACAGAATCGTAACCGCCGTCACGTTTGCAGACGTGATCTGGGAAGGCGGCCCTTACTGAAGGTACCGATGGTGCTGCACACGACGGGCCTCAAACGAAGCAACATCACAGCTCCTCCGAGGTCGTGGTCGAGTAGTCGGCCATTCGGCTTTGCCCTCACAGATCCGCGGGCGGCTTTTCCGCACCCGGCTCTTCCCGAGAGTAACCCGCGTCATATCCGCGCCTGCGCCCATGTGCGAGTGATGCGTGGGGTTGGCAGGTGGAAGCGTACCGTCAGGGTCTCGAACTCCGGCCAGCCCATGCGCCGGCTTTTCTGGCTACGCCGTCTCAGACAGCGTAGCCAGATCCGACGCACTTCGCGGTAGAAGCCGTTGAGCGCTGGATAATTGTGCGGCCTGCCATATCAGCCATAGTGCCCGCGCAGAACGGCGGCGAACCACTTGTGCTGCGTGGCCAGTGGCGCGTGCATGAGCCGCCAAGCCGCCTGGCGCAACGCCGTCAGCTTGCGCGTCAGGCGTTTCCCTTCCGTCTTGTGCTTCACGATGAACCGGCCATCTCGGGTTCGCCCGCAGTAGTGGGTAAAGCCGAGGAAGGCGAAGGTCGCTGGTCGCCGCTCGCCGCGCAGCTGACGCGAGAGGGCCGCGAACCGGCCAAACTCGATCAGCCGCGTCTTGTCCAGCCGCGCCTTGAGGGCCAAGAGCCACGGTTGGCAAAGTCCTGAACGCCACGTGGCAGCGCTGCTGCGTGCACTTCATGCGCAACGCCCTGGCGCACGCCGGCAAGAGCGGCCGGCGCGTCGTATCCGCCTTCATCGCCACCGCGTTTGCCCAAGATGACGCCGAGGCCGCGCGTGCCCAATGGCGAAGGGTCGCCGACCAACTGCGGCCCAAATTGCCCAAGCTCGCCAGCTTCCTGGACGAGGCCGAGACCGACGTGCTCTCCTACATGAGCTTCCCGGCCGCACACCGGGTCAAGCTGCACTCGACCAATCCGCTCGAACGCGTCAACGGCGAGATCAAGCGCCGAACGGAAGTCGTCGGGATCTTTCCCAATGAGGAGGCCATCACCCGTATGGTCGGCGCGATCCTGCTCGAACAGAATGACGAGTGGGCCGTCCAGCGTGGACGCTACATGACACTGGAAACCATCGCCCCGTTGGGCGATGATCCCGCCGTCAGCCTTCCGGCTATCGCCAGTTGACCGATCCGGCCCATGCCGGCGAACGTGGTGACCCGCACTCAGCTACACCACGCCACGGGGCACGATCCAGCTCCTCCGACTTGAATGAGCGAAGCGTTCATCGGCACGTACCTGATCAGGACGCCGTCTGCAGACAGGTTGGAATTGATATATCGCTAGGCCGATTGGCCGATTAGGGCCAAGTGCATCTGGTGTCACGGACGATGCAGCGGCAAGCTGCCACCAACCAATCAATGTTCTATTCTTATGTTACCGTGATGTTTCTCTTGACGTCCTACATATGAACAACCACTCGGCCGCCGAGGTTTGGAGCACAACTCCAAGCCGAGACAAGAAAATCCAGTGAAAATCAAAGCGATCTGGCTTACGTCGTTCATGACGAGGCGCTCACCTCGCTCGCTGGCTCACTAAGCGTTTACGGGCGCGAAGCGTAGTAGCTTGGGGTGCCTTATGCCTTACGAAGTCTGCGTCACTGCGTCGACCAATAGCCGGACGGGGCATCGGCACCCATTTTTCGTACTGCTGTACCGCTGCGTATGTGACATCGACAGCTACACGTGTCACTCCGACGTACTCATCTGCTCTGCAGACGACTGACGTCCACCAGTGGATTGGCGCCCCTTCCAGAGGCCTCCAAACAAATTCTTTTGACGCGGTCTCGCTGCGCCGCTTAGCAAGCCACTCTGGGGCGAGCGCTACTGCAAACTCAGTCCTGAGAAACGCCTTTGCCATCCTCGCGATTTGCAAAATTCGTGGAGGATCGTAACCTCCAGCGCGGCAAAGATTCAGCAGTTCGTCGTAAAGACCTGGGGCCAAGTGGCGTTGAAAATGCACAAGTGGATAGGGACCTAAATCGGACAAAAGCAGTTTATCTTGTTTTGCAAGTGGGTGCTCGACGTCAATCACGACGCCCATAGGTTGCCCAAGTGGCGGGGAGACCCGAAACCCCCGCTCCTCGAACGGATGTCGAAGAACACCGACATCTATTTCTCCCACCGTCAACAGACGCTGTTGCTCCGATGTCGAGGCCTCAAGAACTTGTACTTCCACTTGCTCCTGCCGCAGGCGGTTTATGAGGCTTAACAACATGCTGCGCGAAGTTTCCGGAAGAACTGCAATCCGAAGGCGCCGTGACCGGCTCGGCGACAGTGATCGGACGACACGCAGAGCCGCGTCAAATCCTTGCACGGCATTGCGGGCTTGCGGCAGGAACGTCTCCCCTGCTTTGGTCAAAGTCACCTTTTTGCTGGTACGGTCAAACAGTTTTACGCCCAGCTCGCCTTCGAGATCGGCGATCCGCTTTGAGAGGGGTGGCTGGCTCATGTTCAGGTCGCGAGCCGCCTTTGCGAAACTGAGAGCTTCCGCAACTGCCACAAAATAACGAAAGTGCCTAATGTCCATTTTTTGACTATAAAGCTAGTTTTGACTGGAACACTACAAAAACCTACCATTAAGTAGGACAAATCTCCTTAAAGTGGCGGGTTCCGGACACTGAAAGTATCGTCGACGTAGGAGCAACAGCTGACGAGGCATGACCAGCCTTCTGCTCCTCGCGGCAGCGAAATGAGCAGGATCCGCTCCTTTCATGAGCTCGGGAGCAGGCCAGACAAGAGTAAAGCCCCGGTCGCATATAGCAGAGCGTGAAGCTCAAAGCAGCTACTACTAACGCGCGTAGCCCCGGTGCCTGATCTTGCAAGCCGGGGGTTTCCGTCGAACGGCGCAAGCACATTTGGACCAGACCGAAGGCTCTCTCTGATCGAGATTTCAAGCCAGCCCTGCGCGCATCTGGTGAATCGATCGCGAACTTGGGGACCCCGACCTGCCATAAACCTATTTTGGTCCATCCGGCCCAAAAAGGGCGGCCAATTTGTCTGACTTGGCTTCGCTTGAGCGGCGGGACCAAACCAACACAATTCTCTGCCAGGAGAGCTCTGCCCGGAGAGGCTCGTCCCCTCTTCGACCGATTGCGGGTGCATTCGTCGAGAGTCCTGGACATCCTGCAGTCGGTCGAGCCCGAAGTGGATCTTAACGGGGACTGCCTTGCGTAATGCTTGGGATCACTGGCAGCACGTCGTCCGCCGCGCAATCGGGCGTATCGTCCTTCCAGCGTACCGAGCCAAACGGACGCTCCAACATGCGGCGGACGCGCACGGGCTCATCGCCTATGTGGAAAGCCTCCGCTTTCTGATCCAACGCGCGCTCGGATTGCGTGGAGCGGTTGCGCAGGCGCAAATAGTCGAACCAGGTCGGACAATGAAAGCGCTCGGTCCACAATTCCGGATCGGCGATATCGCGCGCGATCGACCAGCCATAGGCGCCGTTGCGCTGGCGAGACAATTGCACGTCCTGCATCAGGTTGTGAAATGATCGTGCATTCTCGTGCAACACCCGGTACTCGATCTCGACTATCAATGGCCCGCTACGCCCGGTCAAGGCAAGCCGCACCTTGGGATCGTCAAGCACCGCAGGTTCCTCGCCCGGCGCCCCGATGCCTGGCATTCGCAACCAGAGCCCTAACACTGGCGAGGCCACCATCAGGGCTGCCGAAAGCAGGAGCGCCGTTTCGATCCCAAGTGCATCAGTCAAATAGCCCCAACCCCAGCTGCCAACGGCGACGCCACCTGAGCTCGCCGCCTGATAGGCCGCAAGCGAGCGTCCTGCCACCCAGCGCGGTGCCGACAGCTGCACCCCGATGTTGAACACCGCCCATGCGATCATCCAGACGGCGCCTGCCAGGACGAGCGCGGCGCCAGTCAAAACTGGCTGACGGCTCAGCGCCACGGCTGTGACCGCCCCGCCCATGGACAGCGCACAGGCGCGTATCGCGGCCTCACCGCTCATCCGCCTGCGCACCTCCGTAATGTAGAGCGCGCCGATCACCGCGCCGAGCCCAAAGGCGCCGAGCATGATGCCGTAGGCCTGGGCTCCGCCATGAAGAAGATCTCGCGCCACCAGCGGCATCAGCGCAGTGATCGCGCCCCCGACGAGACCGGTGACCATGGCGCGGATCAGCACGATTTTGATCGACGGCGAATTCGTGATGTAGCGCAGGCCGGAGACGATGGCCCGGCCGAGCCTTTCAGGCGGCAGACGTGAGGGTTCAGCGACACGTTTCCACAGGAACAGGGCAGTCATGAGCGGCAGATAGAGCAGCGCGTTCAGCGCGAATGCGGCCACCGCGCCGGCGGTCGCTACCACGATGCCGCCGACGGCCGGGCCCACGCTGCGCGCGATGTTGTAGCTGATCCCGTTCAGCGCGACGGCCGCAGGCAGCGCTTCGGAGGGTACCTGCTCGCTCACCGAGGACTGCCAGGCGGGCCCCATCAGCGCCATGCCGCTGCCGACGACAAAGCAGAGTGCCAGCAATACATTTGGCGTGATCAGGCCTGACCAGGAGAGCGTCGTCAGTGCGCTCGCGCCGACGAGTGCGATTCCCAGCGAGACAATCGCCACGATGCGCCGGTCCCGCATGTCCGCGATCGCACCGGCCGGAATCGAGATCAGCATGACCGGCAGCATCAGCGCAGTTTGTACCAACGCAACGGTATCAGCCGACGAGCTCATCTGGGTCATCGCCCAAGCGGCGCCCACGCCCTGAATCAGGATGCCGAGATTCGAGAAAACGCTCGCCAGCCAGATGCGCCGGAAAGCGGCATACCGCAGCGGCACTGTGATGCCATCCGTGCTGAACGTCTTGGGCTGGGACAGATGGGTCATATCGGTTAGCGTAACCTGCGTTGGCTTGATGCTGGACCAGGATCTGCAATCGCTCCCAGCTTCAGAACAACGGCAATGTCCTTTGGCAACTCCGCGAGAGTGGTCTCTGGAGCCTCGCGATATTCTGTGGTCGACTTTGCAACTGTGGTCATCGATCTTTTGTGTTGCCACTACCTGATCCGCAAACGCCTAACTCTCTAATTCCACGCGAAACGCCCTGAGCCGAGCTGCATCGAATAATCGGACGAGGTGCCGGTGACCAGGTCGGCAAGTACTCGTGCCGAGACAGCAGCGAGCGTGAGTCCGAGATGGCCGTGGCCGCAGGAGACGAAGACAGAACGATGTCCCGGGATTTGTTCGATGATGGGCAAGGAGTCCGGCGTGGCGGGGCGCTCGCCGCTCCACACCTCGAAACTGGGCCGGGCTCTGAGCGCGGGCAGGATTTTGCGCGCACGCTTCAACGCTGACAAGAGCAATCCCGGTCGTGCTCGTAGCCCTGGCAATCCAAAGTGACTGATTCCAGCTATGCGGGCTCCGCGCCGACTCGGGGTGAGGACCACACCCAAACCAGGTATCGCAGTCGGCCGACTTATGAACCCGGGCTCGACGTCCAGCTCGAGGTGGTACCCTCGTTCGGCCGCAAGCGGGATGCGATGATCGCAATTAGCCAAAAGCTGGTTCGCATGCGCTCCTGTTGCCAGAACCACCGTCCGCGGCAAGTAGGTTTCAAGTTGCCCCCGAACGGTGACCTCTCCCGTCTGTTTGCTTTGCAACGCCTGAACCCGATCGCGGCATACGGTACCACCACGTCGCACGAAGACGTCGGCGAGAGACGTCACAAATGCCGCAGGATCCGTGACATGCGCCGCGCCTTCGACAAGGGTAGCACCGGCTGCGACGCCGCCCATGGCAGGCTCGAGCTCGGCGATTTCTGGACCAACCAGCATCTGGACACCCAAGCCTAGCGATGCACGAATCGAATTGAAGTGGATCGCTTTTCCGACTTCCGAAGGCGAAAGGTGGACGGTCAGGTAGCCGCGTCTGCAGATCGGCGGCAGGTCGGGACCGAGTAGCAGCTCGTATGAGCGTAGTGCGTCTCGGCACAGCTCGTGGAGCAGGTCCGTGTCACGCCGGACCTTATCCCATCGCGTTGCCTTCGCATATTGGATGCCCCACGGCAAAAGTCGCGCGGCTGAAGCCCAATCCAGGGCGGCAGGCGAATTGGGCTTCAGAAAGGTCGCCGGAAGGTCCGCCAGCCGATACTGGGCACTGAGAGGAAATGCGCTCGGGGCGATCAATCCCGCATTGCCAAAACTACATCCCGCCGCGACGGAGTTCTGCTCCAGCAGCATGACTTGCAGCCCGCGCTGTTGGAGCGCCAGGGCTGCGGTCACGCCGACGACGCCGGCACCCACGACAAGGGCGTCGATACCGTCCGCCATCATTGCCGCTCAAGCTGGATGCCCAAGCCTTTCCGTCTGGCATTGACGATCCCGCGAGCGCCTAGCGCAACGTCAAGCACCCCCATTCCGATCAGGACGACATTTATCTTCTTGTCGCCTGAGGGAAGAGGGAGTCGGCCCGACATCACGCTGCCGATATCCCCAACGATCCGGTTCCACCCTGCCCCGCCTTCGCGGAAATCGCTGCGACGCAGCCTGATGCCGTCAGCATCGTCAATGACGATCCAGGCGTCAGAGAGGAGTTTCAGATCGACCTCTCGCCGCGTTCCGAGCTTGCAAACAACCGCATCGCTTTTGAGCCATTCTGTGCGAACCACATCGGTATCCCTGGAAACGCCAGTAGACGTGAAAACAACGTCGGCGTCGCGCACGGCTCGGCTCACGTCGGCCGTCGCAGTCAATGTGAGGTCCCGCCGAAGTGCTGTCGCGCCGGTATCGCAAGCCTGTCGTGCGCTCGATTCTCGCAGTGACGCCACCGCAATATGCTCGACCTTTTGCGTCGCGGCCAAGAACTTCACCAAGGCGCTACCGATGGCTCCGGCGCCGACCACCGCCGCTTTCTTCATGGGACGCCTGCAGCATGCCGATGCAGCCGCAACAGCTATTGCAGCCGTTCGTTCCGACATCCGTTGTGTGCCGTTCAGGCCCCCCTCGAGCATGCCTGTTTCCGCGCCGCAGACCAGGATCGTCGCGGGCACCCGTGGCAAGTTCCGCGACGGGTTCTTGTCTGCAACCGTGAACCACTTGATGCCGGCTGCAGAACTTGAAAGTACGCTACCGCAAACGCTGCCCATGTGGAGGTGGTCGCCGTTTATATCGAGGCCGAAACCCGCCTTTGGTCCCTTGACCACACTTGTGCTGTTCATCTCGCGCAGCGTTTGGCTCACGGTTTCGTAGATTTCTTGATCGCTGAGGCAAGCTCTGATGCTCATCGAATCCAGATACAGAGGCGAAGCGGAGAGATCTTTAGCAACGGCGACTGGCATACGCACCACCCTTTCAGGTAGGTATCCAAGAAATGATCGATTGTTTAAAGAGATCGAAAGCCTCGCGGTTCGCTAGCACATCCATTTTCGCAGCCTCGAAACACCGCCGTTGATCGATTGGCCGATCTGTGGGTCCGACCAGTTTGCAAGCCAGCCGTTCTCGTCAAAGGAGCGCCGGGACGAGTTACGAGGGCAGAAGCGGTATGCATGAACGTTTCAGTGGCTCAAGACGGATTGCAGGAAGGAGCGCGTGCGTGCGGATTCGGGATTGCTGAAGATCTTGTCGGGCGGGCCTTGCTCGATAATGTGTCCGGCGTCGAAGACAAGGACGCGGTCGGAGACCTCGCGCGCGAAGCGCATCTCATGCGTGACGATCAGCAGCGTGACCTTCGTCTGGTGCGCCACGCCTCGCACCACGTCGAGAACTTCTCCGGCGAGCTCGGGATCCAGTGCGGAGGTGATTTCGTCCAGGAGAAGGATCTCCGGCTTCAGGATGAGCGCTCGCGCGATCGCGATGCGCTGCTGCTGACCTCCGGACAGCTGGGCCGGATAGGCATGGATTTTAGCTTCGAGCCCCACCATGCGGAGATATTCGAGCGCGCTTGTCTCGGCCTGGTCCTTGTGTTGTCCCAGCACAGTCGTTGGTGCCAGGATCAGGTTCTGCAGCACGGTCAGATGCGGGAAAAGATTGAATTGCTGGAACACCATGCCGCAACGACGGCGAACGCGCGCCTCCTGCGAGCCCTTGAGCGGCTTGCCGGCCGGATCGAATAGGATGCTTTCTCCGAAAAGGCGGATATCTCCGCCGGTCGGCTTTTCCAGCGTCATGGCCAGCCGCAGCACAGTCGTTTTTCCCGAGCCGCTCGGGCCGATCAGCGTGACTTTCTCCCCGGGGCGCACCTGCAGGTCGAGGTCGACGAGCACGCGATGAGCACCGAAGGATTTCGAGACCTTCTCGAATTCGATGGCGTACATGGCGTCTTGCGACTTGGGAGCGGACCGATGCGGGTCTTTCGCGTTGAAAGCTGCGGCGCCGGCCGCCACGAAGGGATCATGGTGACTGAATTCCACGGTGCTAGACATGCTTGTCCTTCAATCGGGAAAGGAGATAGAGGAACGGCAGGTTGATCACGATGTAGATGAGGCCGGCCAGAGTGAAGGGCTCGAGATAGCGGAAGCTTTCGTACCCGGCCGTGTTGGCCTGCCCCATCAGCACCGGCACTCCGAGCGCAAACAGGTACGAGGAGTTCCGGAACAAGGCGAGCACGTAGTTGAGCAATGCGGGAACGGACCGCTTGATCATCAAAGGGACCAGCACGCGTCGCCATGTGACATACGGACTCAAATGCAGCGCCACACACGCGTCACGCAACTCGGCTGGTATCGTGATCAGGCTCCCGCGGTAGACCTCCGAGCAGAATGCCGCATAGACCACGCCCAATACGGCGATGCCGATCGGCATTGCCGGAAACGTCAGCCCCACTTCCGGCAGGACGTAGAACGCAAAGTAGAGCAGGACAAGGATCGGCACTCCCCGAAAGAGTTCGAGCAGGAAACGCACGAATGCCCGCCCAAGCCTGGTACTTACATTCTCCAGGATCGCCAGCAGCAGGCCGGCTGTGAGGGCAATGGCCGAGCTCGCAAGCGTGACCAGGACGGTGTACCAAACGCCCACCATGAGGCGCGGCAGAATGTCGAGGGCAAAGCTCCAGTCCCACGTCATTGTGTCACCCCTGCCAGCGAATCCGCCGCGGGTGCGACCTGCACCCTCGAGCGGGCGGCTCGCAGCGCACGATTGAGCGGAAGCGCGCGCTCGATCGCCTGAAAGGCGGCAGCGCAAAGAAGACACAGAATCCAATAAAGGGCGGCCAGCAGGCAGAAGACGGTGGCCGTCTCGAATGTCTGGCTGCGAACGTTGTTGGCAACATAGAGCACGTCCTGCACGCCGACGAAGCTCACGATCGAGGTCCACCTGACCATGTCTCTGGCCAGGCTGCCGAACGCCGGAACGATCTGCGAAAGCGCCTGCGGCAGCACGACCTTCGTCAGACTTTGAAATTTGTTCAGCCCAAGTGCATGACAAGCGTCCGTTTGCCCGCGATGGACCGCCTCGATGCCGGCGCGAACGATCTCAGCGCCGTATGCGGCCCCAAGCAGCGATAAGACGATGATCGATGCCGTGACAGGACTGAGACGCGGCACCCACGGCATGAGTGGCAGAACATAAAAGACCCAAAACAGCCAGACCAGAGCCGAGGGACCGCGAATGACCTCGATGAAAAGCATCGAGGATATTCGTATTGCCGGCCGCTTGGAGAGCCTTAGCGGGCCAAGGACCAGCGCGCCGAGCGCGGCACCCGAAATGGTGCAAAACGCCACCCACACCGTGACCCACAAGCCTCGCGCGAGTGAAGGCCAGTACTCCAGCACTGCTTGCACGTGAAATCGCTCCGTTACTCGCAGCCCGCCTCGGCGTCGCTGGCTTTGGTGAGCTTTGCCAGCGCCTCCCAGTTGGGAATCCCATACTTCACGACATACAGCTGCTCCATGGTGCCATTGCTGCGCAAGAAATTGAGCTGCTCATTGAATGCATCGCGAAATCGCGCGTCTTCCTTGCGAAACACGGCGGCAAACCCGTGCGTTGGCGCTTGTTTGTCGACCACGACCTGAAGACCCTTCTCCTCCGGGTTCGTGATCGTGAATTGACCAACCACGAACGCGTCTGCGCGGCCACCGATAACGGTCGCGGCGCCAGCCTGGATGTCAGCGACGCGCACGAGTTGCTCGGACTTCACACCCTGTTTCAGCGCATATGCTTCTTGCGTCGTGCCGGTGATTACGGCCAATTTGATCTCCGGACTCTGCGCAATTTGCGAGTAGCCCGTGAGCTGCTTCGGGTTGCCAGGCCGGGTATACAGCGCGTCTCTCATCACCCAAACAGGTGCCGCAAACAGGACAGCCTTGCAGCGCGCCGCGGTGATCACCTGGCCACCGACGAAGTCGAATTGGCGGGCCTGCAGTCCAGGGATCATGGCATCCCACTTGGCAAGCACCGGTGTGAGCGCCGGCAAGTTCATGCCTTTAAGCGCCAAGTTCAGCACCTCGATGATGTAGCCCGTCGCGTTCCCGTCCGGCGATACGGCAATGTAAGGAGGCGCCGAACCAAGCCCGACTTTGACTTCGCCGGCCTTTTGCATCGAGGCGACAAGCGGCACCTCGGTTTGCGCATGAGCGGGAAGCGAGAAGCCGATCGCGCCTGGCAGCAGAAGCACCAACGAGAACCTCGAGATCCCGCGCATACCGTCTCCTCCCTTCTGGAAATTCTATTCAGGTATTGTGGGTGAACCACCTCCAGCGGCCAAATACCAATTTCAGAGGCATCAATACCGGATTGGAATTGATGGTACGAAAGGACCTTAGCCGATTCAGCGCCGATCACCGGTATTCTAACCCCTCACCCGTGATGTCGCAGAAGCCCGGTAACCAGGCGGGTCAATTGGCCGCCGAAGCGCGACGGCCAGCGCTAGCGTCGTCGGTCTGCACAGCGTGCTCCCGAGGTGGCTGCGTTTCGAACGTTTAGTTTCCTGAGACTCCTTGCGTCGTCGTCGATGCGAGTTTTCGGGCCCGGCGGCGCTTGAAGAACTTGCCGATTTCTTGTTGAGGCGCGCCTGTATTGAAAGCTTCGCGATAGGCCGCCACGGCCATTTCCATTGCAGTCGCATAACGTTTTTCATCGAACTGCCGGTTCGCCGCTTTCGAGAGGCTGTACGCCACCCGCGGCTGCTGCGCGAGACGGCGGGCTGCCTCCAACGCAACCTCGAGTACCTTCGAGGGCTCGGCGACCTCATGGATGAAGCCCAATTGTTTCGCCTCCTGGACGTCCATGAGACGGCCCTGCAGCGCGAGCTCGACAGCCCGACGCCCGATCCGCTCCCACATCAGCCATGTGCCGAAGACGCTTGGCAGGCCCGAAGTCACCTCCGTTTGGCCCACCCGGACACCGGGATGGGCGATCACATAATCGCAGAACTGCGTGACCTGGAAACCGGATCCTGCTGCGACGCCGTTGATCGCGGCGACAAGCGGCTTACTGAATTGCCTGACCGTGTCGTAGCATTTGGTGAGACGCTGCATAAACGCCTCGATGTTCATGCCGTCGGCAAATTCCTGCAGTTCGGACAAATCCTGGCCGGAGCAGAATGCTCTGTCGCCGGCTCCCGTGATGACGACGGCATCCACGTTCGCATCCATATCGGCAGCAAGGAGCTTGCGTCCAAGCGCGTCGCGCAGCGCCGAGGTCCAGGAGTTGTAGCTCTCCTGTCTGTTAATCGTGAGAACCAGCACGCGCTCGTGCATTTCGGAAGGCAATTCTTCCGGGCCGTGAGCAAACTTTCCGCCTTCCGTCATTATATTCTCCTTGACCACGCCCCAGCTTATTGCGCGGTTTGATGGTATTGCGTGCGTGCTGTGGATTGAGTGCCGCAGCCGCTGGGTCTTCGAGGTCCTCGTCGAGTTTCGCCGTGTTGCCTATCCAGATGCAGCCGCCCGATCGCAGAACTCGCGCAGTCTTTTCCGGTCCGCCGAAATTGACCTTTGTCGCGATAGCGGCAGTCTCCGGATCGGAGGCAATTCCGCTGATGACTGCAGGTCCACCTGCGCGTCCTGGGGAGCGTACAGCCCGTGGTCGAGCGCCGGCAGCTCCGATCAAGCGGACTATTGCGTACAAATTCATATGCGAGCCCCTGCCCGTCGAATGAATACGCTGCCCCGTTCACCCTCAAGTTCGAAGCCCCTTCAAGCTCGCGTCAGCACTCGGCTCATACCGTCGAGGCAGAGAGGAGTTACGGCACCTCATTTTATTCGCAGCCAGGCACGACGTCGCTGGCCTTTGTAACCTTGGCGAGCATGTCCCAGTTCGGAAATCCATACTTGCCGACATACAGATCCTTCATGGCGCCGCCGCTCCTGAGAAGGCCGATTTGTTCGTTGAACGCGTCGCGGAAATGCGCGTCTTCCTTGCGAAAGGCGACAGCCATACTTGTGATCGGCGCCTGCTTGTCGACAACGACCTCGACTCCCTTCTGCTGAGGATTCGGCACAGTGAATTGTCCAACAGCGAAAGCATTGGCCCGGCCACCCAGAACGGTCGCTATGCCGGCTTGAATGTCCGGGACACGAACGAGCTGTGCTGAATTGATCCCCTGCTTAAGCGCAAACGCCTCCTGGGCGGACCCCGTCAGCACAGCAAGCTTGACATCAGGGCTCTGCGCGATCTGAGCGTAGCCGGTAAGATGCTTCGGATTTCGCGGCAGCACGTGAAGAGCATCCTGCTGAGCAGTGATGGGCGCCGAAAAAGCAACCACTTTGCAGCGATCTGCAGTGATCAGCAGGCCGGCTGGCACCAAGTCGAAGCGGCGAGCCTGAAGGCCCGGGATCATGGCGTCCCATGTCGTGAGCGAGACAGAGATCTTCGGCGCGCCCAAACCTTTGAGCGCGAGGCTGGTCACGTCGATCAGATATCCCTGCGGCTCGCCATTCGGAGAAGTGAATGCCCAGGGAGGGGCGGCAGCAATCGCCGCCTTGGCCTCTCCAGCCTCGCGCATCGAGAGCAACAGCGGATCAGCCGTCTGAGCATGACTCGGAATTGCATAACCGACCAATGCGATTAGCAAGACGAACAATAAAGAGCAATTTGGCTTCGGACGCATGCCGTTGGTGCCTAAAGTGAACAGCCTTGAGCCATTGTTGGCGGAACACCTCAGGGGATACCAATACCAATTTCAGAGCACTCCATACCAGTTTGGAATTGCCGTGCGCTTGTCGGCCCCGGTCCGGAACCCGGGTTTGGCCCGCGCATGGGCAAGTACGGCGAAACTGGAAACCAAGTACATTCGATGGTCGTCGGATTGGTCAGCGACCTTGGCCCTCGGCTCTGGCCCGAGGCTTCATCAAGCGAAAGGAAGCAGAGCGCTTCGTGCGCTGCAGTTCACATGCAGGAGGCGCGCCATTTTGCGAGGCGCACATATGATGAGAGCTATCGCCCGCGAGAACAGGCGCATTCGCCGCAAACGCTCAGTTCGCCCCGATGAGCGAGATGAGCGAGCTGCGGCAAGCAACGCGCTGGCATGTTGCGTGAACCGTCATGCGCCCTGCGAAGGGTCATCAAGCATTCCAAGACCGCGATGTCAGCGCCAGCGCTTTTCTTCACCGTCGTAGGTACCCGATAGAGGGTCGCCGATGTCCATCAGCTCGCGTTTGACTACCTTGTTACTTGCGACAGTCCTGGGAAGCGTCGGAACAAAAGCCACGTATCGTGGGACTTTGAAGGGGGCAAGCCGTGCACGCGCATGCTCGAGAACTCGCTCCGCCGGTACGTCGTCCCTTGTGAGGCCGGTCTTCAGCTCCAGGTAGACCTTGACCTCTTCACCACGCCTTTCATCGCGCACCGGCACGGCGGCCACGTCCGCGATCTCCGGGAGCTCGCGAATAACGGCCTCGATCTCGCGCGCAGCGATGTTTTCGCCGGAACGGCGGATCATGTCCTTTGTGCGCCCGACAAGCCAATAGAAGCCGGCCTCGTCACGGCGCATCAGATCGCCAGTCTTGAACCATTCGCCCTCGAAGGATTCCGCGTTCGCCTCCGGCCTCCTCCAATATCCCTTGAAGAGGCCTCGGCCGCTCACCCAAAGCTCGCCCGCTCCACCGACAGGGGTGGGAGTACCGTCGGCATCGACCAACCGGAGCTTTCGAAACGGAGCACGCATCCCGAACGGAGCCCCTTCGTGATCGATCTCGTTGGGCATCAAGGTGGCCATGGCCACCTCCGTCATGCCGTAATTGTTCTGGCCGCGTACACCGAAGCGCTTGCGGAAGCCACGGATCGATTCCGGACTCCAACCACCGAAATGGTGAACCTGCTTCAGGGAGGTCGCCGCGTCGTCGGCGACCTCGGGTTCGCGCATCACAAGCTCCGGAAATGCACACCACTCGATTGGATACTTCTTCAGCCAACCGATGAAGCCCGACGAACTCATTCGCTCGGCCAAATAAAGCGTGCCACCTTGTCGATAGGACCTCAGCAGAGCCAGCAGCGTATCGACGTAGTAGAAGGCCGACCAGGCCAGATAGCTCGTGTATGGTCGAGTGTCCATGCAAGCCAACGCGTACGATCCGACGCCCCAGTAGTCGTGCGTCAACATGCACCCCTTCGGAAAGCCCGTCGTTCCCGAGGTGTATTGAATGTTCAGGAGGTCGTCGGGCCCGACCTGCTCGTCGAGCGGATCGTCGGGGGCTGCCTCGAGCAGTTCGCCAAGGGTCGTTGCTGCCCGTGAAGGCTGCCCGACGATGATCACCTGCTCCTTGGTCAGAGTTTGCGGCCAAGGATTCATCGCGGAGAACGCGGGCCATGCCGATTCATCAACGATCGCGAAGCGTGCCTCGGTATCGCTAAGGACGTACGCGACCTCTCTAGGTGTGTAGCGTGTGTTGATGGGAACCAGGATCGCCCCGAGCTTCGCAAGCGCAAACCAGAGGATTGGGTATTCGATGCGATTGGGGAGCATCACCCCGATACGATCGCCCTTGCGCACGCCGAACGAACGCAGCGCATGAGCATATCTGTTCGACCGCCGATCCATCTGCAGGTAGGTTGCGCGCTCGCCACGCTCGAAGACATCGATGGCGATCGTCGAGCCGTGCGTTCGCGCTCGGAGCGACACAAGCTGTCCCACCGTGATGGTCTCATACGCAGCCTCCAGAGCTTCCAGCCTGCGCAAGGCGTTCGCTGCTTGGTGCTGCAGTTCGGTTTCAGGCGGCTTGGTAGAGACCATTCTATGAGACCTTGATGTTCGCGTCGTAAAGGTAAATCGAGCGACAAGCCTTCCGGGAGACTGCCGGTTCGAACAACGCCGTTACGCAACCGAAGCTTAATCGAGTCATCACGCCACGATAGTTACCTCACGGGAACGCCTGGTCCGTTCCGACCAGAGTCCAAAGGAAGCAGAACCGTGAGCTGGCTCATCCACTCGGTCCAGAAATTCGATCAAATCGCGGAGCTTCAGATGACCGTGCTCCATCGGACTTGCGGCCGTACGAAACAGTGACGCTTTGCGCGGTGATCCGAGAAAGTCCAGCAAAGAGCGAAGCGCCCCCAAGGTGCCCGCCCCCTGGGGTGCCGAGCGGTCTGACTGACAAGGCGGATCGTACTTGCCATCGGCACCGATCCTGCACCCCTTCAGCGACCGCGATGATCTTGAGCGAGTCCTGGCGCTTGAGGATGGGCGTAAGGATGTGCGTGTTGCACATGGTCGCGTCCATAGCGAGCAAGCAGCGGCGCGATGGACCGCCGCCACTCCGACACGAGCCGGTCCTCGGCTGGATAGTCGAACGGATCATCGAGCCTTTGCTCGATATCGGCCGCGAGCGCGTCGCGGCGCTCCGCGTACCACTGAACCGTAGCGGTCACGGCCTCGACTGCCGGGACAACATCCTTGTAGCCAAGCTCACGTTTGATCTTGTTGACGTCGTAGAGGCGGTGCCAGCTACCTTGCGGATCGGTGAATATCATCGGCCATGAGGGCCACGCCAAGGCGGCCGGCAGACTGACAATTTCCCACTCGTGGCCCAACGCTCCTGCAACCACTTCCGCCATCTGACGAAGCGTGAGCTGACGTTCGTCGGCGCAATTGTAGACCCGACCACTGGCCTCTTGCGGCCGATCCACCGCGCACAGAACAGCATGCGCCATGTTGACGGAATAGCCGCGTGCGATGAGCCGCAACCCTCCATCGGGAAGCACGACGAACGGGCGCCGGTCCAGTGCGCGCCGGATCAAGCACCACTCGAACGGCAGAAGCTGGTTGGGTCCATAGACGATCGGGTAGCGCAAGATGGTAGCGCGGGGGTGCAGAGCCATGATTTCGCGCTCGGTCTCGGCTATGCGCCACGCAAACCGCCCATCGGCATCGGTCTCGGCCTGGACCGTCGGCGCTGTCTCGGGGGTCGGGACGGGCAGCCCCGTCGGAAAGAGTGCATCCGAGGCCATATGGCCGTGAGCCGCCGCCACCGAACCGACCGCAATGAACCGCCCCGCGCGATCCTTGAAGTGGCGCGCAAGTAACCGCGTCCTCCCATAGGTCGCGACGACCAGATCATACTCACGTTCGCCCAGCGCCTGCTGAATTGTTTCGAGAAAGTGCGGGTCGCCGTGTATATGTTCGACGAAATCGGGGATGTCATCACTCTCGTGCGAGCCACGATGAAACAGAGTGACCGTGTACCCCCGGGCGATCAGCCCATTGACGATATGAGGTCCGGAAGGGCCTGTACCTCCGACCACCAAGGCACGCTTTGCTTCGCTCACGGGGCAACTCTCCAAGCCTGCGCTTTGACTGCCCAACATTTCGAACCCGACGGCAACGTCACCTCCAGACACCAGCATTTATTGAATGAATTTGTCGGTCAACCGCCTGCAGGAGGCCAATACCAATTCAGGGCTGATCAATACCAAATCGGAATTGGCCCGAACATACGCGCCTCCGGATCCGCCTGTCGCGAGAAGGTACTTCATTTTGGATAGGCACATAAAAAGCGGCCGGCCACGAGGGGGCCGGCCAGTGATGGTTCGTCGCGGGAGGAACAATTACGACGAACAACCTCGCAAGAACGCTGGGCAGCAACTTGCCCATCTAACGCTCGATCGGTCCAGCCCGTGGCTCTGGTTCGGGGGAACTAGTTAGGGCCGACGTGCAGCGACTTACTCGTCGACCGAACTACTCGACAGATAGGGATAGCGATAGTCTTGCGGTGGAACGAACGCTTCCTTGATGCTTCTTGGCGAGGTCCACCGGATCAAATTCCAGATCGACCCTGCCTTGTCGTTGGTGCCCGACGATCTTGCACCACCAAACGGTTGCTGGCCGACGATCGCGCCGGTCGGCTTGTCGTTAATATAGAAATTCCCGGCAGCCGACCGTAGCCCGCCCAAGGCGCGACTGATGATGCGACGATCCCTCGAGAATATCGCGCCAGTGAGCCCATAGGTTCCTGACCGATCGATTTTCTCGAGAACAGCATCGAACTCGCTGTCGCGGTAGACATAGGCTGTAACGATGGGACCAAAGAACTCCTCGCGAAGAAGCGGCGATTCCAGATCATCGGTTTCGATCAGGGTGGGAGCAACGAAGTAGCCCGTACTGTTGTCCCCTTCTCCGCCTCGGAGAATTTTCGCGTTCGACGATCTTGCCTCGTCGAAAACACGCATGTGCTTGTGCCAAGCTTTTTTGTCGATCACCGCGCCCATGAAATTGCCAAAGTCGGCGACGTCTCCGACCTTGATCGTCCCGATCTCATCGCACAAGACGGTCTTCAGGGTCGACCAGATCGAGGCCGGTACGAAGATGCGGGATGCCGCAGAGCACTTCTGCCCCTGATATTCGTAGCCGCCCCTGATGATCGCAGTCGCCAAAGCGTGAACATCTGCACTCTGGTGAGCCAGAATGAAATTCTTCCCGCCGGTCTCTCCGACGAGCCGCGGATAGTTTCGATATCGATCGATGTTCGATCCGACCTTGCGGAAGATGCTGTTGAAGACCTGCGTCGATCCGGTGAAGTGAACGCCCGCAAGGCGCTCGTCGGCCAGCGCAATATCGGCGATCTGTGCACCATCTCCATAGACGAGATTGATGACGCCATCGGGGAGGCCGGCTTCCTGCAAGATCTGCATGATCAGGTACGCAGAATATTTGGCAGTCGCTGCCGGCTTCCAGACGATCGTGTTGCCCATCAAAGCTGGCGCGGTAGGCAGGTTCCCAGCGATCGCGGTGAAGTTGAACGGCGTAATCGCAAGAACGAAGCCTTCCAGCGGGCGGTAGTCGCTGCGATTCCAGACACCGGGAGCCGATATCGGCTGATCTTCGTACAGGCGCCTCATGAATTCGACGTTGAACCGCCAGAAGTCGATCAGCTCTGCCGCAGAATCGATTTCCGCCTGGTGGACCGTCTTGGACTGGCCCAGCATCGTCGCCGCATTGAGACGATCGCGCCAGGGGCCTGCTAACAGCTCGGCGGCTTTCAGGAAAACCGCGGCCCTCTCCGTCCAGGGCCATGTGGACCATCCATGCCATGCGCCGCTGGCTGCATTGATGGCGTCTCTCACTTCGGTTTCGGAGGCGAGATGAGCTTCTCCAAGGACGTGATCGTGCCTATGAGGCATGACTGCCGCCTCTCGACGTCCAGTCCGCCGTTCGCCACCGTTGATGATGAGGGGCAACTCGACACGCTGGCTGCTCATTTGCTTCAGCGCAGCTCTTATCGCCGATCGTTCGGGACTGTTTGGAGCATAATCGCGCACGGGTTCATTGCGGGGAAGCGGGGAGCGCGCGTTCGACGCTTCGACAACCGAGTTCATATCCGGGGCCATTTCTTTCGCGACAACCGATGTTTTTTGGCTGAATTTGTCGTGCGGGCTTGCGTGCTTCAACTGATTACCCGTCGTGCATGGGTGTTGCCGGCATGCCCCGAACTCTCGACATCCCAGCTTCCAGCGAGACTGGTCGGCAATTCGGCCTTGCAAAGTCGTTGCGTCGGTCCGCGCGGAAATTCATCCACGAAGTCCAGGTATCGTGGCACTTGATAATAGGCGAGCCGCGCCTCGCACCATTTGACGAGATCGAGCGGCTCCACCTTCACACCTGATGCAGGTTTGACGAAGGCGCGTATGTCCTGTTCACCCATTTCGGAAGGGACACCGACGACAACGGACTCCTCCACATCAGGATGCGAGTTGATCACCTGCTCGACTTCCCAGGCGGAAACGTTTGCCCCGCGCCTTCGCAAGCTGTCCTTCTTGCGGCCGGCGTAATAGAAAAAGCCGTCCTCGTCGCGATAACCCAAGTCTCCGGTTTGGACGCATCCATCGCGTAGTACTTCAGCCGTCTTCTTCGGGTCGCGGAAATATCCGCACATGACGATCCCCGGCACCTTCGGTCGGACCACGATCTCGCCGGTCTCGCCGTTCGGCAGCATCTTGCCATCTTCGTCGGCGATCCAGGAATCGAACTCTTCGACCGGCCTTCCGATCGAGCCAACGCGCCCTTCGAGATTGAGGTGCGTAAAATTCTGCGCCTCTGAAATTCCGTACCCTTCGCGAATCTTCACGCCGAACCGTTCTTCAAAGGCGCGCCAGCTGGCTTTGGGTGCCGCTGCGCCCCAGGCGATGCGGATTGGATTGTCGCGGTCATCCGGACGGGCGGGCTGTTTCAGGAGGATGTTCATCGCTCCGCCGAGATAATGCAGGATCGTTGCCCCCGATGCGCGGATCTGATTCCAGCATTGCGATCCGCTGAACCGCTCGACCATTGCTATCGACACGCCGCGTTGCAACGCGATGACGACGGTCATCCAGCCGGCAACGTGATAGAACGGCTCCCACAGAAACAGGACATCGCCGTCCCGGACATCAGCGAGCATAGCGGCGTTCTTTGCACCGGTTTGAAAGAAGCGCTCGGACATGACGACGCCCTTGGGCTGGCCGGTCGTTCCGGACGTGTAGGCGATCGTATGTACGCGACTGAGCGTTGCGGGAAACGGTTCGCATCTCGCAAGATGATTTTCGAGACAGAGCGGGCCGAACGGTCGTTCAAGATCGAGGTCGGCGGCATTGCGGACCAATATCCGCATACCGACAAATCGGATCTCATCCTGAGCCGCTCTTGCCTCCGGCACAAAATCGGGATCGATGATGAAGAATTGTGGCTCGGCGCCGTTCAGCTGGAGCGCAATGCCCATGCTCTTCAAATGCGTGCTTACCTCGACACTGACGGCACCGATCCAGGCCACGGCAAGGTAGACGACGACGTGATCGGGGTGATTCCGCATCATCAGCGCGATCCGGTCGCCCGATTTGGCGCCCATCTCACGAAGCATCGATGACATGGACGACACCCGCTGTTTCAACTCCGCGAAGCTGATGACGGCGTCTTCAAAGCGCAGAAAGTCATTGTCCGGTCGTTCCCGGCATTGCTTGGTGATCAGCTCGTGAAGCGTCAGCATTGGAGTTCCGTGTTCGCCAGGAATCCTTCGAGAATTCGCGCACTCATCCGCCGAGAGGCCAATACCAAATTCGGCGGCATCGATACCGAGTCGGAATTGGTGAAGCAATAACCAGGCCATTTCGGTCATCCATGGCGAAATCGACGTATCGGCGGAACCGCAGATTCCGGAGCGCTCAAGAAAACTCTGGCGCGTCGGAACACGAGGCGCTTGCAGATGGGGTACATCCGGAGGTAGCAATTTGCACACATAGAACCGTCATGTCTTGGTCGCAATGCATCGGGCCATTCAAAACTTTGTCGATCGGCTGACCGAAAGCAGCGACCAGGCGGCTCTGAAGCAGAGCATGGCGGACGTGGCAGACTCGATGAACTTGTGTTCGTTCGCGTATCTTGGTCTGCCACGCAAGCCGGACGTTGCGCCCCAGCTGATTTCCACCTATCCGACCCCATGGACCGCACGCTATATGCGTCGCCGGTATGAAGCCTTTGATCCGATAGCTCGTCAGGCTGTGCGCAACACTCGACCATTTCGATGGGGTCTCGGGTTCGGACCAAGACTGCGTTCAGACGCCGAGCGTGTACTTTTCGAGGAAGCAGCAGACTTCGGCATTCGATGCGGATTCACGATTCCGATCCACGACCACCGAGGCGAAATCGCAATCGTGACGTTTGCGACCGATCGGCGGAGAAGCGGGTTCGAGCGCTCGATCATGGAGCGCGCCGATGTCCTGGAAGTGATCGCCTGGTCCTTCCACGCGCATGCCAGATCGAAATTCCAGCCAGATCGCATGCTCGATGGCGTGTCATTGTCCCCGCGGCAGTTCGAGTGTCTCGAATGGTCTTCTCGTGGCAAATCCATTGCCGACATCGGGATCATTCTCGGGATCTCGCGGCGAACCGCCGCATTCCATCTGGATAACGTCAGGGCGAAGCTCGGCGTTCGCACGATCTGTCAAGCTGTCGCGCGGCTGGTCGAGGCAAACGCGCGAAGATAATTCGGCCGATATCGGTCGGCACCTGTGCATCTGCACAGGATGCGTTCGCATCGGTATCTCTGCTTTGACCGCCGTCACCAAAGCAGGGAGGACAGAATTGATGCTGCTCATCAAGCCCGAATATTACGGCTGTTTCGTCAATGATCTCGCCGAGATGCACCGATTGCGGTACCGTGTATTCAAGCAGCGGCTCGACTGGGATGTCCAGGTCAGCGGCAACATGGAGATTGACGAGTTCGACGTTCTTCGACCGGTACACTTGCTGCATCGATCGACCGACGGCCGGCTCCAGGGTTGCGTGCGACTCCTGCCGTCGATCGGCCCCACCATGCTGAGAGACACCTTTCCAGTTCTTCTGGACGGGCAGCCGGCGCCGCGTAGCGAAAGCGTGTGGGAGAGCAGCCGCTTTGCGCTCGACCTTCCGCCGGAGGCACCAAAAGCCACCAGCGGAATCGCTTCCGCCACCTACGAGCTGTTCGCTGCCATGATCGAGTTCGGCCTTTCCATGCGCCTGACCGAAATCGTCACTGTGACCGACGCCCGCATGGAGCGCATTCTGCGCCGCGCCGGATGGCCGCTCCGCAGAATCGGAAAAGCCCGTCCTCTCGGAAACACCACGGCTGTTGCCGGGTGCCTGGAGGTCTCACCCGATGTTCTGGACCGCATCCGCCAAGCAGGACACATCTCAGGACCAGTGCTCTGGACCCCAGTCATCCAAGCGGCTGCCTGATCTGGCGCTGTCAGCAAGCGCGATCGCAGCATCGCTGCACATGGAAGTGAAGCCACTTTCGCTCAAGACTTACGATGCACAAATCACGTCGAACAAGACCTTCACTTCAAGCCAGCAGAGCCATCGAACTGAAACACCTGCGATCGGCCGTTGCCGCGGCCGATTGCGGGAGCTTCCGCGGAGCCGCCGAATTGCTGAGGGCACAACAATCGAGCCTCAGCCGAAGAATTGGCGAGATCGAACACCATCTGGGCATTGCTATTTTCGAGCGCCATAGCGGAGGTGTGCGCCCGACGCGGGCCGGCCGCAACGTTCTTCGGCTGGCAAGGACCATTCTGGAAGAATTCGACGCACTCATCGCCACCGCGGGGTTGGTTCAGAACAGCGAAACCGGCCGTCTGGCCGCGGGCTTCTGCACGTCGCTTTCGGCAGGCAATCTGCAAGCCTCGCTTCTCAACTTCAAAGAGCGATTCCCGCAGATCGAACTTGTGACGGTCGAACGATCACGGACGCGTTTGGCCGCGGCGCTTCGAAACGGTGTGCTCGATGTCCTGATCGTGACGGGGAGTCTGCCATTACTGGACAGTAAAGAAATGGCGCTTTGGAGCGAGCGTGTTCTGCTAGCATTGCGCCATGATCATCCGCTCGCCGCGCGCGACACTGTGTACTGGGCTGACCTGCGCGGCGAGACGTTGCTACTCAGCCATTATGACCCGGGAATGGAGCTCGAAGACCTTCTGATTTCCAAGCTCGAGGCGCCGGAGGATCGCCCCAGGATCGAGCGCCACGACGTCAGTCGCGGCATCATCAAAAGCCTGATCAGCATGCGCACAGGAGTAGGTCTGGCACTCGAGTCCGATATGGGGGCAAATTTTGCGGGTCTTGTCTACCGAGAGCTGCGCGACGGCACGGGTCCGAGTCATTTCGACTTTTCGGCCTATTGGCGCGCCGACAACAAAAATCCAGCCCTGCAGGAATTCTTGAAGCTGCTCTCCGAGCGCTATTCCTCGCCACCCGTCGGACGTTGACGTGCCCGTCGAGCTTTCCGGAAGCTCCGGTCGGCTGCCATGAACCGCGCCAACATCGGTGCGATAAGCTTGGCAGGATCCCCGATCGGCTGCCCTGTCTCCTTAGCGAGAATATCGGCGTAGGCCACGAGATCCCGATGGATGCTCGCCGGCAGTTCGTGGGTGACCTTGACCGGCTTATCGTCTTCGATGGCTCCGAGTTTCAACTTGGGCATGGTCCTCATCCTCTATATGGCTCGAGCACCAAGTCGCGATTGACGATCACGCGCACTGAGAATCCCGGACGGATCGTCAAGGTCGGCTGGATGTTGAGATTGCGGCGGACCACATGCTGGCCGGTCTGATTGATCGAATCTCCTGCCCCCCGGCGTAGCGCGGCAACAAGGTCGCTGTTGGTGCTACCCGTATCCGCCCCGGAATTCACCTCGGTGCCGACCGCGAGCAGTGTCGAAAGCGCGGCCGCCCCCAACAACTCCTTCCAGTGATTGTCGACCTCATCCTCGAGACCGGAGTAGCCGGCCGAATCTGCTCCAGGCTGCCGCTCCAGCACGATCGATCGTCCATTCGGCATGATGAGGCGCGTCCAGACCAGGAGCACGCGTGATTGGCCGAATGCGACCTGACTGTCATACGTCCCTATCAGCCTGGCTCCCTGGGGAATAAGCCGAGCTCGCCCGGTCGGAGAATCGTACACCGCCTCTGTGACTTGCGCCGTGATCTGTCCCGGCAGGTCTGAGCGAATGCCCGTGATGAGAGCGGCCGGAATGACCGTCCCCGCCTGGACCACGAAGGGCGACGCCGGTCTGGCCAGGCGATCCGGACTGGTCGTCCGGCGATCGACATTTGCGCTGACGAACGCGAGCTTGCGGTCCTGGCCATTCTGGGCGAATGCTTCGTCCGATGATGGCGCTGGACCGGAAGGGGCTTCATTGGCCGAAGTGACTGCGGCCGAGGAACGAACATTGATGCTCGCAAACACCTTGCTTGTACGCGCCGCCTCGCTCTCCTGGTTGACGCGCTGCTGTTCGGCATCGAGGCCGAGCGGACTGGATGTCGAAGAGCCCTGTGCTGCGACGATCGGCCGGCCCAGATCGCCCGGCAAAGGCGGTCCCAGACGCGGCACGTCCTTGGGGATCTCGGTGTAGTCCCTTGGCAGGGTTGCAAGCTGATCGGCGACGTTGTGGTGATCGGTCGCGTAGAGCTCCTCGGGTGCCGACGCACGCGGTCGCTTCGATTGCAGAGCCCAGAACACCGCGCCAGAGATCAGAACGAGCACGAGAGCGCTGCCACCGGCAAGGACTTTGCGTGAGAGACGAACAACTTGCGGCCGGTCTGGCCGGAGCCGCAGGGCTTCAGCGGACTCTTCCATTGGCTTAATCGGCGGCGCACGGTCGCCCGCTTCATTCGCCTGGCCAGTCACGGTCAAAGGGACCTCCCGTCGGTTCGTACGATCCTGACCTTCTGCTGGTGCTCCTCGCCGAGCCGAAGTTCCGCGGCCGCGAAGAGACGGTCGACGATCAGGACATTGCCGTAAGCGCGGTAGTTGACGAGCTCGGTCTTGCCGTCCGTCCCGACCAAGAAGAGCGGCGGCATCTCGCCCTGTCCGATGCCGGGAGAGAATTCGATATAGACCTTGCGGCGATCGTCATAGGCATTGACGGGACGCCAGGGCGGGCTGTCGCCTTCAATGACATAGCGGTAGCGGCGCGCGGCCATATCCGGAATGAAGGGCGTCGCCGGGAGTGCTTGACCGCGGCTCCCTCGTTGTTCCGGATAGAACCACGAGACCTGCGGCATATAGGGCTTTTCGCGCGAGCGGAGCTCGATGAGGTAAGTACGTCGATCGGTGTTGACGACGAGATTAGTTTCGATCGAGGGGCGCGTTGGTTTGACCATGATGTGAACACGACGCGATTCGCCGCTGCCGCTCTCGGTGTCGCCGACGACCCAGCGGACGGTATCGCCTGCGGCGACCGGACCTGAGCCGATCAGCTGCTCGCCCGGTTCCAAGGCAATGTCCGTGATCTGCCCCGGGGCCGCATAGATCTGATAGAGCGCGCCCGGGCTATAGGAAAACACCTGGACTGCATTGTAATAGCCGGCTTTGCGAGGCTGCACCCGGGCAGCATCGTTTGCGGCTTCAATCCGCTCGATGGGCGCCTTGGCCTCGGCGGTCTTGCCGCCGCGCGCAGGCTTCCAGCTAGGTGGCACACGCAGTGCTCGCGAACGATCGTCAGGCAACGCCGGCAGCTCCGGCGGCGGCGGAAGCTCGCTGTCATAGCTGATTTGCGGCGGCTTGAACGTCGTGCAACCGCCGAGCGTGGACACACAGACCAGGACAGCCAGCGGCAAGCGCGGCCGCGCTCGTCGCGACGCAATAACGAGAGGTGACTGCATTGTCAGCCCAGCTCCTTCGACCAGTTGATGGCGTTGACGTAAATGCCCAGCGGGTTCTTGCGCAGGCGATCCAGATCGCGGGGCATCTCCACGATGATCGTGATGATCGCACTCCACCGCTCGGTTGCAGCAAGCTGGCCATTGTCGTAACGGCGCTCGATCCAGGCGAGGCGAAAGCTCTCCGGAGATGCCCGGATGACGCTCGAGACCTCGATTGCCACTTGCGTCTTGCCAACCTTGGCAAAGGGGTCGTTGTTGCGGGCATAGTCATTGAGCGCGGCGGCGCCGCGATCGGTCGTGAAGTCGTAGGCGCGCAGCCAGTTTTCGCGAAGGACGATGGCGTCCATCGGCAGACCGCGGACATGCTCGATGAAACGCGCGAGGTGAAACGCAACTTGCGGGTCCGTCGGTTGATAGCTGGCATTTGCCGGAGCAACGGCTTTCGCCTCGCCCAGTTGATCGACCTCGACCACCCACGGCGTGATCGTCCCGTGCGCGGATTGCCAGACCAGTGCTGCAGCAAAACCTGCAGAGAGAAAGAGACAGCCAAAGGCCATCAGGCGCCAGTTCTTGGCCTGGACCCGCGCAGACCCGATGCGATCATCCCAGACCTGGGCGGCGCGTTGATAGGGAGTGACTGCTACCGGCGTGCGGCCATAGTGAACGGCCGATCGTTTGAACATTGTTTGACCTCAAGAGATGCTCGGGAATGGAATTGGCCGATGGGAAGCGTCAGCGGTCCGGTTGGGATAGGTCGACAGATCCGCCTCCCCCGCCGTGATCGCCCGATCGGATCGCGTGCGTTGCTGCCGATGCTCCGTGACTGATCGTCTGGGCTCGCTTCATCCGACGAACCCAGGCGGGCGTGCTGTCGGAAGCAGCCGCGGAAGAGCCGCCTCCTCCCTTCCCGGCATTGCTTGACGAGCCGCCAAGACCGGCGGCGACCGAGCGCAAAGGACTTGCCGTACCCGACGCGCTCGCCTCCGAGCCGGACAAGCTCCCCGCCCGCAACACGCTCATCGCACCACTTGCAATCGTGCCACCTCCACGTGCCGCGCCCGCAATCGCGGCGTTGGCAACACCGACCGCACCGGCGGCAAGACCGGCGCCGGCCGCGATCGCGCCGCCGGCGGCCAGTCCCGTGCCAACGGCGCTTCCCGCACCAAGCTGCGGACCTCCGGAGACGATGCCGTTGGCGATCCCGGGACCGAAGATGCCGAGCCCCAGAAGTGCGAGAGCGCCTAGGACGAGCGCCATCGCGTTCTCGATGGTCGGCTGGTTGCCGCCGAAACCAGCGGTGAACTGCGAGAACAGCGTCGATCCGATGCCGACGATGACGGCGAGAACCAGGACCTTGATGCCGGAGGAGATCACGTTGCCGAGCACCCGCTCGGCCGCAAAAGCGGTCTTGCCGAACAGGCCAAAAGGGATCAGGACGAAACCGGCAAGCGTCGTGAGCTTGAATTCGATCAGTGTGACGAAGAGCTGGATGGCGAGCATAAAGAACGCCAGCAGCACGATGATCCAGGCGAACAGGAGCACCGTGATCTGGACGAAGTTTTCGAAGAAGCTGACATAGCCCATCAGCCCCGAGATCGAGTCCAGGATCGGACGTCCCGCATCGAGACCCACTTGCGCGATCCGCCCTGGCCGCAAGAAATCCGCCGATGAAAGGCTAGTAGCCGAGGCTTTCAGGCCAAGACCTGCGAAACTCTCGAAGACGATGCGGGCAAGGCTATTCCAATTGCCAATCAGGTAGGCAAAAACACCGACAAACAACGTCTTCTTGACGAGACGAGCAACAATGTCCTCATCCGGGCCGAAGGACCAGAACAGGCCCGCGAGCGTGAGATCGATTGCGGTCAATGTGGTGGCGAGATAGCCGACCTCGCCTCCGACCAGCCCAAACCCGGAATCGATGAAGCGGGTGAAGGTTTCCAGAAACTGATCGATGACGCCCGTGCCGCCCATGGCTTACTCGTTTTGGCTTGGCATGGAGGGAGAGCCGGACGGGAGGCGGCTTTCGTCCTTGCGCAGGACAGCAGAGGAGGACGGCGCCGTGCCAGCCATGCTCTTCGAACCGTCAAGGAGCTTGCTTTCCCCCAAGAAGCGGCTGCGCTGCTCGGCCCAGATCCTCTGGCACTCGAGCAGAGCCTCTTTCTGCTCGTAGGTGACCGAGCGGCATTGCTCGAGCTTTGCTGCCGCAACCTGGTCCGTTGCGAGCGATTCGGAAGACTGCGGCGCGCTCTTGTCGCCGCGCAGGCGAATGGCGCAAGCTGTGACGACCAGGACAGCGAGGCCAGCCGCCAAAGTCATCGTTAGCCGTTCGTATCGGTTCTTCATCATCAGTGGAACATCTGCACGGTTGTCGGTTGATAGCCCTGCCCTTGCGTCAGAAAGCGCCGCAGCTGCTCCCTGCCCTGATCCTGCGCGACTGCGTGTTGTGCGGATTGAAGCGTTTGCGCACGCCCTTGCGCGGCGACAGCAGCGGTGAGATCGGCAAGCTGCTGGGCTTGCAGTGCAAGAAGCTGGTTGCCTGCCTGGCTGGCTTGCAGCGCCCCCGATGCTCCCTGGCTGGCCGTGACCAGGGCCGACATCTGGGTCCGGTTGGTGTCGAGGTTGCCGACGACGGTTGCCTGCACCCGCATGGCGTCCTGCAAGCTCGCAACCGAGTTCTGCCAGCGTGTTTGCGCGTTGGCGATGAGCAGGTCATCCGACATGCCCATCGCGGCCGGGGCATAGGTCGTGGTGAACGCGCGGTCGATCTGCTGGACATCGTAGGCAATACGTTGCGCCTGGGAGAGCAGCTGCTGGGTGCGCTGGATCGATTGCGCGATCTGCTGCAACGACGAATACGGCAGGTTCGCCAGGTTCTTCGCCTGATTGACCAGCATTTGCGCCTCGTTCTGCAGCGAGGTGATCTGATTGTTGATCTGCTGCAGCTCGCGCGCGGCCGTGAGCATATTCTGCACGTAGTTGTTGGGATCGAACACGATCCACTGTGCCTTTGCTCCCCGGGGCGCTTGGACCAGACTGATCGCGACGATGCTTGCTATAAGATGCGGGCGAACACGGCTCATCACAGAGTTCCCTCCTTCGCCAGTTGCGGAATGAGATCGCAGGCCCAGCCGAGGTCGCGCGTCCTAAGCCAGCCGGAGACGAACTCGTCCCGTCCATGCTCCTCAAGGACCCGCTCGATGAGACCCTGGTCGGTCTTGGAAGACGCCGCCGCAAAGCAAAGCGCGATTTCGCCGAGACCCAGGTCGAAGAGCCGGTTCCCGCGGCGCGACTGGCAGTAATAGTCGCGCTTGGGCGTAGCGCGGGCCAGGATCTCGATCTGACGGTCGTTCAGTCCAAAGCGGCGGTAGACCGCCATGATCTGGGGCTCGATGGCGCGGTCGTTCGGAAGAAGGATCCGGGTCGGACAGCTCTCGATAATGGCGGGCGCGATTGCGGAGCCGTCGATATCGGCAAGCGACTGGGTCGCAAACACGACGGACGCGTTCTTCTTGCGCAGCGTCTTCAGCCATTCGCGCAGCTTGCCGGCAAAATCGGCATCGTCGAGCGCGAGCCAGCCCTCATCGATGATGAGCAGTGTCGGGCGGCCGTCAAAGCGATCCTCGATCCGGTGAAACAGGTAGGCAAGAACCGCAGGCGCGACGGAAGTGCCGATCAATCCGTCGGTCTCGAACACCTGGACGGAGGCCTCCCCCAGCCTCTCACCTTCCGCATCCAACAACCGCTCGTATGCTCCGCCGAGGCAGTAAGGCTGCAGCGCGCGCTTCAGCGCATTGGATTGGAGAAGCACGGAGAGGCCCGTGAGCGTTCGCTCCGCGACCGGCGCGGAGGCAAGGGAACTCAATGCCGACCAGACATGTTCCTTCGTCTCGGGCGTGGCTTCGACGCGCTCGCGCGTCAGGATCGACCCGATCCAATCGGCTGCCCAGCCCCGCTCGGCAACATCATCGATGCGTGCAAGCGGCTGAAGTGCCACCGAGTCCGACGATTCTCCACCGACCGCAGCACCGAGATTATGCCAGTCTCCCGCCATGGCGGTTGCCGCCGCGCGGATCGACCCGCCGAAGTCGAAGACAAAGATCTGGGATTGTGCATAGCGGCGGAACTGCAGCGCCATGAGCGCGAGCAGCACGGATTTGCCGGCGCCGGTCGGCCCGACCACCAAGGTATGTCCGACGTCGCCGACATGGAGTGAGAAGCGGAAAGGGGTCGAGCCTTCCGTCTTGGCGAAGAACAGCGGGGGCGCCTTGAAGTGGTTGTCCCTCACCTCGCCCGCCCACACCGCAGAGAGCGGGATCATGTGGGCGAGGTTCAAGGTCGAGACCGGCGGCTGGCGGACGTTGGCATAGACTTGTCCCGGCAGGCTGCCGAGCCAGGCCTCGACCGCGTTCACTGTCTCGGTCATGCAGGTGAAGTCGCGGCCCTGGATCACCTTTTCGACGAGGCGGAGCTTTTCCGCTGACGCGCGCGGATCCTTGTCCCAGACCGTGACGCTGGCGGTCACGAAGGCCTCGCCGATCTGATCGGATCCCAGCTCCTGGAGCGCGCTGTCGGCATCCATCGCCTTGTTGTGGGCATCGGTATCGAGAAGCGCGGAGGCCTCGTTCGTCATCACCTCCTTCAGGATCGAGGCGATCGATTTGCGCTTGGCAAACCATTGCCGCCTGATCCTGGTCAGGAGCCTCAAAGCATCCGTCTTGTCCAGCATGATGGCCCGGGTCGACCAGCGGTACGGGAAGGCGAGCCGGTTGAGGTCGTCGAGAATCCCAGGCGTCGTCGCCGTCGGAAATCCAACGATTGTCAAAACACGCAGATGCGCGTCCCCCAGCATCGGCTCCAGGCCGCCGGTCAACGCTTGATCGGCAAGCAGCGCATCCAGATACATCGGAATTTCGGGTACGCGAACGCGGTGCCGTTTGGTCGAGACCGTCGAGTGCAGATAGGTGAGCGTTTGCTCGTCATCGAGCCAGGCGCATTCCGGCATGAAGCCCTCGACGAGCTGGAGCACGCGGCTCGTCCGATCGATGAAGCCACTCAGCACCTCACGCGCATCGCCTCCAGTCCTGCGCTGGCTGCCCTCGTAGAGGAGGCGTTCGGCCACGGCCGCACTCTCCGCCGGCGGCAGATAGAGAAACGTCAGGTAGTAGCTCGATTCATAATGGCTGCCGGCCTCCTCGAACTGAGCTTTCCGCTCCGCATCGACCAGGGCCGATGCGACATCGGGAAACGTATCCGGCGGGTAGCGCCCTGCCGAATGCCGCTGCGCCTCGACGAAGACGGCCCACCCCGATCCGAGACGGCGAAGCGCATTGTTCAGGCGGCCTGCGACGGCAACCAGTTCAGCCGGCACGGCACTGTCGAGATCCGGCCCTCTGAATCTCGCCGTCCGCTGAAACGAGCCGTCTTTGTTCAATACTATCCCCTCGTCGACCAAAGCGGCCCAGGGGAGGAAGTCGGCAAGACGGGTGTTTGAATGGCGGTATTCGGCAAGATTCATCATGGAACAACTCTCAAGCGCTGAGGTGACCGGGAACGCGCACGTGCCGGCGCACGACCTCGACGAACTCTGGATCGCGTTTTGCGGCTAAGGCCGCGGCCATGTGGCCGATGAACGCCAGGAGAAGGCCGGCCAGCCACAAGCGCAGACCGAGTCCGAGCGCGGCGGCCAATGTGCCGTTGAGGATGGCGACAGATCGTGGCGCACCGCCCATCAGGATCGGCTCGGTGAGCGCGCGGTGAACGGGCACGACAAATCCCGGGACGGGCTCATCCATCAGATCACCACCCCGCCGCCGAACGAGAAGAACGACAGGAAAAAGCTCGAGGCGGCGAATGCGATCGACAAGCCAAACACGATCTGGATCAGACGGCGGAAGCCGCCCGAAGTATCACCGAATGCGAGGGACAAGCCCGTGACGATGATGATGATCACCGCGATGATCTTGGCGACCGGACCTTCGACCGATTGCAGAATCTGGTTGAGCGGCTGCTCCCAAGGCATGTTCGAGCCCGCGGCCCAGGCCGGCATGCTGGCCAGATACAACGTCGCAAACGTTGTGACCGAGGTGAAAGCTCGCCCGAGAGACGGTTTGACGTTCATGACTGATCTCCGATTTTTGAAAGGTTGTAGTCGCCTGACGGCCCGAGGCCTGTGCTGGAGGCGAGTTCGCTCAAGCGCCGTTCGGCTCCACGGCCCGCGAGCACTGCGATGACGTTGATGGTCTCCGCGATCAGCGCGCGCGGGACCGTGACCACGGCCTCCTGGATGAGCTGCTCGAGCCGGCGCAGCGCCCCAAGCGCGGTGCCGGCGTGGATCGTGCCGATGCCGCCGGGGTGGCCGGTGCCCCAGGCTTTCAAGAGATCGAGGGCCTCGGCCCCGCGCACCTCGCCAATGGGGATCCGATCAGGCCGCAAGCGAAGCGAGGAGCGCACGAGATCGGACAGCGAGACCACGCCGTCCTTGGTCCGCAGCGCCACCAGATTCGGAGCCCTGCACTGCAGCTCACGGGTATCTTCGATCAGGACGACGCGATCGGAGCTCTTGGCCACTTCCGCCAAAAGTGCATTCGTCAGAGTCGTCTTGCCTGTCGAGGTGCCGCCGGCAACCAGGATATTCTTGCGCGCGGCAACCGCATCGCGAAGCGCGCTCGCCTGCTCGAAAGTCATGATCCCGGCAGCGACATAGTCGTCCAGGCCGAACACGGCGATCGCGGGTTTGCGGATCGCGAACGCCGGCGCGGCGACGACCGGCGGCAGCAGACCTTCGAACCGTTCTCCGGTTTCCGGCAGCTCGGCCGAGATGCGGGGCGAGCCGGGATGAACCTCGGCGCCCACATAGTGCGCGACCAGCCGAACAATCCGCTCGCCGTCGGCCGCGGAGAGACTCTCGCCGGTATCGGTGAGACCGCTGGATAGCCGATCGATCCACAGCCGGCCATCGGGGTTGAGCATCACCTCGACGACGGACGGATCTTCCAGAAAGCCTGCGATCGCCGCCCCCAGGGCCGTGCGAAGCATGCGCGCTCCGCGCAACTCGGCTTCCGAATGAAACGAGTGGATTGCCACGACTGCCCCCGTTGATCGAGCCGCTGGCATCAGCGGCCTCACATGGGGACGAGTAGAAAAAGCAGAACGTGGGCTATCGCAACAATGCCGCCAAAGCGACCGCAGCCTGGCGTAGAAAAAGAAAGGTCCGGAAAGACCGCCGGCGAGGCGCCGAAAGCGAACTCCTGGCATAAGGTCGCAACAGGCTGTCCTCACCACTCCCCATGTTCATCCGCCTCCAGCATGGCAATCTCAGCTGGTGGAACACCAACCTCAACCAAGCTCCAGTCGCCCGCTCTTTGGCGCCCGCCGCGAGGCGCACTCTTTCCTTCCCGGCCAGCAAGCCACGGAACGGCAAACCAGGCGAGCGCCACCAACTGCGGCAATGCGTTCACAGCGAATGCGGTCTGATATGCGATCAAAGGATAGTGCCCGGTCTCGACCGGCCATTGCTCCAGGATCAGTCCCGTCCCGTACTGCACGACGAATGCCCAGCCGAATTGCAAGACGTTCAAGCCGCCGTTCGCGCGCGCGACCAATTCAGATGGGAAATAATCCCCTATGATGGCGTAGGTCAGAGCGGTGGCTGATCCGGCGACTGAGATGACGCACCACGGCAAGAGTGACGGCCAGGGCGGATGCAGGATCAGCATCAGCTCCGCCACAATCAGCATTGCCGCGACCAAAACAAACAGAATCTCAGTGCTTCTGCCACGACGCCGCACCGAGTTGGCAAGTACACCCAATCCCAATGCTCCCAGACTCAAAGTGACCGCCATCACGAACAATTCTGTGACGAGACGCGGCCGATCCAGTCCCTCGACATCGCAGAGCCAGGGTGCCGCCCAGAGGGACTGCAGTGCCCAGGCGGAGCCGATGCAAGTTGCCGATAAAGGCGCAATTCTCCAGAAGCGGGCATCCGAATAGACGGTTCGTAGTGTAACCGGCTTGCTCCCGTCGTGTGCGCCTGTGGCTCTCTCGGGAACTACGAGATAAATCAGAATGGCGGCAAACGCGCTCGCCGCGGCAAGTCCCCCGAACAGACCGCGCCAGCCGATCCAATCCAGGAGCACCTCGCCAGGGGCGGTGGCGGTGACGGCCCCCAATGATCCAAGCATGATCATGAAGCCGTTGATGAGGGCCATACGGTCTCTTGGAAACCAGAGGACGATGATTTTCAGGCCGGACATCAGGGCTGCCGCAGCCCCAAGCCCGATCATGGCGCGAGCAAGGAGAAGCGACAGGAATCCCGTCGATAGCCCAAAGATCGCAGCGCCGGTTGCCGCAACAGCCAAGAGCACGCTCTGGACCCGGCGCGGTCCGAAGCGATCAAGCAGCATGCCGATCGGAATCTGGACCGCCATCACGACCAGGAAATAGACCGACGTGACGAGACCGATGTCGGCCGCGCCGAGCCCCAGATCGGAGGCGAGGCGACCGGCAACCAGCGTATTGATCGTCCGGAACAGGTAGGAAAGGTAGTACCCGGCCGCGAAGGGAAGAAACACGCAAGTCGCGAGCCGCCATGCAGGGATCGGCTCGACGCATGCCGCAGGCGATGTTTGCGCCCCCAACTCCTTCGGCTCGCTGCTGCAGGCGCGGCGAGCGGGCTCAACAGAACGAGTTGGGCAGGCTTCGAAAGTTCGGATTGCTGCCGCCCTCCTCGGCGGCAGCTTTCGGCTCGGCCTCCCCCTGTGGAGCGGCTGCGGACGAACCTTCCTGATCGCCTCGTTCCTCCGCACCCCTCCGACTACCGTGAGCTTGAGGGACACGCACCCTCGTCCTGCCGAGCCGATCGATCGTCTCCTGGATCAATGGCTGACCGAGCCGTACGCGGCGCTCGACATGCTCCGCCAGGATCTTGAAGCGCTGCTGGCCGAGCAGGCACGCTTCCCGCTGCTCCGATTGTGCCATCGGCGGCGTCACCGTGAGGTGATAGCGCGCATGCAGGGCCACCGTCTCGGCAACGATCGCGATCTGGCGCTCCAGCCTGGCCATCTGGACGCTGATCCGGTCCAGAGTCTCGTGAACGAGCCCTTCGCCAGACCGGATTGGATAGAGGAAACGCTCGAGCGCCGACTCGACAATCATGCTCTTGCCGAGCCCCGGGCGTTCGGTTGCAGTTTCAAGTCGCTGAAACATGCGCTCGGAGAGTTGAACGGTGAGCTTTCTGGTCCGCGGACCTTCGTTCGAGTTCCGCTGCGTATTGCAGTCTGCGGAGTTCACACTCGTGCTGGCGTGGTTTCCAGTTTCTTGATCCTGGTGCATTGTTTCTTCAGCTCCCCAATTGCGACCGCACAAACCCACCCCGCGCTTCACGCGCGGCGTGGATGGCGGATCGAGACGGATGAATCGCCCCCAGCGATGTCGGGATGACAGAAGAGCTAATCGGAACGTCGCTTCAACCGCAGCGACATCCCGGTCGTGGTCTGGCGTAGCCAAAGAAAGAAGATGCGGGCTCGAGATCAGCCGCACCTGTCAACCTTGGTCGTTTGCTGACACAAACGCCCGCTGTTGCACGCTCGGCGGAGAAGGACGCGTCTTTTCCTGCGCCTCGTGACAGGTTGCCGCTCGCAACTCGGCCTATCGGACCGGCTTTGGCATCTGCGCCCGATCGATCAGGGGAGGTGCGACCTGTCTACTCGGGCCTTTCGGAAGGCACGTCCATACTCACTTCCTTCAGGAGGCTGGATCCGCTTGCAAGCCGTCGCCCAAGCGCTTCGACGAAGCGGTCGTAGCGTTCGCCGCCCTTGGCGCGCGCTGCGGGGCTTGAATGCTCCGGCAACGCCGGAGTCGAGGTCAACCAGAACCGGATGAAGAGCGCGATGGTCTCGAGCGTGATGCCGTCATTGCGCTCCAGCCGCTCGAGCACCCGCACAATCCGGTCCAGCCGCTTGGCGATCGCGGCCTCCCGTCGATCGGAATCATCAGGAGACAGGAAGGACCCTATTGCCGCCTCGACGACAAGCGACTTCGGCTGTCCGCGCCGGCTTGCGAAGGCTTCGAGCGTCTTGAACGTGTCCGGGTCGAGATAGATGCTGAGCTGGACCTTTTTCACGCTGCCAGACTCACAGATCCATGCCGTCGTCCGGATCGAGGCTGACGGTCCTCGCCACGGCCTGCATCGAGCGGCGGGCAGCCTGTGCCTGCACCGCGTCGACGTCCCCCTCGTCCTGGTCGGGATCGAACTCGTACTCCCCCGCCGGCGCCCTGATTTCGATCTCCTCGTGCTCCGGCAATTCCGGCTCGCGACGCAGACCGCCGTTCGGATCATCACATTTGTGCTTCCGTCTGGTCAGGAGTTCGACCGAATCCGCAATCGGCGCACGGCCTGACCAGTCATCCGGCCGCGACGACGACGACAGAGTGTGCCGTTCGAGGGGAGGCGGCTTCAACAGACGCCCCTGGAACTGCGGATCTTCATAGTAGCGGACCTTGGTGGCGCGGACTGGATGTAGCCCGGAAATCATGACGATCGCCTCTTTGGGCGAGAGCTGCATGATCTCGCCCGGCGTCAGCAGCGGCCTGGAGGTCTCCTGGCGACTCACCATCAGGTGCCCAAGCCAGGGGCTCAACCGGTGGCCGGCATAGTTTTTCATGGCACGCAGCTCGGTCGCTGTTCCCAGTGCATCGGACACGCGCTTGGCGGTCCGCTCGTCGTTGGTCGAGAAGGCGATCCGGACATGGCAATTGTCCAGGATGGCATGGTTCGGGCCATAGGCGCGTTCGAGCTGGTTGAGGCTCTGCGTGATGAGAAAGCTGCGGATGCCGTAGCCGGCCATGAAGGCGAGCTGGCTCTCGAAGAAGTCGAGCCGGCCGAGAGCGGCGAACTCATCCAGCATCAGCAGCAACTTCTGCCGGCGCCGGTCCGGATCGAGGCTCTCCGTCAGCCGCCGTCCGATCTGGTTGAGGATCAGCCGCATCAACGGCTTGGTCCGAACGATGTCCGACGGCGGCACCACCAGATAGAGCGAAACGGGCCTCTCGCAATCGACGAGATCCCGGATGCGCCAGTCGCTTCGTGCCGTGATCTTGGCAACCACAGGATCGCGATAAAGCCCCAGGAAGCTCATCGCGGTCGAGAGCACGCCCGAGCGCTCATTCTCGCTCTTGTTGAGCAGCTCGCGGGCGGCAGACGCGACAACCGGATGAGGGCACCTCTGAAGATGCGGGGTCGCAAGCATTGCATTCAGCGTGGCCTCGATCGGGCGGGACGGATCCGAGAGGAATTTGGCAACGCCCGCCAGCGTCTTGTCGGCTTCGGCATAGAGAACGTGCAGAATCGCGCCGACAAGGAGAGAGTGGCTGGTCTTTTCCCAATGATTGCGGCGCTCGAGGGCCCCTTCGGGATCGACGAGTATGTCGGCGATGTTCTGCGCATCTCGGACCTCGCAATCGCCACGCCGGATCTCGAGCAGCGGATTGTAGGCGGCGCTGCCCGGATTGGTTGGGTCAAACAGCAGCACTGGCCCCAGTCGCGCGCGCCAGCCCGAGGTCAACTGAAAGTTCTCGCCCTTGATGTCATGGACGATCGTGGAGGCGGGCCAGGTCAAAAGGGTCGGGATCACGAGGCCCACACCCTTGCCGGAGCGCGTGGGAGCAAAGCAGAGCACATGCTCGGGCCCGTCATGACGCAGGTAATGGCGCCCGAACCGGCCGAGCACGACGCCATCAGGGCCCAAGAGCCCTGCCCGCTTGACTTCGCGCGCGTCGGCCCAGCGCGCCGAGCCGTAAGTCGTGACATCCCTCGCCTCATGCGCACGCAGAACCGAGAGCATCATTGCCAGCACGATTGCAGCGATACCACCGCCTGCGGCAATGGCGCCGCCCTCGAGGAAGATCACTGGCGCGTAGGCATCGAATTTGAACCACCATCCGAAGAAGGCAGCCGGTTGGTAAATCGGCCAATGCCCAACCCTGAACCAGGCGGGCCCAAGCTGCGGCTGGAAGGCGAGCCGCCATGCAGTCCATTCGGTTGCTGCCCACAGGAACGCGAGCACGACCAGACAAACCAGGATGACCTGGTGCCAAATGATCTTCGTTGCCGACATGAGCTGGAGATTTCGACACGGTCGGCAGGCACGCACAACCACGATCGCGCGCGCGTCGCAGTCCTGCGGATCGCAGCGCAAAGATCGGCGGGGTCGGAGACGTCTGCGATCTCGACCTGACGTTCGAATCGACACGGCTGCGATCATGAAATCATCGGGCTCGACCGTACGGTTCGTACCATAAATTTGATTTTCTGCGCGACAGATCATGGATAAGCAGCAAAATGCCTTGGCACGTCCAAAACTGTGATGGAGCAATTCATCTCTGAGAGGACCGGCATGGCCCCGATAGACATTCCAGAACTCCACCAACGGTTACCCACCGGAACCAACGAATTTCCATGCGATGCGATCTAGCAGTTCCGACGATAGCGCGAGAAGCAAGGCCTGACGCGCTCGACTGGGGGTCCTCTTCCGAGGCATCTGACATCGGATGAGGCTATCGTATCGCCGCACGAGAGGCGCTTCACGTAACGATCGAGGCAGCGCCCAATGAGAGGGATGCGCTGGCTTGGATTGGCCTTACCGCTTGTCGGAGCTGCGACGGTGGCACTTGCAGGCACAGCACTTGCAGGTACAGCCCTGGCAAACGCGACCGACTGCTCGCGGCCGGATGTGCTCGGCACATCTCGCGTGCTCGCCGTCGATACGAAGGCTTACCCGCGCGTCGGATTGAGCAGCTTTCCTGAAACCCTTCCTCTGGCGGACCATGAGGTCGTCCTCACCTTCGACGACGGACCGCGGCCGCCGAGCACGGAAATAGTTCTGGCGGCACTCGCGAAGGAATGCGTGCGGGCGACATTCTTCCTGGTCGGCAGGTCTTCCGCACAATTCCCTGAGCTCGTTCGGCGTGTCGCGGCGCAAGGCCACACCGTTGCGCACCACAGCTGGTCGCATCCGATGATGTCGAAGATTCCGTTCGAGCAGGCAAAGGACGATATCGATCGTGGAATTGCGGCCGATGAACTGGCGCTCGACGGCCTCTGGACCAAGACCCCCTCGACGCCCTTCTTTCGATTTCCGTATTTCGACTCGACGCCCGCGACACTTGAGCTCCTGCAGTCGCGCAGGATCGTGGTCTTCGGAGCCGACCTCTGGGCGAACGACTGGGAAAGCATCACCCCGGACCAGGAGTTAAGGAACCTGACCCAGCGGCTGGAAGCCGCAAGAAGAGGCATCGTCCTGCTGCATGATGCACAGGCCCGAACGGCCGCCATGATGCCGGCTTTCCTGCGCTATCTGCATGAGAACGGATATCGGGTCGTGCATCTGGTGCCGGCTGCCCCGAGCCAGAGGAACGCCGAAACCGGCCATTGATGCTAATGTGACGGTGCCGCTTCGCGCGTCGTTGTAGGCGGGCACCACGGTACGATCAGCATCACACTGGCGGTGTGGTGGTTTACTTTGCAGGATTGGGCGGCGGCCAAGAATCCCGGTGCTCCGGATATCCGTGTGCGACGCATGCGATATTCGCGCCACCAAAGTGCAAAGCTTTGGCCCTGTCCTGCGGCCCACTTAGCAACGCGCCCGGTTCGCAAGCGCGCATCGCAAGGCGATCTTGCCTAAAACCACAAGGCCCACGCATCTGACGCGCGTTACAGCCTAAACACGACAGTGGTCCGAAACTGCGAAATCATGATTTGGCAATGCCGGACCAGGACGATCAAGGCGACAAAGAACAATGGATGGCAACGAAAATGGAACTCGAAACGATGGTCTTCGTCGGTCTGCGCCGTCGAGATCATCCGATCCGCAGACTCTCGGCCGAGACCTTCCCGGATTTGCCAGCCTGCAATTCGTAGCTGATCCGCGCGCCTTCCGCCAAACCAGTGTAGCCGGCTTTTTCAACTGCGCTGATGTGCACGAAGATATCAGGACCGCCATCATCCGGTTTGATGAAGCCATAACCTTTGGTCGGGTTGAACCACTTAACAGTACCCATTGCCACTATCGAATCTCCTCAATGAACCGATGCGATCTATCCAAATCTTGCACTTGTATCAAGCCCCCGCTGACGAGAGCGATCGAGGAATGATCGTCCGCCTGCAACAGTTCTACCCTGCCAATTGGCAATGGCCATGACTGCTGCAGCTTCCTGTGAACTGAAGGCGTATTGGCCACGCCTGTCCACGTGGCGCCCGGCTGCAACGCGCCCGTCAGAGTGAAAGGCTTCGTTTGCGCCCAAAGCTCCATTCAACGCTGCCGGGGCCGGCGATGCCGTTCACCTGCTTGCCGAGTTCGCGCTCGAGCGAAGGGCCCCAGGGTACGAGCTGGAAGCCGAGACCATTGTCGATCATGGCAAAGCGCCCCGAGGCCAGCGACAACCGTCGGCGATAGATCCCCGAGACCTGCTCACCCTTTTCAACAGGCAAATGCGCGAGCCCCGTCTCCTCGGCGAGACGCCGCCCGACGTCGTCAAGCTCGCTACCTCGCAAGGTCTCGAGCAGATAGCGGCGAAGCCGGATCTTGTCGCCGTTACGTTGGGCCAGTCCCCGCTTGACCAGCACATCGATCCGCCGTTCCAGGGCTTCCCGAACCTCGGCGCCAAAGCCAGATCGCGAGAGCTCGGCAGGTTCGCGCGACGCAAGCTGCCGATCGAGCCATGTGGCGCCTTCCGCAGCGAGCTGCTGTTCCAGGACAAGGTCGGACCTCACCGCGAGCGCGATGCGGGTTCGCCCCCTCGCGTCCTCGAATCGCCGGAGCTCCACGATACCACCAACCGGCCCATCGCCGGCCGCATCGATGTCGGGGAGCTTAAGGTGATGGACGCGTCCGTCGATACCGTCGACGATGGCATACGCGGTCCCCTTCAGCTCGTCATCGTGACCGCGCGCGATGAGACGGCCGACGATCGGTTCGCCATGGCGCTCGCCTTCGAGCGCAAAGGACGATGGTGAGCGTGCGAGACCATCCTTCGTAATCATCTTGTGCAGCCGCTTGATGATATCGCCGCGCTCGCCGAGCACCTTCAGGCACGGCTCGGCGTCGTCCGCCAGGATCCAGCGCGCAGGTCCCGCCGGCTGCGCCATGCCGAGGCGCTCCAGCGTCCGCATCCGTCCAATGCGGATGTCTCGTAACGGGTCGTGGACGCCATCTCGGTCGGGCCTCAAATCGATGACGCCGTCCGCCGCCCCTGCTTGCCGGGCAAGCGCGCGGTCGAGCCTGGTCCAGCGCTCTGCCGTCACCTCGGCTTCGAGACCTTGGCGGATTTCGAGCTCTGATCGTGGCCCGAGTTCTCGCGTGACGAGATCGCCGGCGCGCGCCCGCAAGCCATTCGCGATGTAGTCGCGGCTGATGACGAGGTCTTTTCCGTCGTCCGCGCGGCCGCGCACAAGGATATGGACGTGCGGGTGTTCGGTGTTCCAATGATCGATCGCAACCCAGTCGAGCCGGGTGCCGAGATCCCGGGAGGCCTGGTCCATGAGCTCACGGGTGAAGCTCCGAAGGCTCGACAGTTCGCCGCCGTCGTCCGGCGAGACGATGAACCGGAAATGATGCCGGTCATCTTCACAGCGCTCGGCGAAGGCACGACCATCTGCATCCTCTCCCGCAGCGTCAAAGAGCCTGCCCGGCTTCCCGTCGCGGGTGACCCCGTCGCGCTGGAGATAGCCAAGATGAGCGCGCAGCGCCCCTGGCGATCGCATCCGGCGCACGACCCGTGCTTTGACCATTGCACCACGAGCGCGGTTGTTGAGGAGCCGCAAGGCCGCAACGCTGGCCGCCCGCCCACGCCCGAACCTGGTACCACGACCTTGGCCGCGTGAAAGACCGCCGGCCTTCTGCGCGGATCTGAGTGCCTGCGCCAGGAAGGGCTTTGACCGCGGCGCGCGCGTTGAACGGATACGGCCAGGGCGGATGCGAAAGTCGTCGTTACCTGTCATCATTTACTCCGCAGAGTGCGGAAAGCCGAGCAGCGCGAGCAGCTTGATGAAATCGACAATGTGCGTTCGAAATTCTCAACGTTCGCTTCTTGCTTGAAATCGAACCAGAATCGCCCACAACCGACCGACCGCACCTTGCGGCTTTTATCCTGCCGTCCCCGTTCGCCTGATTCGTGTTCTCCCGGTCGCTGGTTCCCAGGGCCCAACTTCCACGCCAACAGACTCTCGGTACTCGCGGCGATCTGCGACAGAATGCAGTTCGGGTCATTGCGGTGGATGCTCCATTGGCGCCTGCCCGAACACGTCGGATGGTGGCCGATTGGTTGCGAAAGAGCCGCCGCGATTTGGCAGTTGACTTGCGAAGCCCCCGCTGTTTGCGAGCGTTTGCGATAGCGATACCCGAAGGGCCGAGACACCCGCAGGGTGGCTCGGTGAGGAGCGAGGCGACGAGTAGAGCGCGGGCCGAAGGCATCGCCCGTATGTCAGCACGTTATTAGCGCACTTCTCCGCGAACTCTTGCCTCGTGAGCGAGGGTCCTTCAGTAGCAAATCCGAAAGTGTTAGCGTCATGATCGTGTTGCAGCGCTTCGAATGCAAACCCGAATGTCCGTCACGGGGCGCCCGCGAACCTGGAAACTGACGATTGATGTCACGAGCTGCCCGATGTGCAGCCCGCCGGACGCCTACCCTCCCCGGTCGCCCAATCCGTGCTCTGTGCCGGCCGGGCTCATACCTGCGACGACGTTCGCCGGCACGCGATGCGATTGCCGTCATCGCGGCTGCACTTCGTCTGAACGATGCAAGAATAGGCCGGTCGCTCGAGGTGCAAGCATGGATGCAGGTGTGATAGGTAAGTCTCGTGACGAGCCGCGCGATTGTTGAACCGATGGCGATGAACCGTTAGCTGACGGGTTGCCGTTTCGTCCAACAAACATAGGTGCTGCTCGCCAATCGACGATCTGTCTGGTGATCGCGCTAACGTGCTCGCGCCGATCAAAGCCAAGCAAAGCTGCAAGCCGTCTGACATAGGCCAGCGTTTCCTCCGGAAGTGGTCGACCAGCCGCCAGATGCTCCTCATATCGCTTCGGACCTGCGTTGTAGGCTGCAAGAAAGCCTTCCGTGCCGAAGCGATCGAGCATCTCGCGAAGATACGCCGTGCCAGCCACGATGTTGTCGTGGGGGTCAAACGGGTCGATGCCCAGACCGTAGCGCGTGCTCAGTTCGACCCAGGTACGCGGCATGATCTGCATCAGTCCGAGCGCTCCGCGCGTCGATACAGCATGCACCTTTCCGCCGCTCTCGAGCTCGATTGTCTTCAGGATCCAATGCTCCGGAACCCCAAACCGACGCGACGCTTCGGTGACGACGCCTGCGTGTGGACTGACAGCAACGACACCCGGCAGGAGCGCAGCTTGTCCGCGCGATGCAGGCTCCGCTTTTCCGGTCAACGGCAATCCGAGCGTCAGTAGGCCGCCGAGACCGCAGGTCAGGATGACAGACAGCAACCTACGTGTGATCGCTAAGGAAAACGCACATCCACCCCGGCCTGGCGGCAGGCGAGGCCAGCAGGTCTGCGTGCTGACCTTTGGGAACGTGGCCGGAACGAGAGATTGGTATTGCAGGCGGGCGGATAACGGGATGGCGGGCCAATTGACAAAGCTGGCCATGTTCACTCCTCCCTGGTCCACACCGGCAGCGCCTGCCCAATGACCGCGGACCGCGCGATCGGCCCGAAATAGCGGCCATCGAGCGAATCGGCCGACTGCCAGTTCATGAGAAAGATTTCGCCTGGCGCAATGACAAGGCAGCCTTGCCAGGCTGGTAGCGGGCGGCCGCGGCCGTCGCGTTCACGCGCCTTGCCCATCTCGATGTTGTCGACAGAAATCGAGAGCCCACTCCTGCAGACAGTTTGCCCCGGGAGCGCCAGCACGCGCTTGAGCATCGGCACGCCGCTCGGCAAATAACCGTTGAAATCGAGAAAGCTCGCCAGCGGCTCGGGCGGGCGAACGGCCACAAGTTCAGTGATCCGCAATGGCCCGGCCTGTCGCAGACGATAGAGCCCGATCGGAACGCTTTCGGATGCGTTCCAGATGTAGGATGGTGTGATTTTTTCGCCCGATGACAGGGCGAGAGCGGTGGCCCCAAGCATCGAGATCATGATCGTGAACCGTGTCATCAGAACGAAATCCTTCGCCGATTGAGCCAGGCCTGGTGGCGCGCGCGGGTGTATGTCCGTGGGACTTCGTTGACAGACAGGCGGTTGTGAACGTGGTGCCAGTATTCTGGGGCAGCGTCGGCGGGATCGATGCCGAGGCCCTCCACGGCGTCGATCGATTGCAGCACGCGCTCGACCTTGGGCCAGCCGGAGAGTCGCAGAAGGCTTTCGCCGCCGGGACTGATCCAGGGAACGGTCGAGTATCGTTGTCCTGGTGCGACGGCACGCAGAATGTCGATGCGAGACAGCACCGCCCCGAAGTCATTCGACGTCCAACGCACGAATGCGAAGACGCTGCCTGGCGCGAACGAAAGGACGCGCCGGTGAGCATCGACGATCTTCTCCGCGACGAACTTGCCGAACCGAATCCGGTTCTCGATGCGCTTCTCGAGCCACAGGAGCTCAACGTTCGTGAGATCGCTCATCTGACGCCTCCGCTTGCCTAGGAGAGTTTGTAAAGGAGCCGATATGCTGCCGCCGGCCCACTGCAGGCACGGGTTTTGGGGGCGCGTCTGTACGGTGCGCTGAAGCGGACATGCAACGGCGTTGCCGAAGCCGTGCAGCAATTCCGATCACAGCAGCAGCCAACGGGCTCGGCTCCATTAGAGGGAATCCGACAGATTCCTGTCTAGCCGGGGTACTGACGAGCGCCCACTCGCCGGCTGAACTGCGGCGAAGATGCCTCGCAAGGATTCGCGAACGGAACGCGGAGCGCGTTCCGGCGGTCGGCAGTGGGGTCGAACGATGGACTTCTAACCAGGGCTCGCCGTGTCGCTGGAGGTGACGAACGTTTGCCCGGTCGACGGCGACGGCAGGGTCGTTTGCGAAGCGAAGCTCGAGACCAATCCAGGCGCGATCGAGCTGTTTCTGGCGGAATGGGCAATCCTCCTCAAGCGCGTCGGACTGGAGGCGTTCTCGTATTCCGCCTCGCTGTTCACAGCGCTTGCCGAAAAGGGCCTCCCCGTGACCTGCATCGAGACCTGGTACGCCAAGGCGGCGCTGAACGCGTTGCTGAACAAGATCGACCGGAATGATGCAAAGGACATTGCGCAGATAATGCGCATCGGCTGGTTCCGTGCGGTTCACGTCGAATCGGCGGGCGCGCAAACGTTGCGGGCGCTGCTGGTCGGGCGCAAGGCGATGCTCGGCGAGGTGCTGGATATGGATAACATGATCTGCGTCCTGGTACGCCCGTTCTGTCTCAATGTCGGCGAGATCTCGGTCGGCCGCTTTGCCGCGCGGGTGCGTGAGATCATGGCCGGGAAGAGGGAATTGGGGGCCATTGTCACGCCATTGCTGGACGCCAGGAGCGCCATGCGGATGCAGCTGGCAAGATTGCACGGCTTCGCTCTGACGGCGGCGCGGGGCGACAGCGCCGTGCGGCGATTGATGACACTGCCCGATGCCGTCGCGCTGGTTGCGCTGACGCTCCATGCCATCATCGACGATTCCGCGCGGTTCAGGAAGTCGACCAATGTCGGCGCCCATTTCGGCTTGACGCCGCGGCGATCCCAATCCGGACAGACCGACCGCATTGGCAGCATCTCCAAATGCGGCGACGAGCTGACACCGGCGATGCTGTACGAGGCGGCGATCGCGATTCTCACCCGCATTCCGAAGAACTTTAAGCTGCGGCTGTGGGGCCTGCGGCTGGCCAGGAAGAAGGGTTTGAAGCGCGCCGCAACCGCTGTCGCGCGCGCACTCGCCGTGCTGCTGCACAAGATCTGGATCGATGGCACCACCTTCCGGTTTGGCGCCGGCGGCAAGCGCGGCCGGGTCGCTGCGGCGATGTAAGGGCCTCCGCGACCCGGCCGCTTCCACATGCGCCTTCTCCTTCGGCCACGGCGGAGCGGCGTCTGTCGCGGGGACGGGCATTGGGGTGAGATCCAAGCTTTTCTTGCCGGCGGCTTCATGCCGACATTTGAAGCCATCGAGCAGGGCGCTGGTTAGCCTGACCGCCCATTGCTCAGATTCCGGCTTGTGGTGGCCATGGCGCCAACCACGGACGTTAGCGAGTTCTCCTCGACGAGCGAGTGGCTGCAAAAGGACGTGACGCGCACCAGGCGATGATATCGACGCCAGCGATCGCGCAAATTTGCGGGCGGTGGCGTTGGCGCGGGTGCATTGGAGGAAAGAATCGCATTGCGGAGAAGCTTTGCGCGTGAGAGAGTTGGCGCATGAGGCATCCTCGTTGCACGCGGGTCCGACTTGTTCACAACGCACTGCTTCACAACAAGAAGTTAGTGTCAGTACGTTAGGAAAGTTACGGCAGCAGCAAGCACTTGCGATGCAACGCTTTAACCGTGCTTTTGGTCCCCGATAGCACGAGCATGCGGTCCCCGATGGCACGAGGATTCTGGTCCCCGATAGCACGACGCGATTCACAGGTTATTCCCCGCCGGAGAGACGAGGCGGCGCTTGTTCGGTCGCGGGGTGAGCGACTCGACGTGAATCGGTGCGAAGTTCAATCGCTCTGCACCATTTGGATCATGCGTGATGAGAAGTTGATACCCGGGTAAGGTTTGGCGATGGACGATCTGGCGCAGGTCGTAAGCAAAGTGTTTGAGCGGCGACAGGCTGCCCGACTTGGCATGCAAGTGCACGAGATCGAAGCTCCAACCGCCACCTTGACGGCCACCATGCTTGCGCACCAGACGATAGAGCCAGCGCTCCAGGCCGCCAGTCAAATCGAAATAGGTGCGGTCAATGGTCAGCACGAGCGCTTCATTGACGACTCCTGTATAGAACCAGTCGGGCAGTATCAGCTCCACTCCACGAGGATGGCCTTGGACATCTGCTGTCTCCTTCCATTCGTTGATCCAGGAGAAGCGATGCGCGCGCCGCTCTGTCGGCTGGCGGATTGAGGTTAAGACTGTGGTCGATTGCAGCCGATCGAGTGCGGCCTTGAGGCGGTCGTAGTCGCGTACGCTGGTGCCGCGGCCGACGAAGGTCAGGATCTCGTAAGGCGTTGCAGCCATCAGCCGCGATGTCTTCAGGCCGGCGTCACGGGCTTCGACAATCTGCGACGCAGCCCAGATCAGAACGTCCGCATCCCAGATGGTCGCCATGCCATGTTCAGGCACGGCTTCGACCCGGATCGTGATGGTTCCTGCGCGGAAGTCGATCGGTACGATGCGTTTTGATTTCGCCAGCGAGAAGAAGGGGTACGCCATCAAGTCTTGCGCGTCGCGAGGTGCCAGATCGCCGGGAAGCGCGCGAAACAGATCGAGTCGGTCGCGCTCCGAACAACGCCGTCCGGCGGCAGGGAATTTCCCGTCCGGCATGGTCAGCGGCGCTCCTTGCCTGCATAGGGAACGGGTACGTGCCGCTTGGCGGGCAACACCGTTCCCGTGCCGGGATCGGTGGTCGACGTCTTGGCCCCGCGGTCAACCCACGCTTTCAAATCCTCAACCGCGTAGACGACACGGCCGCCCAGCTTGCGGTAGGTCGGTCCCGTGCCATAGGTGCGGTGTTTTTCGAGCGTGCGACCGGACAGGCCGAGAAAGCGCGCAGCTTCGGGCGTTCGCAAGTACCGCAGCGGCAAGCCGGCATTCGGATCGGGCATCTTCGGGCCTCCGTGATCGTCTGGAGCGCAACGGAGCTGGGTTGCGCGTCGGCGGTCATGATGGCGGAGTAGAAACGCCTAGGGGGATGCCGAAGATGCGCCGATGATTTTCGGCACCCCATCCTACTGCTTGCGGGATTTTGGACGAAGCAATGCGCGATAGCCGCCGCGCACCAGCGCACGGCCAGCCTGCACCAGGCGGATGGTCCGGCTGCGAAGATCGTGAGTCTTCCAGACCTGTTCAAAGACGTGGTGTCTGCCGAACAGTACTTCGGCGATGAGGCGATAAGACGCGCCATCCATGTGCCCATCCAGCGCTCGCAACGCCAACGCCAGCCTTTCCCGCTGCTGTACCGAAAGCTCATGATAGGGAGGTCCCGGCGGGTGGCCGTTGATGGCACGCCACAGCCGATGCGAGGCATAAGTGCGGATTTCAAAGTCCGCATCGAACGGCAGTTCGGCGGAATATAAAGCCCCTGAGTGCGGCGCCTGTTTCAGCCAAAGGTGATGTCGCGTGCCCTGAACACGCAAGACGGCGTGCCAACCGTCCGACGCTCGCTTGATATCGGTTGGTGCAAGGTGAGCAAGGGGTAGCGGCGCGCCGATGACCTGAGAGGCAGGCGCGGTCCGGACGACTGGCACCACGCTTGGCAAAGCCTCGGGTGCCCAGAAGATGGTTTGCTCGAAGAAGGACCCCTGGGGGTCATGCGCGAAAGCAGATCCCCCACCTCCTACGAAACTCGGCGCTCACGTCGCCGCGTTCGCGAGCTTTCCGATAAGCGATCTGGTACCTGGGGCTTCGCCTGAGCGATTCCCATGCAAAATCCACCCTCTCGCCGGACTCGAACGCACGCTGATAGGGCTCCGGTGAGCGCCAGTCGAACTCCGACATGCAACTGATCCCCAAAGAAATTGCGGCGCAATTCCTATGAAGCCACGGGTTGTGACGGAAGTCGGCAATTTCGCATCGCGTGATGCGCAGGAAAGATCACCGTGAAGGCGGGGAAAGGCTATTCTCGATCCCAGCATCGAGAAGGCAAATTCATGCTATTTGGCGGCCCCACCGCGAAGCAAGTGGCGGTATCCCTGATCAGCCATCCAATTTGCTCGCACCAAATGCGTATCGAATGCATTACGGGCGCGCATCGGTTCGCGATCCGGATCGATACGCAACACGATTCGAGCGACTTCCTTCCAATCGGCGCCCTCGGCCGCGGCATCAAGAAGGCGCCAGTACGTTACCAGATGTTGCTCATCGTAAGTCGTAAGCACTGGATCATCTGGAGCCGAATCGGCGACCTCAGGAGCGACTGGCGGCGTCTGCATGGTTCCTACCAACTTCGTCGCTGATATAAATCAGTTCTCGCGAGCGCACGGGCGTCGCAATATTGCATCCCACCGATTCGATTCCCTGGGGTCCAGCCAGGTCGCGCGTCAGCAGAACTGTGCCCAGCAGTGACAAGCGAATGCATCATCGGAAGGTGCTCATCTTAGGTCCTCGGGACCGACTCATTCCGCGTGACACCCACTACGTCTGAATCCGCACGCTCGCGCGCGGCTTCGTGAAGGTGCTTGGCAGGAAAAGTTATCGTAATAGTTCGGTTATAGCCAGTGGTTTGATGGCCTGCCAAATGGCTGCTTTAGCGCATGAGAGCTCGTGCGCTTGTGGCCTGGAATCTTCGTCGAATTCGCGTGGACCATGGCGTTCCCCAAGAGCAACTGGCCTACGATGCCGAGATCGACCGCTCATATATGAGCGGACTTGAAAGGCAATCCGAGAACCCGACGATCGATCTTCTCGATCGGCTCGCCGCAACGCTGGGTGTTCATTTATCTGAATTCTTTGTTCAGCCACCAAGGGGAGCGGCGCCACCCAAGACTTTGCCTAAAGGTCGTAAGCCCGCGAGTCCTCGTTCCAAGAAGAAGTAGGACTGCTGGCGTAAATCGCGTTTTGTGGGATCGGCAGCGGTACCTACGCGCTCCAAGGGCGCGAGGCATAGACGCCGATGCAGCGACAGCACAATCGCTTGGCTTTTCACGGAAAATAAACCCCGCCCGAGCAGCTCGGGCGGGGCTTTTTGGCGCCTCAGTCGCCGTTCTTACGCGGCCGCGACCAGATCAGGCTGAAGCCGTCGCCTTCCTCGTCGCCGAACAGGTTGGCGTAGATCGGTGCGTTGAACGAGGGGTCGTCGAGCTTGAGCGAGAGATAGTCGCGGCCCTCCTCGGAGCGCTTCGACCAGGCGGCCCCGATTTCGGCCCGGCCGACGAAGACGCGGTGGCTCGGGGCGTTCTCGTTGGTGCGGTTGGCCTCGGGCACGATGCGGACGCCCTTGGTCTGGAGGCTGAGGGTGACGATCTCGCCCTGGAAGTCGCTGCCGACCTTCTTGAAAGAACCGATGGTAGCCATGTTACTTCTCCTTTGCTGTTTCGAGCCGCGACCACCGCGCCTCGATGGCGATCTACAGGCCGAAGACGATCGACGACGCACCCGCCCGCGGGCCGCAGCGCAGCGGAGGACGCCAGCGGGGCGACTTTCTTGCCGCGCGAGGAATGGGCGTAGCCCAGGGGAAGAAAGTCGCCCCGCTGGCGTTGCGTTCAGGCGATCGAGGCGCAGCCGCTCTTCGGCCAGATCGAGCCATCACAAGGCCCGGTGGTCCGTGCGCTGAACAGCATCTCCGGAAGAAGGTGTGGCGCCGCTCGGCTGGGCTGCACAAGAGGTCGCTGCGTTCAGGCGGAGAGAAGGAAGCAAAAGCGGAGAAAGGGCGATCGCGTTTGCCGTGAACGCGCCCCTCGAATAACTCGTCCGGTCGGCGAAGCGGAGAAATCGAACGATCGAGGATCGTGACCTCGGCACCCGGTCCCACCGCCGTCCGTGCGGCATGTGCACCAATAAGCCCACCTCCGATCACAACGATACGGACCGGCTGCACACCGGGCACGCCGCCGATAGCCCCGCCCACCTGAGTAGCGCCTCAGCGACGCACCCGCTGCTTCGATCACAAGCCTGCCCGCAACCTCGCTCATTGGCGCAAACAGCAGAAGCCTGCCAGCCGGACCAGTCACGGTCTCATAGGGAATGGCGGCACATCCGGATTTTATGAGGCCCTTAGCCTGCTCCGGGTCCGGCGTCAGATGCGGATATGTGAAGAGGACCTAGTTCTCCCGCAGCTGGGTCCATTCCGAAGGCTGGGGCTCCTTGACCTTTACGATCATCTCGCTCGATGGGAATACATCATGAGCCAACCCCAGAATCGTCGCGAGCGCTGGGCAAGATCGCGCCGATCCCGTTCTACGCCTTCTCACCAGGCAGTGTTCCCGCCTAATTGAGCATGCTTGGCCGTAAGGAGTTCTTCCTCATGGGAGGAGAGACCCAAGGCACATCGTGCGGCGGATCAGCAGGCGCGCTCGAGGCGCGCACTGCCGTCTCCGACTATGGTTTGCGAGTTCTTCGAGGATCGAAAACAGCGTAGATCGACAAGTTCCTCAATCCGCGGCGGTTTCGACAGCTCTACGATCACATGTAGTCATCTTCATACTCGTAGCCCGAGCTCGCTACAGTGGCATTATTGCGCTCGCCGTCCTCCGCTTTAGCGAGATATGCGGTTTGTCAGCGGTGCCAACATGCCTCTGCATCGAAAGTCCCTGCCCTGACGACGCCGCCCCCACTCCGGCTCACAGGCGGGCTTGTGTGGAGCTCTTGCAAATTCGGCAATATGCCGCTATTTATACGGCACATTGCCGTCACGTTCAGGGAGGCCCCTATGTCCATTGTCGAAATCGTAGCAAGGAAGCTGGGTGGACGCTCGGTCCTCGGAGGGGTCATACGCTCGCAGGCGGACCTCGCCCTGGCAGTACGAAAGCGGCTTCCCCTGACCGCGCTGCATGGGCTGGCGAAGGCGGGACTTAGTGATCAGGAAATCGAATTGTTCGTCATTCCGCAACGAACGCGCCGGCATCGCGCGGAGAAAAAGCAACCGCTCACCGTGGAAGAATCCGACCGGGCCGTGCGATTGCTGCGGGTGCAGACACTTGCCGAGGAGACCTTCGGCGACGCCAACAAGGCCAATATATGGCTCCGGCGTTCGTTAGCAGAACTTCATGACGAGACGCCGTTGGCGGTAGCACAAACCGAAACTGGCGCCCGCGTGGTCGAAACCATACTCGGCAAGGTCGCCTGGGGCGCCGCCGCCTGATGCTGCTTTGGCGTTTGTCGGGCATACAGCATGCCAAGATGTTCGATGGTGGCTATGGCCTGCTTTTTGACGGACGCTGGAATACGATCGGACGGCCTATCACCTACTGCAGCACGTCGCCTGCGCTGTGCGTTTTGGAAAAACTGGTCCATATCGAGGACCCGGCTCTCATGCCTGCGCTTATGATGGTGCGCTACGATGGGCCAGATGACCTTGGCGTCGAGACGCTGGGCTTAAGCGATCTGCCCGCCGATTGGCGGCGCCAGGAAGTTTGGACCCAGCAACGAGGCGATCAATGGCACGCCTCGCTCGCGACATCCCTCCTCCGCGTTCCCTCTGCCATCGTCCCTGTCGATCAGTCCCCCGACGTCAACATCCTGATCAACCACACTCACAAGGACGCGGCGCGGATCTCCGTGATCTCTGTAGAGCCATTCGTTCTTGACCCACGTCTGTTCTGAGTCAGAGACGACCACAACTCGGTAGTCTTCCGCGACGAGAGGCGTCGGAGGAATCGAACCGGCAGGGTGCTTCCCCGCAAGAGCCAACGATCCACAGACGTTCACGGACAAGACCGCGAAAGGCGATCAGCGCGAGGCGCTGAAGCGCAGTGGCCTCGCGAGTATTCCTCAAGCGCCATGGCGAGTTTCAGCTTGGCAACAACCGCAAGTTCGCGTTTCGCGTGAAGCTGTGCTTTCCGAAGTCGCTCACGAAGGAGTTTCTGCTTGTCGACCTCCTCAACAACGTCGATCAGCTTGCGGAAGCCAAGGATGAGGTCTTGAAGCGGGTGATGCAGCGTGCCGCATCGACCGACCGGCGGCGCTTGCGCCGCGCGGTTCGCGATCATGGAAACGAAAAAACGAAGAAGTTCTTCGATCGTGTGCTGAGAGCGGACGAACTGCATGCCGTGTGATTTCCTCCACGACCATCCGCAATTTGCCGACCTGGTCCGGACAGTGGCGGAAGAAAAGGGGATTGATCCCGCACTCGAACGCTTGATCGAGCTAGCTTTGACGAGGGCAATGCTCGGCCGCCTTGGCCTGGGCCCCGCGCGTACTCAAGGGGCAATCGGCACTGGAGCTGTTAACGACTTGTTAACCAACCCCGCCTACCTTGCGGTTACTTTTCGGTTAACAGCCGATTGCCTCCCGGTTCGTTCTAGGAGAACAGTCGATGCCCATTGAGGCGCAGACATATGTCGCACTTGGTGCCCGGCCGAAAATCTCACCCGAGGCCGCCCGATCGGTTGCCAAGCGGCTCAGGTTGCCGCGCTCACTTTCGGATAATGGCAAAGCACTAGTGATCGTTGATCTCGCCGAAGTAAGGCATACTCCCTGCCCACGAGGTCGTCGTCGCGTGGGCGACATCGTCCCATTAGTGGAAAAGATTGAGGCGTCGCAGACGGAAATTGTGCAGCTCGAAGCAAGGGCGGCCGGTTACGGCGCGGATTTCGAACGCGAGCGCGCCGAGCGACTGATGGTTGAAGTGCTGCAGGCGACCGCAGAGACCTTGCCGCTAGAGCGGCGACCGCGCCGCTTGAGGACGAGACGGCGGCTCTACGGACCGGTGACCGAGTTGCCGCCTCGATCGACAGCCACGGACAGGCCACACGTCGACTAGGATATCTAGCTGCGATCCTGGTAGAGACAGACCGCAAGGTTCGTCGGTAGCAATCCGGGTCCGCTATTCCAACGTGCCAAAGAAATCGTGAGGTAAAAGTGACCGACATCAGCGACATTCGCGAGATGAAAGCGCGTATTATTGTGTTTGGAGTCGGTGGCGCCGGAGGCAATGCCGTCAACAACATGATCGCGGCCGGGCTGGAAGGCGTCGACTTCGTCGTCGCCAACACCGACGCACAAGCACTCGCCATGTCCAAGGCCGAGCGCCTCATCCAGTTGGGCACAAAAGTGACCGAAGGGCTTGGCGCCGGCTCGAACTCCAAAGTTGGGTGCGCCGCGGCCGAAGAGGCGATTCATACGATCCAGGATCATTTAACCGGCGCAAACATGGTGTTCGTTACCGCTGGGATGGGCGGCGGTACGGGAACTGGGGCGGCTCCTGTTATAGCCAGGATCGCGCGTGAACTTGGTATTCTCACCGTCGGCGTCGTCAGCAAGCCCTTCCACTTCGAGGGCCAGCGCCGCATGCGCGTTGCTGAAGCCGGCATTGCGGAACTGCTGAATGCGGTTGACACCCTGCTGATCATCCCAAACCAGAACCTGCTCCGAGTGGCCAACGAGAAGACGACATTCAACGATGCCTTCGCCATTGCCGATCAAGTGCTCTATTCGGGCGTAGCCTGCATCAGCGACCTTATAGTCAAAGAAGGTCTGATCAATCTCGACTTTGCCGACGTTCTCTCCGTCATGCGCGAGAAGGGCAAAGCCATGATGGGCGGGGGTGAGGCTTCTGGCGAGAAGCGCGTGCTCACCGCCGCTATGGCCGCGATCTCCAATCCATTAATCGAGGCCCCCTCGATCAAGCGCGCCAGTGGCCTCATAATCTCCATCACCGGCGGCAAGGACCTGACGTTATTCGAGGTCGACGAAGCTGCCAGCCGCATTCGCGAAGGGGCCGACCCGGACGCCAACGTCATCGTCGGCGCCACTTTCGATGAACGCCTGCAGGGTCTCGTCCGCGTCTCGGTAGTGGCGACCGGCATCGATAATCTTGACTCGGCGAATAAGTCCATTGCTGGGACAAGCAGGTTCGAACTACCAAATGATTCGAAGTCGCAGTTCGATACAGCAATATTGAACCCAACGAGGATGCGGCAAGCGGTTCAGGCTTGAATCATTCTGACCGAGCTGTACTGCGTGAGCCTCTGCGTCGAAAGGCAACCATCGCACACTGGCCTGGCTAGTGGCGCAAGCGCGCGCAGTCAGCGCACTGGTGAATGAGCAAGGCCATGCCGCATGCCTCATGCTGGTCGTCTAGATCTCCTCGTACAGATATGCGGGCGAAGGAAGACCGGTCCAAGGAAGTCAAACGCATACACGCAACAGCTAAGCGGCGGGCCATCAACGTCGTCGATCGACTGGCGCGCAGTTTAGGAGTCGAGGCGGCGGACCTTTTGACCCGGCCGTCTGGCACGGGGCCAACAAATGACACGCGGACTGAATAGCCAGTGGGGAGCCGAGCGGCTCGACCGGGCCGCAATGCGTCCGAACTGGCAGTTACTGCGAATTGAGAAGCCCCGCCCGGCGGACCGGGCGGGGCTTTTTGGCGCCTCAGTCGCCGTTCTTGCGCGGCCGCGACCAGATGAGGCTGAAGCCGTCGCCGTCCTCGTCGCTGAACAGGTTGGCGTAGATCGGTGCGTTGAACGAGGGGTCGTCGAGCTTGAGCGAGAGATAGTCGCGGCCCTCCTCGGAGCGCTTCGACCAGGCGGCCCCGATCTCGGCCCGGCCGACGAAGACGCGGTGGCTCGGGGCGTTCTCGTTGGTGCGGTTGGCCTCGGGCACGATGCGGACGCCCTTGGTCTGGAGGCTGAGGGTGACGATCTCGCCCTGGAAGTCGCTGCCGACCTTCTTGAAAGAACCGATGGTAGCCATGTTACTTCTCCTTTTGCTGTTTCGAGCCGCAACCACCGCGGCCTCGATGGCGATCTACAGGCCGAAGACGATCGACGACGCACCCGCCCGCGGGCCGCAGCGCAGCGGAGGACGCCAGCGGGGCGACTTTCTTGCCGCGCGAGGAATGGGCGTAGCCCAGGGGAAGAAAGTCGAACTGCTGGCGTTGCATTCAGGCGATCGAGGCGCAGCCGCTCTTCGGCCAGATCGAGCCATCAAGAGGCCAGGGTGGTCCGTGCGCTGAACAGCATCTCCGGAAGAAGTTGTGGCGAATATCGCCTGTGCTAGATGTCGCAGCGGTCAGGCGTGGAGAAAACAACACTAGCGAAGGAAGAGATGAACTCGATTGCCTGGAATAATCCGCCCTGCAATGCCCTGCCTGCCTGCCTGCCTACCTGCCTTCGTGTTGGTCCAATACAAGGCCCCTGAAAGCATAGACAGGAGCTTGAGTTCAGATGAGCCGACGGCCATCAGCTTTCTGACGAGATTGCGTGGGTGGACAAACTGTTTGAGGAGCTCGAGAAGAGCGAATCCGATAGGGAGATCCTGATGGAGAAATCAGATCGCATTGCGGAAGACGGCCTTTGCCTTTCTTAAGTCGTCGAAAGGTCGAAAGGCTGTAGTGTCGATGATCCCGCGCGCTCGAATAACGGAGTTCGGCTCTCAACCGCGCTAAGATAGTCGCTCCAGGGGTCTGCGCTCCTGAGCTGTCGTTCAAGACCGTTCCTGGTGCGTGGATATGCGGTTGGCAGCGGTGCCAACATGCCCTGCATCGAAAGTCCCTGCCCCGACGGCGCCGTCCCCAGTCCGGCTCCTCACAGGTGGGCCTGTGGGGAGCTCTTGCAAATCCGGCAATATGCCGCTATTTATACGGCACATTGCCGTCACGTTCAGGGAGGCCCCTATGTCCATTGTCGAAATCGTAGCAAGGAAGCTGGGTGGACGCTCGGTCCTCGGAGGGGTCATACGCTCGCAGGCGGACCTCGCCCTGGCAGTACGAAAGCGGCTTCCCCTGACCGCGCTGCATGGGCTGGCGAAGGCGGGACTTAGTGATCAGGAAATCGAATTGTTCGTCATTCCGCAACGAACGCGCCGGCATCGCGCGGAGAAAAAGCAACCGCTCACCGTGGAAGAATCCGACCGGGCCGTGCGATTGCTGCGGGTGCAGACACTTGCCGAGGAGACCTTCGGCGACGCCAACAAGGCCAATATATGGCTCCGGCGTTCGTTAGCAGAACTTCATGACGAGACGCCGTTGGCGGTAGCACAAACCGAAACTGGCGCCCGCGTGGTCGAAACCATACTCGGCAAGGTCGCCTGGGGCGCCGCCGCCTGATGCTGCTTTGGCGTTTGTCGGGCATACAGCATGCCAAGATGTTCGATGGTGGCTATGGCCTGCTTTTTGACGGACGCTGGAATACGATCGGACGGCCTATCACCTACTGCAGCACGTCGCCTGCGCTGTGCGTTTTGGAAAAACTGGTCCATATCGAGGACCCGGCTCTCATGCCTGCGCTTATGATGGTGCGCTACGATGGGCCAGATGACCTTGGCGTCGAGACGCTGGGCTTAAGCGATCTGCCCGCCGATTGGCGGCGCCAGGAAGTTTGGACCCAGCAACGAGGCGATCAATGGCACGCCTCGCTCGCGACACCCCTCCTCCGCGTTCCCTCTGCCATCGTCCCTGTCGATCAGTCCCCCGACGTCAACATCCTGATCAACCACACTCACAAGGACGCGGCGCGGATCTCCGTGATCTCTGTAGAGCCATTCGTTCTTGACCCACGTCTGTTGTGAGCCAAAAACGGTTGCGAAGCAGCCAGATTCCGGTGCTCGAACCACTGGTAGCATACCCTGTGCCGGCGATAATTGTCTGGAGAAGCCGCAGGAGCCTTCGATCTTCCGCGTCTACTGCAAGAGCCTACCTACCGCCCCACCCGGTTCGACGTCTCGCCCTGGCTGCACACGAGTTCGCTCCGTTCAGGTGTAGAAATGGACACAAAAGCGAAGAAAGGGCGATCGCGGTTGCCGTGAGCCAGCCACGATGAGATGTCCCTGGCTATGAGGAGGACCTGTGGCCACCGGCTACAGCTTCGCTAAGCACTACGAGAATTGATCAAAGATCTCATCGATGGCGGCCGACCGCCTCCGGCGCGATCGGGGAGATGGGTTTGCCCTTCTGGCTTCCCGGGCGTTTTTCTCGATGTCGGCCAGCTCGAAGAAGCCCCGCCTCGGATATCGGTGCCGGCGAGGCCGATCGCGCGTCGCGCAATGTCGGCTTCCAGCCGGATCAGCTCGCGCGTCGTAAGCCTTGCCGGCGTCCGCGCGCCGGTCGCAAAGTCGATGCCCTCGGCCTGCAACCGCACGACATCGGGGCTCTGGAGGAAGGTGCCGGGATCATCGACATAGCGATGCAGCACCTTGGCGATATCGCGCTCGTCGAAGACGCTCTTCTCGCGGCTGACGAGGTCGAGCACGATCTCCGGCCGACGCTCGATGCGACGGGCATTCTCGGCCCGACTCTCGTCGAAGACCGCCAGCCGATCGAGCCTCGGTCCCGCACCCTCACGCTTGGCCTTCCGATCGATCGCTTTTGCCGGGACACCGATATGGGTGATTGGGACGAGGTCGATTCCACGTTCGGCAATAGGAGCGGCCGTCGACACGAACCTCGAGGCCGGCGAGCGCGAGATGGTGGTTCTGCAGATCGATCCACCGCGCCCGTTGCGCCCCTGCTTGTCACCGCCCAGAGCGCATAGCGGATTTTGCCGGCGGGGTGCGGAGCGGAGTACCGTCTTAGCCGAGCAGAGTGACCCTCTTGCCGCCGAAACCGTCCTCCGTCAGGGGCCGCAGCGTCGTCATCAGGTGGACATGCGGATTGCCGGGTTCGTCGTGATAGACCCGGTTGGCCACCTGTCCACGCGACTGCGCCACGAACTAGCCCATGAGAGCGATATTCTGTTCAGTCGTGGGCTCCACCGGCAGGGCGATCATCGCTTCGCGAGCGAACTGCGCATCGGAGCGTTTCTCGAAGGCTTCGACTTTGTTCCAAAACGCTTCGGCCGCGCCCGCCACGGAGCGGTCGGCGATGAGCGTGCGGACCCAGGCCGGCGCATCCGCTGGCAGGAGGAATTCCTGATGCGCCAGGCCGCGCTTGTTCGAGTAGTCGACGGCCCTCGCCTCCGCCTCGTGCTCCATGCGGGCGCAATGGCGGTACGCGGCTGACAGAACGGCGCTGCGTCCACTGGCGCGGCCGATGATCTGGACGGTGAAATGCGTGATAGCCACGGCAGGCGCGATCCCGAAGCGAGCGAACACTCTGTTCGTCCGGATCGGCCCGTCAATTCGGGACAGGAAGCAGGACGTCGCGTCAGCGACGTATAACTGCGCCCTTGGGAAGCCGCTCCTTCGGAACGGCGGGATGATCTTCCAAAGCGTCGGCTTCGCCGACCCCGTTAATTACCGGGGGTCGCGCTTCGCGCTCACCCCGGCTTTCCCGTCTGGCGCTTCGCGCAAAGCAATCAAGAAAGGTCTTTCGGAATGAAGAAGCCTTCGCGGCAGATCAGGGATGAAATCACTCGCCTCCAGGAGCAGCTGAAGCAGGCTGAAACGCGGGAGGCCGAGCGGATCGGCCGGATCGCGCTGAAGGCTGGCATCGGGGAGTTCGAGATCGACGAGGAGGCGCTGCTCTCGGTCTTCAAGGAGATCGCGAACCGCTTTCGCGCGGGTGGCTCCCGAACCACGAAGACGCCTCCGACGGTCACGTTTGGCGCGTCTTCGGGCGTGGCTGAACAGGGCTGAACGCATGCGCCGCTCCGACCCTACTGAGGTCCGCAAGAAGGACACGCGGGAGAAGATCGAGCTCGGCGGCCTGATCGCCAAGGCCGGGCCGCCGACAAGGCTGAAAAATTGATCCGCAATCGCGTCGTTCGTTCGAAAGCGAGCGGCGGGCGCACCGTTGGCCCGCGGCCTCTCGACCTCGATCTTGCCGCCGTGGAAGCCGATCCGTCCCCGCGTTCGGCCCCAACGGTGCGCCCGCCGCGGCGCCGAACGCCAGCCCGGTTTTCCAGCGATGCTGTCCCACGCGGTTCTTCACCGCTTCGACCTTCGGGAGTCTCCGCTGCCTCGTGAGCGTGTATCGTGCCGGGGGGCGTTACTGACATCGGATGTTGCGCAGCCGCAGCTGGGCCGGACGACGCTTTGGCTCTTGCAGTGCTGCGAACCAAGTGCCGAAGAGGGCAGTGTGGTAAATCCGCGCGCTGCCTTCTGTGGGAGCGGGAGGCGGACCACCGCCTGCCGCGACCCTTGGGCTGAGCCGCGAGGCTCTCCCCCTATCCCGATTGGAGATCGGCCGCTTCGATTGCAAACGCCGTATTGTCCTCTCAAGGTGCGACAACTTTGCCGTCTCAACTTCTTTTACATCCGAAGCGACAGTACTGGTATGCATCCGAGTATAGCCTGCGCTTTCCACCACGATACCTTTTCTCGTCCATAGCCAACCGGGGCGCCGCATGACATTAGGTTTGCTGAGTACGAGGGATTGACGGTTTCACCGTTGCAACCCACCGCGATTCAACATTTGTTCAGCCTCGGGGATACCCAATCCCGAAATACCGCGTATGCGCGACATCCAGCATGCGATTGACCAAGTCCGAGAAGCTGTATCCGCCGGTCGCCGCAGCCTGGAAGTAAGAACTTGAATTAGTGAGTGACGGGCTAACGTTGATCTCGAGGACAAAAGGCCGACCGGAGCGGTCAATCCGGAGGTCCACGCGGGCGTAGTCCCGGCCAAGACAAGCACGGAAGGTCGTAACCGAAATATCCCGCAGCATCGTCGCAAGCCCACCCGCGATCCGAGCCGGGCAAATTCTCTGCGGCGCCGCGACCGCCATGTGAGTCTTGTCTTCCAAGGTGATAAGGCGTGTTTCGCGGTCACCGAAGTCGTGCTCCAGCGGCGGGAACACCTCGAGCTCTTCGTTTCCCAGCAGGGCGACGCTGATTTCCCGCCCTTCGATGTATTCTTCCACGAGTGCATCCTGCGAATACTGCGTGATGATCATTTCTACGGCTCGCCTCAGACGGCTGGGCTCATGCACCAATTGTAATCCCAAGCTGCCGTATCCGTAGCGTGGCTTCACTATCAGTGGGAAGCGCAGGTCACCGGTACTCTCGGTGCCACGGCGCATCACCCGAAAATTCGGCGTCGGGACGCCGTCATCGCGGATGAGCTTCTTGGTGATGACCTTGTCGAGACCCAGGGCAGCCCCGAGCGGACTCGCCCCGGTATACGGAATGCCGGCCATCTCAAGCATGGTCGGAATCTGGCTGGAACGCCACTCGCCCTTGCCTCCGGCTCCCATGGTTCCCATGTTGAAGACTATTCCGGAGGGGCGGGCTTGCGGATCGGGTGGCATGAATCGCTCGAGCGTCGCGAGCAATCCTTTGTCGTCCTCGCACAGCAGCGTCTCGTGACCGTTCTCCTGCAGCGCCGTCACCACGCTTTTGACCGCCGGGCCGTACTCCGGGCCGAACTGACTGGCCTCGATGTCCTTGAACCACACGACTGCTACCCGCATGAGCGACTCCTTGGATGTTTGCCAACTGTTAACTTCATTCGCTCGGATCTGGTTGATTGAGGGGAACAACAACGCATCTCGATCCTGCGCGTCCGTCGATTGGGCCGGCCAAGCGGCGAGCGGATATGCTCCCACGAACATGCGGATTCAAGAGAGTTGTCTATCGGCAAGATTCGGCCGACCTGGATCTCATGACGCGGGATCAACGCCTTCCAGCGCGAGTGCCTCACTGACTCGCCCAGCTCGCCACGCAGCCTGATCTCCATCCGAAGTGACAGCCTCGCTGCCGGCCTCCAGACAGGACCAGGCGACCGAGCCGCTGCTGGGGCAAGTGCAGCGCTTATTGCAATGACTTCGATCGTCAAAGCAAACTTCACATGAACCTCTCGGCCGGAGACCACGAGACCGCTATGGGCCACAAGATTGTTGGGCCTCTGGCAATTGGCGTGCCAACAGAGGAGGTGCAAGTGGAGGCGGGAAAACGATGTGGTTCGCGCTGCGTCGTCGCAATACCGGCGCCTTAATAGTCGGATGCCAAACACAGACGTCTTCAACCGGACGGACTCAACACAAAACGTCGGACGAGGTCGGCGCGTCCGCAAGCGCGCCCTTCGGCAACGACGCAAGTCCCCTCGATGAACCTAATGGCTACGTGTGTGAGCTCGCAGGACAGAGCCTGCAGCATCTGGCATTAAGTTGGGTTGAGTGTGTTGCGTCCCTTACATAGACTTTCTATTGAACACCGCGAAACACGACAGCCATAAAATCGGAGTGACGGCGGTGTTTCACGTGCCAGACACGAAGATCTGCTCGACTATGATACTGCCTATGGCTCGCTCGACGAGCTTGGCCATGGCGCCACGCGGGCTGCTCACGGTGTGGCGACGTCAGGTTGCGGCGATGGCTGTCAAGGTGCCGAGCTTCGTGCCAATCCAAATTGGTGCCGAGAGCAGCGGCACAGCCGACGAGCGTATTGCGTCGGCACAGATGAGGTCTTTGGAGACCAGCGCGCCGCCGATCAAGAGCTGCGGAGTGATCGAGATCGAGCTGAGTGGGGCGCGCATCCGGATCGAGCCGGGCGTGGAGCTGGCGACGTTTTCGACGGTGCTGTCGGCGCTTCGGGGCATCCGGTGATTGCACTGAGGTCCGACCTCAAGGTGGTGCTGGCGGCACAGCCGGTCGACTTTCGCAAGTCGGTGCACACGCTGTCGGCGCTGGTGAGCGAAGCACTGCGCGCGAACCCGTATTGCGGCGACGTCTTCGTGTTCCGCAGCAAGCGCATGGACAGAGTGAAGCTTCTGGCGTGGGACGGCAGAGGCATGGTGCTGGTAACGAAGTGGCTGCAGCAGGGGCGTTTCACCTGGGTCGATCCGCGACGGTGTGGTGCATCTGAGCGCGACGCAGCTTGCGATGCTGCTCGACGGGCTCGAGTGGACGCGTGTGTCGCCCAAGCCTGTGAAGCAGCCGGCCATTGTCGGCTGAGGAGCGAGGATTTCGCTGGAGCATGGGTCGCACAGATGTATCGTCTGATCATGGCGATTCGCCCCGACGCTCTTCCGACCGATCCGGCAGCTCTGACCGAGATGATGCTCGCGCTCGACGCTGAGAACGAGAAGCTGCGCGTAGCAGTGCAGACGTTCAAGGACATGATCTTCGGGAAGCGCTCGGAGCGGCTTGCCGCGCTCGTGGCCGAGCAGCTCGCGCTTGAGCTTGGCGATCTTGAGACCGGCGTCACGCCGTCTGCGGCAGCAAACGACGATGTTCCCATGGCAATCGGGCGCATGGAACGCTCGACTGTGTTGCTGTCGACCTCGACACGGCCGTCGCGGAGAAACAGCGTCAACCCGTCCCAGTGATTGAGTGCGTAGTTGATGGCCTCCGCCAGCTTCGATTTGGAGAAGAGCTGGACGACCATTGCGGTCAGGCGTGTGCTGAGCGCCTCCATCCGGCAGCGGAGGCGGCGCCGAGAGCTGGGCGATCCTGGCGTCGCTCGATAACACGGCAAAACTCCATAAGCTCGACCCGCAGGCCAATGACCGATGTGCTGGAGCGCATCGTGTCCGGGCGAACCAAGAGCCATCAGCTGCACGAGCTGCTCGCCTGGAACTGGAGAACTGGAAGGCGGCGCGCCGGCGCACGCCGCAGGCAGCGGCATGAGCCCACGTCGCCATAAAGCAGCATCGTCGATGGCGTCAGCCGCGATGCCACTTGCGGAGCTTGAGCGATGGCTCCAGGCTCGCGTCGATCGCCATCCGGCCGCCAGCAGCATTCCCATGCTCGACGCCTATGCCGCCGCGATCGTCGCCGGACCGGTGTCGATGAGCCCGCTCGATTGGATCTGCTCGCTGCTCGCGATCGAAGCCGACACTTTCAACCATGGCGGCACGCCGGAGTTCGCCGCGATCTCCGCCGTCGCGCTGCGCCACAACGACATCAGCAACACCCTCTCGACCGCCCCCGATCGGTTCGAGCCGATACACCGGCGCAACTCCAATGGCGACGTCGATCCGCATCCCTGGTGCCAAGTTTGTATGCCGCGATGCGGCTTAGGATGTCAGCGTGGGCGCCGTTGCTCGACGTCAACAACGTCAATCACGGCCTGCTGCTACCCATCCTGCTGCACTGCCGTGACGATCAGGACCGTCCGCTGCTCGGACCGCCACGAAGCGGTCGTGAAACCGAGGATTTCCTCCGTAACGCCTACCTCGGTATCCCAGCGGCCCTCGAGGCGCTGCGCCAGTACTGGATGCCGATCCGCTACACACGCAGCTGCTGATCAGCGCGGACGTGGGAGCTCATACCGGTTACGTCTGGGCCGGCCGGGAAAAAGATCTTTCGGATTTTTGCAGGAATCTTATTTGATGATAGCGCATATACACGCGTCCATCGGCTACACGCGTCCATCGGCTCCGAGATCGAGGATCTCGATCTTTCCTGTGTAATGGGCTCTGGGCCTGAAGCGCGTCGATGATCTTCTCGTCACCATGACCCAAGATGAGAGGTCCCGATCCGCAGGACGCATCCAGATAGCGCGTCCCATTAGCGTCCACGAGATAAGGACCCTCGCCGCCCACTAATTCGCACGCCAAGCTCGCCGGGCGTCGAATAGGCAACTCGTGAAGGGAGAACACGGATCTCTGCCAAAGCACCCTCCAGCGGTACTCGAAGTTGATGGCCTAGTTTGCGCCTCAGGGATCAAGCTTATACGAGAAGTGGTCTCCACGGTAGATAGCGGCCGCCACTAATCGACCGGCATTCGACAATTTTACTTGAGATCCCGCGTTCCTTGTTGCCTAAAGACGGTGGGAGTCGAACACGAACCTCGGCCTCATGGAATCGTAATCGCTAATGTGAGTTTCAATCTGAAACAGGCGGAGGGTAGCCACGCTCGTCAATGCTGGCCAGATCACTGCGATGACTCGTAATGTGGTTCCCGCCGCTTCTCGAGACCGCGCCTGACGACGACGGTTTCAAACCCGCGGTCACCACGTGACCCCCTACTAACAAGTAGAGGTGCAGAGAACGCTCTGGATTGGTATTGACTAGCCTTCGATGCAGCACTGAGACGCTGGTGCCAAAGGGTGCGGTTGCTTACGGAGAATTCCGACTCGGCGATACGATGGTAATGGTCTGCGACGAAGGTCCGCCGCGACGCGCGGATCCCAATTATATGACGCCTCGCCTGTCGCGTAGCATCTTTATCTTTCGAACTGATGCCTTTGTCGAGTGCACCCGTCGCCGTGCGCGCGACTATGGCGGAGAGCATAAATGTCCGGCAGTGAACCAATGCGCTTGGAGCGATTTTGTAAGCAGTACGGCTGCGCGCAAGCGGCTCATGATGTTTCGGTTCATGTCGAGGCTAGCGAGTTTGTCTCGTTTCTAGGACCAAGCGGGTCCGGCAAAACGACGACGCTGACGGTTTTGGTTCGAAACACCAACAGTTTACCAGATCTTCATCTGAGCTCGACCGGTAACCGGGCTAGCAGTGCACACGCGAAACATCGGGGTGTGTTTCAGAACTACGCGCTCTTTCTCATCTCTGTTTTCGAGGACGTCGCATTTGCGCGAAGACGCGCGGGGCATCCGGCTCCTATCTGCGAGCCGGCATCACTCGGCATTACGATCTGGCGTATCGTATTCCCACTCATCCGCCCTGCATTGATAGTTGCCGGGTTCTTTGCCTTCCTGGCCTCATTCGATGAGGTATTGTTGGCGCTCTTCCTGAGTGGGCCGAACACCGTGACCCTGCCGATCAAGATGTGGTCGGGAATTCGGGAAGAGATCACTCCCACGATTGCAGCGGTTTCGAGTCTTCTGATCGCCTTCACAATCCTTGTTTATACCGGCGTAGAAACAGTTCGCCAAGCGGGTCAGCGGCGACCCAAGAAAGCGAGCCAACAATGAATGAGTGCACGACGGTGAGTGAAGCTGAAAACAGCGGGATGGATTTCCCTGCTGCAGAATATCGGGAACGGCTGCGACGTACACAAGAAGAGATGGCCGAGCATGACCTTCCCGTGTTGCTGCTGCACCAGCCGGAGAATATTCTTTATCTGACCGGGTTCCATACAACTGGGTACTTCTCCTATCACGCCTTAGCGGTCCCGAGCCGCGGCGACCCGGTAATGATCTTGCGCGATATGGAAGTGCCGGCCGCGCACAGCACATCTTGGGTCAAAAGTCACACGATCTATACAGATGCCGCCGATCCGATCCCCGTTTGGCTCGACGCGGCGCGACGAGCCCTCGATGGCCTCGGCTTGGCTGGTGGGCGCGTTGGGGTGGACGAACACTCATGGTTCTTGACGGTGGAACGATGGAGGATGCTGCAGGCGCTACTACCGAATGCAACTCTGGTCGGAGAGCCACGAATCGTCGACCACCTGCGCCTGATCAAATCGCCACCCGAAATAGCCTATCTGCGCAGCGCTGCCCGCCAGGTTGAAGCGGGCATGCGCGCCGGCATCGAGGCAATCGCAGCCAGCGTGACGGAACGAGAAATCGCTAACGCAGTGTTCAACGCATTGGTGAAGGCGGGGTCGAGACTGCCGCTCAGCGGCATCATCACCTCCGGCAATCGAACGAACCTCATACACGGATCCTATTCTGATCGAGTCCTCGAACGTGGCGATACCGTCTATTTTGAGCTCAACGGGATCCATGGAATGTATTGGGCTCGCTTGATGCGCACAGCAGTGGTGGGTCAGCCGACCGATGAGCAGCAGCGTATCGCCGAGACAATCATTCGCATACAAGACGAGGCCATCGCGCTGATGCGCCCCGGCATATCGGCCGGCGTAGTCGACCAAACCTGCCGCGAGCCGCTTCTGGCCTCTGGCCTGCGCGAAACATACACGAACCGAGCTGGCTATTCGCTGGGTCTCAATTACCGCCCCTCCGCCGGCGAATTTATCCGCGAGTTTGTGCCAGGCGTTAAATGGGTGCTGGAGCCTGGAATGGTGTTCCATATGCTGATGATGGCAGCCGGTATGGGTTTCAGCGAGACGGTGCTCGTGACGGAACAAGGCCCGGAACGCCTAACCGGGATGGAGCGCAAGCTCTTCTCGCGTACCTGAGGACCATCCCCAGAAGTTAAGCGAGCGCATGAAACCGGTCGTAGGTGTGGTCAGTAACTTCAATGTGGTGAAGGACGGCTACTTCTACTTCGTCCAGTACGTGCGGGCAATCGGGAAGCCAGCGCGCCTCGATGATATTGCTGCGCGCCAAAGCCGCTCAAGTGAGCGCGACAAACGACGACATTTCCGGTCACGTGCTTACCGGAATTCAAGAGTTTCCGAGCGAGCTTTGCGGGGCGGCTCCGCCGGGCTATTCAGAGCTATGCGGAATTGTTGGAGTGCGCCGCCGAAGGCGCGTATCGACAGTGGAGGCGGATTCCAGCAAGAGAGTAGTCGACTGCTCTCGTAACTGACGGGCGGGAGTGAACACCTAGGTGCCTGCATAAGAGAGGTTGGCCGGCATCGAGAGCACTCGGGGAATGGATCAGCCTAGCGCACAGAAGCTTGCCACTCTATGCCCCGCCCTAGAGGTGCCGTGGAAAGCCAGACCAAGTGCGTTGAAGCGTGTTGAACACGCCAAACGCGGCGCCCTCCTGGGCGACGAACAAGAAGACCGCGTGCACCCCTCCCTGAACTTCCCGAGCGGGGTTGAGCACGATTGCGGAGCCCCCGAAGGCTCTGCCGTTAAGGCGAGGATCAACGCGTGGGCTTTGGCAAGGGTCGTCGGAAGCTCTGAAATGGGCGTCGTCATCGCCGCCCATGAGAGCACACTCGCCACTGGTTTCCCAAGCCTTTTGGCGCCCTGATTCAATTCGCGCAGGTTGTCAACCGACTGTTTTGGGGCGCTTCACAACGACCGAACGAATCTTCGTCCAGTCCAGCCCATCAACCAGCGCCAGCAACCGCAAGTGATTGAGCTGGATCCGATGCGGGCCTATCCACGGCCAACAAAACTTCGATTTCTCGAGTCGTTTGTAACTCAGTTGGAAATGCAAGCGGTTCATCGGCCCTGTTGGAGCTTGTGACGGTGACCCATCCCTTTCATCCGTGTTCCGGTCAGAGAGGTGCCTGCGTCGGGAGACGTGGCAACCGAGCGGACAAGCTGTTGCTGCTGCGCTTTGACGATGGCCGAATTTGCTCTGTTCCGCCGCAATGGACCGATGCAGCAGACCCCAATCCTAAAGTTCAGTCAGTTCCTCGATCGTCCAGAACAACCTCGATTGCCAGCGGCCCGCAACGCCCGGACGGGCCCGGGGATACGCAGGCAACACGATAGCGGCGTCTGTTGGCGTCAGCGTTCATAGCTAACGAAACACAGTTAGCCGTTGCGCGACTTCACAAATCGCTTTCGTATCAGCTCGCTCAGGCGACTGCTCGCCGGACTTATTCGTGCGCGGCTTGACGAACTCATCGGGCGCTTGCAGCGTGTGGCGGCATCGCGCTGACACACGCTGCACTGTGAGGCACATGATAGATCAAGCGAATCGCCTTATCGAATAAGGCCGGCCAAAGGTGTCGGCTGCATTCGATTGGTGAATGACCGTGCATCAACCCTGCGCAAAGCGGCAGGGCGAGAGCCCAACATGTTGCTAATGCGGAGCACTTCGGTCGCGAGTCGACGCGCATTCCGACTGGGGGATGCCGACTCCGAAATACCGCCTATGGGCGATATCGAGGATCCGATTAATTAGGCTTGAGAAGCTGTATCCGGCAGTCGTGGCGGCCTTAACATAAATGCTGCGTAGTCCCGGTATCGAGTTGATCTCCAGGATAAACGGCTGGCCGGAGCGATCGATGCGGATGTCGACGCGGGCATAATCGCGACACTGGCAGGCACGAAAGCTCGCGACTGAAATATCGTGCAGCAGAGTCGCAAGCTTGCTATCGACTTGCGCCGGGCAAATTGCCGCGAGTGCCTTTCCTGCCTTGTCGTCATGAGTGACGAGTCGCATTTCGCGGTTGCCGAAGTCCCGCTCCACTAGTGGCAAGATCTCAAGTTCCTCGTTTCCCAGCAAGCCGACGTAGAGTTCTCGTCCTTCTACGTATTCTTCCACAAGCGCATCCTGCGAATATTGCGCAGCGATTGCTTCTACCGCTTGCTTCAACCCGGCGGGCTCATGCGTGAGCTGCAATCCGAAGCTGGTGGATTCGGAGCGTGGCTTTACCACCAATGGGAACCGTAGGTCGCCCGTACTCTCAGTGCCTCGACGCATCACGCGAAAATTCGGTGTAGGCAGGCCGCGCTCGCGCATCAGTGTCTTGGCGATCGCCTTGTCAAGCGCCAGCGCATTCCCAAGCGGACCCGCGCCGGTATAAGGCACTCCGGCCAACTCAAGCATGGCCGGAACGTGGGATAAGCGGCACTCGCCCTGAATTCCGTTGGCCAAATTGAAGACGACTCCAGAGGGGCGCACGTGTGGATTAGGTGGCATAAATCGCTCAAGTGTGGCGAACAGTCCTTTGTCGCCTTCGCAGAGAAGCGTTTCGTGGCCGTTCTCCTGCAGTACGGCCACTATCTGTCGGACGACGTCGTCATCGTATTGCTCCCGACAAGGATGACCGAACTTGTTGATTACGCCCGTGTGATGATGGTTCCGCACGACAGCCACTCGCATCAGCGTCTTCCTGAACAATTGCTTGCTATCACATCTCTGCAATTCGTATGCCACGGACGAACGATGCGAACAGCAGGAAAGCGATTTGGGCACGTATCCTCGAGCAAGTACTTGTACGACGCAGTGTCGGCTTGCGAACAAAGATGTGCGTTCGATCGGACAACGCGACAACATAACCCGACGATACTAAGGTCACGCTCGAACACTCGATGCCGAATTCATGTGGTAACGTGGCGCATTTTGAGAAGGGACGCTACCGCTCTTTGATATTTAGACGCTTAGGGACCCGTCGATACGACATTCTATGCCGCGGAAATGGCCGCACTGGGGCCGAATCACGGGGAACGCATGTTGTATGAAACGAACATGCTGAGTCGATTAGACGCACGGTCGATTACGGTTTTGACTTTTAGCTAACGTAGGGATCCTTTGTGCCATTGGTTATCAACACGCATCTGCGCCGACCGGCCGAGCGCAAGTTGCCATCGTGCGTTCGCGCCACACCTCAGGCGTTGAGCGGTTCTTCTCAGAACATCTCTTTATGTGACACGGCGTAATTGGCACGAGTTTTGAGAGTCCGTCGTCACGAGTTGCACGGGTGTCGACTCATAACTCATGCCATCGATCATTTCGCGATCCATGGAAGACCGGAAGGAACGCAGCGTGTCAGGTTCGTGTCCCATCGTCTTCTGCGAGAGCGGAGGTCTCAGCAAATCCACAGCTCTCGCACCCCGCTCGCTGCTCCTGCCTTCATCAGGCACACTCCGGATCGTTCCGTCTGATTTCACGACCTCGGGACAATAGGGTGGATAATGGCATCTGGAAAGGCGGCGCACGGCACCCTTGAGGGAAGGAAACATGATTTCACTGCGGCCTATAATCGCAAGTGGCCTCACGCCTATTTTCGTGCGCATTTGGCTCTCGACTATACGATTCCAGATCGGGCTAAGCCGGTCTTCGAACGGGTATTCGCCGACTATCGGCGCATTCGCAGAAAAACTCGATTAAAAATCATCGATGTCGGTTGCTCCTATGGCGTCAACGCTGCCTTACTGCGCAGCGACCTAGATCTAGATGAACTTTATGCCGCCTATCTGGAACCGAGCGGATCGCTCTCCGGCCGACAGGAAATTGAGCATTGCAACTTCTTTCGCAATCTCGGCCTGCGTGATGATATTCAGGTTGTAGGCGTGGATCCATCGTTCCGGGCTGTTCGCTATGCGCAGACTCTTGGTCTACTGGATGCTGGTATTACGGCCGATCTGGAAGCTCGTGAGTTGACCGTCGAAGAACGTGGCGCCCTTGTCGATGCGGACATCTTGATCAGCACGGGCTGTGTAGGCTACGCCACGGAACGAACCTTTGGACGGGTGTATGATGCCTCGGCGTCCTCACGCCCATGGGTCGCCGCCTTCGCTATGCACCCCTTCAGTTATGACAGCATCGCCGCAATCCTCCGGCGTTTTGGGGTGGAAACCACGGCTGTGGACCGATTTAGACAACGGCAACGCCGCTTCTCTACGCCGGCCGAGCGGGAGGCGATTTTGAAGACCATGGCGGCACTTGGCATGGAGGATCGATTAGAGCGCACGACCGGCTATATCTACGCATCCTGCTACATCTCCGCACCGCCAAGCGAAGCGCTCTGAGCTCCGTGGACGTTGGCATCGACATGCGATTTGACGTGCGGGTTGAGGCGACCTCCACCGTCGTACCGATGCCAATGTAGGAGCGGTAATACAGGAGTATCCTCGTGCGCGGCTGACCTCATGGGCACTAACGAGTGTTGGGAGCTTGACGAGCCGGCGTATGTGATTATTGGGATGTTCTGCCGACATTTCGATATGTTGGGAGGAGCCCATATCGATCGAGGCTGCCACATTCGACAAATCTGCGCTCCTCGCGGAAGCCAGAACGCCAGTGCGGCATTTGTGCTTGAGAGCGAATGTGGAGGACGTACAAGGGACTGCTGTCCTTACTCTACCTGGCACTGTAGCGCAAGGAGCAGAACCTGTTGATGGTCAAGTCGGGTTCAATCAAGATCATCGCGGCCGCACTCGAGGATGGAAGCCGATCCGCGGTCCGGATTGTCGGGGACTGTATTGCTGCGGCAGAGCGTACCAATCCGTCGCTGCGCAGCTTCATCTCTGTGACAGCCGACCACGCGTTCGCCCAGGCGCAGAAAGCTGACGCGCGCCGAAGGGCAGGCCGAGTCCTCGGCCCGCTTGATGGAATTCCTTATGCCGCGAAGGACATGTTCGAAACGCGCTGCATACGCACCACCGGCGGCAGCAGGGTACTAGAAAATAATACACCGAATGCGTCCGCCGCGGTCATTTGTATGCTCGACGAAGCGGGGGCGGCTCTCATCGGCAAGACCAATCTCCACGAATTCGCATACGGTGCGACGGGCGAGAATCGGTGGACCGGAACGGTCGTCAACCCGCATGACAAGACAAGGTTAGCCGGCGGGTCTAGCAGTGGCTCCGCGGCAGCCGTCTCGGCTCGTATCGTGCCGTTCGCGCTTGGCACGGACACAGGTGGCTCGTGTCGCGTTCCGGCGGCTCTGTGCGGTATTCTCGGGTACAAGCCGAGCTACGGCCTGATCAGTCTCGACGGCGTTATCCCCTTCTGCTGGTCACTAGATCATGCCGGCGTACTTGCGACATCAGTTGAGGATGTGGAGCTCGTCGTGAGGCAGCTTGCGAAGCTCTCGCCAGCAACGAGTTCGGGGGCGTCGCTGAGAGTTGCCGTAGTCGAGGACTTCGAGCAGAAATGCGAGCCGCCCGTACGCGACGCCTTTCTCGTAACAAAGGAACATATGCGACGGTCGGGAGCGACTTTCGGATCCATCGTACTGCCGGACCTGTCCGAGGCTCGCATGGTGGCGCTGACGATTCAACTCGCCGAGGCAGCCACCTACCATAGCTCCAATCTCGCTAAGTCCGGCAACCAATTTGGAGCCGACGTGCGGAGCGCGATGGCACTTGGGCAGTCACTGCCTGCAGAAAAATACATCCAATGTATGCGTCTGCTGGGAACGTATCGGCGAGCATTTGGGCGGGCCATGCAGACATTCGACCTCCTGCTAACGCCGGCCTGTCCAATCAGGGCGCCGCAAATCGGCACCGTCGAGGTGGACATTGCCGGGCAAGCAACTTCGATTGGCGATGCGTTGACCTTGTTCACTTCGTTCTTCAACTTAGTAGGTGCACCGGCGCTGGTGATGCCAGTCTCCTCGGCGAGTCGTGGGTTACCGGTCGCTGTGCAGATTGTGGGCGCGCCTGGTTCCGATGCAGAGCTCTTCGAGAGCGCCCGTGCGATCGAGAAGTTGTGCGAGAAGAAGTGACTACGAGAAAGGATTGTCCAGAGCCTCACTATGAGCGCGCGTAACGACATTGCGCTTTGTTGAATGATCGAAATGTTGTCCACGGCAGTTGCGTCTTAGCAAGCAATCCGCAATTGGCCTTGTGAGAGGCGCGCTTTTGACACGGATGGAGTGGTCCCGTCGTTATTCGCTGATTCACCATATGCGTTTTAGTGATAGCAGTCTGGCCGAAGGCACTTTGCTCCTATATGGGAGCTGCTTCTGGACCACGCAGCGCATCCTTCGATATCGATGCGCCGACGCCGATGGGCATGTTCAGATGTGTGACGCTACTGGTTCGCGCACGGAAGAGAGCGGGATTTCTCATTCGGCCCGTTAATTGCGGACTGATGTCAAGTGGTCTATCCTTTTCGCTTAGCAGTGGTAGCGCTCGACCTGTCGGAGCCAGCCACGTAGCGTAACCCTCGGGCAGCCGGACAGCGCGGCCGAACCGGCGCGTCGACACATTGATCAGCATCAGGTTCATCGCCCAGCGACCGAGCCAATCCTCCTCCGCCGCCGTTTCCCAGCTCGGGATCGTGACCTCGCGGCCGTTCACGCCCCGGATCCGCGGCCGCTCGACCTCGATCTTGCCGCCGTGGAAGCCGATCCGTCCCCGCGTTCGGCCCCAACGGTGCGCCCGCCGCGTCGCGGCCCGCAGGCCGCCGTGACATCCGCCTCCATCATCGTGCCGAGCGCCTCGATCCCTGCAGGAAGGCAGAACCGATCGAAGCTCGCCCGCACTTCTGCAAACGCTTCGTCCACAGCCCCGGTCGCCGGCGAACCAGCCGGTGTGATATCTCTCGTCATGGCGTTGCTCTGCTTTGTGGAATCAGCACCCCGAGCCTATCGGCTCAAGCGCCGACCTCTGCAGAAATTCAACAGAACCCGGGACATCCCCCTTTCTGCCGAGACAAACTTCAACGATGCGAGGCCCAACTCGACGAAATAGATGTGGTCAGGCCGCTTTCTCGGCTCTTGCGAAACCATACGTTCTCTCAAGACGATCGGCTCTAGAAACTTCCCTATTGCTAGGAGGTCTTGCAGAGAAGGATTCGCCAGAATCGTATTCTTGAGAATGGAGCGCATACTGAGACGCGCGGTACCGCGACGATGAAACACGGGCTGTGTGCCAAAGACCCGCTCGGATGCTGCATCTGCCGAGCTAACGAGCGCGTCGAGGGCGGCAGGCACGTGACTATTCATGATTCCCTGCCCCGAACTTCGTCATTCGCACGAGAACAAATTACGACGTTTTCCGCACCAATCAAACCATGCTTACTCGACAACTCATTGTGTGAGGGAATATTGCTGCCTTCGTCGCGGGTGGATGTCGAGTATCGATTGTCCGGTGGCGACAGAGCAGCCAAAAGGGGCAGAAAGCCTATGGTGCCAAGCCTAGCTGTCGCCGAGAGGATCTCGTCCTGCCACTGTGGGTGAACATTCTTTCTCGAAATGTTCTTGAATTTCGCCACGACCTGATCGGTAGATAATGGGTTCGCGACATCCCCCAGGGGATGCCAGACGACCATCTCTTCCGGCCCTTTGCCCTGATCCATGATGACTCGGGCCGGCGTTCCGACTGGAAACGCCGTAGCGAAATCGGACGACGGCTCAAGCTCGATACGCGCCGCCAAGTCGAGTACGCGTGCGTCAGTAAGCCGCTCAACTTGAACAGGCTGTAGCGCCTCCCGACCGTATAAAGCGGCCAGTGCGCAATTAAAGTAGAAGCTGTATTGCCCCCCCTCCAGGGTGCTCGGCGCACGCTCGTTTGCGAGGCGCATCGACTGTTGGAACGTCTTGATGCGCAGCTTCCGGATCTTCTCCCCTTCCCGACGCATGGCAAGGATCGCATCGATAGCTGCATGCATATAGCGGCAACATGCATAGGGCTTCAAATAGCATTTTTGAACTTCCCACGAAGACCCAAGATTGCCTACTAGGAGGTCGCGAGTGAAACGATCATTGTCATCAAGAAAATCAAGAGGGCCGGTTGCGCCTGCCCGCGCGCGAAAAGCCGCAGTGACACCTGCAACCACCGCAGGGGGAATCCCTTCCTTGACCGTGCTGCCCTCGAACTTGGGGCTTGCGCTCAAGAATACGATCGGTCCTTCGGATCCGGCAATCGCCAACGCGGAAGCAGTTTGCGTTGCATTCAAACCCAAAAGACGGCAGGCTGCTGCGGCAGCCCCATAGCCGACCCAGCGTCCGCTCGCGAGCGTATCGATTGTCTCAGCAGGACGAGAGCTCGCGATTCGGAGAGCGATTTCGTATCCCAGCGCGATCGCTGCCATCGTTTCGGAAACTGAAGCGTCAACGGCCTGCGCCACTGCCAAGGCCGCGGGAATGATACCCGCACCTGGATGGCCCCCTGCGGCGCGATGACCATCATCGATGTCCAGCGCGCTTGCTGCAGCGCTGTTCGCCATCGCGGCGCCGACGACACTAGACCGTTTGTCTGTCAACCAAATGTTTATGTGGCCTTCGCCGTAAGCTTCCAGTGCTGACCTTCTGGCTGCATCAGCTAACGGCGATCGCAGACCCGCGGCAGTAGCAGCGATGAGGTCTAGTGTGAGCAATGAGATCATCTGCCGAGTAGCCGCCGGCAATGCGTTCGCTGGGTAGCTGCTACTGAAATTAGCGAGCTCAGTTATGACGGTCACTTGGGCGCTCCAATAGATCACATTGTTGGGTGAATGAAACTAGGTTCGGCCAGCCCTTGACCACGCCGGTCGAGCTCTAGCAACCGGCCGACTTAAGAGGATGCGCGGCGGCGCGGCTTTGGACAGCTCGCTTCGGCCGAATGTCAAGTTGGTCTGCATGTGGCGTGAGTATGGACGAGAGAAGCCGCTGAGTACGGGGACGCAACCCGGCCAATTGTTTCCCTCAAGTGCAAATTTCGACAATCTCGACAGAGCACACCACTGCAAGGCGATCCAGGCCAGCCGGCTGATCCAATCGCGAATAGCGAGAATGAGACCGTCGGTCGGGATAGCCACGACCGCGCAAAATAGGAACGACCAAAGTCACTGGGTCCGAGCCGCTCTGAAAGTGGATTTGGCGCGAAACGGGCATATTGCTTTTCTCCCTACATTCTATTGGCGGCAATCTAACCCATGCATCTCTTCAGCAGCTCTCGCCGCGTCGAGACGAAGGCGATTCAAGAGTTGGGCCAACTGCGTGGCGTAAGTCTCGGAAAGACTTCTCTGCACGCCAGTCCAGCGTTCAGACAACGATGCAACGGGAACTAAGCTGAATGCGAGCATGTCAAAGGATCGCCAAATCCGACAGTAAGCATGGGCTGCCCGGCGCCTCCTTCCAACGAATGGACGACAGCTCCTTCGAAGGGAAACGGAATTAACGTCATTCAACCCACTCGCTGTATGTTGAAGGTGCGTGTCACGCGTGTGCAGGGATTTTTGGCCATGTACGGATGCGTCACCTACCAGATACCCTAGTATCGCTGCTTGCCCGTGAACTGTAGAAGTCGTGTTGCTTCAGCGAATTGATCAGGGAGCTTCGTTATAGAGCAACGCAACGACGTTGACGGTCTCGAACGACCATTCGCGCGGTATGAATTTGTGCCGGATGCATCTTCGTGCTCGCTCGCCTTCGTCCCGGGCTTGGAACACGGTGATATTTGCCGCTTAGTCAACGTCTCGACGGATTGCGGGCGTGAGACACACACGCGTGGGTGGAGGCCATGCGAGCTCTCTTTCAATCGAGCTGCAAGCTTTGGCGAAGTTATCGATCAAGTTACGACAGGCGGGCTCAGTGTCGTACATCCATTCCGGGTGCCACTGTACGCCGATCACAAAGGGCGCACCCGGCGCCTCAATCGCCTCGACGATGCCGTCGTTGGCGCGTGCGGAAACAATAAACTCTGGGGCTAGCCGCTTGATGGCTTGGTGATGATAGCTGTTTACCCGAAATGACGATGGCTGCTCGCCACAGAGCTGCCAGAGGCGCGAGTCGCGCTCCACCTGAATATCGTGGACAGTTTGATCTAAAGGTGTGCCGTCACGATGGTCGATCGCATCTGGTAGCTCATCAAGGGTATGCGGATAAATCGTGCCTCCGGCTACAACGTTCAAGAGCTGCATTCCTCGACAGATTCCGAGTGTCGGCAAGTGCCGATCGAGAGCTGAACGGGCAAGCGCGAATTCGAAGTTATCGCGCTCCGGGATAATTCGTTGAAGAGCCGAGTGCGGCGCCACCCCGCACAATTCGGGCGTAAAATCTCCACCGCCGCTAAGCACGACGCCAGACAACAAGTCCAGCACCGAGCTTACTTCCTCTGCTTTGGTATACGGCAAAATAACGGGGAGTGCCCCAGCCTTCTCGATAGCTCGAACGTATTGGGCAAAGCAGAAGTAGCCATCCTTATCTACATCAAAGTTGCTGACAATACCGACAACAGGTTTCATGTGTACATCCGCTTTCAGTCACGCACAAAGAGCCTGCGCTTCATTGTCGTAACGCGTTCAGAGCCGTTCTCAGTAACAAACGGTTTCGTTGAAGCTAATTCCTTCGTAAACATCAAAACATGAAGGACCTTTTGAGCCTGGAAGCTCGCAGCGACGATCAACACCACCAACGGTGTGTGCCTGTGCTGTGTGCAAGAACAAATTTGACAGTGCGCATCGAGGAGCTCCATGATTGCATGTACTTTGCCAACATGGATGTGCTCAAGTACACGAGAAGAGCTTACGCTCCATCCCGGTTAGGCGTTCCGGGCCTTGTTCCGTCACGAGCACCGTCTCACTGAATCCCATACCGGCTGCCATCATCAGCATATGGAACACCATCCCCGGTTCCAGCACCCATTCCACGCCTGGAACAAACTCCCGGATGAACTCACCTGCAGATGGACGGTGATTCAGAGCGAGGGAATAACCTGCGCGGTTGGTGTAGGAATCGCGCAATCCGGAGGCCAGGAGGGGCGCGCGGCAAGCGTGGTCGACGACCCCGGCTGGTGTACCTGACCGCATGAGCGCAATAGCCTCGTCTTGGATGCCGATGATTGTCTCGGCGATCCGCCGCTGCTCGCTGTTCGGTCGACCAACCACCGCCGTGCGCATTAGGCGAGCCCAATAATTTTTGTGCACGCCGCTAAGCTCAAAATAGACAGGATCACCAGTTTCCAGTGCCCGGTTGGAGGACCCTCCGTGGATGAGCTTTGTTCGCTCTCCGGAGGTGATGATACCGCCGCCGGTCGCCCCCCCAGCGTTCATCAATGCTCTGTTCACGACTCCGGCGAGTTCTCGCTCCTTGACGCCCGGCGCGATAGCGTCGATGCCAGCGCGCATGCCCACTTCGACTTGACGAGCAGCGCAGCGCAGACACTCTATCTCGCGCGGCGATTTGATCAGGCGCAGGTGGTCAACAATGCGAGGCTCTGGGACCAACTTCGCATTCGGCAGTAGTGCCTGCAGCATCTTCCAGCGCTCCACGGTCAAGAACCACGAGTGTTCATCGACACCAACGCGTCCGCCTGCCAAGCCAAGGCCATCGATGGCTCTTCGCGCTGTGTCGAGCCAAACGGGCAGAGGATCAGCAGCATCTGCATAGACCGTGTGGTCTTTGACCCACGACGTGCTGTGCGCAGTCGGCACTTCCATGTCCCGTACAATCAGCACAGGATCGCCATGGCTGGGAACCGCCAAAGCATGATAGGAGAAGTACCCGATCTGATCGAGGCCGCTCAGATAATTGATATTCTCCGGCTGATGAAGGAGAATTACTGGGAGATCATGCTTTCGCATTTCCTCCTGAGTACGCTTTAAGCGTGCTCGGTATTCTTCAATGGGAAAGTTCATTTCTGGCAATGGTTGGTTCACTTGGAGTTTCCTTTGATACTGAATTGAGTCTTCTTGGCTTACGCAATCATTCGCACGTAGTTGGCGAGGCAGAAATAGCCTTCTTTTTCCAGGCCGAAATGCTGACAAAGCCAATGATTTGTCGCATCGTGATTGAGCCTTTCCATCTGGATCAATCCCGGAAAAGAGGTTGCACTCCATCATGGTCGGGAAGGGCGGCGTCACCGTTAAAGTGCCGGCGGCATGCTATGCTTCTTCATGGCTTACCACCCTGTTGCAGTCTGGTTTTGCGTTCCCCAGCCCTGCGTACTAATCCGAGCCCGCCATACAAAACGACCGTGAAGGCGATCAGTAGACTTGAAACCGCTGCAATCGTAGGTGTGATTTCCTCCCGAATTCCTGAATACATCTTGATCGGCAAGGTTATCGTGTTGGGCCCGCTCAGGAACAATGAGAAGATGAATTCGTCAAACGATCCTAGGAATGCCAAGAATCCGGCGACGATCAACGCTGGACGTATGAGTGGGAGCACGATTCGCCAAATTGTGACGATACGTGACGCCCCCAAACTCGCGGCAGCATGTTCGAGTCGTATGTTTTGAGCCTGCAGGCTTGCGGCGACAACCAGCACGACTAGCGGCACCGCGCCAATGCTGTGGGCTATAACCAGTCCCAGAGACGTATTGACTAGATGCAGTCGCGCAAAGAGGAAGTATGCCCCAAGCGCACTAATGATTCCCGGCACGATGATCGGAGCGAGCAGAAGCTGGTATCCGACCCGACGCATCAGGGGACCGCCGCGCACGAGTGCCATAGCCGCCGCGGTTCCTACTGCAACACTAAGGAGCGCCGTCGGCACGGCGACAACAAAACTCTGCGAAGTTGCTGCGATCCATGAGCCGCCCATAAAATAAGCCTCATACCACTGCAACGAGAAGCCGGGAGGAGGAAAGTCTAGGAATCTGGAAGAGCTGAAAGATATCGGGACGATGATAAGAATAGGGCTGACGAGGAATACAGCCACCAGAAGTCCCACGCAATAAAAGAGGGTCTTGCCGACAGCTGCACGTTTCCAAGCCGCAAACACTACTGCCGGGACGTAACCGCCGACCGCCCGTGCGGCTTTGGTAGCCAAGTCGATGACCTGAACATACCCGCTCGTTGACCGAATTGCAGTTGAACCCGTTGGCTGACCGGCTCCGTCTTGTGAACCTAGTAGGCGTTCGGTACCTATGAACTGGTTTGAGATTGCATATAAGAGTAGCGTGATCACGAGCAGCACGGTAGCCGCGGTGGCCGCAAGTGGCCAATTAAGCGTCACGTTCGCATAAGCGTCGATTTGCATCGAGAGCAAGACTGTGTTCGGACCACCGAGCAGTGCGGGCGTGATATAGAAGCCAAGCGCGAGTACGAAAACCAGCAGCCCAACTGCGATCACGCCTGGCGCACTCAAAGGAAAGAACACGCGCCAGAAACTCTGGACCGGAGTGGCTCCGAGCGAGGCAGCTGCGCGCGTCAAAGTGGATGGAATCCCTCTCATTACACTGATGAGCACCAGCACCGTGAAAGGCAAAAGGACATAGACTGTCCCTACTAGTACACTGAACTGATTATAGATGAGCTCGACCGGCCGTTCGGTCAGGCCGAGTGCCATCAAAAACTGGTTGATTACGCCAAAGCGCCCGAGGAGGACCATCCAAGCATAGGCACGCACGAGATAGCTCGTAAAGAACGGCAACAGAACCGCAAGCAACAGCGGCCCGGCTACCCAAGTACGTGCTGAGACGATCCAGAAGGCAAGCGGATAGCCCAACAGAAGGCAGATCAGGGTAATTTTTATTGCCAGCTCAAATGTACGGGCAAGGATCAGCCAGTTCGTAGGTTCCCCCAGGTACTCTTGGAAATGCGCCAGGGTCGGCCCGGGATCGAACAGGCTCAGGGAGAGGAGACTAGCGAGCGGAACGAAGAAGAAGACGCCCAACAGAAACGCGGCCGGAGCAAGCAAGAGAGAAGTTTCGCGATTGCGGACTGGCCACGCGATGGCCGATCTCATGGCATAGAAAAAGACAGTCATTAGCTGGCTACCCATTTGGTCCAGCGCTCGACAAGCACTTCGCCGTTAGACTTGCCAGAGGAGGACTGGGCACCCCAGTATTCCAGATTGCGAAAGAATTGCTTGTCAAGGTTCTCGGGTGCCGTCGGCAACTGGGCGGCAATCTTGGAGTCGATGTATTTAAAGGCGGCGCGATTAAACGGACCATAAAAGATGAGATTGTTAAGACGAGCTTGCGCCTGCGCGGTGGCCTGGTAGGCAACAAACCGCATGGCGGCTGCCCGCTTTTTCGTACCCTTCGGCACCACCCAGTAATTGGGGGAAAGCTCGCCTTCATTCCATTCGTAATCGACGGGGGCACCTAGGGTCCTAAGGGATTCCATGCGACCATTGAATGCGGAACACATCGCGACCTGACGATTCGATAGGAGCTGCCCCGGTTCGGCTCCAACAGTCCAGAATTTTGTTATGTGCGGCTTAATACGATCGAGCGACGCAAACGCCTTCTCGAGGTCGATCGGGTACAGCTTGTCCTTCGGAACCCCGGCGGCCAGCAACGCAAATTCGATTGAAGACGCACCTGCTCTGAGTGAGCGCGGCCCGGGAAACTTGCTGGCGTCCCAAAACTCGGCCCATGAGCGCGGGCGCGGCTTGTCGGCCGGGTATTCGGCCGTTGAGAAGCCCATTATGGTGCTGTAGACGTACGATCCTACGGCATATTTCGCCTTTGCTCCAGGCAGCAGGTTGTCCAGCGTTTCCTTGTCGAACGCCCCATAGTCGATTTCTTCGACATACTTGGCTGCATCCGATCTAAACGCGAAGTCCGATAGCTCGACCGCATCCAATGCTACATTGTTGCTATCGACCTGCGCCTTGAGCTTCGCTCCGTCGGCCGGAGACAGGTAAGTCACCTTGATGCCGGTCTCGCGCTGGAAAGGATCAATCACCGCTTTGCGGAACGCCTCCTCATACGATCCACCGCCGGAAACCAGCACTAAACTCGATGCTTGCGCCCGCAGAACACCCGGAGCGCTGATTGCAAGCGCCGCTCCGCCCGCCGCGGCACCCATTCCCATCAGCGCCTGACGTCGGGTCGGCCACGTAGTGTTGTTGGTCTCGTACCTCATTAGCTTCCTCCGCCTGAAAGGCTGGATGATGAAGACAGAATTGCCATTCGATTTTCAGCCGTGGTCACGGACAACGAAGCCGACCGGGCTTCGTGCGCCTCGGTTACACCTTGGCTTGCGGCTTTCGTCTCCTCGCAAAGGAGACGTCCATCCCGCGCATCCCAACCAATCCTCACCAGTTCGTCGACCCGAAACCGCGGTGAGGAGGCGTGGCGCGGAGCTGCTACGGTGATATGCACCAGAGGAGCAGCGCGCAAACGGATCCGGTACTTGACGACGTTTCCGCAATAATTGGCCTCTTGGATCACGCCTTCGAGTTCGTTGTCAGCGCGGGCCCCGCCAACAAGAGGAATGATCTTTTCGGGCCGGATCATGAGCGTCACAGATCCCATTCGGCGCTCGAACCCCTGCGACGTCGAACGAACCTGCACGCCAGCCACATCGAGGAGGAGGCCACTATCAGCCTTTCCAACCAGATGAGCCTCGAGGAAGTTGGACTCGCCAATGAAGCTCGCGACAAATCGGGTTCGAGGGGCCTCGTAGAGGTCTTCCGGCGCTCCGATCTGCTCGACTTTACCCTCGTTCATCACAACTATCCGATCAGACATTGTGAGCGCTTCGCCCTGGTCGTGGGTGACAAAGACCATGGTCGTTCCCAGAGATTTCTGAAGATGCTTCAATTCCAGCTGCATGCGCTCTCGAAGCTGCTTGTCAAGCGCACCGAGGGGCTCATCCAAGAGAACTACGCCTGGGCGGAACACAAGCGCGCGTGCCAACGCAACTCGCTGCTGCTGACCGCCGGACAGTTCGTGAGGCATGCGACGTTCGTAGCCACTGAGCTGA